>CAVQCX010000040.1:0-118053 GCA_963711095.1 uncultured Gammaproteobacteria bacterium | reverse complement strand
TTGCAGGGAGACGGTCGGCTGGCTGAGATAGAGCGCCTCGGCAGCCTGGCTGATGCTGCCGCTCTGGGCCGTGCGGCAGAACGCGCGCAGCTGCTTCAGGCGGTTGTGTTTGTAGAGCTCGTCCGACGACGCCATGGCGCACCCCGATGGACCCGCAAGGCTATTACACGCCCCGTGAAGCGCGGTGGTCAATCGAGGGGGCTCCAGCCCGGAGTGTCCGCACCCAGCGGGCCCGGCGCAGCTCTGCGGGGGCCGTCGTCCGCCCCGCTGGCCCCTATACTCTAGGGGTCTTGATCCGGCCCGTGTCCGGGGGTGTTGTCCTCGCTACGGCGCCGGATCCTGTACAAAGGACGGACGCGCCCGCGGTGCTTCTCACTGGGGCGGTTCCGAGCCCCCTTGGCGGGGGGCGCCGAGATACGTGTCGGAGGTATGCTCCCATGAAGACCAACCTGATTCGGCTTTTCTGCTCGCTCGTCCTCTTGGCCGCCGCCCTTGCTGTCGGGCAAGCGGCGCCACCGCCCTTGCAGATGGCCCCGCAGCACTTCGGGCCGGTGCAGGTCGCACCCCACTTGCGGCTGGGGTTCAATTTGACCTGCCGGGCCAAGGGCACGCCGGTCGAGTTTCCGAAAGACATCTACCTCTTCAACAACGGTCCGGTTACTGTACCGGCGGGGACCAAGGTACATTGGACCATGACGGCCCCGGCGCATCAGGGCGACTACACGTTCACGAGCCCGTTGCCGCCGACCAAGGGCGTCTTTCTCGACGGGGTCCTCGGGAAAGGAGTGGGAGCCGGTGCGCGCTGCGCGGCGAAAGTGCTCAACTGACAGCCAGCCAAACGCCGAGCTGGGGGCCGGTCCGGCCCCGCGCCCGGCTCGGCCGGCGTCGGCGCCAACGCCGGACCCACAGGATCTGCAGGGTGGCTGGGTTGGAAGACGATGTCGCCGAGCTGACCGGGAAGTGGAACCGCCGTCATGCCGAAGCGCGAGGGCCGGGCGATCCGGCCCGGGTGCTGCGGGAGAATGCCCACCTGCTGCCCCCCTGCGGCGAGGCCCTCGACCTGGCCTGCGGGCGCGGGGCCAGCGCGCTGCTGCTCGCGGCGCTGGGACTTCGGGTGACCGCCTGGGATATCTCGCCGGTCGCCGTCCAGGGTGTCGCGGCGGAGGCTGCGCGCCGCAGCCTTGGGGTCCGGGCCGAGGTCCGCGACGTGATCGCCCGGCCTCCCGCGCCCGAGTCCTTCGACGTCATCCTCGTCAGCCATTTTCTCGACCGTACCCTGGTGCCGGCCCTGATCGGCGCCCTGCGCCCCGACGGGCTACTGTACTACCAGACCTTCGTCCGCAACGTGCTTTCGCCACAGGGGCCGTCCAACCCCCGGTTTCGGCTTGCAGACAACGAGCTGCTCGCTCTGTTCGCGGCCCTGGCGCTGCGTGTCTACCGCGAGGAGGGGAGAGCCGGTGATCTCACACGCGGGGCTCGGGATCTGGCCATGCTGGTGGGGCAGAAACCGTAAAGCGTGCAGCCCGGCGCCGGCATGGCACCCAGGCCCCAGCCGACGCGCCGCCCGGCGTCAGCCCGCCAGCTCGCTCTGAGACTTACGACCCTTGGGCACGGGCGCCCCGTGCGCGCGTCACGCCTCGATCTCCACCAGCACCTCGTTCGGGTTCACGCTGTCGCCTTTCTGCACGAACAAGGCGGTCACCGTGCCGGCGATGGGGGCCTGGATCTCGGTCTCCATCTTCATGGCCTCGGTGATCAGCACCGGCTGACCGGCGCTGACCACATCGCCTTCCTTGACCAGCACGTCGACGATGTTGCCCGGCATGCTGGTGGTGACATGGCCTTCCTTGGTGGGCTTGGGGCGCTTGCCGGCGATCGCCTGCTTGACCGCGCCCTGGGCGCCGCCTTCGAGCACGATCTCATCCAGGGTCTCCACCATCACTTCTTCGGGCACGCCGTCGACGGTGAAGTAGAAGTGGCGCTCGGACTGCTCCTTGTGGCCCGCTCCGGTGACCTTGATGTGGTAGCTCTCCCCGTGCAGCACGATGTGGAACTCGGTGGGGGCGGTGCGGGCCTCCCCGGGCGCGCGGGGAGGCTCCAGGGGCTCGGGCACCAGGCTGCCCGCGGCGCGTCCCTCCAGGTACTGGCGTCCGACCTCCGGGAACATGGCGTAGATGAGGATGTCCTCCTCGGTCTTGGCGACACCGCCGATGTCTTCGCGCAGGCGCTCCAGCTCCGGATTGAGCAGCTCGGCGGGGCGCACGTCGATGATGTCCTCGTTGCCCACCGCCTGCTGCTGCAGGGTTGGATTCACCGCCGCCGGTGCCCGACCGTAACCGCCCTGCAGATAGCGCTTCACCTCGTTGGTGATGCTCTGGTAGCGCTTGCCGGTGAGCACGTTCAGCACCGCCTGGGTCCCTACGATCTGGGAGGTGGGGGTGACCAGCGGGGGGTAGCCGAGGTCCTTGCGTACCCGGGGGATCTCCTCCAGGACCTCGCTGATGCGCTCCAGGGCGTTCTGCTCCCGGAGCTGGTGGGAGAGGTTGGAGATCATGCCCCCAGGGACCTGGTTGATCTGCACCCGGGTGTCCACGCCGGTGTACTCGCTCTCGAACTGGTGATACTTCTTGCGCACGGCATAGAAATACATGCCCACCTGCTGGATCTTCTCCAGGTCCAGGCCGGTGTCGTACTCGGTGCCGCGCAGCGCCGCCACCAGGCTCTCGGTGGGCGGGTGGCTGGTGCCGCCGGCGAACGAGGAGATGGCCGTGTCGATGTGCTCGCAGCCGTTCTCGATGGCCTTCAGGTGGCACATGTCGGACAGGCCCGCCGTGGCGTGGGAGTGCAGGTGCAACGGCAGGTCGACCGCGTCCTTCAGCGCCTTGACCAGCTCCGCGGTGGTATAGGGGGTGAGCAGCCCCGCCATGTCCTTGATGGCGATGGAGTCGCAGCCCATCTGCGCCAGCTCTTTGGCCTGGGCAACGAAGCCGGCAATCGAGTGCACCGGGCTGGTGGTGTAGCAGATCGTGCCCTGGGCGTGCTTGCCCGCCGCCTTGGTCGTCTCGATGGCGGTTTTGAGGTTACGCAGGTCGTTGAGCGCATCGAAGATGCGGAACACGTCCATGCCGTTCTCGGCCGAGCGGCGTACGAAGGCGCGTACCACGTCGTCGGAATAGTGGCGGTAGCCCAGCAGGTTCTGACCGCGCAGCAGCATCTGCAGCCGGGTCTTGGGCAGCGCCTCGCGCAGCTTGCGCAGGCGCTCCCAGGGGTCTTCCTTCAGGAAGCGCACGCAGGCGTCGAAGGTAGCGCCGCCCCAGCATTCCAGGGACCAATAGCCGATGGCGTCGAGCTTGTCGCAGATCGGCAGCATGTCCTCGGTGCGCATGCGCGTGGCGATCAGGGACTGGTGAGCGTCGCGCAGGATGACGTCGGTGACGTGGATCTTCGGCATGGCTGTGAACCTCTAGAGGCCCGCGTGGATGGCGATGGCGACCGACAGCGCCGCGGCCAGGTCCTCACGGCGGCGCTTGCAGGAGTATTCGATGAGCTCCGGATGGCTCTCTACGAAGCTGGTGTCGAAGCTGCCCGAGCGGAATCCCGGGGAGCGCAGGATCTGCAGGTAATACGGGATCGTGGTGCGGATGCCCTCCAGCCCCATGTCCCTCAGGGCGCGCTCGCCGCGGTTGATCACGTCCTCCCAGGACAGCGCCCAGACGATCACCTTGGCGATCAGCGAATCATAGTAGGGCGGCACCGTGTAGCCGGTATAGATGGCGGTGTCGGTGCGCACGCCCGGCCCGCCTGGGGCGTAGTAGCGCGAGATGCGCCCGAAGCTCGGCAGGAAGTTGTTCTTGGGGTCCTCGGCGTTGATGCGAAACTGCATGGCGAAGCCGCGACGGCTGACCTGGTCCTGGCGAAAGCGCAGGGCCAGGCCGGCCGCGATGCGGATCTGCTCTTCGACGATGTCCACCCCGGTGATGGTCTCGGTGACGGTGTGCTCGACCTGCACCCGGGTGTTCATCTCCATGAAATAGAAGCGCCCGTTCTCGTCCATCAGGTACTCGACGGTGCCGGCGTTGGTGTAGCCCACCGCCTTGGCGGCGATCACCGCCAGCCCGCCGATGTACTGGCGCTGAGCCTCATCGAGCTGGGGCGAAGGGGCGATCTCGATCAGCTTCTGGTTGCGCCGTTGCACCGAGCAGTCGCGCTCGAACAGGTGGATGGCGTTGCCCCGCTCGTCGGCCAGGACCTGCACCTCCAGGTGGCGCGGGTTGACGATGCATTTCTCCATGAACACTTCGGCACGCCCGAACGCCTTGGTCGCCTCGGAGATCACCCGCTCGTAGTTGCGGCGCAGATCCTCGGGGCTGTCGCAGCGTCGGATGCCCCGCCCGCCGCCGCCGGAGGTGGCTTTGAGCATCACCGGATAGCCCAGGCCTTCGGCCGCGCTCAGGGCGTCCTCGAGGCTGTCCAGGTTGCCGTCGGTGCCGGGCGTGACCGGGACCCCGGCCCGTTTCATGGCAAAGCGTGCCTCGGTCTTGTCGCCCATGCGACGGATCACCTCGGCGCTGGGGCCGATAAAGGCGATGCCACGCCGGGCACAGGCCTCCGCCAGCTCCGGGTTTTCGGACAGGAAGCCGTAGCCGGGGTGAACGGCGTCGCAGCCGGTGGCCTTGGCGAGATTGGCGATGCGGTAGACGTTCAGGTAGCCCGCCAGGGGGTCGCTGCCCAGGCTGTATGCCTCGTCGGCCTTTTTGACGTGCAGGGAGTAGCGGTCTGCGTCGGAATAGATGGCCGCCGAGCGTATGCCCATCTCGGCGCAGGCACGGATGATGCGCACCGCGATCTCGCCGCGGTTGGCAATCAGGATCTTGCGGAACAAGGGGGGTCTCCGGTGCTGGGCGCGTCTGGAATAAGGTACCCGATTTATGATGCAGTGCAACAATTTCCTGGGGGGCCAGGCCCGGCGCGCCTGCCCGGGGCCGGCCCCGCCGTCCATCAAAGCTAGCAGCGTGCTCGCGCCCGGGAAAGGGTGCGCCGGCGGATGGCCCCGGGTCAGTCCTTCGAGTGGTCTCGCTTGAGCAGGGCCTCCAGCCCGGCGAACGGCTGCTGGCGTGCCCCGCTGTCCCCCGGCTTGGCTCCTGGGTCGAGGCTGGCGCTTCCCTGCAGCAACCGCTGGTGCTCGTTGTCATGGCAGTACAGGCAGAGCAGCTCCCAGTTCGAGCCGTCCGGAGGATTGCGGTCGTGGTCGTGGTCCTTGTGGTGGACAGTCAGCTCGCGGACGTTCTCCCGGGTGAAGGTGCGTCCGCAGCGCGCACATACCCAGGGGAAGAGCTTCAAGGCGCGCTCCCGGTAGCCGCGCTCGCGCTCCTCCCGGGCGCGCCGGGCCTCGGCGACGATGCGATCGAGCCGCTGGCTGTTGCCCTCGGTTTTTTTCCGGTTCATGGGCTCATCTCGGGTGGGGCCGCTCCGCGGGCCGCAGGTACCGGCGCGGCGCTGCCCCGGGCTCCGGCACGACCGGTCAGCTCCGGTCCGCCGCCCGGATCAGGCGGCAGGTCTGGAGGTAGCGGCGTACGCCCCAGGCGGCGACCAGGATCGAGACCGGAATCAGGCTGAAGCCCAGTATCTCCAGTGTCCTGACCCCTTCGAACAGCTTGATCAGCGTGACCCCGGAGACCAGCAGCATGAGGGCGGTACGCAGCCAGGCGAGCAGGGTGCGCTCGTTGGCGAGCCGGGTGCGGTCCATGGCCAGAACGTCGCGCAGTATCAGCGGCTGGCCGGGTTGCGAGTAAGGGGGAGGGGGATGAGGCAGATCGGGTATTGACATGCGTCAGGTCTCAGTCGCCAGCGGGTACAAAGCTCGGCGAAGTCCGCCCGCGGGGCTGCCGCGCGCCACTTCATCGCGCCACGTCATTGTACCGCGTCGCGCTCGTCCGGTCGTGGGAGCCACCTCACTCGCCCACATACCCACAGGACCAACAGCAAGCGATTGATTTCACACAGAGGATGGATATCCGCGCGCTGAGCGCAGTCAGCGTCCCCAGCTCTTGAAGCGCGCACGGCAGTAAGCCAGCAGCTCCGCATAGCCGCGAAAATGCAGGCTGAAGCCCTCTTCGGCGGGCGCGTCGAGCTCGCACCAGCCGTTGTCGTATTCGCGGCAGATCCGGGGGCGTCGGGCGTAGATGGCGCAGCGGCCTCCGGGCTGCAGGTGCTCACAGCGGCTGTCGATAAGCAGAAACCAGCCGGAGCTGTCCTTGTAGATCTCCACCCCGGCATGGGAGACCTGCCAGAGCAGGTGCTCGAAGTCGGCTTTGCAGCGCGGCGTGTCGAGCGCCTGGGTGATGTAGGTGCAGCACTTGGACTGCAGGCAGCGGCTGCACTTGGTGTCGATGGCCGCCACGGGCGGGTCGGCGCGGGGGCCCATCGCGGTGCGGCTACCGCCTCCGCCCCGCGGGCTGCGAGGGCGACCGCCGGCCTCGTCCGACGGCTTCGCCCGCGCGCCGCCTGCTCGGCGCGCCCGCCCGTGGGCTGGCGACGCGCTCGCGCCGCTCCGGGCGGACTCGGCTGGCCGGGTCCACCTGGGCCAACAGCTCCGCGGTGACCGGCGCGGAGGCGATCTTGTGCCCGATGTACCCCTCGATGTCGGGCAGTGAGAATGCATAGGTCTCGCAGGCGAAGCTGATGGCGTCGCCACTGGCTCCCGCCCGGGCAGTACGGCCGATGCGGTGCACGTAGTCCTCGGCGTCCTCGGGGAGATCGAAATTGATCACATGCGAGACATCGGGGACGTGCAGCCCCCGGGCCGCCACGTCGGTGGCGACCAGCACCGGCAGCTCGCCGCTCTGGAATTGGCGCAGCAGCGACAGGCGCTTCTTTTGGGGGACATCGCCCGAGAGCAGCGCCGAATGGAAGCCGTTGCCCTCGAGAAATCCCCAGACGTAGTCCGCAGCGCGCTTGGTGTTGACGAACACGATAGTGCGATGGGCGTCAAGCTTGCGCAGCAGCCCGATCAACAGCGGAATCTTCTCCTCGTTAGCGGCCATGTAGCAGGCCTGGGAGACCTTGTCCACTGTGATCTTGTCCGGCTCGATGGCCACCCCGACAGGGTTGTTCATGTGGTCGTAGGCCAGCTCGGTTACCCGGTAGGACAGCGTGGCGGAGAACAGCATGCCGAGACGCCGTTGGGGCTTGGGCATGCGCCTCAGCACGAAGCGGATGTCCTTGATAAAGCCCAGGTCGAACATCCTGTCGGCCTCGTCGAGCACCGCCACCTGCACGGCCTCGAGGTCGAACACCCGTTGTTTGAAATAGTCGATCAGCCTCCCGGGGGTGCCGATCAGGACGTCCACTCCGGCCTCCAGGTGGCTGCGCTGCCGCTCGTAGTCGGTACCGCCGAACGCCAGCCCGAGCCTGAAGCCGGTGTGCCGTCCGAGGGTCTCGGCATCCCGGTGGATCTGCACGGCAAGCTCCCGGGTCGGCGCCAGGATCAATACCCGTGGCTGGGTCGGTTTGCGGTGCGGGTCGGCCGGGTGGGTGATCAAGTGCTGGAACGCGGCGACCAGGAATGCAGCGGTCTTGCCGGTCCCGGTCTGGGCCTGGCCGGCCACGTCCTTTCCCGCCAGGGCGATCGGGAGGGCCTCGGCCTGGATCGGGGTGCAGAAAACGAATCCGGCGTCCTGCAGCCCCTTCACTATACTGGCATCGAGCCCAAGGCCGTCGAAACGGGTATCCGTCAGATGCGTATCGGTCATGGGCGGTTAGGATACCGCAAATCACCCATTTGGGCTTGAAAACTTGACTCGGATGCATTGAAATATGGAGCTTCGACCCACACAATACCGCATTGCCAGCATCAATCGCCCCGGTCTGGCTGGTATCGAGAATGCGCCGGTGCACGATCTGCACCCCCGGGCGCACTTCCCTGAGGTTGTTTGGAGATTCCAGGTGAGTGATCTGATCGTTCATGTGACGGACGAGAGTTTTGAGACCGAGGTGCTGAAATCTAGTGAGCCGGTGCTCGTGGACTATTGGGCCGATTGGTGCGGACCGTGTAAGATGATCGCCCCGGTGCTGGATGAGATAGCCGACGAGTACCAGGGGCGGGTGAAGATCGCCAAGCTGAATATCGACGAGAATCCGAGCACGCCGCCGCGCTATGGGATCCGCGGCATTCCGACCCTGATGCTGTTCAAGAACGGTGAGGTCGAAGCGACTAAGGTCGGCGCTGTATCGAAATCCCAGCTGACTGCATTTATCGACAGCAATCTGTAATGCCGAGCGGCCGCCCGGCGGCTGCTCCCAGGCTGGACGCGCCCTTTCTGGGTGCTAGACTGTGAGGGTAAAGACCCTCCGCGACCCTCGCGCATCCAGCCCCAAGCCCCGATCAACAAGGTGGCCAGAGCCGCCTACCGGCGTAGCGGGTCGGCCGCCGCCTACCTTTCCCAATCCCTTACCCGAAAACCAATCCGGTCGAATCATGAACCTTACCGAACTGAAGACCATGCCGATGCCCGAGCTCGTGGCGTTGGCGGAATCGATGAATATCGAGGGCATGGCCAGGTCCCGTAAGCAGGACCTGATCTTCGCGATCCTCAAAGCCCAAGCCAAGAAGGGCGAGGACATCTACGGCGACGGGGTGCTCGAGATCCTCCAGGACGGCTTCGGGTTCCTGCGATCGGCCGACAGCTCCTACCTGGCCGGACCCGACGACATCTACGTCTCGCCCAGCCAGATCCGGCGCTTCAACCTGCGCACCGGCGACACCATCTCAGGCAAGATCCGCCCGCCCAAGGACGGGGAGCGCTACTTCGCGCTGCTCAAGGTCAACGATATCAACTTCGACAAGCCCGAGAACGCCAAGAACAAGATCCTGTTCGAGAATTTCACGCCGCTGTTCGCTAACCAGCGCCTGGGCCTGGAGATCGGCAACGGCAGCACCGAGGACATCACCGCCCGCACCATCGATCTGGTCTCGCCCATCGGCAAGGGTCAGCGCGGACTCATCGTCTCCCCGCCCAAGGCCGGCAAGACCATGATGCTGCAGAACATCGCCCACTCTATCGAGCACAACCACCCGGAGTGCTATCTGATCGTCCTGCTGATCGACGAGCGCCCTGAGGAGGTCACCGAGATGTCCCGCTCGGTGCGCGGCGAGGTCATTTCCTCCACCTTCGACGAGCCGGCCACGCGTCATGTGCAGGTGGCCGAGATGGTCATCGAGAAGGCCAAGCGCCTGGTCGAGCACAAGCTCGACGTGGTGATCCTGCTGGACTCCATCACCCGCCTGGCGCGTGCCTACAATACCGTGATCCCCTCCTCGGGCAAGGTGCTCACGGGTGGTGTGGATGCCAACGCGCTGCACAAGCCCAAACGCTTCTTCGGCGCGGCGCGGAATGTGGAGGAAGGGGGCAGCCTCACGATCATCGCCACTGCGCTGGTCGATACGGGCTCGCGCATGGATGACGTGATCTACGAGGAGTTCAAGGGAACCGGCAACATGGAGATCCATATGGATCGGCGTATCGCCGAGAAGCGCATCTTTCCGTCCATCAATATCAACCGCTCCGGTACCCGTCGCGAGGAACTGCTGATGAAGCCCGACGAGCTGCAGAAGATGTGGATCCTGCGCAAGATCCTGCACCCCATGGATCAGCTCGCGGCCATGGAGTTTCTCTACGACAAGCTCAAGATCACCAAGACCAACAACGAGTTCTTCGACTCGATGAAGAAGTGACCCCGGGGCCGTGTGCCCGCGCGCAGCACCGCGCCGAGCCTTAGCCCGCCTGTCTCCCAAGAGCCTGCCTGCTGCGCAGGCTCTGTCCGCGCCGCGATCCACGGCCATCTCCACCCCCTCGGGACGCGCCCCGATGATGAATGCGGGCTAGAATTGATCCCGCGTCAGCCAAGGCGGAACGGACCATGAGAGCGATGATTCTGGCAGCGGGGCGGGGCGAGCGCATGCGTCCCCTTACGGACCGCGTTCCCAAACCGCTGCTGTCCGTCGGCGGAAAACCCCTGATCGTGCACCACATCGAGGCGCTGGCCGGAGCCGGCTTTCGGGACCTGGTGATCAACCACGCCCATCTGGGTGCGTGTATCGAGGCGGCCCTGGGCGAGGGCCGTCGCTGGGGCGTGTGCATCGCCTACTCACCGGAAGCCAGTGCCCTGGAAACCGGGGGCGGTATCCTCAAGGCGCTGCCGCTGCTCGGATCGGCGCCGTTCGCGGTGGTGAACGCCGATATCTGGACCGACTACGATTACCGCCGCCTGCCGGCCGCCCCCGGGGGCTTGGCTCACCTGGTGCTTGTCGACAGCCCGGCGCACCATCCGGGAGGCGACTTCGCACTCATCGATGGGCTTGCCCGCAACGCCGGGGCACCGCGCTACACCTTCAGCGGCATCGGCGTGTACCGGCCGGCGCTGTTCGAAGGCTGCGCGCCCGGTGTCTTCCCGCTGGCGCCGCTGCTGCGCCGCGCCTGCGATCGGGGCGCCGTCAGCGCCGAGCATCACCCGGGCCTCTGGACCGATGTCGGCACTCCCCAGCGCCTGGCCGAGGCCGACCGGCTGGTCGGCGGCGCGGCCATGCTGGGCTGATCGCGATGGGCCAGGAGATCGGCGAGAGCCACTTCCAGCCGGCCGATTTCGCCGAGTTCGACCGGCGGTTGTGCGAGGAGACGGCGCTGCTCGAGAGCTGGCTCGCGGAGCGCGCCTTCAGCGGCTCCCCGCCCATGGGCGGCTTCGAGCTGGAGGCCTGGCTGGTCGATGCCCAGGGCCGGCCGGCGGGCATCAACGAGCGCTATCTGTCGCGCCTTGCCGAGCCGCTGGTGGTGCCGGAGCTTGCCACCTTCAACGTCGAGCTGAACGGCCCGCCGGTGCCGCTGCAGGGCAAACCCCTGAGCCGTCTGCACGGCTCGCTGGCAGCGCTCTGGAGGCGCTGCGACCGGGTGGCGGCGGAGCTGGATTGCCGCCTGGCCATGATCGGCATCCTGCCGACGGCGCGCGACAGCGACTTCACGCTCGCCCAGATGTCCGGGCTGCAGCGCTATCGGGCGCTCAACGAGCAGGTTCTGAGGCTGCGCAGGGAGCGGCCCCTGCAGATCGACATCCAGGGGTTGGACCACCTGCACACCAGCCACCGGGACGTGATGCTCGAGGCGGCCGCGACATCCTTCCAGATCCATCTCAAGGTGGACGCCCTGCAGGCCGGACGCTACTACAATGCATCTGCGATCCTTTCCGCGCCGATGGTCGCGCTGGGTGCCAACTCGCCGTTTCTGTTCGGCCATGACCTCTGGGCGGAGACCCGGGTGCCGCTGTTCGAGCAGGCCGTGGCGGTGGCCGGCTCCAAGCTCGCGCAGCGCGTGACCTTCGGGATCGGCTATGTCGCCGGCAGCATCATGGAATGCTTCGCCGACAACCTGGAGCGATTTCCGGTCCTGCTCCCGCACCTCATGGATGAGCCGCCCGAGCGCCTGGCCCACCTGCGCCTGCACAATGGCACCATCTGGCGCTGGAATCGTCCGCTGATCGGCTTCGACGACGACGGTACGCCGCACCTGCGCATCGAGCATAGGGTGATCCCGGCCGGCCCCACGGTGCGCGATTCCATCGCCAACGCCGCGCTCTATTTCGGGGCCGTGCACGCCCTGGCGACACGCCCAAACGCGCCCGAGCTGGAGCTGCCCTTCGTGGCAGCCCGGAAGAATTTCTACAGTGCCGCGCGTCACGGCCTCGGCGCCACTGTGGAGTGGCTGGGCGGGGCCCAGGTGCCCATGGACAGGCTCTGCCTGGAGATCCTGATCCCGATGGCCGGGGCCGGTCTGCTCGACCTCGGGGTCGCCGAGGCCGAGGTGCAGGAGTGGCTCGGCATCCTCAGGGAGCGGGTCGCAACGGGGGTGAACGGGGCGACCTGGCAGCGCCGATTCGTGGCGGCCCATGGCGCGGATATGCCGGGCCTGGTCCTGGCGTACCTGGAGCACCAGGCATCCGACCGTCCGGTCCACAGCTGGCCGGTCTGACCAAGCCCAGGGTAAGACGCCGATGATGCTGCAGCAGCGCGATACTGTCCCGGAGGGCCTGCTCGATGCGCCGGCCGGGGAGCTGGAGGCCCGGCTCGGCGGCCCGACCCTGATCCATCTCCCGGGGCGTCGTGAGCCGGCGCTGTTCGTCTCCGTGCTCACCCATGGCAACGAGACCACCGGCTGGGAAGCGGTCTGCGCCCTGCTCAAGCGCTATGCGGACGCCCCGGGGAGACTTGCGCTGCCACGCTCGCTGAGCCTGTTCGTCGCCAATGTCTCGGCCGCGGCGCGCGGGCTGCGCCACCTGGAGGGCCAGCCCGACTACAACCGGGTCTGGCCGGGCAGCGAGCTCCCGCCGACCCCCGAGCACGCCCTCATGCGCTCGGTGGTCGATCTCATGGCGGGACGCGGGATGTTTGCCAGCGTGGATGTGCACAACAACACCGGATTGAACCCCCATTACGCTTGCATCAACCGCATCGACAACCGGTTCTTGCACCTTGCCGCCCTGTTCGGCCGCACGGTGGTGTATTTCCTGCGCCCGCGCGGCGTGCAGTCCATGGCCATGGCGCGCCTTTGCCCTGCCGTGACGCTGGAATGCGGCAAGCCGGGCCAGGTCCGGGGCACCGAGCATGCGCTGGAGTACCTGGATGCCTGCTTGCACCTGTGTGAGCACCCGAGCCATCCGCTGGCGCCTCAGGACGTGGATCTCTTCCACACAGTCGCCACCGTGCGGGTCGGTCCCGACACCAGCTTCGGCTTCGGCGAGCGCGGCGTCGATCTGGAGCTCGCCCCGGACCTCGATCGGCTCAACTTCCGGGAGCTGCCCGCCGGCACCCTGCTAGGTTGTGTGCACGCCGGGCGCGGCCTCGGCCTGGAGGTCAGCGACGAGCAGGGCGTTGACGTAACCGATCGCTATCTGCTGACCGAGCAGCGGGAGCTCAAGCTCAAGGTCCCGGTGATGCCCTCGATGCTCACCACCGACCGGCAGGTCGTCCGCCAGGACTGTCTCGGCTACCTGATGGAGCGATTCGACGGGCACCTGCCCGGCGCTGCCCGGGGCTGATCTCATTCATGTCAGGTGGTACCAGAGCGCCCCCAGGCATTTGCGCAGGCACAGGGTGGTCTCCTGCAGCGCTTGGGCGCCGGGTAGCCAGTTATGTCACGGGGGCTCGGGGTCCTGCTCGCGGAGGAGGGCGGTCGGGGCGGGGACCCGCTCCATGCCGAGACCCGGCAGGATCAGCCTGCCGGTGGCAGGATCAACGACTCAATGGCGCGGGTGGCGCCGACGTCCAAGACCACGGCCTATTCGCGGGCAAGCACTGGCTGCGCTTGAAGATCGGCGTGGTAGGAGGAGCGCACGAGCGGGGCGCTGGCCACACTCGTGAAACCGATCTCGGTGGCGATCCGGGCGAGCCGCTGGAACTCCTCGGGGGGGACGAACCGGACGACCGGCAGGTGGTCCCGGGACGGTTGCAGGTATTGGCCGAGGGTCAGCATGCTGCAGCCCTGGGCGTGCAGCTCCCGCAGCACCGCCTCGACCTCGTGGATATGCTCGCCGAGCCCCAGCATCAGGCCGGACTTGGTGGGCACCTGGGGATGTGCCTCGCCGAAGCGCCGCAGCAGCTCCAGCGACCAGGCAAAGTCCGCCCCCGGACGGGTTTGGCGATAGAGCCGGGGCACGGTCTCCAGGTTATGGTTGAGCACGTCCGGCGGGCTGTCGCCCAGAGCGGCCAGCGCGGGCTCCAGGCGCCCCCGAAAGTCCGGTACCAGCACCTCGATGCGGGTTGCCGGGTTGAGGCGGCGGACCTCGCGGATGCACGCGGCGAAGTGCCCGGCACCGCCGTCTCGCAGGTCGTCGCGGTCGACCGAGGTGATCACGACATAGGCCAGGTCCATCGCCTGGATCGCCTCGGCCAGCTGGAGGGGCTCGGCGGGGTCCAGGGGCTCCGGGCGCCCGTGGGCCACGTCGCAGAAAGGGCAGCGCCGCGTGCAGATGTCGCCCATAATCATGAAGGTCGCCGTGCCCTGGGAGAAGCACTCCCCGAGATTGGGACAGGCCGCCTCCTCGCAGACCGAGCTCAGGCCGCGCTCGCGCAGGATGCGCCTGATCCGGGTCACCCCGGGCCCTACCGGTGCCCTGGCGCGGATCCACGAGGGCTTTCGCAGCAGGGTCTCGGCGGGCTCCACCTTTACCGGGATGCGCGCGACCTTGTCGCGGGCCCGTTGGTGGCTGTGCGGCTTGAGCCGCGAGGGTGGCGTGTGATCGCCGGGAGCGGTCATCCGGGGAGCTCCGTCAGGGCCTGCCGTAAGGGATCGATAGTGTAGCCCAGGCCTGTGGCGACATACCCCGCGAGCCTGTCGGCGATCTCCCAGGGGCCCTCTGGGATGCCCAGGTCGGCCAGCTGGGTGACCTGCATGCCGGGATGTCCGCAAGGGTTGATCCGGGCGAAGGGTCCCAGGTCCATGCACACGTTGAGGCTCAGACCATGGAAGCTGCAGCCCCGGCGGACCCGCAGCCCGAGGGACGCGATCTTTCTGCCCGCTACGTACACGCCCGGGGCGTCGGGGCGGGCGCGGGCTTCGATGCCGCGCGCCGCGAGCAGCCCGATGACCGATTGCTCGAGCAGAGTGACGAACTGTCTGACACCGAGCCCGGCCCTGCGCAGGTCCACGAGCAGGTACGCCAGCAACTGTCCCGGCCCGTGATAGGTTACCTGGCCGCCGCGATCGACAGCGAGCACCGGGATCGCACCCGGATCCAGCAGGTGCTCCCGGCGCCCGGCCTGGCCGAGGGTGAACAGCGGTGGGTGCTCGACCAGCCAGATCTCGTCGGGGGTCTCGGGGCTGCGCCGGTCGGTGAACGCCTGCATGGCGCGCCAGACCGGCTCGTATGGACGCAGGCCCAGCCGGCGTACACGCAGCGGCGGCGACGCGGACCTCATGGCTTGCCGTCCCGGCTCACAGCGCCATCAGCACCCGCTCATGGGCGCTGAGCGCCTGATAGATGGCATCGAGCTGGGCTTGGCCGCGGGCCTCGATGACCACGGTCACCGCGAGGTAGCGGCCACCCCGGCTCGGCCGGCGGGTCACAGCGCCTTCACCCAGGTCGGGCACATGGCGGCGCACGATCTGCACGACCAGCTCTTCGAAGCCCGCCTCGGCCGCGCCCATGGCCTTGATCGGGAAGCGGCAGGGGAATGCGAGTCCCGAGCGATCGCTGCCTTGCACCTCTCCCTCCGTCAGCCGCTGGCCCGCAGGCGCGCCTTGTAGGCCTGGTAGAGCCCGACCATATGCCGCCACAGCGGTCCCGGCAGTCCGCCGCCCACCGTCTCGCCGTCGAGCCGGGTCACCGGCATGATCTCCTTGGTCGAGCTGGTCAGCCAGACCTCGTCGGCGGACCCCAGCTCGGACGGGGTCACGGGTGCTTCGGCGTGAGGTATGCCGTTTTCCGCCGCCAGCTCCAGCACCAGATCCCGGGTGATCCCCGGCAGCAGGAAGGGTCCCTTGGGCGGGGTGACCAGCAGGCCGTCGCGCACCAGGAACAGGTTGCTGGCCGCCCCTTCGGTCACCAGCCCGTCCCGCACCAGGATCGCCTCCATGGCCTGCTGGTCCTTGGCCTGCTGGCGCAGCAGCACGTTGGCGAGCAGGGTGGTCGCCTTGATGTTGCACAGTCGCCAGCGGATGTCATCCAGGGTGATGGCGGTGATGCCCCGCTCGGCGAGCTGCGGATCCGGCGGGTCGATGGGATTGGCCATGGCGAGCACGGTGGGCTGGGCCGCCTCGGGAATCGCATGGTCGCGTTTTTGCGCCGGTCCGCGGGTGACCTGGAGATAGACGCCGACATCGCGCCCCGGAAACGGCGAGACCAGTCGCGTCAGGGCACTCTCCCAAGCGGCCCTTCCCAGCGGGTCAGTCATGCGGATCGCAGCCAGGTTGTCCTCCAGACGGCGCAGGTGTTGCTCCAGGCGGAACAGCCGCCCACCGTAGGCAGGGATCACCTCGTAGATCGAGTCGCCGAACAGAAAGCCCCGGTCCATCACCGAGACGCGCGCCTCGGCGAGCGGCACGAACGCCCCGTTCAGAAACACTTCGGCGTTGGAGGCCATGGCGCCGGCGCTCACTCGAGCCAGAGCATCACGCTGTCGCGCATACTGGCCCAGAGGCCGCCCGCCGGCACCGCCGAAAGCGCGACCAGCGGCACCTCCGACATGGGCTTGCCATCGAGGGTGACCCGCACGCTACCCACGCGCTGGCCGGCCTGTACCGGGGCGATGAGCGGGGCGCTCACATCCATTCCGGCGCTGAGCTTGTCGTAGCTGCCGCGCGGCACAGTGGCATAGAGATCGTCCCGCAGCCCCACCGAGAGCTTATCCTGGTCGGCCTTCCAGACCCGCAGCTGTTTGAGCTCCGCGCCGCCCTGGTAGAGGCGGTGGGTCTCATAGAATCGGAAACCGTAAGTCAGCAGGGACTGGGCATCCTTGGTCCGCACGTTCACGCTGTCGGTGCCCATCACCACCGCGATCAGGCGCATGTCCCCGTGCTTGGCGGAGGCGACCAGACAGTATCCAGCCGCCTCGGTGTGGCCGGTCTTGACGCCGTCCACGCCGTCGTCGCGCCACAGCAGCTTGTTGCGGTTGTGCTGCTTGATGTTGTTGTAGGTGAACTCCTTCTCCGAGTACCAGTGGTAGTACTGGGGAAACTCCCGGATGGTCGCGATGGTGACCTTGGCCAGGTCGCGGGGCGTGGTGTAGTGATCCGGGTTGGGCAGGCCGCTGGCGTCCATGAAGTGGCTGTTGGTCATTCCGAGTCGCTTGGCGTGGCTGTTCATAAGCTGAGCGAAGGTTTCTTCGCTGCCGGCGACGTGCTCGGCGAGTGCCACGGTCGCATCGTTGCCGGACTGTACGATCATGCCCTGCAGCAGATCATCCAGGCGCACCTTGGTCCCGACCTGGACGAACATCCGCGAGCCCCCGGTGCGCCAGGCCTTCTCGCTGATCGGCACCATGTCGTCCAGGTGGATTTTGCCGGCCTGCAGCTCCCGGAAGATCACATAGGCACTCATGATCTTGGTCAGGCTCGCGGGCTCCATCCGGGTGTCGGCATTGCTTTCGGCCAGTACCGCGCGGCTGCCGAAGTCGATGAGCAGGTGTCCCTTGCCCGCCACGCTGGGGGGCGCCGGAATCGGGATGGCCGAGACCGGCGCAGCTATGAGCGCGAGCAGGGTCAGGACGAGCGCGAGGACTGGGCTGTGGGGCTTGATATGCACGGGACTGCGATCCTTTCGGTTGCGCTGGTTGACTGGGACTGATCGCGACGCCTCCGAGGCGGCGGAAGGTCTTCGGCAACGGCGGTACGCCGTTTGCCTGAGCGATCCAGGTGACGAATCACGAGAAGCAAAGAGCGCGGACTGGCCTACGCTGGAACTCCCCGCGGGATGCTCCCGACGGGGCATAAGGACCGACGGTCGGAGCCGCTTCTCCGCCAGCCGACGGCCTATTGTACCCGAGGCCGGCCGATCGGGCAGGGCGCCGGCTCGAGCCGCTCGGCTACTCCACGACGACCTGGGAATCGGGCAGCCCCAGTCCGGCCAGCTGCAACGCGACCTGATCGGCCGTCTCCACCCCTGCCAGGGGACCGATCTGGACCCGGTACAGCTGTCGTCCAGGCTGCGGTAGCTCCTGGATGCGCACGCTGCGCTCCAGCGAGGACTGCAGCCGGCTGCGCAGCCGCTCGGCGTTTCCGCGGTCCGTGAAGGCGCCGACCTGGACGAACAGGGTTGGCTCATGGGATGCGGCGGCCGTCAACGGTCTCGGCTCGGGGTGGCGCGGATCGATTGCTCGCACCTCGACCAGCCCGGTGCCGTCGGCGAGGATTCCCAGCTTGCCGGCGGCCGCGTAGGACAGGTCGATGATCCGGTTGGGGTGGAAGGGGCCCCGGTCGTTGACCCGCACGACCACACTGCGCCCGTTCTGCAGATTGGTCACGCGCACGTAGCTCGGCAGCGGCAGGGAGCGGTGCGCGGCGGTCATGGCGTACAGGTCGTAGGGCTCGCGGCTGCTGGTGGGGCGGCCCTCGAACTTGGTGCCGTACCAGGATGCGATGCCGCGCTCCACGTAGCCCCGGCTGCTCTGCAGGGTCTCGAAGCGCTGGCCGTCCACCTGGTAAAAAGGCGGGTTGCCGTAGCGGCTCAGGGGATCGGCTCGCGGGATGGCGTCGGGGATGCTGGCGAAGTCGATACTGCGCCTGGGGGGGCCGTCACCGGGCTCCTTTACGTTGGGGGCGTGGGCGGTGCAGCCTGCCAACAGCGCGCAGGCAACCCACCAGGCCCAGACGGGCAGCTGTGCCCTAGTGAATTGCAACCGATGGGCTCTCCCGGGACTTTCTCAGGGCGCGGATCTCCTGGCTGAGCTGGTAGACCGCCATCGCATAAAGGTTGCTGTGATTGTAGCGCGTGATCACGTAGAAGTTGTTCAGCCCGATCCAATATTCCTTGGTGCCCTGGCCCTCGAGCTCGATCAGGCTGGCCAGGGCGTCACCCTTGAGCTTGGGGTCGCATCGGATGCCCGCCTTACGCAGGTCGGCCACGCGGATGCTCGGCTTCATCCCGGCATCGACGAACCGCTGGTGGCTGGCGTTTACGCCCTGGGCTGGGACTGCCACCGGCTCGCCCCGTCGCCAGCCGTGGTGGCTGAAGTAGCTCGCTACGCTGGCGATGGCATCGGCATTGCTGTCCCACAGATTGCGGTGGCCGTCGCCGTCGTAATCCACAGCGTAGCTGCGGTAGCTGCTGGCGATGAACTGGGGCTTGCCCATGGCCCCGGCATAGGAGCCGGTTATCGTGGTTGGGTCGATGTGCTCCTCGCGGGTCAGCAGCAGGAACTGCTCCAGCTCGCCGCGGAAGAAGCTGGCGCGCTTGGGATAGCCGAAGGCGAGGGTGCTCAGAGAGTCGAGCACCCGGCTCGAGCCGGTGTTGCCGCCGTAGCGGGTCTCCACGCCGATGATCGCCACCAGGATCTCCGGGGCGATCCCGTACTCGCGGGACACCCGCTGCAACAGATCGGCGTTTTCCTGCCAGAACTCGGCGCCGCCCTGGATGCGCTGCTTGGTCAGGAAGATCGGCCGGTACTTGTACCAGGGCTTGGCCTCGGCCGGCCGGCTCATGGCGTCGATGATCGATTGGCGGAATTCGGCCCGGGCCAGCAGCTCGGTCAATGCGCGCCGGTCGAAGCCGTGCTCGCGCACCATCTGGTCGACGAACTGGCTGACCTGGGGCTCGATGTCGGGGCGCGGAGTCGCCTGGGTGGCGCAAGCACACAACAGCGCGCTGCAGAGCATGAGCGAAAGCGGCTTGCGACTTCTCATGGCAGATTCCGGCTCGCCTCAGGTCGGGAGCAGTTTGCGGTGGGTGTGAATGGACATGAGCATACCGAAGCTCGCCATGATGGTCACGAGTGAGGTGCCGCCGTAGCTGACCAGCGGCAGGGGTACGCCTACGACCGGCAGCAGTCCGCTGACCATCCCGGTGTTGACGAACAGGTAGACGAAGAACACCAGGCTGATGGACCCGCCGAGCAGGCGGCTGTAAGTGTCCTGGGCCCGGGTCGCGATGTAAAGACCGCGCAGCACGATATACAGATAGATGCTGAGCAGCAGCAGCACGCCGATCAGACCGAACTCCTCGCCGAGCACGGCGAAGATGAAGTCGGTGGAGCGCTCGGGCAGGAACTCCAGGTGCGATTGGGTGCCGTTCAGCCAGCCTTTGCCGTAGATCCCTCCCGAGCCGATGGCGATCTGGGATTGGATGATGTGGTAGCCCGCGCCCAGGGGATCACTCTCGGGATTGAGGAAGGTCAGCACCCGCTGGCGCTGGTAGGGGCGCATGAACAGCCAGAGCAGCGGGGCGGCGGCCGCGCCGACAATACCCAGGGAGGCGATCAGACGCCAGCTCAGACCGGCCAGGAAGAGCACGAAGGCGCCGGCGCTCGCCACCAACAGCGCGGTGCCGAGGTCCGGCTGTTTTGCGATCAGCACCACCGGCACCAGGATCATGGCGGCGGCGATGAGCAGCTGCAGCCAGTTCGGAGGCAGGCGCTTCTCGGACAGGTACCAAGAGACCATCATCGGGACCCCCAGCTTCAGTATCTCCGAGGGCTGGAAGCGCACTACCCCCAGGTCGAGCCAGCGCTGCGCGCCCTTGCCGATCTCGCCAGCGATCAGCACTGCGAACAGCAACAGGACCCCCAGGCCGAAGATCCAGGGGCTCCAGCGCTTGAGCTGGATCGGGGAGACATGGGCGAGCGAGATCATCACGGCGAAGGCGAGACCCAGGCGCAGCGCCTGGCGTTCCACCACCCCGAGATCCTGGTCACCTGCGCTGTAGAGCACGACCAGTCCGAAGCCGATCAGTAGCACCAGTCCGGTCAGCAGCGGCAGATCCAGGTGCAGGCCGGCGAGCAGTCCGCGGGGCCGGGAGGAGGTGCCGGTCGGGGCGCGGTTGACGGCGGACAGCGCGCTGCGTCTCAAGGCTGATCCTTTCCGAGCAGATAGTAATCCAAGACGCGGCGCGCTACGGGGGCCGCCACCGAGGCGCCGTGGCCGCCATGCTCTACGATCACCGCCACCGCGATTCGCGGATCCCCCACCGGCGCAAAGGCGATGAACAGCGCATGGTCGCGCAGCTTGATGTCGATCGCATTCTCATCGTATTTCTCGTCCTGCTTGATGGTGAACACCTGGGCGGTGCCGGTCTTGCCCCCGATCTGGTAAGCGTCGCTATGAATGCGCCTGGCGGTGCCGCGCGGGCTTTCGACCACATGGAGCATGGCCTCGATGATGTGCTGCCAGTGGCCGGGGTCGCGCCATTTGAGCTGATCCACTGGCCCGTGGATGTATTCGGGCGGTCCCTGGGTCCCCGGCACCTGCACATAGTCCACCACCCGCGGCGAGATGCGCCGTCCGTCGGCGGCCAGGGTGGCCACGGCACTGGCCAGCTGGGTCGGCGTGACCAGGAAATAGCCCTGGCCTATGCCCATGATCAGGGTTTCCCCGCTGTACCAGGGCTGCCTTTTGGCCCGCGTCTTCCAGTCGCTGGAGGGCAGCAGGCCCGGCAGCTCTCCGACCAGGTCGATGCCGGAGCGGCTGCCGAAGCCGAATCGGGCCAGAAAATCGTGCAATCGATCGACTCCCAGCGAATGGGCCAGGGTATAGAAGAACACATCGCAGGACTGCACGATGGCCTGGTCCACGTCCATCGAGCCGTGTCCGGTCTTCTTCCAGTCCCGATATCGGTGCGTCTGACCGGGCAGGCGGTAGAAGCCCGGACAGAAGACCTTGTCCGAGTATCCGATAGCGCCCAGCTCCAGTCCTGCAAGTCCGACGAACGGCTTGACTGTCGAGCCCGGGGGATACTGGCCTCGCAAAGCGCGATTGAACAGCGGCCTGTCTTCCGACTGCAGCAGGGCCCGGTAGCTTGTCGGGGCTATACCCTCGACGAACAGGTTGGGATCGAAGCCTGGCTTGCTGACCAGGGTGAGCACCCCGCCGGTCCGGGGATCGATGGCTACCACCGAGCCGGTATAGTCTCCCAAGGCCTCGGTCGCTACCTCCTGGAGGCCCGAGTCGAGATTCAGGTACAGGTCCTTGCCTGGCACCGGCGCCTCGCTCTCGAGCACCCGCAGCACCCGTCCGCTGGCGTTGACCTCGACTTGCCGGAGTCCGACGGTGCCGTGCAGCACGTCCTCATAAGACTTCTCCACGCCGAGCTTGCCGATGTGTGTCGTGCCGGCGTAGTTCGACGCATCGATGTGCCCGAGGTCGTCCACACTGATGCGCGCGACGTAGCCGACGACGTGCGCCATGGTTGCTCCCAGCGGGTAGTCCCGGACCAGATTCGCCTCGATCTCCACCCCGGGGAAGCGTAGCCGGTTGACGGAGAAACGGGCCACCTCTTGCTCGTTGAGCCGTACCCGGATAGGCACGCTGTCGAAGCGCCGGCGCTGGCTGCGCAGCCGATCGAAACGCTCCCGGTCTTCGTCGGTGATCTCGATGATCTTGCCCAGTCGCTGGAGCGTGGCGTCGATGTTGTCGACCCGCTCGGGTGTGACCTCCAGGCTGAATGCAGGCAGGTTCTGGGCCAGCAGCACCCCATTGCGGTCGTAGATCAGGCCGCGAGTGGGGGGCAGAGGCACCAGCTTGACCCGGTTGTCGCGGGACTGGGTCTTGAAGTGGTCGTGGCTGATGACCTGCAGGCTGAACAGACGCGCGATCACCAGCGCCAGCAAGACCAGCAGGATGGCGGCTGCGGCAATGGCCCGCGCGACGAACAGCCGACTCTCGCCCTGGTAGTTCTTGATGGTGCTCTGAGCCATGGATGGGTGTTCTGCGGGTCGGGCGCGTCAGGGCCGCGCTCACCTCACCCCAAAACGCCGACGGATGTCGCGCAGGATGATGAATACCCAGGGCCAGAGCAGCATGCTCACCAGGGCCGGTGCCCAGTACAGCAGCGGCGGCGTCGGATAGCCGGTGGCCCCCCTGATCCACAGCGACAGCAACTGCTCCAGGGCCAGCAGCGTCAGCACGGTGAGGGATTGCTGCCAGAGCGGGAACACGCGTATCCGCAGGTGCAGCTTCACGCAGAGAAATGCAATCAGGGACAGCGACAGGGGGTGCTGGCCGAGCGGCGAGCCCGTCAGCACGTCTACGATCAGCCCCAGAAACCATCCCGTGCCGACCCCGACCCGCTGGGGCAGCGCGACGCACCAGTAGATCAGGGCCAGCGTGTACCACTGGGGACGAAACGGCTGTGCCCATTCGGGCAAGGGCAGCACCGTCAGTACCAGGGCCACGATGAATGTGATGGAGATGACCCCCGTGCCGCGCGGTTCCTGCTGCACCTCAGTGGTCCTTTGCCGGCAGGGCGGGGGTGCTCGGGGCTGGTGTGGCTGCTTGCGGCTTGGGCGCGGTCTCCAGGGTCCAGACCAGCAGGACCTCGCGGGTGCGATCGAGGTGGGCGGTTGGCGTTGCCAGCACCTCTGCGAACGGCTGCCCCGGTTGGTGGTCTACCGAGCTGACCTGGGCCACCGGGTAGCCCGGCGGGAAGCGCCCGCCCAGCCCCGAGGTCACCAGCAGGTCGCCCACCTGGATGTCGGCATTGTTCGGCAGATGCGGGAGCTCCAGGGAGTCTACCCGGCCGGTGCCGACGGCGATGGTGCGCAGCCCATTGCGGTTGACCTGCACCGGCAGCGCATGGGACGCGTCCGTGATCAGCACGACGGTGGAGGTGAAGGCGGAGACCTGGGAGACCTGGCCCATGACCGCGTCAGCGTCCAGCACCGGCTGGCCCTCATACACACCCGAGGTGCTGCCCCGGTTGATGAGGACCTGCTGTTTGTACGGGTCCATGTCCACCGCCACCAGCTCGGCGACGAGCAGTCGGTCGCCGACCTTGAACGAAGATTCGAGCAGCCCGCGCAGCCGGGTGTTCTCCGCCTCCAGGGCGGACAGCTTCTGCAGGCGTCCTTGCAGCACGAGGTTTTCCTGGTGCAGGCGCTCGTTCTCGGTGCGCAGGGTCTGGCGCGTGGCAAAGCTGTCCTCGGCCCAGCGGACCAGGGTGACCGGGGCCTCGGCCAGCAGTTGCAGCGGATAGGTGAGGGTGGAGAGGGCGGAGCGCAGGCTGGCAAGGTGCTGGTAGCGGTGGTCCGCGACCATGAGCGCCAGCGATACCACCGCGGCGACCAGAACACGTGCCGTCTGCGACGGCCCTTGGGCGAAGATCGGTTTGATCGCTGGAGGGCCTCGGTTGTAGTCCTGAGGGTCGGCGCTGCCATGGGCGCCGACGCATAGCCTCACTCCACGCTGAACAGCTCTCCACCCCGCTCGTCGATGAGCTCCAGGGCACGGCCTCCGCCCCGCGCCACGCAGGTCAGCGGGTCTTCGGCGATCACCACCGGCAGACCGGTCTCTTCTTCGATGAGCCGCTCGATGTCGCGCAGCAGCGCGCCCCCGCCGGTCAGCACGATACCGCGCTCGGCGACGTCGGCGCCCAGCTCGGGGGGGGTCTGCTCCAGGGCGGTCTTGACCGCACTGACGATGCCGGAGAGCGGCTCCTGGAGTGCTTCGAGGATCTCGTTGCTGTTGAGGGTGAAACTGCGCGGCACGCCTTCGGCGAGGTTGCGCCCCTTCACCTCCACCTCCCTGACCTCGTTGCCCGGGAACGCCGAGCCGATCTCCTTCTTGATGCGCTCGGCGGTGGCCTCACCGATCAAAGTGCCGTAGTTGCGCCGCACGTAGCTGATGATCGCTTCGTCGAACTTGTCTCCGCCGATACGCACCGAGTTGGCGTAGACGATCCCGTTCAGCGAGATGATCGCCACCTCGGAGGTGCCCCCGCCGATGTCGAGCACCATGGAGCCGCGTGGCTCGTCCACCGGCAGGCCGGCGCCGATCGCCGCCGACATGGGCTCCTCGATCAGGTACACCTCGCGCGCGCCAGCCCCGGCGGCGGACTCCTTGATGGCACGCCGCTCCACCTGGGTCGATCCGCAGGGCACGCAGATCAGCACCCGCGGGCTGGGACGGATGATCTTGGTCTCGTGGACCTTGTGGATGAAGTACTGGAGCATCTTCTCGGTGACCGTGAAGTCGGCGATCACCCCTTCCTTCATCGGTCGGATGGCCGTGATGTTGCTAGGCGTGCGCCCCAGCATCTGCTTGGCCTCCTCGCCCACCGCGACCACGGATTTGTTGCCCCCCGGACCGCGATCGTGTCGGATCGCGACCACCGAGGGCTCGCTCAGCACTATGCCTTGGCCCCGGGCGTAGATCAGGGTGTTGGCGGTGCCGAGGTCAATGGACAGGTCGTTGGAGAACAGACCCCGAATACGTCTTAGCAACATAGAGCCAGAGCTTCCGAGTGGGTTGATGGGTCGTTCAATACCGGACCCAGGCGTCTCCGCGCTCGCGGCGGGGAGGGCGTAATCTAGCAACGGCTGGGGGCTACGGCAAGAAAGCAGGTCTCACCATGGCCAAAACGAAGGGCGACGTGCGGCCTGCACTCCCGTCGGGATCTGTGATAATTTGACGGCCTTTTTCGGTTCGGATCAAGTCGCAGAGCGAGGCAGCCATGTCCCTGGAGCGCGCCGACGTCGAGAAGATTGCCCACCTGGCCCGGTTGGCGGTGAGTGAGACCGAGCTGGAGGGGGTGGGCCGGGACCTCTCCAATATCCTGGCCCTGGTCGAGCAGATGGGCACCGCCGACACCCAGGGGGTCGCCCCCATGGCCCACCCCCTGCATATGGCCCAGCGGCTGCGCCCCGACGCGATCAGCGAGGCCGATGAGCGGGAGAAGTTCCAGTCTATCGCCCCCCTCACCGAGGCGGGGCTCTATCTGGTTCCCAAGGTCATCGAGTGATCGGGCCGGCGGGGTCCGGAGCATGCATCGGACGGCGGGTCCACGCAGGGTAATGCCATGTCACTGCACGAGAAAAGCATCGCCGAGCTGGGCGCGGGGCTGAGGCGCGGGGCGCTCTCCAGCGTCGAGCTGGTCGGGCACTTTCTGTCGCGGATCGAGCGTCTCGAGCCCGAGCTGAACGCCTTCATCACCCTCACCAGGGAGCAGGCCCAGCGCGATGCCGCAGCCGCGGACGCGCGTATCCGCGCCGGGGACCCGAGCCCCCTCCTGGGCATTCCGATCGCCCACAAGGACATCTTCTGCACCGACGGCGTGCGGACGAGCTGCGGCTCGCGCATGCTCGACAACTTCACCGCCCCTTACGATGCCACGGTCGTGGAGAGGCTCAAGGCGGCCGGTGCGGTCATGCTGGGCAAGACCAACATGGACGAGTTCGCCATGGGCTCGTCGAACGAGACCAGCTGGTACGGTGCCGTGCGCAACCCCTGGGACCCCCAGCGCGTGCCCGGCGGCTCGTCGGGCGGCTCGGCGGCCGCCGTGGCGGCTCGCCTGGTGGTGGCGGCCACCGGTACCGACACCGGGGGCTCGATCCGTCAGCCCGCTGCGCTCACCGGCATCACCGGCCTGAAGCCAACCTACGGGCGGGTGTCGCGCTATGGGATGATCGCGTTCGCCTCGAGTCTGGATCAGGCCGGGCCGATGACCCGCAGTGCCGCCGATGCCGCGGCCATCCTGCAGGTGATCGCCGGCTTCGACCCCAGGGATTCCACCAGCGCCCAGGAGCCGGTGCCAGCCTATTCGGCGGCCCTGGAGGCCGACCTCCGCGGCTTGCGCATCGGGTTGCCCAAGGAGTACTTCGAGGAGGGACTGGCGGCGTCGATAGCCCGCTCCATCGAGGCGGCGATCCAGGAGTACCGGCGACTCGGGGCCGAGCTGGTGGAGATCAGCCTGCCCAACGCCCGGCTCTCGGTGCCCGCCTACTACGTGGTCGCCCCAGCCGAGTGCTCATCGAATCTTGCCCGTTTCGATGGGGTCCGCTTCGGCCACCGCTGCACCGAGCCCAGGGATCTCGAGGACCTCTACAAGCGCTCGCGCGCCGAGGGCTTCGGGGCCGAGGTCAAGCGGCGCATCCTGATCGGGACCTATGCGCTCTCGGCGGGCTATTACGACGCCTATTACCTCAAGGCCCAGCAGATCCGGCACCTGATATCGGATGATTTCCGGCGCGCCTTCGAGCAGGTGGACGTGATCATGGGACCGACCTCGCCGACCACCGCTTTCGGCCTTGGGGAGAAGGTGGACGATCCCGTCACCATGTACCTGAACGATATCTACACCATCGCTGCCAACCTGGCGGGATTGCCCGCCATGTCCATCCCCGCGCCGATGGCGGAGGGTCTGCCCGTAGGGCTGCAGATCATCGGCGATTATTTCGCTGAGTCGCAGTTGCTCAACGTCGCCCACCGCCTCCAGCAGGCCACGGACTGGCACTGTGCGTTGCCGGCCATGGCCCTGTGACAGGATCATCGAAAAGGGATCTCGGTATCCTCTTGCAACCTGGAAGCCGAACAGTGGCATTTGCGGTTTCCCGAATCTTCAACAGCCTGCTGCAGGCCGGGCTCAGAGGTAACACAGCGCATGGACTGGGAAACCGTAATCGGGCTTGAGATTCACGCCCAGCTCGCAACGCGATCCAAGATCTTCTCCGGTGCCGCCACCGCGTTCGGTGCCGCCCCGAATACCCAGGCCTGTGCGGTCGACCTGGGACTGCCGGGGGTGCTGCCCGTGCTCAATGCCGAGGTGGTACGCATGGCGGTGCGATTCGGCTGCGCGATCCGCGCCGAGATCGGCTATCGATCGGTGTTCGCGCGCAAGAATTACTTCTACCCGGATCTGCCCAAGGGCTACCAGATCAGCCAATACGAGCTGCCGATCGTCGGCCGGGGCCAGGTCGAGATCCTGCTCGAGGACGGCGGGCGCAAAGCGATCGGGGTCACCCGGGCCCATCTGGAGGAGGACGCGGGCAAGTCCTTGCACGAAGACTTCCACGGCCTGACCGGCATCGATCTCAACCGGGCCGGCACGCCGCTGCTGGAGATCGTCTCGGAGCCCGATATGCGCTCGGCCCGCGAGGCGCTCGCCTATGCGCGCAAGATCCACCAGATCCTGCGCTATCTGGGGATCTGCGACGGTAACATGCAGGAAGGCTCCTTTCGCGTCGACGCCAACGTTTCGGTGCGCCCCCGGGGTGAAGGGCGCCTGGGCACCCGGACCGAGCTGAAGAACCTCAACTCGTTCCGGTTCCTGGAGCGCGCCATCAACCATGAGGTCGACCGCCAGGTCGAGCTGATCGAAGCCGGCGGCCGGGTGGTGCAGGAGACCCGTCTGTACGATCCGGATCGCGACGAGACCCGATCCATGCGCTCCAAGGAGGAGGCCATGGACTATCGCTATTTCCCGGACCCCGATCTGCTGCCCCTGGAGATCGACAATGCCTTTGTCGGCGAGGTGCTCGCCGCCATGCCCGAGCTGCCCGACGCCAAGCGCGCGCGCTTCTTCCAGGAATACGGGCTGAGCGATGCCGACGCCGACCAGCTGACCGGCTCGCGGGCGTTGGCGGACTATTACGAGGCCGTGGTAGCGGCCAGCGGCGGGGCCGCCAAGCCGGCGGCGAACTGGATCATGGGGGAGCTGGCCGCCGCTCTGAACAAGGCTTCCATAGACATCGAGGATTCGCCGGTGTCCGCCGAGCGGCTGGGGGGCCTGCTCATGCGCCTGGCCGATGAGACCATCTCGGGAAAGATCGCCAAACAGGTGTTCGAGGCCATGTGGGGCGGCGAAGGGACGGCTGATGCGATCATCGAGGCCCGGGGGCTGCGGCAGATCACCGACAGCGGCGCCCTGGAGCGGGTGGTCGATGAGGTGCTGGCCGCCAATCCGGAGCAGGTGCAGGGCTATCGCCAAGCCGAAGAAAAGAAGCGCGGCAAGATGCTCGGTTTCTTCGTCGGCCAGATCATGAAGAAGACCCAGGGCAAGGCCAATCCCCAGCAGGTCAACGAGCTTCTGAAGGAGCGGCTCGGGGGCTGAGGATCGAGCTCAGTCCTCGCCGGGCAGACGCTCGCGCTCCGCGAGGCTCCGAGCGCTCCAGATCCCCACCCGTCCTTCCTGGTAGGGCTGCACGTACTCGGCGCCGTTAACGGCGTCGGCCAATTCGGCGCCAAACCTCGCGACCACGTATCCGCCCGGGTGGGCCGCTATCCAGGCGCGCAGGGCGCGGGCATCGTCCAGCTGCTCGATGGGCTGGGTCAGTCGGCCGAGGAACTGGTACTCGCCCTGGTAGCGTCCATAGTGTGCGACCGGGTGACCGGCTGCCTGCCGGGTGGCGATGTGCTCAGCCATCGGACCGAGATCGAAGGCATCGCGGTGGGCTCGGACCGGGCCCAGGTGCAGCGCGACCAGGAAGGCCAGGACGGCAAGCCCCATCGGCCAGACCTGGGAGCGGTAGGAGCCGGGGCGATGCACGATCAAGCCGACCCCCATCAGGGCGAGCAGGGCCCCCCAGAGCGGGGAGGATGCGGCAACCCAGTCGAGCTGCGACACCCGATCCTTCAGCAACGGGGCCAGCGGGAACGTCGCGGCCAGCAGCAGAAGGAAGGCCCCCAGTGCCACCCGGTCGCCCCGGGTGGGGCGGCCGTCCAGCTGTCCGAGGCCCCGCGCGGCGAGGATCGCGAACCCGGGAAAGATCGGCAGCAGGTAATGAACCTGCTTACCGCTGATCAGGGAAAAGGCGAGAAAGATCGGGGTCATCCAGGCGAGACAGAACCTCACGCCTTCGTCCAGGGCAAGGCGCTTGAGGCCGCGCCAGGTACCACCCCACAGCAGCCAGGGGAATAGCAGAATCGGCAGGACCGGGATATACCACCAGATTGGCCGGCGATGGGCGAAGGACTCCACCATGCGCCCCGCCGTCTGGCCCCAGAAGATGGCATCGGCATATTTCGGACCACCGGCGGTAGCGGCGGGGATGGCCCAAGCGAGGGCGATCCCGGCACCGCCCGACAGCGCGAGCCCGATACGCAGATACCAGGCCGGCCAGCCGCGCTCGGGGCGCTTCTCGGCCCACCATGGCGCGAGGGCCGCGGCTGGCAGGATCAGCAGCAGAACCACCGGGCCCTTCGCGAGGATGCCGCCCCCGATGGCGACGGCAATTGTCAGCCAGTGGCGCAGCCGCCCCTGATGCGCCGCGTGCCAGATTCCCCTCACGCCCAGCAGCGCGAAAAAGGTCAGCGGCATGTCGAACAGCGTGGCGGTGCCATAAACGGCCCAGGCCAGGGAGCCCGCGAGGATCGGCAGCACCAGCCCCTGCCATTGCCCTTCTTTGGGCCAGAGTCTCGCCGCCAGGCTCAGGGTGAGATAGAGGTTTCCGAGCGCGAACAAGGGGCCGACTATCCTGGGCCACCACTCGTTGACCCCGAACAGCGCCCAGCCCAGCTGCATCATCCAGAAAAGCAGGGGCGGCTTGTGGGCGTAAGGCTCGCCGTTGAGGAAAGGCACCAGCAGATTGCCGCGCTGCCACATCTCCCAGGCGACACTCAGGTAGCGGGTCTCGTCCACCGCGGTCAGGGGACGGCAGACGAGGGCCAGCGCGACCAGGAAGGCCCAGGCCAGGGTGATCACAAGGATCTCAACGGTGCGTTTGGACACGGCGTCAGGGCTCGGAGGCTGCAGCGGCATGGGGGCTCGGTGATCCCATCTAGTCAAGCCGGCGCTCGTTTCTCGGCCATGGCTACGGTGTAGGTCTGGCCTTGCTTGACCTTTTCGTAGTTGCCGAACACCTCACCGAAGGCACGCTGGATGAACTTGCGAAGACCGGTGATGCTGACCACCCAGATCCGCCCCCCGGGCGTCAGGCGGGCCAGGGCCTCGTAGAAGTACAGATAGTACTGCTCCTTGTTGGTCTTGGCCGGCAGATTGGAAACGATTAGGTCGAAGCGGCGCTCGCTGAGATGGCTGAAGCCGTTGCTCAGCAACACTTCGGCGTTGCAGATGCCGTTGAGCTCGGCGTTGCGCCGGGCATACTCCACGGCCACGAAGTCCTTGTCCACCAGCACCGCGTGACCCTCGGGGGCCGCCGCCGCGATGGCCAGCCCGATCGGCCCGTAACCGCAGCCCAGATCCAGCGCGCGATCGCGCGGCCCTACCTCCAGGTGGCCCAACAGCAGTCGGGTGCCGTCGTCGATGGCCTTGGGCGAGAACAGGCCCCAGGTCGTCTTGAAGCTGAGATCTTGCCCGAGCAGCCGGTCGCGCAGAAGCATGTCCTCGCCCAGCCCTTCGAGCCAGCGACGGGTGGCGGGATCGATGTCAGGGGGGAGCATGCTCAGCCTCGCAGGGGGCCCAGGTGGCGCCGATGAAAGGCCTCTATCCGATCCAAATGCCTCGGGAATCGCTCGAAGGCATGGCTCCCGCCCTGCTCGATGACCAGCTCGGAGGGGGCGAGCCGGTGGGCGGCGACGCGGTAGTCGATGGACTCATCCCCGGCCTGGAGCAGCACCAGGAGTCGGTCGCGGGGGAGCGGCTGGGCCTCCTGGTAGGTGCGCAGCTGCTCCAGGTAGGCGCGATTCCATTCGAACGGCTCGCCGGTGCACAAATTGCGCACTGTGCCCAGATAGGGGGCGAGCGTTGCGCAGGGCTCGAGCGCGGGGTTGATCAGCACGGCGGGCAGGCCGTGGAGCCCGGCCAGCCAGGCCGCGTAACAGCCGCCGAGCGAGGACCCGACCAGCAGCAGGTCGCGGCGATTCCCGATCAGGCCAGCCAGGACCGCGATGGCCTTGTCCGGCTCCACAGGAAGATCCGGCGTCATGACGCGATCCCGTCCGAAACGACCGACGAGCATGCGTGCCTTGTTGCCTTGTCCGCAGCTGGCGAATCCGTGGATATACAAGAGCATTAAACCTAGAAGCGGCAGTTGAACGGCCGCCAGGGTGCGTGCCGCGTGGTGTCTGGCAAGGCATAACGAGGCGGAATAGTGGAGCTATTCCAACGAGTTATAACGCAGCCAGGCGCCGCGCGGTGCGTGCCCTGGTGGTCGTAGCGGCCATCACCCGACGGGTGAGCGTCAAGCTTGTCCGGAACCAAGGCCAGATCATTCACTTGATGGCTACTCGAAGCGGTCAACTGCCGTTTCTAGGTTAAAGAGCGCCCTTGGGCGGGGATCGGCGCCAGGATGCCGACTCAGCCCAGGTCGGGATCGGCGGCGACCGAGTCGCTCGTCGGACCGGTCCGGGGGAAAATGCTCGCATCCGGCATAGCGCCGGCCGATAGACCCGCCAGTCGCTTCATCAAGATCGGCTCCTGGTTGCCCCAGAGGTGGTCACGAGGCCGCCATCGCCCCGCTGGCCCGGCATTATCCGGCGCGCCTCCGCGCAACTCAAACCCGCGCAGGACCGTCCCCGGGGATGAGGGGGTCGGGCTTGGTGGCGCAGGTGGGGCAGTCGGGGTCGGCCTTCAGTCGCAACGTCCGCCAGGTCCCTTGAAGGGCGTCGAGCACCAGGAGGCGCCCGGCGAGCGTGGTGCCTGCGCCGGTGATCCACTTGATTGCTTCGATCGCCTGAAGGCTGCCGATGACCCCGACCAGCGGCGCGAGCACCCCGGTCTCGGAGCAGGTCTCCTCGGTGGCACCTTCGGCGCCGTATAGACATTGGTAGCAGGGCTCGCCGGGCCGGCCGCTGAACAGTGCCACCTGACCGTCCATGCGCACGGCGGCACCCGAGATCAGCGGCGTGCCGCTCGCCGCGCAGGCGGCGTTGACGGCGAAGCGGGTCGGAAAGTTGTCGCTGCAGTCCAGGACCAGGTTTGCGCAGGCGACCTGCCCGCGCAGCTCATCGGCGGAGAGCCGGCGGCCGAAGATCAGGACGCGGCACTCCGGGTTCAGCCTGAGCAAGGTCTCGCGGGCGGACTCGACCTTGGGGCGGCCGATGTCCGCGGTGCCGTGGACGATCTGGCGCTGCAGGTTGGACAGCTCGACGACGTCGAAGTCGACCAGGGTGAGCTCGCCGACCCCGGAGCTGGCCAGATACATGGCGACCGGTGAGCCCAACCCGCCCACGCCGATGACCAGCACGTGCGACGCCAGGAGCCGCTGCTGGCCCTCGATGCCAATCTGTGGGAGCAGGATATGCCGCGCGTAGCGAAGTAGCTGCTCGTCTTGCACGTGGCGAAGTCGCGGAGGATGGCGGAGCGGCGGCGGCCGCGCCCCGGCTCAAAGATAGCGGCGCCAGTGCTCCGGGCGCTGGTCGCGGCAGCCGTGATTGGTGTGCCCGTAGCGCTCGGCGAAGATCTTCTGGGTACAGTTCGATTCGCCGCGGGGGCAGCCGAGGTTGGCCCTCAGGGTCTCTTCGGTGTAGTAGTGCAGCCCCCGGATCAGGCGGTAGACCAGGCGGTTGTCCAGGTGGAAGCCTTTCTCGCTGAGCAGCGTCTCGATCTGCTCGCGGGTGATCTGCAGCACATCGTAGCTGACCCGCAGCAAGGTCGGGGACAGCACCTGCACCTGGTGTACGCCGGGCACCTGGGCCAGCAGCAGGGTCGCACTGCGCGCCTGGTGCGGGTCCGGGTGCAGCTCGCAGAAGACGATCTCGCGATGCTTGACGAACTGGTTTTCGGTCTCGCTCATTACCACAATCCTAATGTGCCACCGCGAATATGCAAGGCCCAGGTGTGATCCGGCCCGGCTGCCTCGGGGGCTCAGGCGCGTCCCCGGGTTACCCGCACGTGCCGCGCGGCGTCCCGGAAGCTGGTAACCGCCACGAATCCATGGCGTCTCATCAGGGCCCGGACCGCCGGGCCCTGGGCCATCCCGTGCTCCAGAAGCAGCCAGCCGCCGCGCTTGAGGTGGCGCCGGGCCCCCGCCGCGATACCTCTCAGCGCCTGAGTGCCGTCGGCGCCCCCGTCCAGCGCGCCGCGCGGCTCGCGCCTGAGGTCGCCGCGGCGCAGATGCGAGTCCCCGGCGGCCAGATACGGTGGATTGCTCGCCACCAGGTCGAGCCGCTCCCGGCGGGCGAAGGCCTTCCACCAGCTGCCGCGGCGGGACTCGACGTTGTGCAGCCCGATCCGGCGAAAGTTTCGGCTGGCGACGGCCAGGGCCCGGGCGGATCGGTCCGTCGCCAGGATGCGACAGCCGGGGCGCTCCCGGGCCAGGGCGGCCGCCACTGCCCCGGAGCCGGTGCCCAGGTCAGCGACGCGCCAGCGCGCCGCCGGGGGGATGAGCGCCAGCGCGTGCTCGACCAGCAGCTCGGTCTCCGGGCGCGGGATCAGGGTGTCGGGCGTGACCTCCAGGTCCAGGGACCAGAATTCCCTCTGTCCGGTGATGTAGGCGATCGGCTCCCCGGCACAGCGTCGGCGCACCAGCACCTCGAAGGCGAGGGTCTGCCCGGCATCCAGCGTCCGCTCCGGCCAGGCGATCAGATAGGTGCGCGGCCGGCCGAGCACGCGTGCGAGCAGCAGCGCGGCCTCCAGGGCCGGCTCCGCGTGGGGCAGGGCGGCCAGGCGGGTCTGGGCCCGGCGCAAGGCCTCACCGATGCTGGCGCTCAATACGAGGTCTCGGCCAGGCTCGCGAGCTGCTCGGCCTGATGCTCCTGGATGAGCGGCTCGATCAGCGGGTCGAGGTCACCGCTGACGATGTCGTCGAGTCTGTAAAGGGTCAGATTGATGCGGTGATCGGTGACCCGGCTCTGGGGGAAGTTGTAGGTCCGGATGCGCTCGGAGCGGTCGCCGCTGCCCACCTGAAGCCTGCGCGACAGCGCCTGGGCGCTGGCCCGCTCATCGCGTGCGCGCGCCAGCAGCCGGGCCCGCAGCAGCGCCATCGCGCGTGCCCGGTTCTTGTGCTGGGAGCGCTCGTCCTGGCATTCCACGACGATGCCGCTGGGCAGGTGCGTGATGCGTACCGCCGAGTCGGTGACGTTGACGTGCTGGCCCCCGGCGCCTGACGAGCGGAAGGTGTCCACCCGCAGGTCTGACGGCCCGATCGCGATCTCGTCGATCTCCTCGGCCTCTGGCAGCACCGCGACCGTGCACGCCGAGGTGTGGATGCGCCCTTGGGACTCGGTCTGGGGTATGCGCTGGACCCGGTGGGCCCCGGCCTCGAACTTCAGGCGGGCATAGACCCCGCGTCCGCTGATGCGGCAGATCACCTCCTTGTACCCGCCCTGCTCGCCGAGGCTCTCGCTGAGCGGCTCGGAGCGCCAGCCGCGTGCCTCGGCATAGCGCAGGTACATGCGCAGCAGGTCGCCGGCAAACAGCGCCGCCTCGGCACCGCCGGTCCCGGCCCGAATCTCGAGGAATACGTTGCGCTCGTCATCCGGGTCCGGAGGCACCAACAGCTGCTGCAGCTCGGGCTCAAGTCGGGCCTGGCGGCGCTCGGCCTCGGCCAGGGCGTCGCGCGCCAGCTCGCGCATCTCCGGATCGCCGAGCATCTCTCGGGCCCCGTCGGCGTCGCGCTCCAGGCCGCGCAGCTCGGTGAAGCGCTCCACCACCGGCTCGATCTGGGCATACTCGCGGCCGAGGCTGCGGTACTGCTTCTGGTCGGCCTGCACCTCGGGGCGCGCAAGCAGCGCACTGATCTCGGCGAAACGCTCGGCGATACGCTCGAGCTTGCCCCTGATCGAGGGGTCAATCACGGGCGAGCGTTCTTTCCAAGCCTGAACAGCAGGTTAGCGGCCTCCAGCAGGCCGGCCTCCCCCTCGTAGCCGGCCTGGCGGATGCGCACACTCGGGGTGTGCAGCAGCTTGTTGGTCAGGGTATGGGCGAGATACTGCAGCGCTTCCTCGGGCGGCTTGCCGCCGGCGAGCATCCGGCTTGCGCGCTCCAACACCTCGTCGCGCAGGCGCTCAGCCTGGCCGCGGTAGCTCTGGATCACACCGACCGCATCCAGCGAGCGAAGCCAGCCCATGAACTCGGTGGTCTGCAGCTCGATGATCTCCTCGGCCTGGGCGGCGGCATCCTCGCGCGAGCGCAGATTCTCCTGGATCACCTCCTCCAGGTCGTCGACCGTATAGAGGTAGACGTCGTCGAGCTCGGCGACCTCGGGCTCGATGTCCCGCGGCACGGCGATGTCGACCATGAAGATGGGCTTGCGCCGCCGCTTCTTGAGCGCGCTCTCGACCGTGCCTTTGCCGAGCACCGGCAGCGGGCTCGCGGTGGAGGAGATCACGATGTCGGCCTCGGCCAGATGGCTGGGCAGCTCGGTGAGTGCGATGGCGTAGCCGTCGAACTGGGCCGCCAGCTGGTGGGCGCGCTCCACCGTGCGGTTGGCCACCACGATCCGCCCGATGCCGTGCTGGTGCAGGTGCCGGGCGGCGAGCTCCACGGTCTCCCCTGCGCCGATCAGCAGCGCCGTCTGGGTCGACAGGTCGCTGAAGATCTGGCGGGCCAGGCTGACGGCGGCAAACGCCACCGAGACCGGGCTGTGGCCGATCGCCGTATCGGTGCGCACCTGCTTGGCCACAGCGAAGCTGTGCTGGAACAGGCGGCCGAGCAGCTTCTGGGTCGTGCGGGCATCGTTGGCGCTGTGATATGCGGTCTTGACCTGGCCCAGGATCTGCGGCTCCCCTAGCACCATGGAGTCGAGCCCACTGGCGACGCGCAGCAGGTGGCGCACGGCCTCGGACTCCTGGTGTGTGTAAAGGTAAGGCAGGAGCTCTTCGTAGGGCAGACCGTGAAAGCCTGCGATCCAGCGCCCGACCGCGGCGCTGTCGGCGCTTTCCAGCGCGCAGTAGATCTCGGTCCGGTTGCAGGTCGAGAGAATCGCCACCTCCTTGATGCCGCCGACCGCGGAAGCGCTGGCCAGGGCCTCGGTGGTGACGTCCGGACCGAACGTCAGGCGCTCGCGGATCGCGACCGGGGCGGTCTTGTGGTTGAGGCCAAGTACGAGCAGCGACATGGGCGAGATGAATCTGGTTGAGAACCAAGAGTGTCATTTACCGTCAAAGCGAATTCAAGTGCGGCCCGCTGGCGAGGACAGATCTGCCCGCGGGCCGGGCGCCGCATCGCGACGGGAAGCGAGCTGCGATTTTCCTTATACTTGACCGAATGTCGCGTCGGTACCCTGCGCCCGGCGACCTTCATACCACAAGGAATGATCCCCCCGTGCTGCGTTTCACCGCTCTTCTGGCTGCACTCTTGGTGCTGCTGCTCACCGGCTGCGCCGAGACGGCACGCCGTGCCGAGCCGACGGCGCCGCAGGCCGAGGCACCAGCCGAGCCGGTGCAGCTGCCGTTTCCCGAGCCCAAGCCCCAGAGCACCGAGCTCTCGCCCGAGCTGCTCTACAACCTGATGGTCGCGGAGATCGCGGCCCAGCGCGCTGACTTCCGAACGGCGTATAGCCACTATCTGGACGTGGCGAAGCAGGCTGGCGTCGCCTACGCGGCCGAGCGGGCGGCGCGCATTGCGGTGTTCCTGAAGGATGCGGACAAGACGCGCCAGGCGGTGCGGCTGTGGGTCGAGCTCTCCCCCAATGATCCCGCGGCGCGTCGTTTTGCCGCCATGCGCGACTTGGCCGACGGCCACGCGGATCAGGCCATGGAGCAGCTGCGGGCCCTGATCCGCATCGCCGGGGCCCGGGGCGATGAGGGCTTTCTCGATGCTGCCGAGCTGCTCGGTCATGAGAGCGACAAGGAAAAGGCCCTGGGGCTGATGCGAGCCCTGGTCGAGCAGGACAAGGATGACCCCGAGGCGCGCTACGCCCTGGTGATCCTGGCCCTCGCCGCCGGCCATTTGGACGAGGCCGAGCGGAATGCCCGGCGGCTGCTCGAGCAGCGTCCGGACTGGCACCATGTGCGGGTACTGCTCAGCCGCATCCTGACTGAGCGGGGCGACAAGGACGGCGCCGCGGCTTTGCTGCGTGCGGCCGTTCAGCGCTATCCCGACAGCCGGTTATTGCGCATGGCCTACGCGCAGCTTCTGGTGGAGATGGACCGGCTGTCCGAGGCCTATGCGGAGTTCCTGACGTTGCTCAAGCAGCAGCCCGACAGCGAAGAGCTGCGCTTCGCTGTCGGGGTCGTTGCGGTGGAGCTCGATAAGCCGGGCGAGGCCAGAGAGCAGCTGCAGTGGCTGTACGAGCATGGCAAGCGACAATCGGAATCAGCGCTGTTTCTTGGGCGGCTCGAGGAGAAGGAAGGCCATGTCCAGGCGGCCATCGACTGGTACGAGAAGGTCGAGGATGAGCAGTACCGTAGCGAGGCGCGGGTGCTGTTGGCCGGGTTGCTGGCCAAACGTGGGAAGCTCGGCGAGGCGCGCGCGGTGTTTCGCGAGCTGCGCGCCACGTCCCCGGAACAATCGGTCTGGCTGTATCTGCAGGAGGCCGAGCTGCTCAAGGACCAGGGTCAGGCGAGTCAGGTCTGGGATCTCTACAGCGAGGCGTTGGAGGCCAACCCCGATAATTCGGATCTGCTCTACGCGCGGGCGATCTTTGCGGCCGGCCAAGATCGCCTCGACATCCTCGAGCGCGACCTCAAGGCGATCATCGCCAAGGACCCCAAGCATGCCGATGCCCTGAACGCGCTCGGCTACACCCTGGCCGACCAGACCGATCGCTACACCGAAGCGCTTGGCTACATCGAAAGGGCGATCGCTCTCAAGCCGGACAACCCTGCGATCCTCGACAGCATGGGCTGGGTGCTGTACCGACTGGGGCGCAGGGACGAGGCGATCGGCTACCTGCGCAAGGCCCTGGACGCGGGCTACGACGGCGAGATTGCTGCCCACCTTGGGGAGGTGCTGTGGGTCTCCGGGCGCAAGCAGGAGGCACGCAAGGTCTGGGGCGACGCGCTGGCCCGCGACCCTGAAAGCAAGTACATCCGCAGCAGCATGAAGCGCCTGGAGTGAGCCTCGGTGGGGTGGCTCGCGCGCTGGCGTCCAGATCGGTGCTCTGGCTGGTGGTTGCCGGCGCGGCCCTGCTTGCCGGTGGCTGTGCGTCCCTGCTTGGACCTACCCCCAAGGGCGCCCTGGCGTCCGTCGGCGAGACGCCTCGGGTCTGGAGGCTGGAAGGGCGCATTGGCGTGAAGGTCGATGACCGGGGCTGGAGCGCCTCGCTGCTGTGGCGCCAGAACGGCGAGGACTTCAGTGCGCGCTTTAGCGGACCCTTCGGGCAGGGGGCGGTCGAGGTGCACCGGCTGGGCGGCGCACTCTGGGTCCGGGATCAGGACGGACAGGAGCTGCGGGGCCCGGAGCTGCAGCGGTGGGCCCTCCAACAGTTCGGCGCCGAGCTCCCGGTGCGGGAGCTCCCCTACTGGCTCGTCGGCGCGGCTGACCCGGGCCGGCCGGCGGAAATCTCGCGCGACGATGCGGGTCGGCCGCTGCGGCTGATGCAGGCGGGCTGGGGGGTGCGCTTCCTGGATTGGACTGAGCTGGGCTCCTGGCTGGTCCCCCGGCGCCTGGCCTTGAGCCGGCGCGGGGTCGAGGTCAAGGTGGTCGTCGATCAGTGGGCCGAGGTCGGTGACACCCCTGGACGCGGCTGACGGGTGGGGCGAGTGGTGGCCGGCCCCGGCCAAGGTCAATCTGATGCTGCGCATCGTCGGGCGGCGATCCGACGGCTACCATCTGCTGCAGACCGTATTTCAGTTTATCGATTGTGCCGACCGTCTGCGTTTCAGGCCTCGTCGCGACGGGCGGGTGCGCAGGGCGCGAGCGGTGCCCGGCCTGGCGGAAGACTCGGATCTGGTGGTTCGGGCCGCCCGATTGCTGCAGCAGGATGGCGCCTGTCCGCTGGGCGTGGACATCGATCTGGACAAGCGTCTGCCCATGGGCGCTGGTCTGGGGGGCGGGAGCTCGGATGCCGCTACCACGCTGTCCGCCCTGAACCGGTTGTGGGGCCTGAGTCGGTCGGTCGGGCGGCTCGCCGTACTCGGCCTGTCCCTGGGCGCGGATGTGCCGGTGTTTCTGCACGGACGGGCAGCCTGGGCCGAGGGAGTCGGCGAGCGACTGAGCCTCGCTTACGCTGCCGGAGCCCTGGTACCTGGTAATTATCCCGCCGGTATCGGTCTCCACGGCCGGGGTGTTCGCCGACGCCCAATTGACACGAAATTCGCCGCCAATCACAATATCTGACTTTCTTGCGGGCGCCGGAGGCAACGACTGCCTGGCGGTGGTGCGTAAGCGCCATCCGGCGGTCGCGGAGGCGATCGACTGGCTTGCCGCCCGCGCCGAGGCCAGGTTGACCGGCACGGGTGGGGCGGTGTTCGCCGCCTTCGACGAGCCCGGCCCCGCGCACCGCCTGCTGGCACAGATGCCGGGTCGCTGGCGCGGGCTGGTGGCCCGCGGGCTGAATCGGTCCCCCTTGCTCGGCATGCTCGAAGGGCTTGGCCCCTGACCCGAGCCTGGAGGGGATTCGTTCGTGGTCGGCTGGCCCGAGTCATCCTACCGCGGGGCGGTAGGATTGAGGATTCGCAGACAACTGGGGCGTCGCCAAGCGGTTAAGGCACTGGACTTTGACTCCAGCATGCGTAGGTTCGACGGATTCGCCGGGAGCGAATCCGCACCGGGGCGAAGCGCCGGCCCCGTAGAGGCGAGGGCAGGATGCCCGAGTCATCCTACCGCGGGGCGGTAGGATTGAGGATTCGCAGACAACTGGGGCGTCGCCAAGCGGTTAAGGCACTGGACTTTGACTCCAGCATGCGTAGGTTCGAATCCTACCGCCCCAGCCAAGTGACGCGGCCGTTCGGTGGTGGCGGCCTCGCGCGGGCTGCGCAGTCCGCGCGGCGGCGCCAGACAAGATGATCGAGTCGACCAAGCGGAGGGTATCCGTGCCGGCCAGCAGTCCCTTAACGGTATTTTCGGGTAACGCCAACCCGGAGCTCTCTGTAGAGATTGCTGCACGCCTGAATCTCCCGCTCGGCAAGGCCGTTGTAGGGCAGTTCAGCGATGGGGAGGTGATGGTCGAGATTCAGGACAATGTGCGCGGGCGTGACGTATTTGTCGTCCAGCCGACCTCCGCGCCTACCAACGACCATCTCATGGAGATGCTCGTGATGATCGACGCCCTGCGTTGGGCGTCGGCCAAGCGGATCACCGCGGTGATCCCCTATTTCGGATACGCGCGCCAGGACCGCCGACCGAGATCCGCCCGGGTGCCTATCACCGCGCGCCTGGTCGCCAAGACGATCTCCATGGCCGGTGCCGATCGCGTGCTGACGGTGGATCTGCATTCGGACCAGATCCAGGGGTTCTTCGACATCCCGGTCGATAACGTCTACGCCTCCCCGGTGCTGCTGGGCGACGTGTGGCGTCAGAAGTATCCGAGCCTGATCGTGGTGTCGCCCGACGTGGGCGGGGTGGTTCGGGCCCGGGCCCTGGCCAAGCGTCTCGATGATGCCGATCTGGCGATCATCGACAAGCGCCGTCCGCGCGCCAACGAGGCGCGGGTGATGCATATCATCGGCGAGGTCGAGGGGCGTACCTGTGTCATCATCGATGACCTGGTGGACACCGCTGGGACGCTCTGCCAGGCGGCCAAGGCATTGAAGGAGCATGGGGCTGTGCGAGTGGTGGCCTACTGCACCCACCCGGTGCTATCCGGACCGGCGGTCGCCAACATCAACCGCTCGGTTCTCGATGAGCTGATAGTGACCAACACCATCCCACTCAGACCCGAAGCGCGTGCCTGCGACAAGATTCGCCAGCTCAGCATCGCGGAGCTGCTTGCGGAGACGCTGCGCCGGATCAGCAACGACGAGTCGGTAAGCTCTCTGTTCGTGGACTGATCCGATCGGCCCGGAGGGCCGCCTGGCTTCAGGGGAGGCTCGAGCCAATCGGGCGCATGGATATGGCAGGGTCTCCCTGCCCTGGGAGGGCACCTGGAATGCGTTCAAGGGCCCTGCAACGAAGGTCGCGGCATTGCGCCGCGGCGTTGAGGCGTTGCGCAGCCGGTCTGGTCGCGGACCTTGCGCAGCTGATTTTTTGAGGTTTGACGGAGACTGACATGCAAGAGACTTTTGAGATTATGGCGCAGGCTCGCATGGACACGGGGAAGGGTGCGAGCCGCCGCCTGCGTCGTGCCGGCCTGGTGCCAGGCATCGTCTATGGGGCCCACAAGGACCCGTCCATGATCACGGTGGCTCAGACCGATCTCGTCCAGCACCTCGGCCACGAGGCCTTCTACTCTCATGTGCTCGACCTTAAGCTCGGCGAGCCCAGCGAGCGGGTGGTGCTCAAGGATCTGCAACGCCATCCGAGCAAGCCGTTGGTGCTGCATGTGGACTTTCAGCGCATCGCCGAGGACGAGAAGATCCGGATGCACGTGCCCTTGCATTTCGTCGGGGAGGCTCTCGCCCCCGGCGTCAAGCTCGGCGGCGGGATGATCAGCCACTCCCAGACCGATGTCGAGATCACCTGTCTGCCCAAGGATCTGCCCGAGTTCATCGGGGTCGACGTCTCGCAGATGCAGCTCGGCGACATGCTCCATCTGTCCGATCTGACGCTGCCTGACGGGGTGGAGATCCCGGCGCTCGCGCAGGGTCCCGAGCATGACCTGCCGGTGGTCGCCTTGCTGGCCAAGCATGGCGGGGCAGCGCCAGGGGAGGCTGGCGAAGAGGGCGGTGAGACCGGCGCCGCTGGCTGATCGATCCGGACCGCGTCCAGGGGCGGCTGTTCCGCTCCTGGCCCTGGCTCGCTCCAAGCCGCTGTTGCGCTGCCTGGTCCGCCGATGAGTCCGGAATCCACGGTCCGCGTCGTCGTGGGGCTCGGCAATCCCGGTGCCCGCTATGAGGGGACTCGCCACAACGTGGGGTTCTGGCTCGCCGATGAGCTGGCGCAGACCTTTGGCGCCGGCTTTCGGCCCGCCTCGCGTTTCTTCGGTGACCTGTGCCGTATCCTGGTCGAAGGGCGCGAGTGCTGGCTGCTCAAGCCCACGACCTACATGAACCGTAGCGGCCAATCTGTCGCGGCCTTCGCGGGCTACTACGGTATAGCGCCCTACCAGCTGCTGGTCGTCCACGACGAACTGGATCTGGAGCCCGGGGTGGTGCGTCTGAAGCGCGGCGGCGGCCACGCCGGTCATAACGGGCTGCGAGATCTGCTCAAGGCTCTCGGCGGTCCGGATTTCCTGCGCCTGCGGGTGGGCATCGGCCATCCGGGCGACAAGGACGCCGTGGTGGACTATGTGCTAGGGCGCCCTTCCCGGGACGACGAGGCCAACATTCGTACGGCGCTGGGCCGCGCCGCCGGTCTGCTGCCGCTGATCCTGGACGGCCACCACCAGCAGGTGATGAACAGTCTGCACGGCGCGCGCTGAGGCGTGACCGGACGGTCTCGAGTGTGGCCAGAGCGGGGCCAAATGAAAAAGGCCACCCGAAGGCGGCCTTTTCAACGGCTGATCAAGCGTCCGCGAGGGCCATCACCACTTCCAGGCCCAGCTCACCTCGAAGTCCCACTGGTCCATTTTAAGCTGGATGGCCTCGCTGCCGAAGCCGAAGGGGTTGCGGCCGTCCACGCTGTGGGGCAGGGCGCGGGTCAGGGACGCGCTGATCTCGTTGCTGGCGCCGAGCTTGCGGGTCAGGCCGGCGGTCAGGTGGTTCTCGATGGTGGCCGGGGCCAGGATGTTGAAATCGACATCGCGGCTCTGGATCGGCTGTTTGCCGGTGCTGAAGCCCAGACGGACGGTGGTGCGGTCGCTCATCTCCCACTGCCAGCCGGCTTTGAACACGGTCATGTCATGCCAGCCGAAGCCGGCGCCGTTGCTGCCGCCCAGGAAGCAGTCGTTGCCCTGCAGCGTGAACTTGCCGAGCAGGCAGCCGATCAACCTGTCGGTGCTCGGATTGGCCATGGCTGGCACGTCGCTGTAGTAGATCTGCTGAATGTCGAACGTGAAGGTGTGCCCGGCCATTGGCTTAAAGGCGAGACCGATGTTGGCGGTGGCGGGGATGTCCAGGCGGCCGTTCTCGGCGAAGAGATCATCATAGGAGCTGAACTTGGTCATGAACATCTTGCTTTCGTAGGCCGCTCCCAGGGACAGGGTAGGGCTCAGGTTGGCCTGGATGCCCACCTTTGCGCCGCCGCCGTAGGACCAGTCGTAACCGTTGTCGTCCAGCCCGTCGACTGCTCCGCGGTGGGGCAGCAGGCCGAATGAATCCCAGGCGTCCGCGGTGAACAGCCGGAAGCGGCTGAGCCCCTTGGCGCGGAAGCGCTGTACGGCAAGGATGGGGCTCACGCCCACCGAGATGTCGTCGGTCAGCTTCTGGGCGTAGGTCATGTTGATGAACAGCTGGGACAGGTCGATGTTCGCCCGTCCGTCACCGAAGGCACCTCGCATGCCCAGCAGGTTGAATGGCACGATGGGCCGGGCCTCGGTGCGGTAGTCGGTGTTCATCCCGCCATTGCCGTAGACGCTGACACCTACCGATCGGGTGTCGTCGAGCATCTTGTTGTAGCCCAAATGGGGGATCAGGAACCAGTTCTTGCCGCTCTCCCGGGTGGTCATGGAGGGCGCGAAACCGGGGAGCAGGTCCCGCTCGCTCTTCCATTCACGATTGGGATTGAAAAACGCTGCGCCCAGGTCCATGCGATCGCCTACGAACACCATGCCCGCGGGGTTGGTCGCCGCGGCCATGGAGTCCTGGGGCAGCGCGGTGGTGGCCCCGGCCAGCCCCTTGCTCTTGGTGCCGTAGCCGTGGCTGAACATGCCGTTGGTGGCGAAGGCGCCTGGCGCGGCCAGGCAGGCCGCGACGGCGGTCACTATCAGATGTTTTTTCTGCAACATGGGTCAGATCCTCCCGCATGGAGGGTCCCCGGCGCGCTGCGTTGTTGACGATTCGAATATTTGCGCCCCAGAGACCGGGTTGTTGTTCGCCGGTTTATTTGTTATTTTTCTGCAACATTATCGATGTGCGTGGGATCATGGATGAAGCCCGGGAGCCTGTCAAGGGTATAAATCAAGAGGCTGCTGGATCGGTAGCCGGTCGTGGCTTGATGCATTTGCGCGACAGGACACTAGCCTGCGGGGTGGTGCGGTTGCCGTCCCACGGAGTAATAGATCAGGCCCGCGGCGGCTACGATGCCGGGGTCGTACAGGTTGCGTCCGTCGAAGATGACGCGCTCGCTGAGCCGCTGCAGCAGCAGGGAGAGATCAGGGCTGCGGAACTCCGCCCACTCGGTCACGATGACCAGTGCGTCGGCGCCATCTAGCGCCTGGTCGGCGTCTTCGCAGAGTCTGAGGTCCGCGCGATCGCCATAGAGCCGGCGGGCTTCCTCGGACGCGACCGGGTCGAACGCCTGCACCTTCGCCCCGGCCTCCCAGAGCGCCTCCATCAGGGTCCGGCTGGAGGCCTCGCGCATGTCGTCGGTGTTGGGCTTGAACGACAGTCCCCAGAGCGCGAAGGTCCGACCGGCCAGCTGGTCGCCGAAATGCTGGCGGATCTTTTCGAAAAGCACCCGCTTCTGGCGGTGGTTGACGGCCTCGACTGCGGTGAGGATCTGCGGCGTGCAGCCGGCCCCCAGGGCGGTGCGCTCGAGGGCCCGCACGTCCTTTGGGAAGCAGGAGCCGCCGTAGCCGCAGCCGGGGTAGATGAACTGGTAGCCGATGCGCGGGTCCGAGCCGATACCGAGGCGGACCTGCTCGATGTTCGCGCCGACGGCTTCGGCGATGTTGGCCAGCTCGTTCATGAAGCTGATCTTGGTGGCCAGCATGGCGTTCGCCGCATACTTGGTGAGCTCGGCGGAACGGATGTCCATGGTCAGCAGGCGGTCGTGGTTGCGGTTGAAGGGCGTGTAGAGGATACGGAGCAGCTCGGTGGTGCGGGGATTGTCAGCCCCCACGACGATACGGTCCGGGCGCATGAAGTCGTCCACGGCGGCGCCCTCTTTGAGAAACTCGGGATTGGAGACGACGTCGAGCTCCACATGCGCACCGCGCCGCCCCAGCGCCTCGCGCAGGGTTGCCGCGACCTTGTCCGCCGTGCCCACCGGCACCGTGGACTTGTTGACCACGATCCGGTAGTCGCTCATGTGCTGCCCGATCGAGCGGGCGACCGCCAGCACGTGCTGCAGATCCGCCGAGCCGTCTTCGTCCGGCGGGGTGCCCACGCAGATGAACTGGAACAGCCCATGCTCGATGCCGAGCCGGGCATCGGTGGTGAAGCGCAGGCGCCCGGCTTCCTGATTGCGCCTGACCAGATCCTCCAGACCGGGCTCGAAGATCGGAATCCCTCCGCTGTTGAGCAGGTCGATCTTTGCCGGGTCCACGTCGACGCAGACGACATGGTTGCCGACCTCCGCGAGGCAGGCTCCAGTGACCAGGCCAACGTAACCGCTCCCGAAGATGGTGACCTTCATCCTTTGGCTCCCGTTGTGAACGATAAGGGTGGCGCGCACCATGCTCAGGTGCGTTGGTGACCGGGGTGCTACGCCGCCGGGGTTGGGCGCCGATGCTACCAGAAACCCGTGGCCAGGATGAGTCGGCAGACCCAAAAACCGGTTGACACTCCAGGGGTGGTCAGCCACAATACGGCGCTTCCCTGGGAGGGGTTCCCGAGCGGCCAAAGGGATCAGACTGTAAATCTGACGGCTCAGCCTTCGGAGGTTCGAATCCTCCCCCCTCCACCAGAATCGGACGTGGCAGCGCGGGATGGGAAGGGCGGCGTGCCAGACATCTTCTCCAGCCTTGGCAAGGGGGAGGATGAGAACCGAAAGAGGTTCGACCGATTCGCCGGGAGCGAATCGGCACGCGGCCGCAGGCCGCGCCCGGAGGGCGGAGGGCAGGATGCCCGGAGTCATCCTCCCCCCTCCACCAGAATCGGACGTGGCAGCGCGGGATGGGAAGGGCGGCGTGCCAGACATCTTCTCCAGCCTTGGCAAGGGGGAGGATGAGAACCGAAAGAGGTTCGACCGATTCGCCGGGAGCGAATCGGCACGCGGCCGCAGGCCGCGGCCCGGAGGGGGCAGGAGGCCCTGGAGTCACGTTCCCCCTCCACATTAAAGAGTCGAAGTCTGGCGCCGACCGTGCCCCAGAGGTGCAGCCTCTGTCCGCGCGAGCGGCGCATGGCTATGCGCACTTCAGGTGTAACGGCGGGGTTTTCGACTCAGTGCGGGTGTAGTTCAACGGTAGAACCTCAGCCTTCCAAGCTGATGGTGTGGGTTCGACTCCCATCACCCGCTCCAGCCGCGGCGGCCGGCGAGGACAGCGCCTGAGGGCGCGTCACGGCGGTGTGTAGCGGCGGCACGGGGAGTTTAGAGGTATGCCCAGGTAGCTCAGCTGGTAGAGCACACCCTTGGTAAGGGTGAGGTCAGCGGTTCAAATCCGCTTCTGGGCTCCATATTTCATGCGTAGTGTTGCGAGGGACCGGGGCGTGGTAAGCGCCCAGATTTCCGTTTCAGATCTCAGCGAAACACCCTTTCGGAGAGTACCCGATGTCGAAAGCAAAATTCCAGCGCACGAAGCCGCACGTAAACGTGGGGACGATAGGCCACGTGGACCATGGTAAGACGACGCTGACGGCGGCGATCACGGTGGTGCAGTCGAAGAAGTTTGGTGGTGAGGCGAGGGCCTACGACCAGATCGACAATGCGCCGGAAGAGCGTGAGCGCGGGATCACGATCGCCACGGCGCACGTGGAGTACGAATCGGAGAAGCGTCACTACGCGCACGTGGACTGCCCGGGCCATGCCGACTACGTGAAGAACATGATCACGGGGGCGGCGCAGATGGACGGAGCGATCCTGGTGGTGAGCGCGGCGGACGGTCCGATGCCGCAGACACGCGAGCACATTCTGCTGGCGCGCCAGGTGGGTGTGCCCTACATCGTGGTGTACATGAACAAGGCGGACATGGTGGATGACGCCGAGCTGCTGGAGCTGGTGGAGATGGAGGTCCGCGAGCTGCTGTCGAGCTACGATTTTCCGGGTGATGACACGCCGATCGTGATCGGCTCTGCGCTCAAGGCGCTGGAGGGTGACAGCTCCGAGATCGGGGTGCCCTCGATCGAGAAGCTGGTGGCGGCGCTGGACGCCTACATTCCGGAGCCCAAGCGCGACATCGAGAAGCCGTTTCTGATGCCGATCGAGGACGTATTCTCGATCTCGGGTCGCGGCACGGTGGTGACCGGACGGGTGGATCGGGGCAAGGTGAAGGTGGGTGAGGAAGTGGAGATCGTCGGGATCAAGGACACCACCAAGACCACGTGCACGGGTGTTGAGATGTTCCGCAAGCTGCTCGACGAGGGGGTTGCGGGGGACAACATCGGGGTGCTGCTGCGCGGCACCAAGCGCGACGACGTGGAGCGCGGTCAGGTGCTGGCCAAGCCCGGAACGATCACGCCGCACACGCACTTTGAGTGTGAGGTGTACGTGCTGTCCAAGGAAGAGGGGGGTCGTCACACGCCGTTTTTCAACGGGTATCGTCCGCAGTTTTACTTTCGCACCACGGACGTGACCGGTGCCTGTGATCTGCCCGAAGGGGTGGAGATGGTGATGCCGGGGGACAACGTGAAGATGGTGGTGAAGCTGATTGCGCCGATCGCCATGGAAGAAGGGCTGCGCTTCGCAATTCGCGAAGGCGGTCGTACGGTCGGCGCCGGCGTGGTCTCCAAGGTCATCGAGTAACCGTTGTCCCGCAGACCGGAGCAGGGGCGGATTCCGCTTGCCGCGGCTCGCGGTGAGGGAGCGCTCCTGCAGTGATTTCAAGGCCAGTAGCTCAATTGGCAGAGCAGCGGTCTCCAAAACCGCAGGTTGGGGGTTCGAGTCCCTCCTGGCCTGCCATTTTCAAGAGTCCTACCCGAGCACCCTTTTTGGATGAACGCGAAGGCTGAGGTTGCGAGTTCCAGCATGGATGCGGCCAAGTTGATCCTGGCTGCGCTGCTGCTCGTGGGCGGCATCTATGGCTTCTATTATTTCGAGGAGCATTCGCTGCTGCTGCGAGTGCTTGGTCTGCTGGTGCTCCTCGGGGTAGCGACGGCTGTCGCTTTGCAAAGCACGGTGGGCCGGGCGATCTGGCGCTTTTCCGTCGAAGCCCGTACCGAGCTTCGCAAGGTGGTATGGCCCTCGCGCCAGGAGACCATCCAGACCACCCTGGTGGTTATAGCGCTGGTCGTGCTCATGGGTATTTTCATGTGGCTGGTCGACTGGGTGCTGTTCGCGGTGGTCAAAGCCCTGATTGGGCACGGAGGTTGACGGTCGCCATGCACTGGTACGTCGTGCACGCCTATTCGGGCTTCGAGAATCAGGTCAAGAAGTCCCTGCTGGAGCGCATCAGGCGCGCCGGCATGGAGTCGTTATTCGGCCAGATCCTCGTGCCTACAGAGGAAGTGGTGGAGGTGCGCGGGGGGCAGCAGCGCAAGAGCGAGCGCAAGTTCTTCCCGGGCTACGTGTTGGTACAGATGGAGATGACCGACGACACCTGGCACCTGGTCAAGGATGTGCCCCGGGTCCTGGGCTTCATCGGCGGGCGCGGCGACAAGCCTGCGCCGATCTCGGACCGCGAGGCGGCGGCGATCCTTCAGCGGGTGGAGGAAGGTGCCGAGAAACCGCGCCCGAAGGTGCTGTTCGAGCCCGGCGAGCTGGTTCGGGTCATCGATGGTCCGTTCAACGATTTCAACGGAGTGGTTGAGGATGTCGACTACGAGAAGAGCCGGCTGAAGGTCTCGGTGCTGATCTTCGGCCGCTCCACCCCCGTCGATCTGGAGTTCAGCCAGGTCGAAAAGGGGTGAGCGGCGCCGTTTGCGGGGTGACTTAACGTCACCCCGCGGCGCCGCGAACGCCCGGCAGGGATGCCGGGCTGGGTGAGGAGGGACCGAATGTCCAGTGGACATTCGCAGCCCGACGAACGGCCGGCAGGGATGCCGGGCTGGATCGAGCCTACATGGACGTAAGCTGGCACCGGCCCTGAGCGGAATCGCGCCGGGGCGGCTCTCCCACATGGGGCTTGCAGCGGATGCCCGGGTGTGGATCGGCTCTAGAGCAGGGATGTGTGAGTGCCCCGGCCCTGAGTGGAATCGCGCCGGGGCGGCGCTCCCACAAGGGGGCTTGCGGCGGGAGCCGGGGAGAAGGCTTTTCGCAGGGATGTATGCGGGCACCGGCCCTTAGCGGAATCGCGCCGGGGGCGGCGCTCCCACAGAGGGGCTTGCGGCGGGAGCCGGGGAGAAGGCTTTTCGCAGGGATGTATGCGGGCGCCGGCCCTGAGGGGAATCGCGCCGAGGGCGGCGCTCCCACAGAGGGGCTTGCGGCGGGAGCCGGGGAGAAGGCTTTTCGCAGGGATGTATGCGGGCACCGGCCCTGAGCGGAATCGCGCCGAGGGCGGCGCTCTCACAGAGGGGCTCGCGGCGGGAGCCGGGGAGAAGGTTTTTCGCAGGGATGTATGCGGGCATCGGCCCTTAGTGGAATCGCGCCGAGGCGGCGCTCCCACATGGGGGGTCTCCCAGAGAGGGGTGCCCCCGCCGGGGGTGTTACCAAAGGTAGCCTTGCGGCGAGATCCGAATCGGTTTGTTCAGCGGCATCCTCGACGCCGCCATCGGGGAGCCCGGGTGAAAGCCCCGGGCGTTCGAACCCACATAAGAGGTGTTACATGGCTAAGAAGATACAGGCTTTCATCAAGCTGCAGGTCAAGGCCGGGGAGGCCAATCCCAGCCCCCCCGTTGGACCGGCGCTCGGTCAGCACGGCGTCAACATCATGGAGTTCTGCAAGTCGTTCAACGCCAGGACCCATGAGATCGAAAAGGGACTGCCGACCCCGGTGGTCATCACGGTCTACAGTGACCGAAGCTTCACCTTCGTCACCAAGACGCCACCTGCTTCGATCCTTCTCAAGAAGTCGGCGGGGATCGGCTCGGGCAGCGCCACGCCCAATACCAACAAGGTCGGCAAGGTCACCCGCGCGCAGCTCGAGGAGATCGCCAAGACCAAGATGCCCGATCTGACCGCGGCCAGCCTGGATGCGGCGGTGCGCTCCATCGCCGGCAGCGCGCGGAGCATGGGCCTGGATGTGGAGGGGGTCTGAGCCATGGCAAAGCTGACGAAACGTATCCGAGCGATGCACGAGAAGCTTGACCGCTCCCGTGCATATGCGGCCGAGGACGCCTTCGGTCTGCTCAAGGATCTTGCCTCGGCCAAGTTCGCCGAGTCTGTCGATGTGAGCGTCAATCTCGGCGTGGACCCCCGCAAGTCCGACCAGGTCGTGCGTGGCTCTACCGTGCTGCCCAACGGCACCGGCAAGAAGGTAAGGGTAGCGGTATTCACCCAGGGGCCCAACGCCGAGGCCGCCCGGGCTGCTGGGGCGGACATCGTGGGCATGGAGGATCTGGCCGAGCAGGTCAAGGCCGGCAATCTGAATTTCGACGTGGTCATCGCCTCCCCGGATGCCATGCGGGTGGTCGGCCAGCTCGGGCAGATTCTCGGACCGCGCGGCCTGATGCCCAACCCCAAGGTGGGCACGGTGACGCCGAACGTCGCCCAGGCGGTCCAGAATGCCAAGGCCGGCCAGGTGCGCTACCGCACCGACAAGGGGGGGATTATCCATTGCCCCCTGGGTAAAGTGGATTTTGCCCCGACCGCGCTGCGGGAGAATCTCGAGGCGCTGATCGCCGATTTGAAGAAGGCCAAGCCCAGCGTCGCCAAGGGCGTGTATCTGAAGAAGATCACTGTCTCCACGACCATGGGTCCCGGGGTGGTAATCGACCAGGCCTCGCTGGGCGTTTGAGCGTTTGTGGGTTGGAAGGGGGTGGGCTCGCCTGCCCTCGGGAAAGACTTTGGGGCTCCGGCCTTGGGCCGGGTACGTCAAAGACCGCAGGTGCACCTGGTGGTGCTTAATGGCCTGCGCAGGCGGTGCTCCTGAATCAGGAGGGTTGTTCCTGATGACGGGCCCGTTAACGGGACGCTACGGCGTCTCTGGTGCAACAGGGAGCGGGAATCCGCTCCACCGTGATCAGGAGTAAGCAGACTATGGCGCTGAACCTGGCCGAAAAGCAGGCCATCGTCGCCGAAGTCGCGGAAGTGGCGGCCAACGCCCACTCCGCCATCGCTGCCGAGTACCGCGGCTTGACCGTGGAGGAGATGACCGAGTTGCGCAAGCAGGCGCGCAACAGCGGTGTCTACCTCCGGGTGGTCAAGAACTCGCTGGCCCGGCGGGCGATTGCGGGGACGGTCTTCGAGTGTATGCAGGAGGGGCTCACCGGTCCGCTGGTGATGGCCTTTTCGCAGGAAGACCCGGGCTCGGCAGCGCGTGTGATCAAGGATTTTGCCAAGGGTCACGACAAGCTGGTCGTGAAGCTGATCTCCATCGGTGGCAAGGTGCTGCAGCCGGCCGAGATCGAGACCTTGGCGAAGATGCCGACCTACGACCAGGCCGTCGCCATGTTGATGGCGGTGATGAAGGCGCCGGTCGAGAAGCTCGCGCGCACCCTCAATGAGGTTCCCGGCAAGCTGGCCCGGACCCTCGCCGCCATCCGCGACGCCAAGCAGGCGGCGTAATCGGTTGCAACCCTATTTAGCTCATTTAGAGATTCAGGAGTGACAGAAATGGCCGTTTCCAAAGACGAAATTCTCGACGCGATCGCCAATATGACCGTCATGGAGGTCGTCGAGCTGATCTCCGCCATGGAAGAGAAGTTCGGCGTTTCCGCCGCCGCCGCGGTGGCCGTGGCCCCGGCCGCCGGCGCCGGCGAGGCTGCCGTGGTCGAGGAGCAGACCGAGTTCGACGTGGTCCTGACCGGCTTCGGCGCCAACAAGGTCTCTGTGATCAAGACCGTGCGCGCGGTGACCGGCCTGGGCCTGAAGGAGGCCAAGGATGCGGTCGAAGGCGCCCCGACGACGCTCAAGGAAGCCGTCTCCAAGGCCGAGGCGGAAGACATCAAAAAGCAGGTCGAGGAAGCAGGCGGCACCGCCGAGGTCAAGTAACATCCGCTTTGATCACCGGCAAGGCCATTGCGGGGAAGGGGCTGGTGGCGCTCGCGCCGCCGGCCTTTTCCCGCTTCCTCCGCGGGAGCTTGGGCCTCTTCCCCCTGTCTAAAGCGGGATCAGGCTCCCGCCGCGTCCGTTCATAGTGACAGCATCCCGAGGGACGGCAAATATGAGCTATTCGTTCACCGAGAAAAAGCGCATCCGCAAGGACTTCGGCAAACGGCCGAGCATCCTCGGGGTGCCCTTCCTGCTGGCGACCCAGATCGAGTCGTACCGAAGCTTCCTCCAGCAGGACTTGCGGGCGGCGGAGCGCGGGGAGATCGGCCTGCACGCCGCATTCAGCTCGGTATTCCCGATCCAGAGCTACTCGGGGAACGCCGAGCTGCAGTATGTGAGCTATCGCCTCGGTGAGCCGGTCTTCGATGTTCGCGAGTGTCAGCTGCGCGGCACCACCTTCTCGGCCCCGCTGCGCGTGCTGGTGCGCCTGGTGATCTATGACAAGGAGGCGCCTGCCGGCTCCAAGGTGGTCAAGGACATCAAGGAGCAGGAGGTCTACATGGGTGAGCTGCCCTTGATGACCGACAACGGGACCTTCGTCATCAACGGCACCGAGCGGGTCATCGTATCCCAGCTGCACCGTTCCCCCGGGGTGTTCTTCGACCACGATAAGGGCAAGACCCACTCTTCGGGCAAGCTGCTGTTCAGCGCCCGGGTGATTCCCTATCGGGGCTCCTGGCTCGACTTCGAGTTCGACCCCAAGGACAACGTGTTCTGCCGCATCGACCGCCGCCGCAAGCTGCCCGCCACGGTGCTGCTGCGCGCACTCGGCTACGACGCCGAGCAGATCCTCGGCATGTTCTTCGAGACCGACACCTTCCGTCTCGGCAAGAAGACCATCACCCTCGATCTGGTGCCCGAGCGGCTGCGCGGCGATACCGCCATCTTCGACATCAAGTCCGGCGACGAGGTGATCGTGGAAGCGGGTCGACGGGTGACTCAGCGGCACATCCGCCAGCTCGAGGCTGCCGGCGTCAAGAAGCTGGCGGTGCCCCTGGAGTTCCTCAGCGGCAAGATTCTTGCCCACCAGGTGATCGACACCGAGACCGGCGAGCTGTTCGCCCGCGCCAACGACGAGCTGACCCCGGAGATGCTCGAGCAGCTCATCGACAAGGGCGTCAAACGCGTGGAGACGCTGTTCACCAACGATCTGGACCACGGCCCCTATGTCTCCACCACCCTGGGCATCGACCCCACCGGCAGCGAGCTCGAGGCCCAGGTCGAGATCTATCGGATGATGCGTCCGGGCGAGCCCCCGACCAAGGAGGCGGCCCAGAATCTGTTCCAGAACCTGTTCTTCACCGAGGAGCGCTACGACCTCTCCGCGGTGGGCCGGATGAAGTTCAACCGGCGGATCGGTCGCGAGGAGACCGAAGGCGGCGGCGTGCTCACGCGCGAGGACATCGTCGATGTGTTGCGCGAGCTGATCAATATCCGCAACGGCAACGGCCAGGTGGACGATATCGACCACCTCGGCAACCGGCGCATCCGCTGCGTGGGCGAGATGGCGGAGAACCAGTTCCGCGTCGGTCTGGTACGCGTGGAGCGCGCGGTCAAGGAGCGCCTGAGTCTGGCCGAGTCCGAGGGCCTGATGCCCCAGGAGCTGATCAATGCCAAGCCGGTATCGGCGGCGATCAAGGAGTTCTTCGGGTCTTCCCAGCTCAGCCAGTTCATGGATCAGAACAACCCGCTGTCGGAGGTCACCCACAAGCGCCGGGTCTCGGCCCTGGGGCCGGGCGGCCTGGCCCGGGAGCGCGCCGGCTTCGAGGTGCGTGACGTGCACCCCACCCACTACGGACGGGTCTGCCCCATCGAGACGCCGGAAGGCCCGAACATCGGCCTGATCAACTCCCTGGCCGTCTATGCGCGCACCAACAAGTACGGTTTTCTCGAGAGCCCCTACCGCAGGGTAAGCGACGGCAAGGTCAGCGACGAGATCGATTATCTGTCGGCGATCGAGGAGGGTCGCTTCGTCATCGCCCAGGCGAATGCGACCCTGGATCCGGACGGCCGCCTGATCGACCCTATCATCTCCTGCCGCAATCAGAACGAGTTCGGGATGTTCACGCCGGACAAGGTCGAATACATGGACGTCTCACCGCGACAGATCGTCTCCGTGGCGGCGTCGCTCATCCCGTTCCTCGAGCACGATGACGCCAACCGCGCACTCATGGGCTCCAATATGCAGCGCCAGGCGGTACCGACGCTGCGCTCGGAGAAGCCTCTGGTCGGCACCGGCATGGAGCGTGTCGTCGCCGTGGACTCCGGCGTCACGGTGGTTGCCAAGCGCGGCGGTCAGGTCGACTCCGTGGACGCCGCGCGCATCGTGGTGCGCGTCAACGACGAGGAGACGGTGCCGGGCGAGGCGGGGGTTGATATCTACAATCTCACCAAGTACACCCGCTCCAACCAGAACACCTGCATCAACCAGCGCCCGCTGGTCAGGGTGGGTGACCAGATCGCTCGCGGTGACGTGCTGGCTGATGGTCCGTCCACCGACATGGGCGAGCTGGCACTCGGGCAGAACCTGTTGGTCGCTTTCATGCCCTGGAATGGCTACAACTTCGAGGACTCCATCCTGATCTCCGAGCGGGTGGTGCAGGACGATCGATTCACCACCATCCATATCGAAGAGCTCACCTGCATGGCCCGTGACACCAAGCTGGGCCCCGAGGAGATCACCGGAGACATCCCCAACGTCGGCGAGGCGGCGCTCGCCAAGCTCGACGAGTCCGGCATTGTCTATATCGGCGCCGAGGTCAAGGAGGGCGATATCCTGGTCGGCAAGGTCACCCCCAAGGGCGAGACCCAGCTGACGCCGGAGGAGAAGCTGCTGCGGGCGATCTTCGGAGAGAAGGCCTCGGACGTGAAGGATACCTCCCTGCGCCTGCCCTCGGGTATGGCGGGAACCGTGATCGACGTGCAGGTGTTCACTCGCGACGGCGTGGAGAAGGATGCCCGCGCCCTGCAGATCGAGCAGAGCGAGCTCGACCGGGTGCGCAAGGACCTGAACGACCAGCTGAGGATCATGGAGAACGACACCTTCGCCCGTATCGAAAAGATGCTGATCGGCAAGCTGGCCGACGGCGGACCGGCCTATCTGAAGGCCGGGTCCAAGATCACCAAGCCGTATCTGGCCGAGATCGAGCGCGACCAGTGGCTGGAGATCCGTCTGCGGGCCGAGGACGGCGCCCAGCAGCTGGAGGCGATCGCAGAGCAGGTTCGCCAGCAGCGCGAGACCTTCCGGGCCCGTTACGAGGAAAAGAAACGCAAGCTCACCCAGGGCGATGATCTGGCCCCCGGGGTGCTCAAGATGGTCAAGGTGTACGTGGCCGTGAGACGTCGCGTCCAGCCGGGTGACAAGATGGCGGGCCGCCACGGCAACAAGGGCGTGATCTCCATGATCGTGCCGGTGGAGGACATGCCCTACAGCGAGGACGGAACCCCGGTGGACATTGTGCTCAACCCGCTCGGCGTACCCTCGCGCATGAACATCGGCCAGATCCTGGAGACCCATCTGGGCTGGGCCGCCAAGGGCGTGGGTCTTCGCATCGGGCGCATGCTCGATCAGCAGCGCCAGGTCGCCGAGGTTCGTGGCTTCCTGGAGCAGGTGTACAACTACTCGGGCAAGCCCGAGGCGATCGGCACCCTGTCCGACGGGGACGTGCTGCAGCTTGCCCACAACCTGCGCGGCGGCCTGCCGGTGGCCACCCCGGTGTTCGACGGGGCCAACGAGGAAGAGGTCCTCAAGCTGCTGGAGCTTGCCGAGCTGCCGGTCAGCGGGCAGACCACCCTGTATGACGGGCGCACCGGGGATGCCTTCGATCGAGCGGTGACGGTTGGCTACATGTATATGCTCAAGCTCAACCACCTGGTGGACGACAAGATGCACGCGCGCTCCACGGGGCCGTACAGTCTGGTCACCCAGCAGCCGCTCGGCGGCAAGGCCCAATTCGGTGGTCAGCGCTTCGGCGAGATGGAGGTCTGGGCCCTGGAGGCCTACGGTGCGTCCTACACACTCCAGGAGATGCTGACTGTGAAGTCCGACGACGTAAACGGGCGCACCCGCATGTACAAGAACATCGTGGACGGCGACCATCGCATGGAGGCCGGCATGCCGGAGTCGTTCAACGTGCTGATCAAGGAGATTCGCTCGCTAGGCATCAACTTGGAGCTCGAGCAGGACTGAGGCGTGTGGGAGCGGCGCCCTCGCCGCGATGAACTGAGCATGCTCGGCCCGAGGGCGGGCCTCCCACGGACCCGCATCCGGAATCGGACGCGGAGACAGGAGACAAGACCTTGAAAGATCTTCTGAAAATTCTTAAGCAGCAGGGCCAGGTCGAAGAGTTCGACGCGATCCGGATCGGACTGGCGTCGCCCGACATGATCCGCTCCTGGTCCTACGGCGAAGTCAAGAAGCCGGAGACCATCAACTACCGGACCTTCAAGCCGGAGCGCGACGGGCTGTTCTGCGCCAAGATCTTCGGCCCGGTCAGTGACTACGAGTGTCTGTGCGGCAAGTACAAGCGGCTCAAGCACCGTGGTGTAGTGTGCGAGAAATGTGGCGTGGAGGTGACCCTGGCCAAGGTGCGCCGCGAGCGCATGGCCCACATCGAGCTGGCCTCGCCGGTCGCCCACATCTGGTTCCTGAAATCGTTGCCGTCGCGCATCGGGCTGCTGCTCGACATGACCCTGCGTGATATCGAGCGGGTGCTGTACTTCGAATCGTTCGTGGTTGTCGACGCCGGCATGACACCCCTGGAGCGCGGCCAGCTGCTCACCGATGAGCAGTACCTGGAGGCGATCGAGGAGAATGGCGACGAGTTCGACGCGCGCATGGGCGCCGAGGCGGTCTACCAGCTGCTGCGCACCATCGACCTGCCCGCCGAAGTGCGCAAGCTGCGCGAGGAGATCATCGGTACCAACTCCGAGACCAAGATCAAGAAGCTGACCAAGCGGCTCAAGCTGGTGGAGTCCCTGCATGAGTCGGGCAATCGCCCCGAATGGATGATTCTGACCGTGCTGCCGGTGCTCCCCCCGGAGCTGCGTCCGCTGGTGCCGCTCGATGGCGGTCGGTTCGCCACTTCCGATCTGAACGATCTGTACCGCCGGGTGATCAACCGCAACAACCGCCTGAAGCGGCTGCTCGATCTCAATGCGCCGGACATCATCGTGCGCAACGAGAAGCGGATGCTCCAGGAGGCGGTCGACGCGCTGCTCGACAACGGCCGGCGCGGGCGTGCCATCACCGGCACCAACAAGCGTCCGCTCAAATCGCTCGCCGACATGATCAAAGGCAAGCAGGGGCGGTTCCGTCAGAACCTGCTCGGCAAGCGCGTCGACTATTCCGGACGCTCGGTCATCGTGGTCGGTCCGACGCTCAAGCTGCACCAGTGCGGACTGCCCAAGCGCATGGCCCTGGAGCTGTTCAAGCCTTTCATCTTCTCCAAGCTGCAGTACCGTGGCCTGGCCACGACCATCAAGGCAGCCAAAAAGATGGTCGAGCGCGGCACGCCGGAGGTCTGGGACATCCTCGCGGAGGTGATCCGCGAGCATCCGGTGATGCTCAACCGCGCACCGACCCTGCACCGCCTGGGCATCCAGGCATTCGAGCCGGTCTTGATCGAGGGCAAGGCGATCCAGCTGCACCCGCTGGTGTGTACGGCGTTCAACGCGGACTTCGACGGCGACCAGATGGCGGTGCACGTGCCCCTGTCGCTGGAGGCCCAGCTCGAGGCGCGCGCCCTGATGATGTCCTCCAACAACATCCTGTCGCCGGCCAACGGCGATCCGATCATCGTGCCCTCCCAGGACGTGGTGCTGGGCCTGTATTACATGACCCGCCACCGGGTGGCCGCCCGCGGCGAGGGCATGGCGTTCTCGAATGTCGCCGAGGCCCGCCGCGCCTACGAGACCGGCAATGCGGAGTTGCAGGCCCGGGTCAAGGTCCGCATAGCTGAGGTCAGGCTCACCGAGGAGGGGGCCCGCGAGGACATCTTTCAGCTGCGCTCGACCACCATCGGGCGGGCCCTGCTCTCGGAGATCCTGCCGGCGGGGCTGCCGTTCGAGCTGCTCGACCGGCCCATGGACAAGAAGGCGATCTCCCGGCTCATCAACCAGTGCTATCGCCAGCTCGGTCTCAAGGCCACCGTGGTGTTTGCCGACCAGCTGATGTACATGGGCTTCCATCTTGCCACCCGGGCGGGGGTGTCCATCGGAGTGACCGACATGGTGGTCCCGGAGGAGAAATCGCGCATCCTGGCCGCCGCCGAGCAGGAGGTCAAGGAGATCGAGAATCAGTACTCCTCGGGCCTGGTGACCACCGGCGAGCGCTACAACAAGGTGGTCGACATCTGGTCGCACACCAACGATCAGGTGGCCAAGGCGATGATGGCGAAGCTCGGCAAGGAAAAGGTCATGGGCGCCGACGGCCAGCTGGCCGAGCAGGACTCCTTCAACTCGATCTTCATGATGGCCGATTCAGGCGCGCGCGGCAGCGCGGCCCAGATCCGTCAGCTCGCCGGCATGCGCGGCCTGATGGCCAAGCCGGACGGCTCGATCATCGAGACGCCGATCACCGCCAACTTCCGGGAAGGTCTCGATGTCCTGCAGTACTTCATCTCCACCCACGGTGCCCGTAAGGGCCTGGCCGACACCGCGCTCAAGACCGCCAACTCGGGCTATCTGACACGCCGGCTGGTGGATGTGGCCCAGGACATGGTGGTTCAGGAGGTGGATTGCGGCACCGATCAGGGTCTGTTGATGACCCCGATCATCGAGGGCGGAGACGTGGTGGAGGCGCTGCGTGAGCGGATCCTCGGGCGCGTAACGGCCGATCATGTCTACCGTCCGGGCAGCGACGAGATCCTCTGTGAGGCCGGCACCCTGCTCGATGAGAAATGGGTGGATGTCCTGGAGGTGGCAGGGGTCGACCACGTACGGGTGCGCTCGGCCATCACCTGCCACTCCAGGGTCGGCGTGTGCTCGGCCTGCTATGGCCGCGATCTGGCCCGTGGCCACCTGGTCAACAACGGCGAGGCAGTCGGGGTCATCGCGGCCCAGTCGATCGGCGAGCCCGGTACCCAGCTCACAATGCGCACCTTCCACATCGGCGGGGCCGCCTCGCGGGCGGCGGCGGTCAACAGCATCCAGATCAAGGCCGCGGGCACGGTGCATCTGCACAACATCAAGACGGTGCAGCACCGCAGCGGCAAGCTGGTGGCTGTGTCCCGCTCGGGCGAGATCCTGGTGCATGACGATGTGGGCCGCGAGCGCGAGCGCTACAAGCTGCCCTACGGCGCCAACGTGCTGGTGCACGACGGGGAGCGGGTCGAAGGAGGCCAGATGGTCGCCAACTGGGACCCCCATACCCATCCGGTCATCACCGAGGTCGCGGGCACCCTCAAGTTCGTGGAGATCGTCGAGGGCGTATCGGTGCAGAGCCAGGTCGACGAGGTGACCGGGCTGTCCTCGCTGGGGGTGCTGGATCCCAAGCAGCGCCCGAGTGCCGGCAAGGACCTGCGCCCCATGGTCAAGCTGATGGACGAGACCGGTACCGACCTCAACATTGCGGGCACCAACATCCCGGCACACTATTACCTGCCGGCCGGGGCCATCGTGACGGTCGCCGACGGTGTGGACGTGGGGGTTGGCGACGTGCTCGCGCGCATTCCCCAGGAGTCTTCCAAGACCCGCGACATCACCGGTGGTCTGCCGCGGGTCGCCGACCTGTTCGAGGCGCGCAAGCCCAAGGACCCGGCGATCCTGGCCGAGGAGACTGGAACCGTCTCGTTCGGCAAGGAGACCAAGGGCAAACAGCGTCTGGTCATTACCGACAGCGACGCGGTCGAGCACGAGGAGCTGATCCCCAAGTGGCGCCATGTCAACGTGTTCGAGGGCGAGCACGTGGAGAAGGGGGAGGTTATCGCCGACGGTGAGCTCAATCCCCATGACATCCTGCGCCTGATGGGCGTCACCGAGATGGCCGCCTACCTGGTCAAGGAGATCCAGGACGTGTACCGGCTCCAGGGGGTGAAGATCAACGACAAGCACATCGAGGTGATCATTCGCCAGACGCTACGCAAGGTCGAGATCAGCGACCCCGGCGACACCAGGCTGCTACGAGGCGAGCAACTGGAGCGCAGCCGGGTCGTGGAGGTCAACCGCCGTGCCGAGGCGGACGGCAAGCAGCCGGCCGCCTGGGAGCCGGTGCTGCTCGGCATCACCAAGGCCTCGCTGGCGACCGAGTCCTTCATCTCGGCGGCCTCCTTCCAGGAGACCACCCGGGTGTTGACCGAGGCCGCCGTGCGGGGTGCGCGAGATGATCTGGTGGGGCTCAAGGAGAATGTCATCGTCGGTCGCCTGATTCCGGCGGGTACCGGTCTGGCCTTCCACAATCAGCGTCGCCGCCGCCGGTTGCAGGAACAGCTCGAAAGCGAGGAGGGCCGGCCCGAGCTGGTCGTGGAAGACGTCGAGGAGGCGCTCAAGCAGGCGCTCAACACCACGGACATGTGATCCCCCGAGGGACTGCGCTCCCCCGCCGGCGAACGGAGGGGCACGCAGCGGCGCGGCTTGACACGGGTCGCGACCATGCCTAGAATGCGCCCTCTTTAGACAGGCCGGTGTCTCGCCGGCCTGTCGCTTCTTGTGAAACCTGTCGCCGAGCCGGCGACCGGAACAAGATCAACCAAGCTGAGTGATAGCAACACCCGGCGCAGTGCCGTGCATCGGGCGGGAGTTGATTGCTTGGTGTTTTGGTGCGCAAGCAAGCGCAAGGCGTCCCTGGAGACGAGATCAAGAGATGGCAACGATCAATCAGCTGGTGCGCAAGCCCCGCAAGCGCAAGGTCGAAAAGAGCACGGTACCGGCGCTGGAATCCTGCCCGCAGAAGCGTGGGGTGTGCACGCGCGTCTACACCACCACGCCGAAGAAGCCCAACTCGGCGCTGCGCAAGGTGGCCCGCGTGCGCCTGACCAACGGCTACGAGGTCACCTCTTATATCGGTGGTGAAGGCCACAACCTCCAGGAGCACTCGGTGGTGATGATTCGCGGCGGCCGCGTCAAGGACCTGCCGGGCGTGCGCTATCACATCGTGCGCGGGACCCTCGACACCTCCGGGGTCGATAAGCGCCGCCAGGGACGCTCCAAGTACGGTGCCAAGCGCCCGAAGGGCTGATCGAGTCGAAGCAATCTCCGAGCAACCGAGAAGCAGTCATGCCTAGAAGACGAGTTCCCCAGCGCCAGGAAATCCTCCCCGATCCCAAGTACGGAAGCGTGCTGCTGGCCAAGTTCATCAGCATGGTGATGGTCGACGGCAAGAAGTCCATCGCCGAGCGGATTCTGTACGGTGCGCTCGATCGGGTTGCTGAGCGCTCGGGGAGCCAGGAGCCGGTCGCGATGCTTGAGAAGGCACTCGATCACGTGCGTCCCGTGGTCGAGGTGAAGTCCCGGCGCGTGGGCGGTGCGACCTACCAGGTGCCTGTCGAGGTACGTTTGGTGCGCCGCAACTCGCTCGCCATGCGCTGGATCATCGATGCCGCGCGCAAGCGCAGCGAGAAATCCATGGATCAGCGTCTGGCCGGCGAGCTGCTCGACGCGGCCGACTCCCGCGGAGCGGCAGTGAAGAAGAAGGAGGACACCCATCGCATGGCGGAGGCCAACAAGGCGTTCTCTCACTACCGCTGGTAGCCGCCGCCGCGGCGGTTTTCGTTCTTTAACAGTTCTGACGGGATACAGCAGTGGCACGTAGCACACCTATCGAGCGCTATCGCAACATCGGCATCATGGCGCATATCGATGCCGGTAAGACGACCACGACCGAGCGCGTCCTGTTCTACACCGGCATCTCCCACAAGATTGGTGAGGTGCACGACGGTGCCGCCGTCATGGACTGGATGGAGCAGGAGCAGGAGCGCGGGATCACCATCACCTCTGCGGCCACCACCTGCTTCTGGCAGGGTATGGCCAAGCAGTTCCCGCAGCATCGCATCAATATCATAGACACCCCTGGCCACGTCGACTTCACCATCGAGGTGGAGCGCTCCCTGCGCGTGCTCGACGGGGCGGTGTTCGTGCTCTGCGCCGTCGGCGGCGTGGAGCCCCAGTCCGAGACCGTCTGGCGCCAGGCCAACAAGTACCATGTCCCGCGCATGGCGTTCGTCAACAAGATGGACCGCATGGGGGCGAACTTCTTCCGGGTCGTCGAGCAGCTGAAATCCCGTCTGGGCGCGATCGCGGTGCCGATACAGGTGCCGGTCGGCTCCGAAGAGAAGTTCAAGGGCGTGATCGACCTGATCAAGATGAAGGCGATCGTCTGGGACGAGGCTACCCTGGGCGCCAATTTCGAGTACAGCGACATCCCGTCGGAGCTGCAGGAAACCTGCCAGAAGTGGCGTGAGCACATGGTCGAGGCGGCCGCCGAGGCCTCCGAAGGCTCATGGAGAAGTATCTCGAAGGGGAGGAGCTCAGCGAGGAGCAGATCCTCGAGGGGTTGCGCAGGCGCACCCTCAAGCTCAAGATCGTGCCCGTCACCTGCGGGTCCGCCTTCAAGAACAAGGGTGTGCAGGCGGTGCTCGACAAGGTCATTGAGCTGATGCCGGCCCCGACCGACATCCCGGCCATCCGCGGCACCCTGGACGACGGCGAGACCGAGGCCGAGCGCCATCCCTCGGACGATGAGCCGTTCTCCGCGCTGGCGTTCAAGATCGCCACCGACCCTTATGTAGGCACCCTGACCTTCTTCCGCTGCTACTCGGGTGTGGTGAACTCGGGCGACACCGTGTTCAACCCGGTCAAGAGCAAGCGCGAGCGCATCGGCCGTATTCTGCAGATGCACGCCAACAACCGCCAGGAGATCAAGGAAGTGCGGGCCGGCGACATCGCCGCAGCGGTGGGTCTGAAGGACGTCACCACCGGCGACACGCTGTGCGACATGAACAAGGTCATTACCCTGGAGCGCATGGAATTCCCGGAGCCCGTGATCTCGGTCGCCGTGGAGCCCAAGACCAAGAGCGACCAGGAAAAGATGGGCATGGCGCTGTCCAAGCTGGCCCAGGAAGATCCCTCTTTCCGGGTGCGCACCGACGAGGAGTCCGGGCAGACCATCATCTCCGGCATGGGCGAGCTGCATCTGGAGATCATCGTCGATCGCATGCGCCGCGAGTTCAAGGTCGAGGCCAATGTCGGCGCCCCGCAGGTCGCGTACCGCGAGACCATTCGTCAGAAGGTCGAGCAGGAAGGCAAGTTCGTACGCCAGACCGGAGGTCGCGGCCAGTATGGCCACGTGTGGCTGCGCATCGAGCCCAAGGAGCCGGGCACCGGCTACGAGTTCGTCAACGGCATCATTGGCGGCGTGGTGCCCAAGGAGTACATCCCGGCAGTGGACAAGGGCGTCAAGGAGGCACTGGGAAACGGCGTCATCGCCGGCTACCCCGTGGTCGACGTCAAGGTCACCCTGTTCGACGGCTCCTACCACGACGTGGACTCCAGCGAAATGGCGTTCAAGATCGCCGGCTCGATGTGCTTCAAAGAGGGGGCTAACAAGGCCAAGCCGGTCCTGCTCGAGCCGATCATGAAGGTCGAGGTGGTGACCCCGGAAGACTATATGGGCGATGTAATGGGGGATCTCAACAGCCGCCGCGGGCTGGTCCAGGGCATGGACGATGCTCCTGCCGGCAAGATCATCCGGGCCGAAGTGCCGCTGTCGGAGATGTTCGGCTACGCCACCGACCTGCGGTCGGCGACCCAGGGCCGGGCCACCTACAGCATGGAATTTTCCAAGTACGCAGAGGTCCCGGCGAATATCGCCGATGCGATCAAGAAACAGTAACGCTTCTCGGGAGTAGCAGCCGTGTCGAAAGCAAAATTCCAGCGCACGAAGCCGCACGTAAACGTGGGGACGATAGGCCACGTGGACCATGGTAAGACGACGCTGACGGCGGCGATCACGGTGGTGCAGTCGAAGAAGTTTGGTGGTGAGGCGAGGGCCTACGACCAGATCGACAATGCGCCGGAAGAGCGTGAGCGCGGGATCACGATCGCCACGGCGCACGTGGAGTACGAATCGGAGAAGCGTCACTACGCGCACGTGGACTGCCCGGGCCATGCCGACTACGTGAAGAACATGATCACGGGGGCGGCGCAGATGGACGGAGCGATCCTGGTGGTGAGCGCGGCGGACGGTCCGATGCCGCAGACACGCGAGCACATTCTGCTGGCGCGCCAGGTGGGTGTGCCCTACATCGTGGTGTACATGAACAAGGCGGACATGGTGGATGACGCCGAGCTGCTGGAGCTGGTGGAGATGGAGGTCCGCGAGCTGCTGTCGAGCTACGATTTTCCGGGTGATGACACGCCGATCGTGATCGGCTCTGCGCTCAAGGCGCTGGAGGGTGACAGCTCCGAGATCGGGGTGCCCTCGATCGAGAAGCTGGTGGCGGCGCTGGACGCCTACATTCCGGAGCCCAAGCGCGACATCGAGAAGCCGTTTCTGATGCCGATCGAGGACGTATTCTCGATCTCGGGTCGCGGCACGGTGGTGACCGGACGGGTGGATCGGGGCAAGGTGAAGGTGGGTGAGGAAGTGGAGATCGTCGGGATCAAGGACACCACCAAGACCACGTGCACGGGTGTTGAGATGTTCCGCAAGCTGCTCGACGAGGGGGTTGCGGGGGACAACATCGGGGTGCTGCTGCGCGGCACCAAGCGCGACGACGTGGAGCGCGGTCAGGTGCTGGCCAAGCCCGGAACGATCACGCCGCACACGCACTTTGAGTGTGAGGTGTACGTGCTGTCCAAGGAAGAGGGGGGTCGTCACACGCCGTTTTTCAACGGGTATCGTCCGCAGTTTTACTTTCGCACCACGGACGTGACCGGTGCCTGTGATCTGCCCGAAGGGGTGGAGATGGTGATGCCGGGGGACAACGTGAAGATGGTGGTGAAGCTGATTGCGCCGATCGCCATGGAAGAAGGGCTGCGCTTCGCAATTCGCGAAGGCGGTCGTACGGTCGGCGCCGGCGTGGTCTCCAAGGTCATCGAGTAATTGAAATGGCTAATCAGAGAATCCGTATCCGTTTGAAGGCGTTCGATCACCGGTTGATCGACCAGTCCGCGCGCGAGATCGTCGAGACCGCCAAGCGTACCGGCGCCCAGGTACTCGGCCCTATCCCCCTTCCGACCAAGAAGGAGCGGTTTACGATTCTGGTGTCTCCCCACGTCAACAAGGACGCGCGGGACCAGTACGAGATCCGCACCCATAAGCGACTGATGGACATCCTTGATCCCACGGACAAGACGGTCGACGCGCTCATGAAGCTCGATCTGGCCGCCGGTGTGGATGTTCAGATCAAGCTGAACTGAGGTACGCAGCGATGGCAATTGGACTGGTCGGACGGAAGGTGGGCATGACTCGGGTCTTCACCGAGGACGGTGCCTCCGTGCCGGTTACTGTGATCGAGGTCGAGCCGAACCGGGTCACCCAGGTGCGCAACGTGGACGTCGACGGCTATTGCGCCGTGCAGGTCGCGGTGGGTGCGCGCAAGCCTTCGCGGGTCACCAAGCCCATGGCAGGTCATTTCGCCAAGGCCGGCGTCGAGGCGGCGCGGACCCTGCGCGAGCACCGGCTTGAGGCGGGCGAAGGCGAAGAGCTTGCCGTGGGCAGCGAGATCCGTGTCGAGCTGTTCCAGGCGGGACAGAAGGTGGACGTGCGCGGCATTACCAAGGGCCGCGGTTTCGCCGGGGTGGTCAAGCGCTACCATTTCAGCACCCAGGATGCCACCCACGGCAACTCGCTGTCCCATCGCGCGCCGGGCTCCATCGGTCAGAATCAGAGCCCCGGACGGGTGTTCAAGGGCAAGCGCATGGCTGGCCACATGGGCGACGTGCAGCGCTCGGTGCAGAACCTCGAGGTGGTGCGGGTCGATGCCGAGCGCAACCTGCTGCTGGTCCGGGGCGCGGTGCCCGGCGCGCGCGGCGGCGACCTGCTGGTCACGCCCGCGGCGAAGTCCAAGAACAAGGGGTAAGCGCGATGGACCTTAACGTACAAACCGGCGGCAGCCTGCAGGTGTCGGACGCCGTGTTCGGCGCCGACTACAACGACGCGTTGGTCCACCAGGTCGTCACCGCCTTCATGGCGGGGGCGCGGGCCGGAACCCGTGGCCAGAAGAACCGCGCAGCGGTGAGTGGCGGCGGCGCCAAGCCCTGGCGCCAGAAGGGCACCGGCCGGGCGCGCGCGGGGACCAGCCGCGGTCCGCTCTGGCGTGGCGGTGGCGTGACCTTTGCCGCCAAGCCCCAGAACTGGAGTCAGAAGGTCAACCGCAAGATGTACCGCGGGGCGCTGCGCGCGATCCTTTCGGAGCTGTTGCGCCAGGAGCGTCTGGTAATCGTCGATCAGATCGCGGTCCCAGCCCCGAAGACCAGGCAGCTGGTGGGCAGGCTGCGGGATCTGGGTCTTGACGATGTGCTGATCGTGGCTGACGAGGCCGATGAGAATCTGTATCTGGCCGCACGCAATCTCTACAAGGTCGCGGTGTGCGAGCCGGCGGACGTCGATCCGGTCAGCCTGATCGGCTTCGGCAAGGTGCTGATGACCAGCGCGGCGGTCAAGCGTATCGAGGAGCGTTTGTCATGAGTCAGGAGCGTCTGATGCGGGTGCTCGTGAGCCCCGTGGTGTCGGAGAAGAGCGCATTCGTCGCCGACCGCGGCCACCAGTTCACCTTCAAGGTGCTGCCGGACGCGACCAAGCTCGAGATCCGCAAGGCCGTGGAGCTACTGTTCGAGGTCGAGGTCGACGACGTGCAGGTCGCTAACGTCAAGGGCAAGGTGAAGCGTTTTGGCCAGATGCGCGGCCGCCGCTCCGATTGGAAGAAGGCCTACGTCAAGCTCAAGCCCGGCCACGATATCGATTTCGGCGGCGCCTGATCGCGGCGACCGCACAGAGACAGAGTGGGAACATCGTCATGGCTATCGTAAAAGCAAACCCGACATCTGCCGGGCGGCGGTTCGTCGTCAAGGTTGTGACGCCCGACCTGCACAAGGGTGAGCCGCTGGCCTCCCTGGTCGAGAAGAAGGTCAAGAACGGCGGTCGCAACAACCTGGGGCGGATCACCACCCGTCACCAGGGCGGTGGGCACAAGCAGCGCTACCGGGTGGTCGATTTCAAGCGCGGCAAGATCGGTGTGCCTGCCGTGGTGGAGCACATCGAGTACGACCCCAATCGGACCGCCCACATCGCGCTGCTCAAGTATGCCGATGGCGAGCGTGCCTACATCATTGCGCCCAAGGGTCTGGCGGCCGGGGGTCGGGTAATCTCGGGCAGCGACGCCCCGATAGCGCCGGGCAACTGCCTGCCGTTGCGCAACATTCCGGTCGGCTCGACAGTGCATTGCGTCGAGCTCAAGCCCGGCAAGGGCGCCCAGATCGCCCGCAGCGCCGGCACGTCGGTGCAGCTGGTGGCGCGCGAGGGCGACTACGCCACGCTGCGGCTGCGCTCCGGGGAGATGCGCAAGGTGCATGTGGGCTGCCGGGCAGTGATCGGCGAGGTCGGCAATGCCGAGCACAGTCTGCGCTCTCTGGGCAAGGCCGGGGCCAAGCGCTGGCGCGGTGTCCGCCCCACGGTTCGGGGTGTGGTCATGAATCCGGTCGATCACCCCCACGGTGGCGGCGAGGGCCGTACTTCCGGCGGGCGCCATCCGGTGAGCCCCTGGGGGGTCCCGACCAAGGGGCACAAGACGCGCACCAACAAGCGCACGACCAAGATGATCGTTCGCCGTCGTAATCGCAAGTAACCGAATCGAGGACAGCAAGGTGCCACGCTCAATCAACAAAGGGCCGTTCGTTGACCACCACCTGGCCAAGAAGGTGGACGAGGCCGTTGCGACCTCCAGCAAGCGTCCGATCAAGACCTGGTCGCGCCGCTCCATGGTTTTGCCCGAGATGATCGGTCTGACCATCGCCGTGCACAACGGGCGCCAGCATGTGCCGGTGCTGGTCACCGAGAACATGATCGGTCACAAGCTGGGCGAATTTGCCGCGACCCGGACCTACCGTGGTCATGCTGCGGACAAGAAGGCCAAGAAGCGTTAACCGGAGCAAGAGCCATGCAGGCAATCGCAAAGCTGCGCCACGCGCGCATCTCCGCCCAGAAAGCCCGGCTGGTTGCCGACCAGGTCCGCGGCAAGCCGGTTGAGCAGGCGCTGAACACCCTGAGCTTCAGCACCAAGAAGGCCGCCGAGTTGGTCAAGAAGGTGCTGGACTCGGCTATTGCCAATGCCGAGCACAACGAGGGCGCCGACATCGATGAGCTGCGCATTGCCGCCATCTGTGTCGATGAAGGTCCGACGATGAAGCGGATCATGCCGCGCGCCAAAGGCCGCGCCAACCGCATCCAGAAGCGGACCTGTCACATCACCGTGACAGTTGCCGACAAGTAAGCAGGAAAGAGAGGCCATCATGGGTCACAAAGTACATCCAACCGGCTTTCGCCTTGGCATCGTCAAGGACTGGACCTCCAAGTGGTACGCGGACTCCAAACACTATGCCGACCTGCTTAACACCGATCTGGAGGTGCGCGCTTTCCTCAAGCAGCGCCTCAAGCAGGCCAATGTGAGCCGGATTCAGATTGACCGTCCCGCCAAGAATGCGCACATCACCATCCATACGGCGCGCCCGGGCCTGGTGATTGGCAAGAAGGGCGAGGACATCGATGCGCTGCGTGCCGAGGTAGCGAAAAAGATGGGGATCCCGGTGCACATCAGCATCGAGGAGATCCGCAAGCCCGAGCTGGACGCGCAGCTGGTGGCCGAGAGCATTGCCCAGCAGCTGGAGCGGCGCATCATGTTCCGCCGCGCCATGAAGCGGGCCGTCCAGAACACCATGCGCCTGGGCGCCGAGGGCGTGAAGGTCAACATTGCCGGTCGCTTGAACGGTGCTGAGATCGCGCGCACCGAGTGGTACCGAGAGGGTCGGGTGCCGCTGCATACCCTGCGCGCCGATATCGACTACGGATTCTCCGAAGCGGCCACCACCTACGGGATGATCGGCGTCAAGGTCTGGATATTCAAGGGCGAGATCTTCGGCGGTCCTCAGGAGCAGGAGGCTTCGGCGCCCAAGGCGAAGCCCGCCGGGAAGAGGGCCTAAGCGATGTTGCAACCGAAACGGACAAAATTCCGCAAGGTACACAAGGGTCGCAACCGCGGGCTGGCGGTCTCCGGCAGCTCGGTGAGCTTCGGCGAGTTCGGGATGAAGGCGACCAGCCGCGGGCGTCTGACCGCGCGTCAGATCGAGGCGGGGCGCCGGGCGATCAGCCGTCACGTCAAGCGCGGCGGAAAGCTCTACATACGTGTATTTCCGGACAAGCCGATCACCAAGAAGCCTCTGGAAGTGCGTATGGGCAGCGGCAAGGGCAACGTCGAGTACTGGGTTGCCCAGGTGCAGCCGGGCCGGATGCTCTACGAGATCGAGGGTATCACCGAGGACGTGGCCCGCGAAGCATTTCAGCTCGCGGCGGCCAAGCTGCCGGTGCATACCACCTTTGTGAAGCGGCAGGTGCTGTGATGAAGGCGAGCGAGATGAGAGGCAAGAGCGGCGCGCAGCTCCGCGATATTCTCGGTGAGCTGCTCAAGGAGCAGTTCAACCTGCGCATGCAGAAGGGTACGGGGCAGCTGAGCCGTCCGTCGCGGGTGAAGGAAGTTCGCAAGGAGATCGCGCGGATCAAGACCGTGATCAACGAGACCAAATCAGGTGAAGCCAAATGAGCGAGCCGACGCCCAACAACCGCACGCTGCAGGGCAGGGTGGTCAGTGACGGGATGGACAAGACCATCACCGTTCTGATCGAGCGCCGGGTGGCCCACCCGATCTACGGCAAATTCATGCGTCGCTCCACCAAGGTCCACGCCCACGACGAGTCGAACGAGTGCCGCATCGGGGATCTCGTCATGGTGGAGCAGTGCCGGCCCCTTTCCAAGACGAAGAGCTGGCGCCTGGTCAAGGTGCTGGAAAGGCCCAGCTGAGCAGTCACGGGGTGCGGGCCGGGGCTTGGGGCATTGATCCGGGGATACAGTCATGATCCAGATGCAGACGATTTTGGATGTCGCCGACAACAGCGGCGCCAAGCGCGTGCAGTGTATTAAGGTGCTCGGCGGCTCGCACCGGCGCTATGCCGGGATCGGCGACGTCATCAAGGTGAGCGTCAAGGACGCCATCCCGCGGGGGAAGGTCAAGAAGGGAGATGTGTACAGCGCCGTGGTGGTGCGCACCCGCAAGGGGGTGCGCCGTCCGGACGGCTCGCTGATCCGTTTCGACGGAAACGCCGCCGTGCTGCTCAACAACCAGCTGCAACCGATCGGCACCCGCATTTTCGGGCCGGTCACCAGAGAGCTTCGCGGCGGGAAGTTCATGAAGATCATCTCGCTCGCGCCCGAAGTATTGTGAGGCCCGAAACATGGCTACGCGGAAGATTCGAAGGGGCGACGACGTCGTCGTTCTGACAGGCAAGGACAAGGGCAAGCGCGGCAAGGTGGTGCGCGTGATCGACGGGTCGCGGGTGGTCGTCGAGAACGCCAACATGGTGCGCAAGCACACCAAGCCTAATCCCATGAAAGGCGAGCCGGGCGGCATCGTCGACAAGGAGATGGCACTGGATATCTCCAACGTTGCGCTCTACAACCCGGCTATCGGCCGGGGCGATCGGGTGGGGCTTAAGGTTCTGGAGGACGGCCGCAAGGTCCGGTACTTCAAGTCCAACGGCGAAGTCGTGGACATCTGAGGCAGGCAAGGCGATGGCTAGGTTGCAACAGCATTACAGGCAGTCGGTGGTCCCCGGACTGATGAATCAGTTCGGCTACAAATCCGCGATGCAGGTCCCCAAGATCGAGAAGATCACGCTGAACATGGGCGTCGGCGAGGCGGTTGGGGACAAGAAGGTGATGGAATTCGCGGTCAGCGACATGCGGCTCATCGCCGGGCAACAGCCCGTGGTGACCCACGCGCGCAAGTCCGTGGCGGGGTTCAAGATCCGCGAGGGCTGGCCGATCGGCTGCAAGGTCACCTTGCGCCGGGAGCGCATGTTCGAGTTCCTGGACCGCCTGATCAACGTGGCGATCCCGCGTATCCGCGATTTCCGCGGCATGAGCGCCAAGGGGTTCGATGGTCGCGGCAACTACAGCATGGGGGTGCGCGAGCAGATCATCTTCCCCGAGATCGACTACGACAAGGTCGATGCGTTGCGGGGGCTCGACATCACCATCACCACCAGCGCCGGGTCCGACGAAGAAGGCCGGGCGTTGCTGCAGGCGTTCCAATTTCCTTTCAAGAGCTGAGAGCACCCAGATGGCCAAGAAGAGCATGGTCGCACGCGAGGTCAAGCGCTCGCGCACCGCAGCGAAATACGCCAAGAAGCGCACTGCGCTCAAGGCCCAGATCAAGAGCGCGCGCGCCAGCGTGGAAGAGCGGGATGTCGCGGTCCAGAAGCTGCAGAAGCTGCCCCGCGACGCCGGCCCTACCCGCCAGCAGCGGCGCTGCCGGGTGACCGGGCGGCCCCACGGGTATTATCGCAAGTTCGGTCTCGGCCGGAACAAGCTGCGCGAGGCCGCAATGCGGGGCGACGTGCCGGGGCTGGTGAAGGCCTCCTGGTAAGCCAGCTGGAATTCGACCACGGGAAAGGTTATATTAGGCGGCTCGCTTTTCGAAGTCGCTTTGTTCAACCGGGTATCGCACCACTGCAGGTGGGCTGACCCAAGGAGTCCAAGATGAGCATGTCGGATCCCATCGCGGATATGCTGACCCGCATCCGCAATGGCCAGGGGGCCGGGAAGGCATCGGTCGCCATGCCGTCCTCGCAGATGAAGGTCGCCATCGCGACCGTGCTCAAGACCGAGGGGTACATCCAGGATTGCGCGGTCGTCGAGCGCGACGGGAAGCCCACGCTGACGGTCGAGCTCAAGTACTTCCAGGGAAAGCCCGTCATCGATTTCGTCCAGCGCGTAAGCCGACCCGGCCTGCGCATCTACAAGAGCCGGGAAGATCTGCCGAAGGTCCGCGGCGGCCTGGGCATCGCCATCGTGTCCACGTCCAAGGGCGTGATGACCGATCGGGCGGCCCGCGAGGCCGGCCACGGTGGCGAGGTCGTGGCGTACGTCGCATAAGGGAGGCCTGAAAGATGTCCCGCGTAGCAAAAGCTCCGATTGCGCTCCCCAGCGGCGTCGAGGTCTCGGTCTCCGGGGCCAGCTGGTCGGTCAAGGGGGCCAAGGGTAGCCTGGGTCTGTCCGTGAATCCGCGCGTCAAGGTCAGCCAGGATGGCAAGGTGCTGAAGATCGCACCCCTGGACCAGGCTGACCCCCAGGCCTGGGCGTTGGCCGGTACCACCCGCGCGCTCATCAGCAACATGGTCCGGGGTGTCACCACGGGCTGGCAGAAGAAGCTGGAGCTGGTCGGCGTGGGCTACCGCGCCCAGGCTAAAGGCAAGGTGCTCAGCCTCAGCCTCGGATTCTCGCATCCGGTGGAGTACCCGGTTCCCGAGGGGGTCACCATCGAAACGCCGTCTGCCACCGAGATCCTGATCTCGGGCACCGACAAACAGCGCGTGGGCCAGGTGGCCGCCGAGATCCGCAGTTTCCGTCCGCCCGAGCCGTACAAGGGCAAGGGTGTGCGCTATTCCGACGAGACGGTCGTGCGGAAGGAAACCAAGAAAAAGTAAGGTGCGATGACGATGGACAAGAAATCTGCTCGTTTGCGCCGCGCCCTCCGGGCCCGCGCCAAGATCCGCGAACTGGGCGTGCATCGCTTGAGCGTCCACCGCACGCCGCGCCATATCTATGCCCAGGTGATCGCGCCCAACGGCTCTCAGGTGATGGCGAGCGCATCCACCCTGGACAAGGATGTGCGCTCCCAGATCGACGGCTCCAAGGGAAACTCCGGTGCCGCTGCGCTGGTCGGGAAGGTAATCGCCGAGCGCTGCAGGGCGGCCGGCATCGAGGCGGTGGCGTTCGACCGCTCGGGATTCCGTTATCACGGGCGGGTCAAGGCGCTGGCCGACTCCGCCCGCGAGAACGGCCTGAAATTCTAGAGGATTGGTGGCCATGTCGACGTTCAACCCGAATCCGGAAAGCGAAGAGCTCATCGAGAAGCTGATCACCATCAATCGCGTTGCGAAGGTGGTGAAAGGCGGTCGGCAGTTCGGTTTCTCGGCGCTGACCGTCGTGGGCGACGGCAAGGGCCGGGTCGGCTTCGGCCAGGGCAAGTCGAAGGAGGTCCCGGTTGCCATCCAAAAGGCGATGGAGAACGCGCGCAAGAACCTGCAGCGCGTCAAGCTGCGTGGCACCACCGTGCAGTATCCCCTGGTCGGTCGCCATGGGGCCGCCAAGGTCTACATGCAGCCCGCTTCCGAGGGTACGGGGATCATCGCCGGCGGCGCCATGCGCGCGGTTTTCGAGGTGCTCGGCGTGCAGAACGTGCTGGCCAAGTGCATTGGGACCAACAACCCGATGAACGTGGTGCGGGCCACCATGAACGGGCTGCTGGCGATGGATGACGTCGGTACCGTAGCGGCCAAGCGCGGCAAGAGCGTCGAAGAGATCCTGGGGTAGAGACCATGGCTGACAAGAAGATGATGCGCGTCACGCAGGTGCGCAGCACCCACGGCCGGCTGAAGAGCCACCAGGCCTGCGTGCGGGGCCTGGGCCTGCGCCGGATGCACCACAGCGTCGAGGTCGAGGACACCCCGGCCACCCGCGGGATGGCCCGCAAGGTGTCCTATATGGTCAAGGTCGAGGATGTCTGAAATGCGACTGAACACACTGAAACCGCCCGCGGGGAGTCATCCTGGGAAGACGCGTGTCGGTCGCGGCACCGGCTGCGGACTCGGCAAGACCTGTGGGCGCGGCCACAAGGGCCAGAAGGCCCGCGCCGGGGGATTCCACAAGGTCGGCTTCGAAGGCGGCCAGATGCCTTTGCAGCGGCGTCTGCCCAAGATCGGATTCAGCACCGAGATGGGTAGGCGTACCGCCGAGGTGCGCCTCAGCGAGCTCGGCAAGGTGCAGTCCGGAGAGATCGACCTGATGGCGTTGCAGCAGGCGGGCGTGTTGTCCACGTCCGTGACCCGGGCAAAGGTCATTCTCTCCGGTGCGCTGGCAAAGGCGGTCACGGTAAGGGGCTTGCTGATCACCAAGGGTGCGCGCGCCGCGATCGAAGCGGCCGGCGGCAAGGTAGAGGACTAAATGGCCGCAAAGGGCTCCGGAATGGCCGGCGCGCTCGCCGGCGTCGGGCGTCTGACCGAGCTGCGTCAGCGTCTGCTGTTTCTGGTCGGCGCACTGATCGTCTACCGGATCGGCACCTTCATTCCTGTGCCCGGGGTCGATCCGGCCGCGTTGGCGGTGTTGTTCGAGCAGCAGCAGGGCACCATCCTGGACATGTTCAACATGTTCTCCGGGGGGGCGCTCAAGCGCGCAAGCCTGTTCGCCCTCGGGGTTATGCCGTACATCTCCGCCTCGATCATCGTGCAGCTGATCGAGCTGGTGATTCCCAGTCTCGAGCAGCTCAGGAAGGAAGGCGAGTCGGGCCGGCGCAAGATCACCCAATACACCCGCTACGGCACGGTCGGGCTTGCCCTGTTCCAAGCCGTGGGCATAGCGGTGGCGCTCCAGGGCCAGCAGGTCGGCGGCTCTTCTCTGGTCGTCCATCAGGGGGTCGGGTTCGTGTTCACCGCTGCGGTTTCCCTGGTAACGGGCACATTGCTGTTGATGTGGCTGGGTGAGCAGATTACCGAGCGCGGCGTGGGCAACGGCATTTCGCTGATCATCTTCTCGGGCATCGTGGCAGGGCTGCCGGCCGCCATTGGTGGCACCCTGGAGCTGGTGCGTACCGGCGAGATGCACATCTTCACAGTGCTGATGCTGTTCGCCTTTATCGTGATCGTGACCGCCTTCGTGGTGTTCGTCGAGCGCGGGCAGCGGCGCATCACGGTCAACTATGCCAAGCGTCAGCAGGGTCGCAAGATGTATGCCGCGCAGAGCAGCCATCTGCCCTTGAAGCTGAACATGGCGGGCGTTATCCCGCCCATCTTTGCTTCCAGCATCATCCTTTTTCCGGCGACCATCGGGCAGTGGTTCGGATCGAGCGAGAAGATGCGCTGGCTGCAGGACATCACCAGCAAGCTGTCGCCGGGCGAGCCGATCTACGTCATCCTCTATGCGCTCGCGATCATTTTCTTCAGCTTCTTCTATACCGCGCTGGTCTTCAACTCCAAGGAGACGGCGGACAACCTGAAGCGCTCCGGGGCGTTCATTCCCGGAATCCGCCCCGGCGAGCAGACCGGCCGGTATATCGACGGGGTGATGACCAAGTTGACCCTCTGGGGTGCCGCCTATGTCACCCTGGTCTGCCTGCTGCCGGAGTTCCTGATCGTCGGATGGCACGTGCCCTTCTATTTCGGCGGGACCTCGCTGCTGATCATCGTGGTGGTGATCATGGACTTCATCGCCCAGGTACAAGCCCACCTGATGTCGCATCAGTACGAGGGCCTGATGAAGAAGGCCAACCTGAGGGGTACCGGCGGCGGCTTGCTCCGCTGAGCGCCGGCGAAGAGATTCTGGAAACATTCGGAGACAAGGCCATGAAAGTCCAGGCTTCCGTGAAGAGGGTCTGTCGGCACTGCAAGATCATCCGGCGCAAGGGCGTGGTGCGCGTGATCTGCAAGGACGGCCGCCACAAACAGCGCCAGGGGTGAGCCACGACCGTTCGTCCAGTGGACGAACGCAGCGTGGCGAACGACCGGCATGGATGCCGGGCTGGATCGTCGCTACAGGGACGTATGCAGGCACCGGGCCCTAGTGGAATCGCGCCGAGGCGGCGCTCCCACAGGTGGCGTGGCGAACGCGCCGCCCAACCAAGATTTTCCAAGCAGGCCCCCGGGCCCGCTGTTGAACGAAAGACATTTGTCAGGTATGCTTTCGCGTTTCCGCGCGACGCGTCGCGCGGGGAAGTGATTTCAGGAGTGAGACCTCATGGCCCGTATCGCAGGCGTCAACATCCCGGACCGTAAGCACGCGGTGATCGCGCTGACGTCCATCTATGGTATCGGCCGCTCCCTGGCGGCGCAGATCTGCGCCGCGGCCGGCATCGCGCCGACCCGCAAGATCCAGGAGCTGACCGAGGGCGAGGTCGAAAAGATCCGCGTGCAAGTCGCCAAGCACATTGTCGAGGGCGATCTGCGCCGCGAAGTCTCCATGAACATCAAGCGGCTGATGGACCTCGGTTGCTACCGGGGCATCCGCCATCGGCGTGGGCTGCCACTGCGTGGGCAGCGCACCCGAACCAATGCGCGCACCCGCAAGGGTCCGCGCCGTCCGATCAAGAAATAGCGCTTCTAATCCAGACCGACCGAAGGACGGGCTCATCACCGCCCAATCAGGAACATCTCGATGGCTAAAGCTAATACCCGTACGCGCAAGAAAGTCAAGAAGATGGTCACTGACGGCGTCGCCCATGTGCACGCGTCGTTCAACAACACCATCGTTACGATCACCGACCGCCAGGGCAATACCCTGTGCTGGGCCACCTCCGGCGGCTCGGGGTTTCGCGGGTCGCGCAAGAGCACGCCGTTCGCCGCCCAGGTGGCTGCGGACCGTGCGGGCCAGATGGCGAAGGACTACGGTCTGAAGAACCTCGACGTGAACGTCAAGGGCCCAGGGCCGGGGCGGGAGTCGGCGGTTCGAGCGCTCAACAATGCGGGGTTCAAGATCACCAGCATCACGGACGTCACGCCGATCCCTCACAACGGCTGCAGGCCGCCGAAGAAGCGTCGGGTGTGATTTCGGAGTACCAAAATGGCTAAATACCGCGGTCCCAAGTGCAAGCTCAGCCGACGCGAAGGGACGGACCTGTTCCTGAAGAGTCGTGCGCGCTCGATCGACACCAAGTGCAACATGGAGAAGCCGCCGGGCATGCACGGCGAGCGGCGCCGGCGCCTGTCGGACTATGGCGGGCAGCTGCGCGAGAAACAGAAGGTCCGTCGCCTGTATGGCGTGATGGAGCGGCAGTTCCGCAATTACTACCGCAAGGCGAGCCAGCGCAAGGGCAATACCGGCGAGATCCTGCTGCAGATGCTGGAGCAGCGTCTGGATAATGTGGTCTACCGTATGGGCTTCGGTGCGACCCGCGCCGAAGCGCGCCAGCTGGTCAGCCACAAGGCGATCTCGGTCAACGGTCGGGCGGTCAATATACCCTCGTATCAGGTTGGCGCCGAAGACGCGGTCGAGGTGCGCGAGGGCGCACGCAGCCAGCTCCGCATCCAGAATGCGCTGGCGGTCGCGGAGCAGTACGGCTTTCCGGAATGGGTCGAGGTCGACGCCAAGGCAATGAAGGGCGTATTCAAGCGGGTGCCCGAGCGCTCCGACCTGGCCGCCGAGATCAACGAGTCGCTGATCGTCGAGCTGTACTCCAAGTAAGGACTGACTAGCAGAGGTTCATACATGACGGACTCCGTCACGGAATTTCTTAAGCCGCGCGTCGTCAATGTACAGCGGATCAACGATCAGCACGCGAAAGTATCGTTGGAGCCCCTTGAGCGGGGCTTCGGACATACGCTCGGGAATGCGCTGCGCCGCATCCTGCTGTCGTCCATGCCGGGTGCCGCGGTGGTCGAGGCGGAGATTGAGGGCGTGCTTCATGAATACACGACCATGGAGGGCGTCCAGGAGGACGTGCTGGATATCCTCCTGAACCTCAAGGACCTGGCGGTGAGCATGCACTCGCGCAGTCAGGCGGTGCTCAGCGTGAAGAGAAAGGGTCCGGGGGTGGTGCTGGCCCGGGACATCGCCCTCGACCACGACGTGGAGATCGCTAATCCCGATCACGTGATCGCCCATCTGACCGACGCCGGTGCCCTGAACATGTCGCTAACCGTCGCCCGCGGGCGCGGTTACGAGCCGGCGACCGCGCGCCAGAACGTGGCGGGCGAGGATCGCCCGATCGGGCGGCTGCAGCTCGATGCCTCGTTTAGCCCCGTGCGCCGGGTGGCGTATACGGTGGAGGACGCGCGCGTCGAGCAGCGCACCGATCTGGACCGGCTGGTCATCGACCTGGAGACCAACGGCACCATCGACCCGGAGGAGGCGATCCGTAGGGCGGCGAACATCCTCCAGGATCAGCTCTCCATCTTCGTCGACCTGGAGAGCAGGGAAGAGCGGCGTGCCGAAGAGACGCGCCCGGAGGTCGATCCGATCCTGGTGCGGCCGGTGGACGACCTGGAGCTGACGGTGCGCTCGGCCAACTGCCTCAAGGCAGAGAACATCTTTCTGATCGGCGATCTGATCCAGCGCACCGAGGTGGAGCTGCTCAAGACCCCCAACCTGGGCAAGAAGTCGCTGACCGAGATCAAGGACGTCTTGGCCACCCGCGGCCTGTCCCTGGGCATGCGGCTGGAGAATTGGCCGCCGGATAACCTCGACGAGCTCCTTGCCAACAGCAAGTGATCGATCGTCAATGTTCGTAGACCTGTTCTGAAGGAAGTCGTGTCATGCGCCACCGCAAAGCCGGACGCCACCTGAGCCGCACCAGCAGCCACCGTCACGCGATGTATCGCAATATGGCCTGCTCGCTGTTCCGCCACGAGCTGATCAAGACCACGCTGCCCAAGGCCAAGGAGCTGCGCCGGGTGGCCGAGCCGCTGATCACGCTCTCCAAGAACGACAGCGTGGCCAAGCGCCGTCTGGCATTCAGCCGTCTGCGCGACGACGACGTCGTGAGCAAGCTGTTCGCCGAGCTGGGCCCGCGCTATCGCGCCCGGCCCGGCGGTTACCTTCGCATCCTCAAGTGCGGCTTCCGGCCCGGCGACAAGGCTCCCATGGCCTACGTGGAGCTGGTTGACCGGCCCGAGGTCGGCGCGCCCAGCGAATAGCCTGCGCCGGTCGTCTGCCGACCGCGTCGACGAACCGGGCCCCTGGGCCCGGTTTTTTCGTTTCGGACTGCCGAAGCCCGCTGACCGGAATGCGCTTTCAGCCTGACGGGGCCGCACCGAATCCCGCTCGCCCCAGTGGCGGAGCCAAAGCGTGCAAGTCCGGAGCCACCAGCAGGTGCCCGCCAGAGGTGAAAGGCGGGTGCGGCCCAAGGCACATGCGCGACCGGCGCCGCCGACCTCCACGCCCGCATGCTACGATCCGGCCTCGGAGCCTCACTGCGGGCTTGCCCGGTGCGCGTCAGTGTCGTGCCGCGGGTGAGCTGGACAACACCGGGGGAAACGCCATGTCTCAGACCAAGCTCAGCGGCAGCTGCCTTTGCGGGGCGGTTCAATACGAGGTCAGCGGCCAGATCGTCCGCTTCACTCACTGCCACTGCAGCCGGTGCCGCAAGGCCTCGGGGACCGGCCATGCCACCAACCTGATCCTCAAGCCCGCCAGCGTCAGCTGGCTGAAGGGCGAGAGCCTGGTACGGCGCTACAAGGTGCCGCAGGCCGAGCGCTTCGCGACCTGCTTCTGCACGGAATGCGGTAGCCCGCTGCCGCGTATCGTGCCGGAGCTGGCGATGGCTGTGGTACCGGCAGGGTCGCTGGATAAGCAGCCCGACGTCCGGCCGCAGGCGCACATCTTCTGGGACTCGCGCGCGGAGTGGTCCTGTCCCGACGGCGGTTTACCGGTTTTCGCCGAGTATCCGCCGGGTGTGCCGACGCCTAAGTGAGGGTCCCGAGGGTCCGCGGCTTTCTCCCCACGGGGGGCCGGCATTTTGCCTGCCCGACCGGCGGCGACCAGCAGGGCAAGAGTCGTAGGCGGGGGTATGGCCGCCCCGCTCTTGGCTGGCCCTGGACCGACGGGCTCGTGCGCCGACTGCGGTATTCACCTGGTTAACGCTCGACCCCCCGGTTAATGAGGAGCGCAGCGAGCATTTCATCCCAACCATAAGCGACACGCCAGGGCTGTCTGCTGTCAAAACGGTTGTCTGACCTTTGGGTCCAGGCGTGAACGGGGGTACGCCGTCTATCCGGACCGGGTGCAGCTTCGGAGACGCGGCGAAAAGGGGAGCGGTAGCAGCAGCTCAGTGAGCAATGTTGGCTGGCCTTCCGCGCCGCGGTCGGCCAGAATTCGGCTTCTTGCCCAGGCAAGCGTGGCCACAGCGTATCGTTCGGGCCTGGGTCTGCTACGCGCGCGGCTGGCTGGTCAAGCTCGGAAGCTCTTAGCGGCGTTCGTCGTGAGGCGTCCGGGGTGCGTGGATCCAAGGCGCACTTGACAATGCCTCGAGCGACCGGGCCGAGCGGGGCTCGATAAGAGAGGGCCGAGCGGGCGCCGCAGCAGGGGGTTGGCGAGACATGCGGGCCAGGCCTCGCCCGGCTGTTGGCGGGCCACAGGTTGGACGGCCAGACTTCACCCGGTAACTCCCGGGGGCGTCTTGCGCTGCAATCGGGCAGCTTCGTCGTACCCTTGCGGGCGGCGCCGGAAACCGGCAAGGGCTCGGCGACCCAAGGGCAGAGCGATATGATGGTTTCCGTCAGTGAGCTGATCGTCCGTTACCTGGAGAGGTTGGGCATCGAGATCATCTTCGGCATGCCGGGCTCCCACGTGCTGCCGATCTACGACTGCCTGCATGTCTCGCGGGTGCGCAGCGTGCTGGTCAAGCACGAGCAGGGCGCGGCCTTCATGGCCGGCGGCTATGCCCGCGTCGCCCACCGCCCATCCGCCTGCATCGCCACCGCTGGCCCCGGTGCGACCAATCTGGTCACCGGCATCGCCAACGCCTATGTAGAGCGCCTTCCGGTGTTGGCAATCACCGGCGAGACGTCCACGCACATCTTCGGCAAGGGCGGCCTGCAGGAGAGCTCGGGGGAGGGCGGGGCTGTCGACCAGGGCGCCCTGTTCGCCGGCATCACCCGCTACCGGAAGCTGGTGGAGCGCACCGACTACCTGGGTCAGGTGCTTAACCAGGCCACGCGCGCGCTGACGGCCCGCACGCCGGGCCCGGTGCTGCTCTCCATCCCTTACAACGTGCAGAAGGGAAAGCTCGATCCGCGGGCGCTGGAGCAGGTTTACTTCCCGGATGCCGCCGCCCCCCGTTCGTCCGCCGCGCCGCCTGTCGACGACCTGGCCGGCCTGATCCGCGCCGCGCTCTACCCCGTGGTGGTGGCCGGTCACGGCTGTATGGAGGGTGACGGGCGGGAGCTGCTGGCCCGACTGAGCGAGCGCTACCACATCCCGGTAGCGACCACCCTGAAGGGCAAAGGCGCGGTGGCGGAGGGCACGGAGCTGGCCCTGGGCTGCCTCGGCGTGACCTCCAACCGGGAGGCCTATCGCTACGTCGCCGAGCACGCCGACCTGGTGATCCTGCTCGGCGCCCGCTTCACCGAGCGCACCAGCCACCTCTGGGACAAGCGGCTGCTGGACGGCAAGCGGGTGGTGCAGGTGGACCGCGACGCCGGCCAGATCGGCAAGGTGCTGCGGCCGGATTGCGCGGCCCACGGCGACCTGCGCGAGGTGCTGACGGATCTGCTCGCCAAATTCGAGGACGAGCCGCTGGCCCCCAAGCGCCTCGACCGGCTTGCCGCCCACCGGTGGGCGCTCGGGCAGCGCCAGGCCGAGGACGGCAACGGCAAGGAGGCGAAATTCCGGCTCATGCGGGCTTTTTTCGCCGGCCTCACCGCGCGCTTCCCCAGCGATGCACTGATCTTCGACGACAACATCGTCTTCGCCCAGAGCTATCTGGATGTCTCCCCGGGCAACCGCTATTTCCCTAATACCGGCATCGCGTCCCTGGGCCACGCCATCCCGGCGGCGATCGGCGCGCGTTTCTTCGCCTGCGGCGGTCCCGTTTTCGCCATCCTCGGCGACGGCGGCTTCCAGATGTGCGCCATGGAGCTGATGACCGCGGTCAACTTTGGCATACCGCTCAACGTTGTGGTCATCAACAACGGCGGCATGGGCCTGATCCGCAAGAACCAGTTCCAGCTCTATGGCGAGCGCTACATCGACTGCGACTTCGTCAACCCGGACTTTGCTCTGCTGGCTCGTGCCTTCGGCATCGGTCACTTTCGCATCGAGGGCGAGGCGGATTTGCGGGAGTTGTTCGCCCACGCTGACCTGGAGGGGGCGATCAATCTCATCGAGATCCTGATGGCAAAGGACGCCTTTCCCAGCTACGTTTCGGACCGCTAGCGTGGAGCAGGGCTCAGCGCTCAGCGTCGAAGCCCGCATCGGGTTGCAGCGTGCCACCGTCGCCGAGCTGGAGCAGTCCCTCTGGGCGGACGGGTACGACGAGTCCGGGCTTGCGCCGTATCAGGCCGCCTTCCGGGAGCTGGAGCGGCTGGTCTCACTGGGGGGCGAAGACCGCCGCCACCACTTCGTCATCGTCATTCCGGTCGCCGACAGTCCGGTCCATCTGCACGCCTGCCTCGCCAGCCTGCTGGAGCCTTGCCAGGCCTTCGGCTACGGCGGCATGCGCGACGAGCGCTGGCGCCGGGTATCGGTGCTGCTGGCGGACGATTCGGGCGACGCCGCCAACATCCGCCGCAATCGCGAGATCGCCCGCGAGCTCGATGGGTCTGGCCTCAGCACCGAGTATTTTGGCTTGCCGGAGCAGATCGCGCTGCTGGACCGGCTGGCCGGGCTGGACCTGACGGCCTGCGTCGGTGCCCACGCCGGGGACGCCTTCCACCACAAGGGCCAGGCAACGATGCGCAACATCGCCTGGCTGAGATGCGCGCAGCTGGCGGCGGCGCGCGCCGAGCGCCCGCTCTTCTACACCATCGATGCGGACCAGGTCTTCCGCGTCAACGCCCTAACCCCCGACGGCGGTCGTGAGGTGTGCGCGCTGAATTTCCTCTTCTATCTGGACGCGATCTTCAGCCGCACTGACGCCCTGGCCCTGACCGGCAAGGTGGTCGGCGACCCGCCGGTCTCGCCTGCTGTCATGGCCGGCAATCTTCTCGAAGACGTCATCGGCTTCCTGCGAGAGATGGCGGCCGCCGAGCCGGGGCAGCCCTACCCCCAGCCCGGGCTCGCGCCGGGAGGCGACGCCGCTTACCACGACATGGCCGCGCTCTTCGGCTTCAGGCAGGCCGACGCGGCCTATCGTTATCGCTGTGCCTTGCCCGGCCAGCCCGACCACGCGGCCTGCTTTGCGGAATTTGCCCGACGCCTGAACAGCTTCTTCCACGGCGAGCACCCCACGCGCGTGACCTGGTACGAGCCTGCGGACGCCTCGGCCAGTGTGCGGCCCGCGCGGACCGTCTATACCGGCAACTACGTGTTCCGCCCCGAGGCCCTCGCCTGGCTCATCCCCTTCGCCCCGCTCAGGCTGCGCATGTCCGGCCCGACCATGGGCCGCATGCTCAAGGCGACGATCGGCCCGCGCTTCGTCTCTGCCAACCTGCCCATGCTGCACCGGCGTACCCTGGAGGTCACCGGCCAAGCCGAATTCCGCCCCGGCGTGCACGACACGAACCGCAGCATCGACCTGTGCGGCGAGCTTCGAGCGCCAGTTCCACGGCGACGTCATGCTGTTCGCCATGGAGCGGCTGACCGCCCTCGGCTATCCCGCAGAGGGCCTGCCCGAGGCCGTGGTGGAGGACACCCTGGCGGACATGCAGGGGGGGATGCGGGAGCAATACCGCGCCCGCCGCTTGGTGATGGTGGAAAGGATCGGCCGGCTGCGCGCTCTGCTGGAAGATCCGAGCCGCTGGTGGCAACGCACGCATGAGCTTGCCCCCGCGGTCGCCGACTTCCGCACCTTCGCCGGCAACATCGAGCGCAACTTCGGTCCGGGCTCGCCTTGCTCGAAGCGCATCGAGGCGGCCGAGGCGGCGGACGACTGGCGCGGCCGGCAACGCGCCGCGATTCTGGGATTTCATGCGCAAAGGCAGCGGTGGCGGCAGGCCTTGCGGAGGCTTGGGCTGGCGGCAGCTGCGCACGCCTAGCCCAGCGCTTTTCTCCCGCGAGCCATGCTGTATCGCCTCCGCCACTGGCTGCATCGTCGACGCGCGCCGGGTCGCTACCGCGATCTCGAAACCCTGTTGCTAAACCAGGCCCTGGGGCGTGAGACGCTGTTGCGCAAACAGCGCGAGGCTTTCGCCTCGATGGTCGCCTTCGCTACCGAAAACGTCCCCTATTACGCGCAGCGGCTCGCTGGGCTGGATTGGAGCCGGCCTGGGGACCTGCCCATCGTGGGCAAGCACGACGTGCGGGCCCATCTCGACGACCTGCTTGCCGGCGAGGCGGACCGCCGCCAGGCCAGGACCGGCTACACCGGCGGCTCCACCGGTGAGCCGCTCGCCTTCTGGTACGACGAGGCCAAGCATGAGCTGATGCGCGCCGGGATGATGCGCGGCTTCATGATGTCGGGCTGGCGCCCGGGGCAGAAGGTGCTCTACCTCTGGGGCGCGCGGCAGGACACCGGGCGCGACGGGGTGTTCGGGGCGCGTTACGGCGACTGGGTCGGCGCCGAGCGGACTATCCCGGCGCTGGAATACAGCGAGGTACGCCTGCACGCCTGGGCGCGTGTCATCCGCCGTTGGCGGCCGGTGCTGATCTACGGCTATGCCTCGGCTCTCGCAGAGCTCGCCCGCCACGTCATCGGCCACAGGCTGGCCATGCCGAGGACCCTGATCGGCGTCTATTCCACGGCCGAGATGCTGGACCCGCAGCAGCGCGAGCTGATGCGGCTGGCCTTCGGCTGCCGGGTGCTCAACCAGCAACCAGTATGGCTGCCGGGAGGTACCGAATATCGCCTGGGAATGCCGGCATGGGGGCATGCACATCTTCGCCGACCTGGTGTATCTGGAATCGGTGCGCATGCAGGACGAAGAGCGATTGCTGGTGACCTCCCTGACCAACCGGCTGATGCCCTTCATCCGCTACGACCTGGGAGATTCCGGCCGGCTGCTGGAGGGCGAGTGCCCCTGCGGCTCGCCCTTTCCGATGATGGAGATGGGCATGTGCCGGCAGAACGACCTGATCCGGGTACGTGGCGGCAAGACCTTCGACCCGGCGTATTTCAACCGGCTGCTCGACGGCCGGAGGCAGGTCCGGCAATATCAGTGGGTGCAGCGCGACCTGGACCACATCGAGCTGAGACTGGTCGCCGACCAGAAGCTCGATGCCGAGGCCTTGAGCTCGATCCGTACCCGCATCCGCGAAGAAGTCGATGCGGATATGTCGTTGGACGTGCACTACGTGGAGGAGGTCCCTCGCACGGCCGCGGGCAAGCACCGGTTCGTCATCGGCATGCAGCAGGGCAGGTGACTACTGAGGGAAGCATGAGCAAAACCACGCGCCCCCGGATAGGCCTGTCGGGACAAGCCGTGGAGATTTGCCAGTGCTACGCAGTCCGACTTCGCTCCCGGGGCTCGGGCTCGCGGTTCCTTCTCAGCGGCGCTGCCGGGCAGGACCTGACGAATCTCGACACCGTCTCGGATCTGCGTTTCGTCCGGCGCGAGATCCATGAACTGCAGCCCGAGATAACCGCGCTCCTGGTCGGCCAACGCCCCCGCCATCGCCAGCGATAGCAGCAGAACGGCGGACTGCAGCTTGCGCGTCACTGCAGCTTCTTATCGGGATAAAATTTCACCGGGCCCCAGGTCCCCGGTGGCTCCAGCTGCCTCTGACACAACTATGCCGATCAGACCAGCGTCTGGCCGTCGCACTCGCTGCGCTCGCAAGGCCGCTCTCGCTCGTTCTTCATGGCCCGGGCATACCACTCCAGCTCGGTCATGAACCGGCCCGCCCGCCTGGTGTAGCTATCGTCGAGCGGGGTCCCATCGTCTGCGAAGGCATTTTGCACCCTGGGAATCGGAAGGATAGACGGAATGCTCGCCATCCCCATCTCCGCCAACATGGCCCGTAACGTCATCGCCGCGCGCACGCCCCCGAACGGACCGGCCGAATAGCAGACAATCGCCGACGGCTTCCAGAAATACTCCTCGAGAAAATGGTCGAGAAGATTCGTAAGTGCCGGAGGCACCGTGTGGTTGTACTCTCCCGAAACAACGATGTATGCGTCCGCCGGAATGATGACCCGCGCCAACCCTTGCAATACGTCCGGCGCCTCGCTTGGATCGTATTCCTTATACATCTTGTCGATCAGCGGTAAAGGGTATTCCAGGGGGTCGACCAAGACCACCTGGTGCCCTCGTGCTCGGCACTGGCTCACCACGAACCGTGCCGCTTTAATCCCCTGCCGCGCGGACCGCACAGACCCGTAGAAAACGACTATGTTTAAAGCCATAGGCTTGACTCCACTTCGCTGCATGGAAGCATAGCGGCAGGGTGCCAGCAAGCCAAGGGCGCCTGGTTGGCAGGCGCCCTGGGCCTCGCGCCCCAATCCCCCAGTAAATGGGCCACCGCCCGCATCAAGGCTCGCATTGAAAACCCGGCCGCGCGACAATCGGGCCCTAAAGTGTCCGAGTACGCGCGCATGAACCGATACGGCATCTTCGACCTGATCAAGTTCCTGCTCGGGATCTTGCTGATACAGATAGCGACGGGCATTCAGGTGCTGGTCGCCTTGCGGTCGGGTGATCGCGAGATCTGGCTGCTGTTCGGCCTGCTGTCGCTGACCTTGGCGGGGATCGCAGCGCTATGGCTCACTTCAATCGCCAATCATGCCCGCAAGGACGCCATCGCGCGCGTCAAGGACGATTTCTCCCGGGAGAGAGAAAAGATCAGGGTACGGGCGGAGCGGGAAAAGACCAAGGTTATCGAGAAAAGCCACCAGCAGATCATCAAGCACAGGGACCGTGCCCGGACCAAGTCCGACCTGAAGGCGGGCGTATCCTTCGCTGCCGTCGTGGCCCTGGGCTCGGTTATGCTATTCACCCAGTTCATCACCCTTGGCATGTTGCTGATGACGGCCGCCGGAAGTGCCGTGGCCGGCTACGGCTTCCGTGCCCGGCGGGAATATCTCGCGCGGCAACCCGGGCGGGAGGTTACAAAAAACAGAACTAAGCTGACTGTCTGGTCCGATTCAGCCCGGAGAGTGATGCAGGTCCTTACAGGGCCCAAGAACAACTCCGGCTAAATGGCCAAGCGAGTTTGTCAAAATGGATCATAGGGCACCGACCGCAGCGTACCAGGATGCCGAGCCCCAACCTGAGCGCTATCCCCTGCTCCAGCGAATCGCCACGAAATCGCATCCGGCTTCTTGTGGAAGTGGTCTGAAAGCGGCCTGAGGATAAATGCCTTTCGCGACGGTTGATCCCTCGATGTCTGCGTTTCCAGGGGTGAGGTCGAGCCGGCGATTTCCCTTGAGGCGGAAAACCTCAGGACAAAGCATTCGGGCATGCCCTTGCGGTCCACGTTGTGTTAGTTGCCGTTTACGCGTTATGCGCGCTGCTACAGGCCGAGATCCTTCTATGCTTCTCATCATCCAATCTGTGCGCTCCTGGGCTTGAGGTCGAGCTGACCATTTCCTTGGAGGAGGAAAACGTCAGCGGAAACACGGTCGCGATCCAAGGCGCGAATAAGCCGTGAGCCCAAAGCTGAGGCGGATAGGTGAGCTAGGCTTGCTGAATGGCCGGGCGGGGAGCCGGACGTGGGAGTAGTGCGACACGGATGTCGCGTATACGGACCTAAGGATGGAAAGCCGTTTGTCCGGTTCTGAGAGGGGCCGGGCTACAACCCGGATTATGGCCGAGATCATGTGGCACCGCCGGGAAACCAGGCGGCAAATTAGAAAACGCAAACATCGCACTACCGTCCGGGGAGTGCCCGGCCTACTCACAACCCCGTTGTTTTTTTGCCCCCGGCGGCTACCACCTGATGCTGATGGACCGCAAGCAGGACCTGCACCCCGGGGGCCAGGTGCCGGTGACCCTGCGTTTCGGCGACGGCCAGACCCTGGAGGTCCCGTTCCGGGTGGAGGGGGTCCGGGGCGAATGACGGCCCGCCGCGCAACAGCCGCCGGCAGCCTGGTCCCGCACCTGGGCGCGCTGTTCCTGACTGTCGTGCTCGCCGCCTGCGGGCGCAGCGATGCGCCCTGGGCTCTGCACGATGTCTCGGGACTCATGCCCGAGCTGGACTTCACCCTCACCCGGGCGAGCGACGGCGCCAGCGTGCACGGCAAGGATTTCCGGGGCCGGGTGGTGCTATTCTACTTCGACTACACTCATCTACTTGGGGAAACCCGCGGCTTCGCCGGGGGACTCACGAGGTTTGACCTTTGCGGCGGTCTGCCTGAAAAGACGGTCTGAGTGCCTAGCGGAGCGTTGCGGGAGTGCGGTCCGAGATGGGACCGTCGGGACACGCCGTGAATCCATCCCTGGAGGCTCGGGAGCCGCCGTCCAGGCGGCTCACGGTCCCGCCAGACCCACCCCGGATCGCTAGCGAGAGCGGAGTCAGTTGCTGGAGCAATCGCCCAGCCGCCAGGGGCGGCTCCAGGTTCATGGCGCCCTCGGGGCGCTCACCCAATAAGCCCCCGGCTTTGCCGGGGGTCATTTAACTGCCCGGACGTGTGCCCGACGACCCTGTCCCTGCTTAGCCGCTCTGGGCCAGGAGGCAGGCCAGGTCAGTATCCTGTTCGTGAGTGTCGACCCGGATCGCGATTCGCTGGTCCAGCTGAAGAAGTATGCCGCCGCTCTCGGGCCGGAGGTGGCTGGGCTGCGCGGCAGCCAGGAGGAGCTGCAGGCGCTCACCAGGCGCTACCGGGTGAGCTACGGCTACGGAAAGCCCGACCAGAAGGGCAACTATGAGGTCGCGCACAGCAGTGCGGTCAACGTGTTCGATCGCCGGGGCGAGGTCCGTCTGCTGGCCGGGGCCACCGACACCGCCTCGGTCATCACCGACGACCTGCGGCGGCTCCTCGCCGAGAGCCCCGACGCGTGTCGATGATCCGCACCCGGCCGATCGGAGCGCCAGCCATGAAGATCGGTGTCACCAGCCAGAACTTCCGCACCATCACCGGTCACGGCGGCAAGGCGCGACGCTTCCTGATCTACCAGACGCGGGACGACGGCGGCGTGGAGGAGGCGGGGCGCCTGGATCTGCCCAAGGAAATGTCCATGCACGAATTCCGCGGCGCCGGGCATCCCCTCTTCGCGCTGGACGTGCTCATCACCGGCAGCTGCGGCGAAGGCTTCCGGCGGCGCCTCGCCGCCCAGGGGGTGCGCGTCATCGCCACCAGCGCAACCGACCCGCTGCAGAGCGTCGTTGACATCGTCGCCGGACGCCCACTGCCGCCCGCCGAGCCGCATGAGCATTGATGCCGTCGGGGGATGAGCCCGAGGCGCTCATAGCGGCCTGGCCGCCTCGCCGCGTACAGGTATTCCCGATAACCCAGTCAATGGGCTGCGCACCGCCAGTCCGCCGCGGTTGAGCACATGGGCGTAGATCATCGTGGTCGACACGTCGGCGTGACCCAGCAGCTCTTGGACCGTTCGGATGTCGTACCCGTCCTCGAGCAGATGGGTCGCGAAGCAGTGGCGCTTATGCCGAGCGAGGCATAAGCGCCACGCCTACGCGACCCACCAGCTGGAGGCGGGGCTGGCGGTGCACCGGCTGCAGCACCAGCTCGGGCACCAGGACATCCACTCCACGCTGCGCTACGTGCACTGGGTGCCCGCGCAGGGCGAGGGCCGGGGCGCGCAGGATCTGCTCGCAGGGCTGGAGGCCGATCATGGCTAAGCGCGCCCGCATGCAGACGATCCTCACCGGCCACCTCGATGCCTATGCGGCGTCCCATCGCCTCAGTGCCCGTCAATGGCAGGTCTGTCGCCATCTCATCGACTGTCGCACCGCTGCCCTCGGGGGGCTGGAGCTGCACTGCGAGCGCTGCAAGCACGCCACGGTGCAGTATCACAGCTGCCGGGATCGGCACTGCCCGCGCTGCGGGCAGAGCGTTGGTGTGAGCGCCAGCGCCAGGCGGTGCTGCCGGTGACCTACCATCACCTGGTCTTCACCCTGCCCCATGGGCTCAACGCCTGGGTCGAGCGCGAGCCCGAGCTGATCTACGGGTTGTTGTTCGAGTCGGTGTGGGCCACGCGCTCAAGGCCTTCGGGGCCGATCCCAAGCGCCTGGGGGGACAGCGGGGCATGAGCGCGGTGCTGCACACTTGAGGGCGCAACCTGAGCCGCCACGTGCACCTGCACTGCCTGGTGCCCGGCGGAGTGCTCAGCCCTGAGGGCCGATGGCGTGGGGCCAGGGGCAGCTACCTGTTTCCGGTGCGGGCCCTGGCGCGGCACTTTCGCGGGCGCTTGGTCAGCGCGCTGCGCCGCCGCGGCGATCGCCAGGGCGGTGCCGACATCGCCCCGGAGAAGACCCGATGATCTGCCAACACTTCGGCCTCACCCATGAGCCGCTGGGCAAGCTCACCCCCGAGCTGTGGGACGACGGGGCGCTGGGCCAGCTCAAGCAACGCTTCACCTGGCTGCTCGAGCGCCCCGGCATCGGGCTGCTCACCGGCGAGCCGGGCGCGGGCAAGACCGCGGCGCTGCGCAGCCTCACCGCCAAGCTCAACCCGCACCGCTATCTCGTGCTCTACCAACCCGAGACCGACTTCGGACGCCTGGATCTGTACCGTGGCCTGGCCCTTGCCCTGGGCCTGGAGCCCCCGCATCGGCGTGCCGCCCTGTGGCGGGCGCTCAAGGCCCGCATCCTGGAGCTGGCCGACGCCAAACCGATGCTGCCGGTCTGGATCATCGACGAGGCCCAGAACCTGCCCCCGGAGTTCTTCCGCGACCTGCCCGCGTTCCTCAACTTCGCCTTTGACTCACGTGACCTGATCACCGTCTGGTTGGTCGGCCATCCGCTGCTGGCCCGTACCCTGGCCCGCGCCCCCTACGCCGCACTGGCCGGGCGCATCCAGGTCCGGGTGCAGCTCGCCCCGATCCTCGAGCGTGAGCGCTTCGCCGCGCTCATCGCCCACGGCCTGCAACAGGCCGGCTGCCAACAACGCCTGCTCTCGGACTCCGGCCTGGAACTGCTGCGCCAAGCCTCCCAGGGCTTGCCCCGCAAGGCCGCCCTGCTGATCAAGACCGCCCTGCAGCTGGCCGCTGCCGAGGGACTCAACCACTTGCCCGACGAGCTGATCCAACGCGCCATCGAGGAACTGCTATGAACCTGCCCGATCACCTCCCCGCGCAAGCCGCACTCGCCTTATACGATCTGCTCGGCGACTGGCAGCAGGCCCTGTGGGAGAAATACGAGCCACGCTTGCTTGCCTTGTGCTGGGATGAGCTAAGCCACGAGCCCCAGGCACCAACCCTCAATCATGAGGCCGACCCCGCCGGCGAGGACTTCGACGACCAACTGCCTCTGTTCTGACCCGCAACGTCCCACCCTGAGCCAGGCCCGCGCACGCCCTGGCTCAGCCTGGGACATCGGCCCCTGTCCCACCCACAATAGGTCGGGACGACTTCCCTGAACGAAATCGGGACGTAACACCCCCAGAAGTCTGGGCTTGCGCGCGCCCGTCAGCGTGCAAACGAGGCGAAAATCGGCTAAAAAGGACCAAGAACCCCTGCAACGAGCCACGGATCATGGTGGAAAACGCGGCCATTGGGCCGGTCAAAGCCCGCTCAGGCCTCGGGCACCCACCGCACAGCGCCCCGGCCGATCAATACAATCCCCTATATAAAAGGTTGGGCCCGGTGGGCTCCGCGGCTTAGTCCAACATACATTTATCCGTCATACTGAACTGCGCACGACGGATAAATGCTTAGCTGTTAGGCCGAATCATGAAGCACAGCGTGAGATCCTATTTATGCGCCGGCCTGTCCCTTGTGGGTGTGCCGGGGCTTCTGTCCGTCGCTCAGAATGCCGACTTCGCTTGGCTTCTTCGCGTACAGAAAGGTTTAGCTGACATTTCCTCCAATGAACTCTCGAAGAAGGAGTTGGAATGTCACGCGACAACTACGTTTCGGCGTGGCGCCCTACGAAAGAAATCTGTAGTCTCACTCGTCTGGGTGCTTTCAGCTATAGCAGTCGCGTGTCTCGCGCTTAATCAACGCTTCGAAATCGCGCCGGTCACGCGGCAGCAAGCGTTTAGCGTTGCATCCGTAGTAGCGTTTGCGTGGGGAACACTCGGACGCTTAGGATGGGCAGAGCAATCTTATAAGGGCAACACAATTTATGAACGGCTCGACACATTTTTGTTCTGGCTGCTCTATTGGATTGGCACCCTTTGTGGCGTCATCGCTGTTGCGGATGGAACGGCCTAACATCTCCGTCAACACGGACCGTTGCAAGCGTCGCTTCGCGCCGCCTGCAACGGCCGGTTACGTCAACCGTTAGAGAGCCAAACAGCCATGTACCTTATTGAGGATTAGTCGTGGAAATCGGAAGTATCGGCCAATGGTTTGCCGCTGGTGCCACTACAGTTGCCGTGCTTGTTGCGCTCTTTAAGGATGAATTCCTTAAGTGGCGCCTTAGGCCAATTCTCAGCGTGTCGGTAGCACTTGAGCCGCCGCATTGCCACTCGACGTTGCTGCATTATCAAGCTCAACGTACAACTCTTACGTCTGTTGCAGCCCAGTGCTACTACTTCCGTATCTGGATTAGTAACGAAGGAAAATCGAGAGCCGAAAAGGTGCAAGTATTCGCTGCCAAGTTATCGCGCCGCGTAGCGGACGGCTCTTTTCACATTGAGCAAAGCTTTCTGCCAATGAACTTGCGGTGGTCCCACGGTAAGGGGCCAAACGAAGCACCTGAGATCTATGCAGAAGGTATTTCGCCAAAGTTGGGTATGCACTTTACTCAACCGACCTGCTGGGCTACCCTTGAGCCATGAAGGAGTCGAAGCAGCCGATTGCCGGTACCGATTATCCTGGAACATTCCAGGAGTTTGATGAATGGTTTAACAGCGAAACGGCTTGCCTCGACTATATCAGTAAAATCCGATGGCCTGAGGGATTTGTCTGCCCCGGTTGCGGTTCCACGACGCACAGGCCATCTTTGATGGGCCGTGGTCTGTATCTCTGCAGGCAGTGTAAACGGCAAACTTCGATCACCGCCGGGACGTTGTTTCATGGCACGCACAAGCCTCTTCGAACCTGGTTTCTCGCTATGTGGTTTGTAACGAGTCAGAAACACGGCGCGAGTGCTCTCGGGCTACAACGGGTACTTGGTCTGGGAAGCTATAACACGGCCTGGACCTGGCTCCACAAGTTGCGTCGTGCGATGGTGCGCCACGGGCGAGACAAGCTGACGGGCGCCGCGGAGGTTGATGAGACCTACCTCGGAGGTGTTGGCACGAACGTGCGCGGCCGCGGGGCCGAGCGCAAAGCGATTGTAGCCATTGCGGCGGAGGTCCGGGGCCGTGGTCCTGGCCGAATACGGATGTCGGTCATTGCGGACGTATCGGCGGCGAGCCTACATGATTTCATATTGAACAATGTGGAACAGGGGGCGGGAGTCCACACGGACGGCTGGAGCGGTTATAACGGCGTTGAAAAGTTGGGGTTTCGGCATGACGTGACGAATATCTCCGCTAGCGGCGATCCTGCTCATGTCCTTATGCCGCGTGTCCATTTGGTTGCTTCGCTGCTAAATCGCTGGTGGCTTGGTGTTCATCAAGGAGCGATCCGAGCCCCTCATCTCGATTACTACCTCGATGAGTTTACGTTCCGGTTCAACCGGCGAGCATCCAGAAAGCGCGGTTTACTGTTCTACCGCTTAATGGAACAGGCCGTCGATTGCGCGCCCGTACCCCGTCAAGTGATCATAGGTGGTCGACAAACATCGGCGGCGACAGGTTGAGCGAAGTGCATACCCCGTTCGCCAAAAATGGGAAAGCACTGCGACCTGGGGCACATCGTCGATCCAACGTGCCAAGCTGAATTGGGCGAGAATCTAGAAAGAGTGCCTGCGGGTAATGCCATCCTTGCTTTGGATTTGGAAGTCGCTCCAAATACTCGATCTCATTTGTTGAGTCCTGGTACTTATCTGCTTGAGCTACAGATAGCGGGCGCCAATTGTGCGCCAATCGTCAAAAAGCTTGAACTTACGATTACTGGCAAGTGGTTCCAAGATGAAAGGAAGATGTTTCAAGATGGCATCGGTCTTCGAGTATCCGAAAAGGATCTCTAACGAATAAGGATAGATCGGACGAGGAAAGGGGTCAGAGAGGCACGGGGTCAGGCCTTATCGTTTGCCCCCTCGGAGCGTAGCCTTCCGCCATGGCTCGGCCACTGCGTATCGAATTCCCCGGCGCCGTCTATCACGTCACCTCCCGTGGTGATCGGCGCGAAGACATCTTTGTCGATGACGAGGACCGGCAGGGTCTGTTGGCGGTCGTCGCGCAGGCACTCTCGCGCTTCGATGCCGAGGCCCTGGCCTACTGCCTGATGGGCAACCACTACCACCTCGTGCTGCACACCCGGCAGGCGAATCTGTCGTTGTTGATGCGTCACATCAACGGGGTCTACACCCAGACCTACAACCGCCGGCATCACAAGGTGGGTCACCCGTTCCAGGGGCGCTTCAAGGCAATCCTGGTGGACAGGGATGCTTACCGGCTGGAAGTGTGCCGCTACGTGGATCTCAACCCGGTGCGAGCCCACATGGTACCCAAGCCTCAGGACTGGGCCTGGTCAAGTTACAGGGCGCACCTGGGACAAGCTCCGGTGCCTGCGTGGCTGGATACCCCTGGCTTGCACGGCTACCTGCTGGGCCGGCCGGCGAAGAGCTCTGGCGACCGGCGCCGGGCGGCCGATCGGTACGCCAAACTGGTGGCCTCGGTGCCCGATGCCAGTCTGTGGGACAGCGCGTTGCGCCAGCAGATCTATCTGGGTGACGAGAGCTTCGTCGAGCGCATGCAGGCGCTGGCCGAACCGCGTAACAGCACTGACCCTGACATCCCCCGGGCTCAGCGCCGCAAGTTGCGCACGCTGGCCCAGTGGCTGGCAAGCTGCAAGAATCGGGAAGAGGCGCTATACAGAGCCCACACGGAAAGCGCGCTCAGCGTGAGCGCGATTGCACGTCAGTTGGGGTTGTCGGTATCGCGCGTGAGCCGGCTGATCGCGCGGGCGGAGGGGCAAAACACAAGGCCTGACCCCTGGCCGGTTGCGGTAATTCTCTGGTACAGGTGCGTACCCTCGGGTGTTTTCAGGATGTTTCAATTCTACCCACCAAGAGGGAATTTGGTATGAAATTCCTTCGAAAGGCCGTGTGAGGTCCGCATGATAAACATGTTTCAGAGCTTCTAATAGTTTGGACGTTAAATCTGGAGCTCCAGACGAATGTGATGCACCAATCACAGGTAATGGAACAAGAGCCAATGAAATGAATGCCCAACGAAAGGCTTTCATCATTGCTCTCCGTTAAACGAAAGCGATCGCTTGATGTGACCCAGAACCGCTAGTATGTTGTTGGGGGCATCCGATTTCGCACTGATCCCGAATGATACACTGCGGGTACCAGTTATAAAAACTGTCGTATCCATCGTCCAGGGCACGTTCTCTGTATTGACAGCCTTGGCAGTCATGTGGAACACCAACATATTGTTGGAGCGAACATATGTTGGATTGGAGCCTTCGAATGATTTAAACCCTTCGAATGATTCCAGAACGCCTTTTTTCCATCGACCCATCAATTCATTAATCTCCTTGTCTGAAACACTATGAACCTGATTCGCGTTCTCGAAAAGCGTAGGGCCATCACCTACAGTGACAATTGCAGGATAATTTTCAGTCTGAGGAACGAGGACCTTTAGCTTAAATTGGCTTAACCCTTTTTGGTCCATCTGCTTCCGTAATGCAGAATCATCGATGTACTTCCATGATGATGGAACTTCCATTGTCACACCAGTGAATGGGGTTACCTTTATATAATCACTTAACAGCCGATCTATCTGGCTGGATTTATGTTTCCAATCGTCTGTGTGAAGACCGAGGTTCTTATTTAAGTCTTGTTGAAAATCTTGTTCCTTTCTCCATTTTTCCGCTAATGGTGCTAGCGCATCTGCTTGAGATGATCCCTTGGAAAAATTCGCTGAGGTGCATTCGTACCCTCCGATTAGATAGTTCTTGAATGACATGTCGCCGAAAACTACTTTCCGTAAAACATCCGGGAGCCACATGACCACTCCTGTTGTTGCGCGAATTGCCCAACCTTTGTTACTGCATTGGCCGGCTAATGATGCTTGCTCGTTACATGTAGCGTAGTACTCCCACAGGGTATGTCTTGGTATTCCGGGGCAGCTCGGTTGGAATAGGCTTGACAAACCAAGCTGGAGTGCGGGAATTAAAATTCCAATGACAACATAAAGGGCCAACAGTTTTTTCATGTCAATTGTCCAAGAGGAGTGGCGATACTGTATTTCGAGAATTATTCCGCGCAACTTGTACCTGTGGAACTATACCGTGAAGTCGAATCGATCGCTCTTTATAATGCCTCAATCGCGGGAGGGGTGACTTCGACATCGGCCTCTGCGATGACGTTGAAGACTGCCGTTTGCGAGCGCAGCGTCACCATGCCCTGCGGCGACAGATCGGCTGCCGCGCTGACGCCTGGCAGGGAGGCGAGCGAGGCTGTGATAAGCCCCAGCGACGTGCGAGCCACTGCATATCGAATTCCCCTTTGCTGGACATTGCCGGGCGTCGCGCCGGGGCGGCCGCGGCACAACGCTATTGCCGGGAAAGGGCCGCCGAGATGACGTCGGAGTCCGATTTGGTGATGAGAGCGGCAGGAGAGTCCGGGCGGCTCCACCCGCGCGTGCGCGCGCCGGAGAGCTTCTCGTATCTGGGCCGACGGCGTCAGATCTTGCAATCAAGCATTCAGTGCACATTATCTCGGCGTGCTCGAGGCTCGGAATCCGCCTCCAGCCACCAAACCGCTCGACTGACCGCCGAATAGGGCACGCCGAAGCGAGAATGACCGGGGTCTCCCATTTCCGATCCTCCGCTCTCGAAGAATCGATTCGTCTCACGGCGCGCCTTACGGTGATACGCCCAACACCGAAGTGGTCCGAGACCTGCTGCATGCTGTACGCTCCCGTCCGGTACGCCGAGGCGATCGATTCGTCCCGGTTCCCGGGAAGATTCCGGTAAGGCTCCAACCGCCTCGCAATCGGACTCCGGTGGCTCCTCGGAACCCTGCGAAGGTTCCGGTCCGGGTTTACCAAAGCCCGGGAACCAGGGCTCTCCCTAATTATGGCCTTGATTGGTGTATGCGCCAAGAAGCGACTGAAGTAGGAGAAGTCCCCGGTGACTTGGGGTTACCGGCGCCTCGTGCGCAGCGTGACCGAATCAGGAACGAAACCTCGGAGGGCCCAGGGGAGCTCGCTATCCTGGACCGTCACGGCCGGGTATTGTCAGCCCTGAATTGGGGGACGACAAACCGCCCGACCTATATAGCGAGGAACGATCCATTGGTGGCTCCTAGGAGCCTGTCGGACTTTGGGGTCCGTAGCGAGGGAAAGCGGGATCGAGGCGGATTTTTCGCTCGATTGAGGAGAGGAGTGGCATCAGGGATGTGCCGTTACCGGAGCTAAGGACGCAATAGCCGGCTCTATTTGACGAGATCGAGCGGGAAATCCGGCCGATATCCGCTTTTCCGCAGTAGGACATCCAAAGTCCGACAGGCTGCTAGGCGCAGGGCTCAGTGACAGTTTCTCTCCTGCGCCAGCTGCATCAAGCGCATGATGCGCGTGTTTGACTGCATCGGAGCGGCCTGAGCCATGACCTGATTGAGCTGTTGATTCGCTTGATCGGCAAGCGGCTTGTCCTCGGCCAGCGAGCGGTTCCATATCTCCCGCTGTGTTGCGGCTTCGACTTGACCGTAAGCCTTGCTCGATAACCCGGTTGGGTCCGCGGCCGTGGCGGTGGCCGCGGCAGACATTCCCACTGCCAGCGGTGTGTATTGCGCCATGCGCTGCTGACCATGCGCCACAAGTTGTTGCTCCGTTTGGGCAAGCGCCATGGCAGGACCGGCCATCTGTTGCGCGTAGGGGGCGAGCTCGGCGGCGATCTGCTGGCACGTCATAGCATCATCTCTCGGCATGCTGCCGGTGGGGTCGTCGCCGGCGGATGCAGTCATCCAGGTGGCGCATGTGCCTAACACGACGACCTTGATCATCTTCGAGAAAGTGGTCACGGGGAAGACCTCCTTAGACAACGGAAGGCGAAAGGAAGGGCCTGCGGCAGAAGCGTAGAGATGTTGTAAAGGCCGGTCAATGGCGCGGAATGACCGGCCGTCAGCCGGGGAGCACCGCATGAGAAGGTCGCCGCGGGAGTGAGCCAGCCGAGCGTATGGGGTCGACCGTGCCAGCAGATGGTCCTTGGCGGTGGGGGCTCGCGGAGGGCCACCGCGATCCTTCCAGGCATAGAAAATAGGTTGCGAGCAACACCTCGCGTACAGCGCCGCCCGTTCGTCAACCCGCCCAGGGCGTTTTCGAGAGACGAGCCCTTGCGCTGCGAAGCCATGGCCTGGGCCTTTCTGACGGGCGTATAGAGGTGGTATATGCCGATACCGTGGGACCCAGACTGTGCGGGTGAGCGCCACTCAGCACGTCTCGGTAGGGTGCTAGTATGGGATCGAGATCACGGACCCCCGGGGCAATTTCGAGCCCAGCCAGAACCGCCCGCGGCAACACCGCCCGCGCGTGGCTCGGATGTTGGGTGTGTCACGGAATCAAGTCGCTGCCGCCGGGGCACGCATATAGGGGGCAATGGACGATGGCTGACGGGAGGTTAGGGTGGCTGCGCATGCCTCGGCGACAGCGCGAGGGGGTCGCGGTCCGGCTCAGGCGTGATGGTTGTCTCGGGATGCTGCTCCTGCCGCTGGCACTCGTTTGCTGTATGGCGGCGGACAGCGGTCGACGCCACGCCGACTTCCAGGTCGGAATGGCCCGGTCCGAGCTGCTGGCTCGCTTCGGGGAGCCGCAAGCCAGGCAGACCCTGCACAAGACCTTTAAGGCGATCTTCGGCCCCATAGAAACCTTCTGGTCCCGGGTCCCGGACGGAGCCAAGGTCGAAATCTGGTCGTACCGGTCGACCCGGCGGGGAGCCGGTCCCTCGGAGGTCAAGCGCGGGTCCACGGAGCTCTATTTCGTCGACGACTCGGAGACTGTCGGCGGCATCGGGTTTGCTGCCGAAGATGCCGTCTACTAGGAGCCTGTCGGACTTTGGGGTCCGTAGCGAGGGAAAGCGGGATCGAGGCGGATTATTGCTCGGCGCATCCTTGCGCCTCACCCCTTCGGGGTTGACACGAAGATCTGCTCCCGGCAGATCTTTCGCTCGATTGAGGAGAGGAGTGGCATCAGGGATGTGCCGTTAACGGAGCTAAGGACGCAATAGCCGGCTCTTTTTGACGAGATCGAGCGGGAAATCCGGCCGATATCCGCTTTTCCGCAGTAGGACATCCGATGTCCGACAGGCTCCTAGGAACATAGGGAAGTCGATCCACGGCTATTGCGGTTACAAGGCGGATCTGTTCTAGCCGGAATTTCGCCGCTCTGCGCTGTCATTCCCGCGGAAGCGGGAATCCAGAGATCGTAACGTCCTGATTGTAAGTGTATATGCATCCCTGGCATCCGGATTGCGTCCTTAGCTCCGTAAACAGCACATCCATGTGCTACTTCTCCGGTTACCTGGTCGGAATGACGGGTATCTGGTTGAATGCCAAGCAGGTATGTATCCAGAACGGATCAGCCCTGATTGCGGTCAGCGCTCGGGTCGGCGAACAGACCAACCCGACGATCATAGGTGCGCTGCGGCGCGACGGGATAGGCGTCTCTCTGCCGGCGGTCGTCGCGGGGTGTCGCCGACGCATCGGACAGCATAGGCCTGAGCACCCCGGTCCGGGTGGCGCGTGCCACCCGGTGCCCCTTTCGGCGAGAGTAGCGGGATGGGTAGCAACAGCGTATTCGTCGGGATCGCGCTCCTCGCGTTGCTCGGGTGCTCACTTCAGCCGGCTGCAATGGGGGCGGAAGACAACGGGGAGACGGTAGGATCCAGGCTAGAGCGCCTGGCGCTGCAAGTCGGGATGACTCGCGAAGTGGTGGAGGCGCGGGTGGCGCGCCTTCTGGGGAAGCCGAGCGACTACTCGGTGTACGGGAACAATCTGACCGGCGGCAGGGCTCGATACCGTGATGGAGACTGGGTCCTGGAGGTCGTCTACAAGCCCGGTGCACCGGCGCCCTGGGTCGAAGCGCCGGATGCATCGATGCAACACTACCCGCCGACGGACGAGACGGTGCTGGAGTACAGGATCGAGAGATCTCCCGCCACGCGGGGGTCGGGGCACGGCAAGTAAGCGCATGTCATCCTCGAGGGATGTAGCGGGCGCGGCGCCGTTGATGCGGGTGGACGCCGGCCTGCCGGGTCGTCGAAGCGCCAGGCTGGCAAGACGAAGCCATTCATTAAGCCTACGGGAGGTCTGCGCATGAAGCCCAGGATAACGCTCATCACCCTCGGGGTGGATGATCTGGACAGGGCAGTACGGTTCTATCGGGACGGTCTCGGCCTCGCGACCGAGGGCGTCGTCGGCACGGACTTCGAATACGGGGCAGTCGCGTTCTTCGACCTGCAGTCCGGGCTCAAGCTGGGCCTATGGCCGCGCGCGAGTATTGCTCGGGACGCCGGGATTTCGCTCGCAAACGGAGCGGCGACGGAATTCGCCATCGGACACAACGTAGCCTCGAAAGACGAGGTCGACGAAGTCATGCGGCAAGCCGCGGCGGCGGGGGCGATTGTCGCGAAGCCGGCCGGAGACACGTTCTGGGGAGGCTATGCGGGCTACTTCCAGGATCCCGATGGGCACCTTTGGGAGGTGGCGTGGAATCCCCAGTGGGTGGTCGCTGAGTGATGCGTCCCTATGCTCGTGCGTCGAGGGCGATGCCGGCAGTCTTCGACGCAGAGGCCCATCTAACTGGACGGAGGCCTTTCTGCGCGGGTTGCCTGAGACCCTCGTGGCGGTCGGTCGCCCTGATCCAGCCGGAGTCCCTCCTGCCGCCCCGGGGGCCATCGGCATAAATGCATGGCCCCTGCGGGAGCGGGCCGGGGCCCTGCGCGGGGAAGGCCAGACGGTCATCCTAGAAGCGGCAGTTGAATGGCCGCCAGGGTGCGTGCCGCGTGGTGTCTGGCAAGGCATGACGAGGCGGAATAGCCGTTCTATTCCAACGAGTTATAACGCCGCCAGGCGCCGCGCGGTGCGTGCCTTGGTGGTCGTAGCGGCCATCACCCGATGGGTGAGTACCAAGTTTGTCCAGAACCGTAGTCCCAGCAATCACTCGATCGCTACGCGAAGCGGTCAACTGCTGTTTCTAGGAGCCTGTCGGACTTTGGGGTCCGTAGCGAGGGAAAGCGGGATCGAGACGGATTTTTCGCTCGATTGAGGAGAGGAGTGGCATCAGGGATGTGCCGTTAACGGAGCTAAGGACGCAATAGCCGGCTCTATTTGACGAGATCGAGCGGGAAATCCGGCCGATATCCGCTTTTCCGCAGTAGGACATCCAATGTCCGACAGGCTCCTAGGATCATGTATCTGGCCGTGGACGGGCGGGCCGCCGGTCTGATCGACGCGCCCGCCCTGGCCAAGACCCAGGTCGGCATCGCCATGGGGACCGGCACGGAGGCGGCGATGGAGAGTGCCGGGGTCACCCTGGTCAAGAGCGACCTGCGTGGCATCGCCCGGGCGCGGCGCCTGTGCCACGCCACCATCGATCTCGCGGGGGGTGAATCGCTCGTCTCCTCGCCACCCCTTTTCCCCGGGAAGGCCCGCACAGCCCAGACGCCCGCGACGATGATCAGGGCCCCCACCGGAATCTTCTTGGGCTCGGCAGCGCCGAATCCGAATCTGCATCCGCCGAAAGCCTTGCCCGTTATGACTTCGGGTGAGCTGTTGCCAGCCGCCTGTCGGACTTTGGGGTCCGTAGCGAGGGAAAGCGGGATCGAGGCGCATGCATGGTCGCGAGCGGAAGCCGACAGCCGTGTTGACAATGCGAATGCCTCGCATTAGCATCCGCAGACAGTTTCAGCGGGCCAGTCGGACAGCGCCCGCCATCGGAGCCAGCCCGGCTGCTAAACCGAAGGGGTCATCCATGATGCATTCCAAGGGGACCAGAATCGCCCTGCTCCTGCTGCTCGCCGGCGGCCTACCGCTGCTGAGCGAGGCGGCGGACTACGGTTTGGTGATCCAGAGCCACCGCTTTCAGCCCGAGACCCTCAGGGTTCCGGCGCAGCAGCGGGTCAAGCTCGTGATCGACAACCGGGACGCCAGCCCCGAGGAATTCGAGAGCCATGACCTGCGCCGAGAGAAGGTCATCCCCGGCAACAGCCAGGCCAGCCTGTGGCTGGGGCCGCTGCCGAAGGGCGAGTACCAGTTCTACGGTGAGTTCCACCAGTCTACAGCCCAGGGCAAGTTGATCGCCGAGTGAGGTGCCATGTTGGGTTCTGCGCTGATCGTGTTTCGAGAGGTCCTGGAGGCGGCCCTGATCGTCGCCATCGTCATGGGTGCGACCCGCGGCGTTGCCGGGCGTGGCCGCTGGGTGACGGCAGGCATGACGGGCGGGGTGCTCGGGGCGGTGGTAGTGGCGGTGTTCGCCGGCAGCATCGCCGATGCGGTGGACGGGCGGGGCCAGGAGCTGCTCAACGCCTCGGTGCTGCTGGCCGCGGTGATCATGCTCGCCTGGCATAACGTCTGGATGAGTGCCCATGGCCGGGCGCTGGCCCACGAGATGAAGCAGATCGGCCACGACGTGCGCGCAGGCTCCAAACCGCTGTCTGCTCTCGCCCTGGTCACCCTGTTCGCCGTGCTGCGCGAGGGCTCCGAGACCGTGCTGTTTCTCTACGGGCTCACTGCCAGCGGGACCGACGGCCCGATGCTGGCGGCCGGTGGCGCGCTCGGCCTGGCGGCAGGGGTGGGGCTCGGCTGGCTGCTGTACCGCGGTCTGTTGAACATGCCGATCGCGCACTTCTTTACTTTCACGGGCTGGCTGGTCCTGCTGCTGGCAGCGGGTCTGGCGGCCAACGCGGCGGGGTTCCTGAATCAGGCAGGCCTGCTGCCGGCGCTCTCCCCGGAGGTCTGGGACAGCTCCGGGATCCTCAGCCAGGAGAGCTGGCTCGGTACCCTGCTGCACATCCTGGTCGGCTACAACGATCGCCCGATGGGCATACAGCTGGCGTTCTACCTGGTGACCCTGGCCGTGATCTACGGGCTCATGCGCCTGTTCGGGCCGACCGGCGCACGCCGCCCCAGCCCCGCCAGGCAGACGGCCTGAGCCGCGGGAGCCCGAGACCATGAGCGAGCTACCCAGTTTCGCAGTGCCCCTGCGAGTGCAGATCGGCGAGCCCCGTGACCAGGGGCCGGCGGCATCGCGTATCGAGGCCCTCGGGGTGCACCTTCGCCCCTGGCTGCCCTGGCTGCACGCGGCGATGTTTTTGGCCTTTCTGGGACTGATTCTGGGGCCGGTTCTGCTGCCGGCGAGCGATCTCGCCCGGGAAGCGGGGGTGCTGGCCAACTGGCTGATCTGGGGGCTGTGGTTCCCCCTGGTGTTCCTCTCGGTGCTGGTGGCCGGACGGGCCTGGTGCGGGATTCTCTGCCCTATGGGGGCGGCCTCCCAATGGATGAACCGGCTGGGTCCGAAGCTCCCCGTGCCGGGCTGGCTGCGCTGGGAGGGCACCCCGATCGTCAGCTTCGTGCTGGTCACCGTGCTCGGTCAGACGGTCGGTGTGCGCGACTATCCGGGGGCCCTGCTGGAGGTGTTCGGCGGCACCCTGGTCGCCGCGCTGGCCATCGGCTTTTTCTACGGTCGTGGGCAGCAGAAGCGTGCCTGGTGCCGGCACGCCTGCCCCATCGGGCTGCTGCTCGGCGTGTTCTCCCGCCTGGGTATCGCGGACCTGGTGCCCAAGCGCCAGCGCGCTGGCGGCGACGCCTACCAGGAGAAGGGGCTGTGCCCCACCATGATCGACATCAACCGCAAGACCGAGAGCCGCCACTGCATCATGTGCCTGCGCTGCGTGCACCCTGGGCGGCGCGGCGGACTGGCCTTGCGGCTGCGTGCGCCGGGCGCCGAGGTGGCGGCGATCGCTCAGCATCACCCCGCGGCGTCCGAGCTGTGGTTCATGCTGCTCGGTACCGGCGTGGCCCTGGGCGCATTTCTGTGGCTGGTGCTGCCCGAGTATCAGTCCCTGCGCCAGGCCCTCGGCGCCTGGGCCATCGACCACGGATGGTACTGGATCGGACAGCCGGGACCGGCCTGGCTGATGGTGGTGCACCCCGAGGCCCGCGAGGTGTTCGTGTGGCTGGACTTCCTGCTGATCGTCGGCTGGATGCTCGGCGTCATGGCGGCGTTCGCCGGGGCGCTCGCCGGGATGAACGCCGTGGCGGTCTGGGTCGGCGGGCGCCTGGGCGCCCGGGGTCCGGCGCGGGAGCGTTTTCTGACTCTGGGCTATCAGTTCGCGCCGGTGGCCATGATCAGCCTGCTCATGGGCCTGGGCGGTGAGCTGTTCGCCCTGGTGCCGGCGCGCGAGGGGGTCCCGCTCAAGGCCAGTCTGGTGGTGCTGGCGCTGGCCTGGGGCCTGCTGCTGGGGCGGCGGATCCTCGCCGGCCAGGGGCTCGCCGGCTGGCGGGCGGCCCTCACGCTGGTGCCCGGACTGGCGGGGGCGGCCCTGGTGGCCGGCGCCTGGTGGCCCGCCCTGGGCGGGGGCTGAAGGACCCCTTTTTTTCAATCTAACTAGTAATGCTTCTCGTTCAATTATCTCGCATCCTGCCCTCGCCCTGTCGGGGCGGTGCGACCCACTGCGATAGGAGGTACTGCGTGAGAGCCCATCTGCGATCCCCGGCACTGGCACTGTCGGCCGTCGGCCTGCTGGCCGGCACCGTCCAAGCGGCGGAATTTCCCATCGGCGAGCCGGTGCAGCGCGACGGCATGGAGATCGGCGCCGTCTACCTGCAGTCGGTCGTGATGGAGCCGATGCTGCCGGGTATGGGCGCACAGGCCGACGTGCACCTGGAAGCGGACGTGCACGCCCTGCCGAAGAATCCCAACGGCTTCGGGCCGGGCGATTGGGTGCCCTACCTGGGCATCACCTACCGGCTGCAGAAGCTTGGCAGCGACTGGGAGCAGGTCGGTCCCTTCATGCCCATGGTCGCCAGCGATGGGCCTCATTACGGGGCCAACGTGAAGCTCGACGGCCCGGGCAAGTACCGCCTGACCTACAGGTTCCAGCCGCCGCCCTACCAAGGGTTCTTCCGGCATAGCGACAAGGAGACCGGGGTCGCCGCGTGGTGGGCGCCGTTCGATGTGAGCTGGGAGCTCAGCTACGTGGGCGTCGGCAAGAAGGGAGGCTACTGAGCGTGGAGCACTGGATCCCTGTGAGCCCAGGCTCGCCCGCGCCACCCGAGCGGACCGCATCCTCATCGGGCCCGCCGCGCGCCCCCAGCAGCGCGCTGCTGGGTCCGCGAGGGGAGCTGATCATCGAGCACGCCGGTGAGGAGTACCGGCTGCGGCGCACCCGCAACGGAAAGCTCATCCTGACCAAATAATACCCGCCGCAAGCAAGCCAGACCGGGCCGCACCTGCCGCGGCCGCGGTCCAGCCAGCAGGAACGGCCCTGTCCAGGAGACACTGCCATGCCCTGCAAGAATACAACCGAGCCTGACCAGACACCGACTCTCACGCCGGATCGCCTGCCGGCGAGCCTTCCCCTGCCCAGCCCAGGGACCCCGGTGGCACCCGGTTGCTGCTCGGATTGTTCGCGCCGATCCAGGGGGACCTGATATGGGCCGCAGCTGCACGCGAGCGGGTGGTCCGTGGCCATCCGCCAGCCCCCAAATGCCCTGGGATGTCGCCCGGGCCCGGGCCGGTCGGCTCGCCTCGGCCGCGTTCTGGGGACTGTTGCCGGCCCTGGCCTGGGGCGCGGAAGCCCCGAGCGTCGAGGGCATCATGATCGGAACCTACCAGAGTGCCAGGCACGATCCGGTAGACGGGCTGCCGGTACGCTGCGAGGGCAGCGGTGCGCTCGATCTGGTGCTGAGCGTACCGGTTGAGGACGGTTTCACGGAGATCGAAATCAGGGCTGCCAGCACGCCGCGTCTCATGGGCGTGGCGAGTGCGCTGCCCGAGGTCAACGCCTCGCTGGGGGAGACCGTGGGCAACCATGGCCAGGGCCGCGTGGTCGCCTGGCAGGCCTTCTTCGAGCACCGGCTGGGCCCCGGCTCGCTCGCCGTGGGACTCATAGACCCCGCCGGCCGGCTGGACGGCAACGAGGTCGCCAACAATGAATTCACCCAGTTCCTGGGGGCGAGCTTCGTGAACAATCTGAGCATCGACCTGCCCAGCGCTACCCTGGGCGCGGTCTACACCAGCGAGCTGGGGGCAGGCTGGGGGTTGACCACCCTGGTGGCCAATGCCAGCGGTATTGAGCCGGACTACGAGCAGGCCTTCCGCCTGGGCGAGCGGGGCAACGGCGGCTTCACCGCCGTGCAGCTGCAGTGGTCGAGCCCCAGGCTGGCGGCCAATCTGGGCGCCTGGGGCAGCACCCGCCGGCACGATGACGACGGCGACGGGGTCGACGACGCGCGCCTGAAAGACGCCCCGGCGCGGGGCCTGTATGCCAACCTCGCAGGGCCCCTGGGGCACGGGCAGTGGAGCCTGCGCCTGGGCCAGGCGGACGCCCGGGTGCAGCCTGCGGCCCGCTTCCTGGGGTTTGCCTATGCCCTGCCGATCGGCGACAGCCTGCTGGGGATGGGCGTGGCCCGCACCTACGCCTCCCCGCACATGACCGATCCCGGCGCCGACCTGATCCAGGCCGAGGTCTATCTGCGCGTGCCCCTGGGCAGGGGGCTGACCGTCAGTCCGGACCTCCAATACGTCCGCCACAGCGGTCTCAACCCGGCCGAGGACGGCACCTGGGCGGTGGGCATGCGCGCAGGCTGGAGCTTCTGAGCCGCTCAGGCGGGCATCGGCCTCGAGGAACGAGCGCGGCTCGCCGGTGGGGCCGGTGCAGCCGGCCCGCCCCTGCGCCCGGTCCGTGCCTGTGATAGGCTCCTGGCCGATGAGGCGACGGCCCCTATGATCCGGCTTCCCCGCTCCCTGGATGCCTGGGGCACGCCCGATTTCGCGGCGACGCTCTGTGACGCAGCTCCAGCAGCTCGACCCGGAGGATCTGGCGTTGCAGCAGGGGCTGTCCAGGGGCAGCTACGCCCTCGGCGATGGGCTCGGAGTCATGCTCCTGGGAGTGGACGAAGGACCGGAGAGCATCAGAGCCAAGGCCGGGCTGTTCTTCACCGCCGTCATCGCAGGCTGCAGCTGCGCGGACGACCCCAGCCCTGTCGAGGCGCTGAGCGAGTACTGCGAGGTCCGGATCGATGTCGACAAGACCACCGCCGAGGCGCGGGTGACGCTTCTGGGCTAGGAGATCGCCACCTGGGCAGTGCGATAAGGGCTGAGAAGTACCAAGCAGTATATTAGTGGCCGGCTCGGATGGCAGTGCACGTGCAGGTCGGGGTGGCGCGCAGCGCCTGCCCGACGGACGGGTGTAGGAGCGAGCGCCCGCTCGCGAAGCTCGCGTCCCCTCATCCTGCCCGCGCCGCGATTCGGCGCGGACTCCCGTCCATGGAGATCCGATACAGCAGCGGGATCACCAGCAGGGTGAGCGCTGTAGAGAAGGCCAGCCCCCAGACGATCGCGGTGGCCACCGGGCCCCAGATCAGCGACCGGCCGCCCAGACCGGTGGCCAGGGAGAACAGGCCGGCCACGGTGGTGAGCGAGGTGATCAGGATCGGGATCACCCGGCGACGCGCGGCATAGAGCGTAGCGTGCAGCAGACTCATACCGGCCTGTAGGCGGTCGTTGGCCGCGGAGATCAGCACGATGGCGGAGTTGACCGCAATGCCGGCCAGAGCCACCACCCCATAGAGCGTATACAGGCTCAGAGGATTACCGGTGATCAGCAGCCCGAGCACCACGCCGGTGAAAGCCATGAGCAGGGTCGAGAGGATCATGAATGGCTGCCAGTAGCTGCGGAACTGGGTGCCCAGGATCAGGTACATGAGTCCCACCCCGAGCAAGAACAGCATCCCGATGGCGTCCAAGCTTTCGTAGACGTCATCGAGCTCGCCGGAGAAGTCGAGATCGATGTCCGGGAAGCGCTGCTGCTGGCGCGCCCAGGCCGCCTTGATTTGGCGGTTGGCGGTGAGGGTGTCGGTGACGGCGTCGTCCAGGTCCGCGTCCACGGTGATGGCGCGGCGGAAGTTGTAATGGCGGATGTTGCCCAGGCCCTCCTCGCGGGTCTGGGAGACCAGCTCGGACAGGGGCACGGTGCCGCCGTCGGGACGGACCAGGCGGAAATCCAGCAGGCTGCCGATTGCGCCCAACGGCCGGTCGTCCGCCGTGACCCGCACTTCCAGCTTCTCGCCGGCGTCGCGCATCTCGGTCACCACCATGCCGTCGACCAGCAGCTGCAGCGTGCGGTTGACCTCCGCCGGATTCAGGCCGGCGCGGTTCACGGCGTCCTTGTCCAGGCGCAGCACCAGCTCGGAGCGCCCGCGGCTGGCGTCGTCGCCGATGTCCTTGACCCCCGGTATGCCGGCGAGGATCTTGCGCAGGGCGTCCGCCCCGGCGCGCACCGCGGTGTAGGCATCGCCGCGCACCTTGACGCTGATGGGCTTGGCGGTAGGCGGTCCGCCGGTCAGGCGCAGAAAGGAGATCTGCACCGGTCCGGGGGTGGCCAGCACGTCCTGGCGCATGCCCTCGATCATCTCCTCCACCGAGCGCAGGCCCGGTGCCTGGGGATTGAGGCCGACCAGCACCTGGCCCAGATGGTCGCCCAGCCGCGGCTCGGTCTCGGTGAACATCCGGCCGGCATAGGCGACCAGGGCGCGCGCCTCGCCGGCGCGCAGCTGGGCGCGCACCTTGTGCTCTACCTCCTCGACCTTCGCGAGGGTCCCGGCGAGGGGCGTGTCGGGGGGCATCTCGACGCTCACGTAGAACAGCCGGATGGTGTCAGCGGCGAAGAAGTCCATGCGCACCATGCCCGCGCCCACGGCGCCCAGGGCGACGATGAACAGCACGACCACGCTCCCCAGGGTGGTCCAGCGGTGGCGCAGGGCCCTGATCAGGAGGCGCACGTAGCCGATCTGGATCCTGTGGGTGAAACGCTCCCGGTAGGCCTGGACGCGCGAGGGCCGATCGAAGCTCACCCGGGCGGCAATCACATGGGCGGGCAGCATCCAGAACGCCTCGGTCAGGGAGATGGCAAGCGCGGTGATGACGACCATCGGCACCACGCGCATGAAGTCGCCGAGGATGCCAGGCAGCAGCATCAGCGGGCCGAACGCGGCGATGGTGGTCAGCACCGCGGCGGTGACCGGCGCGGCCACCTCCCGGAGTGCCTCCCGGGCGGCACGCATCACCTCCATACCGTGTCGCAGGCGGTAGTAGATGCCCTCGACCACCACGACGGCGTCGTCCACCAGCATGCCGAGCACGATCACCACGCCGAGCAGCACCATCACATTGAGTGTCTCGCCGATGCCCGAGAGCACCCAGAAGGTGCCGGCCAGCGTGAAGGGGATGCCGATGGAGGTGAGAAAGGCGATCCGCGATCCCAGAAAGGTCCAGGCCACCGCCAGCACCAGAAACAGTCCGATCAGGGCGTTGTTCTGCATCAGCCGGATGGCGTTGCGGGTGGGGATGGTCTGGTCGTCGGTCAGCACCAGCTCCACCCCGGTGCGGTCGGTGAGCGCGTTACGGCCCGCCATGTAGTGGCGGATGCGGTCCACCAGCTCCAGGGTGTTGGCATTGGGTTTCTTCATCACCGCCAGCAGTACCGCCGGGCGGCCGCCCAGCCGGGCCAGGTCGTTCGGCTCCTTGCGGGCCCGCTGCACCTGCGCGACCTCGCCCAGGGTCACCTCGCCCGCGGCCCCCACGATCGGCCGCCCGGCGAGATAGCGCGGGTCGGCGTCGCTGCCCACCACGCGCACCAGCCAGCTCTGTGCGCCCTGGCGCACATCGCCCGCGGCGATGTCCTGGAAGAACGCGCTGACGGTGTCGGCCACCTGGCCCGGGCTCAGGCCGAAGGCCTCCAGCTTGGCCGGGTCCAGGGTCACCCGTAGCTCCGGGTCCTCCAGCCCCACCGGCTCCAGGCGGTCCACGCCGTCGAGCCGCTCCAGGTCTTTTTCCACGTTGCGGGCCTGCACGCGCAGGTTCTCGTCGTCCGCCTGGCCCACCACGGCGAGGGATGCCGAGGGAAAGGCGTTGGCGCTGGTGATCTCCAGGATCAGCGGGTCCTCGGCGGCGTCCGGCAGCTCGTCTTCCTGATTCTGGATCTCCCGACGCAGGTCGGCCACCCGCTTGTCGAAGGTGCGCTCGTCGATGTGCTCGAAGCGCACCAGCAGGCCCGAGACCGACTCCCGGCTGTTGCTGGACACGAACTTGACGTCGCGTACCTTGCGGACCGCATCCTCCAGCGGGTCGGTGACCTTCTTCTCCACGTCCAGTGCCGAGGCCCCGGGCAGCACCGTGGTGATGACGATCCAGTTGAAGTTGATGGTCGGGTCCTGCTGGCGGGGCAGCATCCGATAGGACAGCACCCCGATGATCAGCACCAGGGCGAATGTCAGGTTGGCCAGCACATGGTTGCGCAGCAGGGTCTCGAGCATGGCGCGCGGCCGGTTGGGGGCCTGTCAGGAGCCCTGTGCGGCCGGGGCGCTGACCGCCTCCCCGTCGCTCACGCGCTGACGGCCTTCCATGACGATGGGCGTGCCCGCGGGCAGGTCGATAGGGGCCGGCTGGCCTTCCAGGGCGTCGGGCAGGGCGTGGAACCGGGCCCGGCCGTCCGCGACGCTGAACACCCCGAGGGTGCCCTGGCGGCGCACCAGTAGATCCGCCGGGACGAAGGCACCCGGGGCTCGCCACTCCAGGCGGCCCGCCGCCCCGGCGGGGACCTGGGTGTCGACCAGCACCAGCCGCGCCTCCCGGGTCTGGCTGCGTGCGTCGACAATGGGGGCCAGCCGGCGCAGCTGAACCGCCGCCCGCTGTCCGTCGAAGACCAGCTCCAGGCGCTCGGCGGTCTGCACCTCGCGCGCCTCGGTCGGCGTGAGCTGTGCAGAGACCTCGAGCTCACCGGTCTGGACGACCCGGATCAGGGGTGTGCCGGGCATGGCGAGCGCGCCGACCTGGCCCTGGCGCTCGGCGACCACCGCGTCGAAGGGGGCGCGGATCTGACAGCGCTCGACCAGCAGCTCGGCCTGGCGCACGGCCTCGTCCTGGGTGGCACCGTCCGCGGTCAGGGTGGCGACATCGGTGTCGCGCTGCTCGAGCTGCTCCTCGCTGATGTTGCGCTGCTTGCGCAGGCTGCGGGCGCGCGCGAGCTGGCTCACCGCGAGCTGTCGCTTGGCGTCGGTCTGGCGCCGAGCCGCCTGCTGGGCGGCCAGCTGGGAGCGGTACTGGCGGCAGTCGAGCTCCACCAGGAGGTCGCCCTTGGCCAGCGGGTCGCCCACCCGCACCGGGATCTGGTCGATCCGCGCCTGGATCTCGGCACTGATCTGGCTGTCGTTGAGGCTCTGCACCTGCGCCGGGGCGCTGCGCACCGGCCGGATGACCAGGGTCGACAAAGGTGCCCAGGTGATGGGCACGGCCGCTTGGACAGTACCGGCCGCCAGCATCAGCATCCCGGCCAGCCTGCCGTTCTCCCGTCTCATGACCGGCCCTCCGGCGGCGGACCCGGCGGCATGCGGTGATGGGCGAGCAGATCCTTTGCTTGATCCTCCAGGTGCGCCAGCTTGGCCCGGTAGGCGGCGATGCCGTGCTCGATGGTGAAGCGGATGCCGGCGCTGTGGCCGGGCCAGTCCCTGATCCCCTCCAGGTAGGCGAGCTTGCGGCGGTAGAGCAGCTCGATCTCGTCGAGCTTCTCCCGCAGGGTTTCGGTGGGCAGCAGGTGCGCAAAGAACATCAGCACCAGGTGGTCGGACCGGAGCTGCTCGCTGGCCGGAGTGGAGAGCAGGGCCGTGTGGAATGTCCGGTGGCCGGCCTCGGTGATGCGATAGACCTTGCGCTCCGGGTGACGGGCGCCCGGCTCGCTATGATGCTCGACCAGGCCATTCCCCTCCAGCTCAGCGAGCGCGGGATAGATAGACCCGTAGCTGGCGGCCTGGAAATGGCTGAACGCCGACTCGAACAGCTTCTTGATGTCGTAGCCGGTGGCTGGCTGCAGGCAGAGCGCCCCGAGGCACAACAGGCGGATGTTCATGGCACACCGGGCTCAGACTCATTAGATGTCTCATATTGTCATATATCGATCTGATATATCAACCCGAGACCCCGGTAGGATGTGAGCCGTGCCCGATGTGTAGGAGGCCAGCCCCCTGGCCGATCGGAGCCGGATCGAGGCCCGGTCGCCGAGAGGGCTCGCCTCCCACAGGGAATGGTCCGAACCCTGGGAGCCTGTCGGACTTCGGGGTCCGTAGCGAGGGAGAGCCGGATCGAGGCGGATTGTTTGCTCGATTGAGGAGAGGAGTGGCATCAGGGATGTGCCGTTACCGGAGCTAAGGACGCAATAGCCGGCTCTATTTGACGAGATCGAGCGGGAAATCCGGCCGATATCCGCTTTTCCGCAGTAGGGCATCCAAAGGCCGACAGGCTCCTAGATCGCGCTCCGACCGGCAGGCGAGGGTGCCGCAGGGCTCGGGGGGCGCTAGCGAGGGTCGAAGTCCGCCGTGCCGCTGACGATACGCCTCGCCGAGTCGGAGCCGGGCACCGCCGACGGTCCGGGGACCGATCAGGGCGATGCCGGTTGGTCGCCGAGGGCGCGCGACTGTGCCCCAGGTCCTTCCCCTGCCCAGCCTGGCTGGCCTATGATCACGAGTTCTGAATTTTGCGCCCGCGGCCCGTGGCGCTGGGCCCACTCGCACCGGACATATCGGAAATGGCAAGCATTGGCATCGTTGGCGGAACTGGCTACACGGGTGTGGAGCTGCTTCGCTTGCTGGCGACCCACCCGGTGGCCGAGGTTGCCGTCATCACCTCCCGCTCGGCCGCCGGTCTGGCGGTGGCCGACATGTTCCCCAGCCTCCGGGGGCACGTCGATCTGCGGTTCAGCGAGCCGGATCTCGGCCGGCTGGCGGCGTGCGATCTGGTCTTTTTTGCCACGCCGAACGGCACGGCCATGGCGATGGTGCCGGAGCTGCTCGCTGCAGGCACGCGGGTGATCGACCTGGCGGCGGATTTCCGGCTCAAGGACCCGGGCGAGTGGGAGCAGTGGTACGGCATGCCCCACGCCTGTCCGGGGCTTCTGGAGGAGGCGGTCTACGGGCTGCCCGAGACCGACCGGTCCGCGATTCGCGCGGCCCGGCTGGTGGCCAATCCGGGCTGCTACCCGACGGCGACGCTGCTCGGATTGGCACCGCTTGTGGAAACGGACCTGGTGGACCCCGAGTCCCTCATAGCCGACTGCAAGTCCGGGGTGAGCGGTGCCGGGCGAAAGGCCAGCCTGGGCATGTTGATGGGCGAGTGTGGGGAGAGCTTCAAGGCCTACGCGGTGCCGGGTCACCGCCATCTGCCCGAGATCCGCCAAGGGCTGGCGCGGATGGCCGGCCGGGCGCCCGGGCTCGTCTTCGTGCCGCACCTGGTACCTATGATCCGCGGTATTCACGCCACTCTGTACGCTCGGCTCAGGGCGCGGGATCCGGGCGATCTGCAGCAGCTGTTCGAGCGACGTTACGCCGATGAGCCGTTCGTCGATGTCATGCCGGCCGGGGCGCATCCGGAGACCCGTAGCGTGCGCGGCGCTAATCAGTGCCGGATCGCCGTGCACCGTCCCCAGGACGGCGACACGCTGGTAGTGCTGTCGGTGATCGACAATCTGGTCAAGGGCGCGGCGGGCCAGGCGGTGCAGAACATGAACCTGATGTTGGGCCTGGAGGAGACTGCAGGGCTCTCGTCGGTCGCCCTGCTGCCCTGAGTGAGCGGGGCTCCGGGTGCTTCCTCGCAGGTACTACCGCCCACCGCGCATCGTTCAGCCCACCCGGCAGGGGGCTCGATGGCTGTTCGCGTTGGTGCTGATGGTCGCGGCGGTGCTCAGCCTGGCGTGGCAGGCCTTCGACTACGGGCGCCAGCGCGCGGGCTACGACAACATAGAAGTGCAGGCTACGATCGGCAGGCTTCAGGCCGAGCTCAAGCGCCTGAGCGGGGAGCGCGATCGGCTGCGCGAACAGGTGCCGCTGCTGCAGAGCTCAAGCCAGATCGACCGGGCGGCTGCGCGCGACGCCCAGCAGCAGCTCAAGGTGTTTCAGGACGACAAGCTCGAGCTGGAGGAGCAGCTCGCGCTGCTGCGTGGTGTGCTCGATCCGGACGAGGCCAACGAGGGGATCCGGGTGCATGACCTCAAGCTGGAGCGCGGCGCTGAGCCACGCGTCTACCAGTACCAGTTTCTGGTCAGCCAGCTGACCAAGGACGTGGGTGTGGAGACCGGCAGCATCTATATCTCGGTCAGCGGGCTGCAGGGCGCAAAGGCGCGCGACCTCGGGCTGGCCGATATGACGACGGACGGTGCCGACAGCCTGAGCATGCGCTTCAAGTATTTTCAGAATCTGTCAGGGCAGATCGAGCTGCCCGAGGGCTTCGTTCCACGGCGTTTCACGGTCAACGTCAAGCCCAGCGGCAGGCACAATGCATCCGTTACTCAAGTCTTCGAATGGGTTGTCGGAGAATAGATGGGCATCCTGGGGCCACAGCGAGGGCGAATCATGGCGCGCTTCAAGAAATTTCGGGCACCGAAGATCTCTACCGTGATCGGTCAGCATACCGAGATCCAGGGCGATATCAGCTTCGCGGGCGGGCTGCATGTGGACGGTATCATCCGCGGCAATGTCACCGCGGAGGTCGACAGCACTTCGGCGCTGACTCTGAGCGAGGTCGGGCAGATAGCCGGGGATGTGCACGTCCCGAACATCATCATCAACGGCCGGGTGAAGGGCGACGTCTATGCGAGCGAGCGCGTGGAGCTCGCGCCCAACGCCAGGGTCAGCGGGACTGTGTACTATCGCCTGCTGGAGATGGCGATGGGGGCCGAGGTCAACGGCCAGCTCGTGCATACCGAAGAGGAGCCGCTGCGCATGCTGGGCTACGATATCCCGCCGCAGCCGATCGACTCGGTGGTGGCCGGCAAGGACCAGGAGGAGCCCGGGGAGCAGGCGGCCGCAGGCGAGATCCGCGCGGAGGGGGGTGATGAGCCGGCCGACGGGGAGATACGGCGCAGCCGTCGCGGGCGCTGATCAAAAGTTGACGGATTCGCTCGGGAATGCCACAATCCCGTGCATCGCATCTGCCCCCTGCAGGGGGTGATCGCCCATCACCGTGTAAGGTCTGACGCTATGAACACCGCTGAGATTGCCAATGATACCGAGGCCCCGCTCGTCTTCACCTCCGCCGCCGCGAGAAAGGTGGCCGAGCTAATCGAGGACGAGGGCAATCCGGATCTGATGCTGCGCATCTACATCCAGGGCGGGGGCTGCTCCGGTTTTCAGTACGGGTTTACGTTCGATGAGGCCGTGAAAGAGGGCGATACCGAGGTGGTCACCGACGGTGTCCGACTCCTGGTGGATCCCATGAGCCTGCAGTACCTGATGGGCGCGGAGATCGATTACAGCGAAGGGCTGCAGGGCGCCCAGTTCGTGATCCGCAATCCCAACGCTACCACCACCTGCGGCTGCGGGTCCTCGTTCTCGGCCTGAGCGGAAGCCGCTGCGGCGGGACCGCGGAGCTGGCCCCGGCGCCCGTGGTCTGCATTCCTTGCCTGGCTTGTGCTGTGGCGCCCGATCTGCCCGGGTGCCCCCGTACCCGCGAGCGCGCTTGGGCGCCCGGCCTCGCGTGCGCTGTACTGTACTCCCGGGCGTTCCGGCGCCCGCGCGGCCAGGTCTGGCCCGAGATTCCAGTTAGCCAACCGACCGGTCGCTGCTGCCCCCAAGGGGGTAGACCTGGCAGCGTCCGCCGCGCCTGGGGTTTGTGAAGTGCGCCGCCCGCGGGGGCCTGCTCGCGGCCGCTCATCCGCTCCGACATCTCACCCGCCCAATAGACCCCACCCAGCACCAGGGCACGGAGCCTCCGCGGATTGCGGCACGACCGGCGAGCCGTTCGCGGCCGCGCAAGGGGTGTTGCGCGTAGACCCGCCCCGGTGGACCTGTGGAGAGACCCGGCAGCGCGGCGTCCATGGCAGCGCCAGCGCCGCTGGCTCTGGCGATCAGCCCCGGAAAGCAGCGGGGGGCTGCCCCTGCTGGCCATAGGCTGAGCGGTCCGCCGGGTCAGTGGGTCTCTGCCACCATGGTGCGGTCGAGCAGGTCCAGCTGGGCGAGCAGTGGGCTGGCGTTCTTGTCGAAGTCGGCCCGATAGCGCGCAGCGATCGGCGCTGCCTGGGGAAGCTTCACCGTCAAGGGGTCGCGATGGACGCCGTTGATACGGAATTCATAGTGCAGATGCGGCCCGGTGGCGAGCCCGGTCTGTCCGACATAGGCGATGACCTGCCCCTGCTTGACGTGCGAGCCGGATTTCAGGCCATGGCGAAAGCCGTTCAGATGTGCGTACAGGCTGGAGTAGCTGCCGGCGTGCTGGATCACGACCGTGTTGCCGTAGCCTCCCTTACGACCGACGAAGGCGACCTTGCCGTCGCCGGCGGCACGCACCGGCGTCCCGACCGCCGCGGCATAGTCTACGCCCCGGTGCGGCCTGCGCTTGCCGAGGATGGGGTGATAGCGCTCGGTCTGGAACCGCGACGAAATGCGTCTGAAATCCACGGGGGCGCGCAGGAATGCCTTGTGCATTGGTCGGCCGTCAGGGCTGTAGTAGTCGACGTCGCCTTGCTTGTTCTTGTAGCGCACGGCGCGGAGCCCCCGGCCTTGGTTGACGAACTCGGCGGCCAGGATCGGGCCGTCGGAGAGCTTGTCGCCGTCGAGGTAATCCTCGCGGTAGATCACGTTGAACTGGTCGCCGCTGCGCACCTCCAGGGCGAAGTCGATGTCCCATCCAAAGATGTCGGCGAGCTCCAGGATGAGCTTTTCGGACAGTCCGGCTTTGCGGGCGCTGGCATAGAGAGACTCCTCGATCACCCCGCTGACCCGCTCGGTGCGCGTCTCGACCTGACGCTCGATCTCGCGCGCCTTGAATCCATCGCTGTCGTGGACGATCCGCAGGCTGCTCCGTGGTCCGCTCTGGAGCACCAGCTCGGCCAGATCGCCTTCGCCGGTCAACCGGATGCTGAGCGTCTGGCCAGGCCGAATATCGGCCAGCCGCTTGGCTTTGGGGCTGCTGTGCAGGATATGCTGAAGCAGGGTGGCGGACAGGCCAAAGCCCTTGAAGATCCTGGCAATCGAGTCGCCGCTGCGCACCTCGTGCTCGACCCAGCGCTCGGCGCCGGCCTCGGGCTCATCCTGCTCCGCCCGGGCGGAGGCCGCCGCCGGAGGGGGCGGCCGCTGGTCGCGGCTCGACCGTAGCAGGCTCGCAGCCGGGCTTGGGGCGGCGCGCGGATTCGACGATGAGAGCAGCGCGGTCTTCACGTTGGGCTGCTGGTCCGCGCCGGTGGGCTCCGGCACGCCAAGTGGCAGCGACAGCGTCCGGGTCTCGGCGGGGACCGCCCCGAGTGGCGGCCCGACCGCGGCGCCGGGCTCAAGCGCGCCCAAAAGCGCCCCGGCGGCTATCGCCAGGGGTAGTGCGAGGATCACTGCAAGATGGCAGAAGCGGCGGGGGCGGTGGTGCAGATAGGTGCGGAACTTAAAGTCGTCTTTCATGCCCAATCAGCCGCTTAGTGACTATTCCTCGAAAGTATGCGGCAAAAATCCGCCGCCGGCTATGGGGACGCAAGGTACGCGTTTCA
>CAVQCX010000039.1:0-9125 GCA_963711095.1 uncultured Gammaproteobacteria bacterium | reverse complement strand
TGGCCGTTATGTAAAGCTTTACATAACGGCCAACACGCGCCCTTGCCAGATTAAGTTCTGGCCGCGGACTTTGACAAAACCGCTGTCCCGATCTCCTGGCTCGGCGGCAAACGTCTGCGCCTGGCCTTTGGCTGAGCCAGCCCGTGGTTGAAGTCGAAAAACTGACGTGGGAATCCAGGCTAGACTTAGACCGCAAGGGCAGCCACCCGGCTGTGGGGTCCGACTGACCAATGCAAGGCGCTACCCGAGAATAATGCGGACCCCCTGAGAAGACCCGAGGTCTATTGGGACCGGGACAGAGGAGGACGCACCATGAGACTTCGAGCCACATCGCCATTACTCGCCGGCTGGGAGGGCGAGGCCGCCATCATGACCGACTGCTCTGCGTCGTCCTACGGTCTGCCCGTGCTCACGGTCGAGGGAGAGCCCGTCGGCACCGCTGAGGCTGCGCTGGCGGGGTACCAGGTCGTGGAGGGCACGGACGATGAGATTCGAGCCCTGCTCATGGCGGGCTACCACAGCGTGGACGACTGCCGGGAGAGACCGGAGGGGGCTTCGTAGGACGGCCCAGGCGCAGCGATCTCGCCCCACTCCGCCCGGACCCATCGTACGCGACTGCGCACGACCTCGGCCTCGGCATCCGTGTACCGCGACGCGGCGAACAGCGCCAGAATCTCTCCGGCGACATAGGGCGCGTAATCGGCCCCTTGCGCGGCGGCAGTCTTCGAGCAGCTCCAGCATCTGTCTGAGCAGATGGCCGTGCAGTCCCATGTGGGTATCCTCCAAGCCCAGCTCCTCTTTGGCCCTCTGCAGGCGAAGAACGGGATGATCGAGACGGGTCTCGACCAGGCTGAGCCGTCCCTCAGCAATGGCCTGCCGCATGATACCGAGAGGCATGCAGTGCAGGTCCAAGGGATCGCTGAGGGAGTGAGCATGGGCCCTTCCATGGGGACTCACGACGATCCACCGCATCCGCGGACCCTCTCCGCCCTGAGCGGACATAACCTCCTTACCCGAGAGATGTATGGTTTTCGCCACGCCCAACTGAAAGTGGTGGCTCATCGCGACCGGCTTTCTCCATCCTTGGATCATCATGGACTCGCCATCGTGACCGACCGCTAAGTCCCAAAGGACGGTCGGCTCAGAGATCGAAACATTGCCGCTTTCTTGAAGACCAGAGGGCAGTCAGACGTCAACAAGGGAGGTATGCAGCGCATAGCAGACCTTGAAGACGTTCGGTGTCCCATAAAGCCTGGTCCTTCTTCTCCGGTGTCCTTCTGCTGGTTCAGAGCAGCAACGGCTATGATGCGCCCTATGAAAGGCGTCCTCGTCAGTTGGCTCGGGCGGACCGATCTGCGAGCGGTCACCGATAGCGACCAAGTTGGGGTTGGCCCCATTGCTCAGGCCCTGCGAACAGGCGGCTTCTCCCGCCTCGAGCTTCTCTGTGACTGCCCTGCCGACGAGGCCGACACCTACAGGGAGTGGCTCCGTCCCCAAATCGAGGCCAGGGTCGTCCTGCACCTGGTTACCCTGCCGAGCCCCACGGACTTCGACGCCATCTACCGCAACGCGAGGGCAATCGCTGCCCAAGCGATGGCGGACGCTGGCGGTCAAGCCGAGCGCCTGACCTTTCATCTCAGCCCGGGCACTCCGGCCATGGCGGCGGTCTGGATCATCCTCGCCAAAACTGGCTGCCCGGCCGAGTTGATCGAATCCTCCATCCAGCACGGGGTGCGCAGGGTCTCCGTGCCTTTCCAGATCTCCGCCGATTTCATTCCGGACCTGCTGCGCCGCCCCGACGCGGAGCTTACCCGGCTCACCGCTCAGCCTTCCGCCCGCCGCCCCGGCCTTCGATGTCATCATCCACCAGAGCCCGGTGATGGAGCGCGTGGTCGCACGTGCCCGGCGGGTCGGGCTCCGCTCGATCCCCGTCCTGATCGAGGGTGAATCCGGCACCGGCAAGGAGCTCCTCGCCCGCGCCATCCACCAGTCGAGTCCCGGACGCGACCGGCCGATGATCACGGTCAACTGCGGCGCGCCGCTGCGGGAGCGCAACGGCGACGCCGCGCTGCTGCTCGATCGTCTTCTCGACCAGATCAACCGGGAAAAGCGCCACCGAGCCAGGCTTCGAGCCAAAGAAACTTTCGGTTACCGGAAGAATGCTTCTGCTCGACCACCCCTGGCCGGGTAACGTTCGCGAGATGCTGAACACGCTGCGGCGCGCCGCGGTCTGGACACCGGGACCGGTGATCGATGGCGACGGCGCCCGCGACGCCCTGCTGCCATGCCCGGAAGGCAGCAATGGGCGCGAGCCCGTCCTCTCTCAGGATGTCCGCCAAGGCATTGATCTTAATGGCATCATCGATCGGGTTGCGCGACACTATCTGGAGCAGGCGATGGAGATCGCCGGTGGAAACAAGACCCGCGCGGCCAAGCTGCTCGGCTTCGGCAACCCGACGACCCTGACCAATTGGCTGAAGAGGCATGGGGTCGAGCCCTGATGGCACGGCATCTGCCTAACCCGTGTCAGAGCATCGCAAGCCGATCCAGCAGAACCAGACAGGAGCCCGATCATGTCCGCACCGACCATCAACCCCGAGTTCGCTCCCGTCCTGGAGTCGCTGGGCAACGGCGCCGGCGACTTCTTCCTCGCCGCCAGCCTCTACCATGCCCACAAGATCAGCTTCGGCGCCGCGGCCGCGCTGGCCGGTCTGGGGTACGAGGAGTTTCATTATCGGCTCAAAGAGCACTTCGGCAGTGGCTTCGCCATCGACGACGAAACCGTCCGCGAGGATCTGCGCCTCGTTGACGAGCTCGCCGAGCAGCGCCCATGAGGATCGTCACCAACGCCAGCCCGTTGATCTTCCTGACGAAGGTCGACTCGCTCGGGCTGCTGAAACAAAGCTTCTCCCGTGTCCTCGTTCCACCGGCCGTCGTGGCTGAAAACGGGTCTGGACGTACCAGACTTCGTCGAACAATCCCAACTGTCCCATGTCGGTGAAGCCTTCGTCCGCGGCGCTCTTGGAACCCTCCATCAGGGTGAGCTGGAGACCCTCGTGCTGGCGCGGGAGCGCGACATCGGTCTTGTCGCCATCGATGACAGCGCGGCCAGACGCTAGGCCGTTCAGATGGGTCAGAGCCCCATCGGTACCGTCGGGATTCTTGTCTTGGCCCGTCGCTTGGGGCACCTGGACCAGGCAACAGCGCTGGACAAGCTCGACCTGCTTGTCGATCGGCACGGCCTCTATCTGTCGAGCACGATCATTCGCCAGGTTGGCGACGCACTCGCCGAGCCACGTCCGAATGCAACGCAAGAACAATAGCCGCCACTGCAGGCAACGGAATTCACGATGCTCCTAAAGGCCCTCACCCTCGAAAACTTCAACGGACTATCGGGACACCCACCGTACGGCCGAGGTACAGCAGGGATCAGGGCGGGTGTTTTCGCAGCCTGTAGTAACCGCGTAGCCCGCTTGAATTTCGAGAGGGTTATGCGGGGCGCTGTCCAACCGCCATCCTCTGTCCGCCGCGCGAATTTTGGGTGCCTTACAAGAATGACAAAGGACATTACCAGTCACAAACGGCAGTAGCAGGGGGGTGGGTCCGGCTCGGACAATCAATCTCGCTGAGTCGTGCTTGACATGGCTAAGTGTTGCGATAGGATGGGGTGCATGAGAACCACCAAGACCCTGTCGATTACCCTACCGCCGGAGATGCTGGCGGCTGCCGTCGAGATGGCTCGGCGTGAGCACCGCACTATGAGCGAGCTGGTCCGCGAGGCCCTGCGCGAGTACGAGCGCAAGAACTGGTGGGCCGAGATGAATGCCTACGGTCAGGCCAAAGCCGAGGAAAGGGGCTTAACCGAAAACGATGTAGAGCAGCAGGTGGCCGAGGTGCGGAGGGAGCGGCGCGCGCGCCAAGCCCCCAAACCAGACAAATGATCGTTGTGGTCGCCGATACCAGCGTCTATGTCTCTGCGCTGGTCTTTGGCGGCCTTCCGCAGGTTGCCGTCGCGGAAGCCATGAGGCCGCCGTATCGTCTCGCGGTCTCGGCTGCGCTGCGCTGCGAGCGGAGCTTGCCGAGACCCTCGAAAACAAGTTCGGCTGGGCATCCGGTCGAGTGGCTGAGGCCGCCGGGCGCCTGTGGGCAGACGCCCGGTGGTTCGAGCCGGCCCCTGTGAAGGCCTCGCGCGACCCCGATGACGATCATGTCCTGGGCTGCGCCGTGGCTGCCGACGCGAAGTTTCTCATCACCGGCGACAAGGACTTGTTGGCCCTGCACCCCTTCCGCAGGGTCGCCATCGTAACGCCCGCGCGGTTCCTGGCGATGCACGCAGCCGCAGCAAAGAACGACGAACATCGCGACCCGTGAGCTGGCGCTTGGCGCCGTTCTCGCCTTGGTAGCACTGTTCTCGCTCGGCCGGGAGGCATTCGGCTGAGTGTGACACCGCAAAAACGGGGGTCAGTCCTCGTCTTGTAGCATGCTACAAGACGAAAACTGACCCCGACGACCCGAGCGTTCCCGTTTCCCACTTCGTGTCAGTTGCCATAAGCCGCGCCGTGGTCGCTCATGAACGCGGTATGGGGGAAGGGATGGCGGTCGGGTCGACTCGGAGCGACTCGTAGCGCTTGCCCTTGATACGGGGAGGCGGCTGTGGGTAGCGTAGAGCGGGCAGCCCTGCGTCGCCATCGTGGCGGCCCAGGGTTGGCTGCGGCTACCCACGGCTGTAGGGGCCCCGTGTCAAGGGTCGCGGCGTGAAACGCTTGAAGGGGTCGGATTTTTGTTACGCTAGAAAACACGCGTTAGGTAGAAATAGAGCTATTTATTCAAACTGGGTATGCACTTCGCTCAACCTGTCGCCGCCGATGTTTGTCGACCACCTATGATCACTTGACGGGGTACGGGCGCGCAATCGACGGCCTGTTCCATTAAGCGGTAGAACAGTAAACCGCGCTTTCTGGATGCTCGCCGGTTGAACCGGAACGTAAACTCATCGAGGTAGTAATCGAGATGAGGGGCTCGGATCGCTCCTTGATGAACACCAAGCCACCAGCGATTTAGCAGCGAAGCAACCAAATGGACACGCGGCATAAGGACATGAGCAGGATCGCCGCTAGCGGAGATATTCGTCACGTCATGCCGAAACCCCAACTTTTCAACGCCGTTATAACCGCTCCAGCCGTCCGTGTGGAAGTAAATCTCCCGCCCCCTGTTCCACATTGTTCAATATGAAATCATGTAGGCTCGCCGCCGATACGTCCGCAATGACCGACATCCGTATTCGGCCAGGACCACGGCCCCGGACCTCCGCCGCAATGGCTACAATCGCTTTGCGCTCGGCCCCGCGGCCGCGCACGTTCGTGCCAACACCTCCGAGGTAGGTCTCATCAACCTCCGCGGCGCCCGTCAGCTTGTTCTTCGCCCGTGGCGCACCATCGCACGACGCAACTTGTGGAGCCAGGTCCAGGCCGTGTTATAGCTTCCCAGACCAAGTACCCGTTGTAGCCCGAGAGCACTCGCGCCGTGTTTCTGACTCGTTACAAACCACATAGCGAGAAACCAGGTTCGAAGAGGCTTGTGCGTGCCATGAAACAACGTCCCGGCGGTGATCTAAGTTTGCCGTTTACACTGCCTGCAGAGATACAGACCACGGCCCATCAAAGATGGCCTGTGCGTCGTGGAACCGCAACCGGGGCAGACAAATCCCTCAGGCCATCGGATTTTACTGATATAGTCGAGGCAAGCCGTTTCGCTGTTAAACCATTCATCAAACTCCTGGAATGTTCCAGGATAATCGGTACCGGCAATCGGCTGCTTCGACTCCTTCATGGCTCAAGGGTAGCCCAGCAGGTCGGTTGAGTAAAGTGCATACAGCGGGATTCGGTCGCGTTATTTATGAAGTGCAGACGATAAGTTTATGGCACGACTCGTTCCGAGATTCTGTATATATGACATTCCGATAACGGGGGAATTAGTCTCGGATTCTCCAGTTTTCTATCATATTGACGACGTCCAGCTTCTATTCGAACCAGGTTCGCAAGGATTTGAGGTTCTGCGAATGCACTTTCCGATACCGGAGGCGGGTAAAGACAAGGCTGGGCCTGGATGGCTTACGAGGGGTGGGCTGACAACATTCGAACCGAGGGTGTCGGAAATGGAAGATATAGCCCTTCTTATTGCAGCAGGTTGTTCGGTGATTGAGTCGCGTAATTATGAATTCCATTTTAGTCGTCGATTAGTCAAATTCTCTGACAGCCCGGATCTTTGCGATGATGACGAAAAAACATCGGCAATTATCGAGTGGAAAGGGGATGTAAAAAAGGTGCATCGGCCGGTATTTATTCAGGCGATTCTAGTGGGTGGTATTTTGCGTGGACACGATGCGACGTATTCTTTTTATAAGCGGGCGGTCGCCGATGTCAACGAACGCAGATATATAGAAGCGTTTTATAACTTGTTTTTTGTCCTGGAATATTTGTATGGAAATGGAAAGAGCGGGCTAAATCAAGCAATTGAAGAGATGGCGAAGTCGAAGGAGTTAGTCCGGGCGATAGTCGAGGTGTCAAACGGGAATGATCTAAATGGCCTCTGTGCGCCAGATTTCATATTGAGGGTTAGAGGCATGACGCCGAAAGAAGTAATGGATTTACTTGTAAGGACACGAGGACATTTGCACCACCCCAATAAGAGTAGGTCTGGGGTTTGGCACCCTGAGAAACAGCATTCATATCAAAACATTACACTCTTGACGCATTCGATTTGTGTAAAGGTAGTAATGCAACGGTACCTCACGCTATTTTTTTATCCGGTTATTCGGAAAGCCTATAAGAAGGCAGAGAGGTGCATTCGAGTCGATAGGCCCATCAGGATTGTAACGAGGTAGCGTTCAAGAGCTAGCCCAACTCGGGTTGTGTGGTGCCAAATATAAGCAAATCCTGAAAGACTCCTCTTGGCCGACAAGAGACCAACAGGCTTCTCTAATATAAGTCGCTCCTGAAGGACTGCTGTCGACCCCTATGTATAGTTCCCGACTATGTATAGTTCGGAGGCGCTCGTGAGCCTCGTGCGGCATAGTTGCTGGGCTGAGGCAAGGTAGGTAGGCCGTGAACTCGACATAGTTTCTACGGTTTTCTGAAGTGACATCCCCGCACTTCACGAGACCGTGATGCGTTCGACCCAATGTCAATCAACGACTCGACATCGCTGTCGGCCGTGCCCCCGAAGTGCACCCCAGCTTCGCCTAGCGGAGCATCCCACCTTACGGGATCAGGCGCCCCACCGCCATGCAGATGCTGCAGTCCGGCGTGGCCTTCAGCGTCATTGCACTTTGGTTGGGCCACGAAAGCACAATCACCACGCACCGCTACGTCGAGGCTGACTTCGCCATGAAGGACAAGGTCCTAGCTCGACTCCAGGAGCCCGATACCAAGGTGCGGCGTTACCGCCCGCCCAATGCGTTGATGAAGTTCCTGCAGGGGCTGTAACTATGTATAGAATCCGCTGGCGCCGGTGCGGGCCGTAGCCGGGGCTGGCGGACAAACCCGTAGCGCAACTATACATAGTCGGCAACTATACATAGTGGCCGAACCGAGACAGCTTTCATGGATCTCTAGCGCCGCCGCCATCTCACGGCGGCAGCGGATTGGGTCGCACCCTTAGCCTCTTCGCAGGTCCGCGCCTGGTTGTCTGGGAGCGTCCGCGCCTGCCAGTCCAGTGGCCAGCTGGTCGATCATCCCGGCAAGGGCCCGGTTGTACGGGGCGTCGACGAAGGCGTCCGAGTTTGCCCCCGCGCCCGGGGCTTAGGGATTGTGGGCTTCTTCAGCCGGGCGCCGTAGGTCAGGTTACGGGGTGGCCCGACTCCTGAGCTTGTCGCATCTCCGACAGCGCAGGGTACGCCGATGTCATGATCCTCTCAGTGTGCCCCGACTGCATCTGCTAACCGGTTGAATTCGCGCGTTGTTCTGGCTTGGCACGCGGGTTGCTGAGTCTTCACGCAAGCAGACTCCACAGGCCCGGCTTTTGAACCGCTCACCCTTGATCAACGACACCACCCTGCGAGACGGCGAGCAATCGGCCGGGGTCGCGTTCACGCTTGAGGAGAAGCTCGCCATTGCGCGCGAGCTCGGCGCCCTGGGCGTGCCCGAGCTGGAGGTGGGCATCCCCGCCATGGGTGAGGACGAGCGCGAGGCGATCCGCGCGGTGGCGGACCTGGGGCTGCCGGCCCAGCTCATGGTGTGGTGCCGGCTGCACCGGGATGACATCGCGCTGTGCCGGGGCCTGGGCGTGCGCCGGGTGGATCTCTCGGTGCCGGTCTCGGAGCAGCAGATCGCGCGCAAGATCGGGCGCGACCGGGCCTGGGTGCTCGCCAGCGTGGGGCGGCTGGTGCCGCTCGCGCTTGAGCTCGACCTGGAGGTCTGCGTCGGCATGGAGGACGCCTCCCGGGCCGATCCGGAATTCCTGTTGCGGGTCGCCGAGGCCGCCCAGCGGGCCGGCGCCCGGCGGGTACGCTTCGCCGACACCCTCGGGATCATGGAGCCCTTCGGTCTGCACGATCGCATCGCTGCGCTGCGCGCCGCGGTGGACCTGGAGATCGAGATGCACGCCCACGACGATCTGGGGCTGGCCGCCGCCAACACCCTGGCGGCGGTCCGGGGTGGTGCCACCCATGTAAACACCACGGTGCACGGTCTGGGCGAGCGCGCCGGCAACGCCGCACTCGAAGAGGTGGTGATGGGCCTGCGTCACCTCTATGGGCTCGACACCGGCATCGACATGACGCGCTTCCGCGGCGTCTCCGAGCTGGTCACCCGCGCCTCGGGGCGGCAGCCGAGCTGGCACAAGAGCCTGGTGGGGGCGGGGGCCTTCACCCACGAGGCGGGCATCCACGTGGATGGGCTGCTCAAGGACCCCCTGAACTACCAGGGCGTGGATCCGGCCGAGCTCGGTCGGGCCCACGAGCTGGTGCTCGGCAAGCATTCGGGGACCCGGGGCGTGATCCGGGCCTTCTCCGAGCTGGGCGTAGCCATCGACCGGGTCCAGGCCCAGGGGGTGCTCCCCCGGGTGCGCGCGCTGGTCGCCGCGGCCAAGCGTCCCCCGACCCCCGCCGAGCTGGTCGGCTTTCTCGA
>CAVQCX010000038.1:0-404150 GCA_963711095.1 uncultured Gammaproteobacteria bacterium | reverse complement strand
ACAATTGCTCACTCATTGACCAATTTCTGGGCTTTCACTGAGCAATTTCCTCGATCAATTATTCGGTAAGCGACGCAATGCCTCTTTTCGGCAAGAATCCGTTTCAGTTGGTCATCGGGAAATTTGATTTATAGGCAGGCTCTAATGTGCGATACCGCACGGAGTGCGTTCAGCTCAATTGCTATAATGCGAGGCGACTGCTCATTTTCATCCAATGGCCTCACGGTCTATCCGCTATCCGCGCATGCACGTCTGCACCTGCTTTTCCAGGGTGAGAAAGGGTGAGAAACAATCCCGGTTGAGTTGCTGGTACAGCCTTGCGATCCGACAGATTATTCGCGCCCTAACTGACGTCTTCTATACTCCGACACATTCTTGAAAACAATATGATCCAACAAATAGTCAAAAACGCGGTAGATAACACCGAAGTTAAGCGCCAAAGGGCCTTGCTTAAAACCGGAGCCTTGCAAAGCGCGATCTTCAACAGCGCCTATTTCTCGAGTATTGCCACCGACGAGAAAGGCGTGATCCAGATCTTCAACGTCGGCGCCGAGCGCATGCTGGGCTACACGGCCGCCGAGGTGATGAACAAGATCACCCCCGCCGACATCTCCGACCCCCAGGAAATGATCACGCGTGCCGAGGCACTGAGCGCCGAGCTCGGCACAGCCATCACGCCGGGCTTTGAGGCGCTGGTGTTCAAGGCTTCGCGCGGCATCGAGGACATCTACGAGCTGACCTATATCCGCAAGGACGGCAGCCGCTTCCCGGCGATCGTATCGGTCACGGCGCTGCGCGACGCGCATAACGATATTATCGGCTACCTGCTGATCGGCACCGACAACACCGTGCGCAAGCAAGTCGAGGCGGACCAGGCCCTGCTCGATCAACGGCTCCGCGATCAGCAATTCTATACCCGCTCTCTGATCGAATCGAACATCGACGCGCTCATGACAACCGATCCGCAGGGCGTCATCACGGACGTAAACCAGCAGATGATCGCGCTCACAGGGTGTACGCGCGATGAGCTGATCGGCGCGCCGTGCAAGATCTTCTTCACCGACCCGGCCGCGGCCGACGCCGCGATCAAACGCGTGCTGACCGAGAACAAGGTGAGCAACTACGAGCTGACCGTCCGCGCACTGAACGGCGAGGAAACGGTGGTGTCCTACAACGCGACCACTTTCTATGATCGGATCAGGAAATTGCAGGGCGTGTTCGCCGCCGCGCGTGACGTGACGGAGCTCAAGCTCATCGAGCGCACCTTGCAGCAAAAGAACGTCGAGCTGGAGCACGCAAGCCGGATGAAATCGGAGTTTTTGGCCACTATGTCGCACGAATTGCGCACGCCGCTTAACGCCATCATCGGCTTTTCTGAAGCGCTCAAGGACGGCCTGGTCGGCAAGATGACCGACACCCAGAGCGAATACATCGGCGATATCTTCATGAGCGGCCAGCATTTGCTGTCCCTGATCAACGACATTCTGGATCTGTCAAAGGTCGAGGCCGGCATGATGGCGCTGGAGCTGGAGGCGGTCGACTTGAAGACCCTCCTGTTGAGCAGCCTGTCGATCGTCAAGGAAAAGGCAGCGGCCCGGCACCTCCGTATCGAGATCGAAACAGGCGAAGACCTGGGCGCGCCCCAATTGGACGTGCGAAAGACCAAGCAGATCGTCTACAACATGCTGTCGAACGCCGTCAAATTCAGCCCCAGCGGCGGGAGCGTGAGCTTGCGCGCGCGGCGGGTCGCGCGAAGCGCCGTCGGCACGTTTGCCAACGCCTGGCCGGCGCACGGCTTCCCCCTGGCCGACAACGAGCACCGAGAATTTCTCGAGCTATCCGTCTGCGACGGCGGCATCGGCATTTCCAGGGAGAACATGGCGAAGTTGTTCCAGGCCTTCAGTCAGATCGACAGCAGCCTGGCGCGCAAATTCGAAGGCACCGGCCTAGGCCTGGCGATGGTTAAGCAGTTGTCCGAGCTGCATGGGGGCACCGTGGCCGTGGCGAGCGCTGAGGGCGAGGGCGCATGCTTCGCAGTGTGGTTGCCGCTACTCGAGTCGCCGCAAAGCTTCACCGCCCTGCTCCCCGGAGTCGGGGCCACAGCCGAGTCCAGGGAACGCATCGCGCTGCTGATCGAGGACAACGACCAATCGGCCGACCTTGTGCGCCTGCTGCTCGAAGCCGAGGGTTTTACCGTCTTACGCGCCGCCAGCGCCGAGGCCGCCCTCGATCTGGCACCGCAACACACGCTCAGCTTGATCACGCTGGATATCGGGTCGCCGGGCATGGACGGCTGGAATTTCCTCCTGCTAATACGTGAAAGCGCCGAGCTCGCCCGCGTGCCCGTGGTGATCATCGCCGGCCTCGACGACATGAACATGGCGCTGACCCTCGGCGCCATCGCCGTAGTGCAAAAACCGATCAGCCGCGCCCGTCTGAGAACCGCCCTGGCCGATATGGGCCTGCATCCGACCCATGAAGGCACCCATACGGTACTGGTCGTCGACGACGATCCGAAGGCAGTCGAAGTGATTGCCGCGTTCCTGCCGAGCCCGGCCTATGCGGTGGTCCGCGCGTACGGCGGCAACGAAGCGATCGCCCTGGCGCAGCGGCTGCTGCCAGACCTGATCCTGCTCGACCTGATGATGCCGGAGGTGAGCGGCTTCGACGTCGTCCGGACGCTACAGAGCAACATCGATACGGCGCGCATCCCGATCCTGGTGGTGACCGCCAAGCAGATCACGGCGCAGGATCGTGCCGCGCTCAGCAGCGATCCGGACAACGTCATCCAAATCGTCGAGAAGGCCGCATTCAATCACGCCAGTTTCATCGCCGCGGTCAGGCGTGCATTGCTGCCACAGTAGAGAGGGTGCCAGGTGGCCAGAATACTGATCATCGAAGACAACGCGGCGAACATGAAGCTCGCCTCTCTCTTGCTGCAAAACGCCGGCCATACGGCGCTGTGCGCGGTCGATGCCGAGATCGGCCTGACGCTGGCGCGCGCCGCCCTGCCCGACCTGATCCTGATGGACATCCAACTGCCCGGTATGGACGGCCTGGCGGCGACGGCCTTGCTGAAGCAGGATCCGATGACCGCCGCCATTCCCATCATCGCGCTGACCGCGATGGCGATGAAGGAGGACCAGGAAAAGACCCTGGCGGCCGGTTGCGACGCGTATATCGCCAAACCCCTGCGCTACCGGGCATTGTACGCAGCGATCGATAGCCTGCTGGTCAAGAAGCAGCCGCAATTCCCATGACCGAGCCCGCAGCCACCATCCTCATTGTCGACGACGAAGTTCCGAATCGCAAGCTGCTCGAAGCGCTGCTGCGGCCCGAGGGTTATCTCACGCTCACCGCTGCCAGCGGCGAAGAGGCGCTGGTGGCGGTTGCTGCGCGCGCACCGGACTTGATCCTTCTCGACGTCATGATGCCAGGCGTGGACGGTTACCAGGTGGCCAGCCTGCTGAAAGCCGACCCCGCCACATCGAATATTCCGATCATCATGGTGACGGCGCTGATCGACCGCAAATCCCGCATGGCCGGCCTCGAATCCGGGGTCGAAGAGTTCATAACCAAACCCGTCGACCGGGCCGAATTATGGTTGCGGGTGCGCAATCTGCTGCGTTTGAAGGAAATGGGGAATTTACTCAGAAACCACAGCCAGGTTTTGGAACGACAGGTCGAGGAGCGCACGTCCGACTTGCACGCCAGCGAGTTGCGTTTCCGGCAGATGGCGGAAAACATCACCGAAGTGTTTTGGCTCAGAGACCTGGCCAACAACGAAATTCTGTATGTCAGCCCGGCATACGAGAAAATCTGGGGCCGAACCTGCGAGAGCCTGTACGCATCGCCGCGCGGCTGGGTCGACGCGATCCATGCCGAGGATCGCGAGCGCGTGCTGCTGGCTGCTCGAACCAAGCAGGCGAGCGGCGAGTACGTCGAGGAATATCGTGTCGGACGGCCCGACGGCACGATCCGATGGATACACGACCGCGCGTTCCCGGTCTTTCGCAACGAGCGCGAGGTGTACCGCATCGCCGGCCTGGCGTCGGACATCACGCAGCGCAAGCTAGCCGAGATCAGGATCAAGCGCCTGAACCGGGTATACGCGGTGCTGAGCAACATCAACATGCTCATCGTGCGCGTGCGCAACCGCGACGAGTTGTTTAAGGGGGCGTGCCGGATCGCGGTCCAGCAAGGAGAGTTCCCTCTAGCCTGGCTGGGCATCGTCGATCAAACCGCGATGAAGATCGTCCCGGTCGCCTCGGCGGGAGCCGATGACCTCTTCAACGATGAAATTCGGGACCGAATGTCGCTGAACGAGGCCTCGCCTGCGAAGCAGGACCTGTCCGTGATCGCGGTCCTGGAGAAACAGGTGATCGTGGTGAACGACGTCGAGACCGATCCACGGGTTCTTGACAAGAAAGCCCTCGCCGACCGGGGCATCCGCTCCGTTGTGATCCTGCCCTTGCTGCTCGAGGAAGAACCGGTCGCGGTGCTCGGCCTGTATGCGGCAGAAGCCGGATACTTCGATGAAGCGGAGATCAACCTGCTCAGTGAGCTGGCCGCCGACATCGCGTTCGCCATCGACCACATCAACAAGCGGGAGCGGCTCGATTACCTCGCCTACTACGATGCTCTTACGGGCCTGCCCAACCGGATGCAGTTCCAAGCTACGCTCAAGAATACCCTGGCCTTGGCCGCGACAAGCGGCTGGCTGGTCGCCGTGCTGTACATCGATGTCGATCGTTTCAAGAATGTAAACGACACTCTGGGCCATACGATCGGCGATGAATTGCTGCGTCAGTTCAGCAACCGGCTGGTGCAATGCGTGCGCATCCGGGAGACCGTCGGGCGCCTGGGTGGGGACGAGTTTGCCCTGATGCTGAGGTTGGAGGACGGCCGCAAGGTCAGCGCGGCCAACGTCGCCACCAAGATCCGGGACGCGCTGCGCACGCCATTCGACCTGAATGGCCACGAGGTGACCGTGACGGCCAGCGTCGGCATCACCGTCCATCCCGACGATGCGTCAGACCCCGATGCGCTGATGAAATACGCGGACACGGCGATGTACCGGGCGAAACAGGCGGGACGCGACACCTTCCGTTTCTTTACGCCGCAAATGAACACCGAGGTGATGGCTCGGCTCGACCTCGAGACTGCCTTGCGCAAGGCAGTCAAGAACGACGAATTCGTCCTGTACTACCAGCCCAAGGTGCAGATCAACAGCGGCCGCATTGTCGGCTTCGAAGCCTTGCTGCGCTGGCAGCGGCCGGGACGCGGCCTGGTGCCGCCGAACGACTTCGTCCCGGTGCTAGAGGAAACCGGGCTCATCGTGCGCGTGGGCAGCTGGGTCATTGCCACGGCATGCAGGCAAATCAGCCTGTGGATGCGCTCACCGATCGGCCCGGTGCAGATATCGGTGAATGTCTCCGGACGCCAATTCACCGAAGGCGACCTGTACGGAGACGTCACGAAAGCGCTCGCCGACAACGACATCGCGGCCGACCTGCTAGAGCTGGAATTGACGGAGAGCTCCGTGATGACGAACACCGAGAGCACCCTCGCCAGCATGGCGGATCTCAAGAAACGGGGCGTGCATATCTCCATAGACGATTTCGGCACCGGCTATTCGAGCCTGGCCTATCTGCGCCGGTTCCCGATCGACATATTGAAGATCGACATCGCTTTCGTCCGCGATATCACGACCAATTCCGACGATGCCGCCATCGTGCTCGCCATCATCCGTATGGCCCATAGTCTGGAGTTGGAGGTGATCGCGGAAGGCGTGGAAACGGCGGCTCAACTGGCGTACCTGCGACGCATCGGCTGTAATTACATCCAGGGCTCATATTTCAGCCGGCCGATGCCGGCGCCGGAAGCGGAACAAATGTTGCGCGACGAAAAGCGCTTGCCGGCCCCCGAGGGCGACGCCGATGGGAGCATTACCGGTTTGTCCGGGCCGTGAGCGAATGGTAGTAGCTGGTGGCTTCCAAGCTGATCAGCGTGGTGCGAGGCTTAGTCATGGCGCGGTCCCTCGGCCGTTGAAGCGGTCCAAACATCTTCTACTGTAGACTCTGGTCCTAGACTGTCAAATGGTGGGTGTCCCGATAGACCGTCGAAAATAGGTTCCGTGAGCGGGTCAAGACGATGCTGGGTCGTCAAACCGCACCTAAACCCCGTGGAGGCGATCGGAAGTCGACGGAATTCAAAAGGAGAGGCAGGATCGATCGAGTCTGACCCCATCGATCCTTGAGTCTGACCCCATCGATCCTTGTTCAATGTTCAATATGGCTCGTGCGACCTGTCGAAGTTCGACTTGTAATTCAGAGGGCGGCCGTGACTATTTCGATCAGATCGAAACGCCTCGCCGTCCATAAAACGCACCACTCATCGCACGGGAGAAAAAAACCATCCCAGTGTGGGCGAGCTTGGTGAAAGGCAGGCATAGGAGCAGCAGATCGACGGACAAGACATGAATCGCGAGCACCATCGGGTAAGGCTCGACAATATGGGAGAACGCACTCAGTCCCGAGATCAGTGGCAACGCGACCAGAAACCATGCGAAATAGTCATCGAAGCTCGATATGCCGCGCATGACCGGGTTTGCGATGCGACGTATCAGCAAGGCCAGAAGACTCAGCAGGGTCACAACCCCTGCAAGATGTACAACGGCATTGGGCAGCCCGGGCCAGTTCATGCCTGTTATGCTTCGTATGAAAAGAATATGTGGGACGAATCCAAGGATGACCACAAATAGACCGAGATGAAACGCGTAGCTGATCACAGTCCATTGAAGCACCTGAGCCCGATAGGCCTTGCGTGGCCATAGATGAGTGAAGAAAGCTCGCATACCTTGTAGCCAGGCATACGAAGCACGAGCACGGGATAGTTCCAGCGGTCGCCGCATCGCAAGGATGCCGACTATCCGCCAGCACAGGCCAAAGACCATGATGACAAGAGCCACCATCAGTGCAGGACCACGAGCGAAGTTCAAGAGCTCCAAACCATTCATGTGGTTTTCTCCCCTGTTGGTTGCCTGGACGAGTCAGCGGCCTCGAGTGTGCTTTGGCGCGACCGCGCCACCACCGCCGCGCCGACACCCGCGAGCGAACCGACTACTGCGGCGCCACCAAGTAGCTCCGCCCTTGGCCCAGTGGCCCCGGATAGGGGACGATAAAAACCACCGCTATCCCAAAAATTCGGCTCCGAACAGCCAAGACAGCCATGACCCGACTCTATGGGGAAGCTTGTGCCATCATTCCACTTCATGGTGGCGCATGCGTTGTATGTCACGGGTCCTTTGCAGCCAAGTTCGAACAGGCACCAGCCGCTGCGGGCTCCCTCGTCGTCGAAGCTCTTGGCAAAAAGCCCCTTGTCGTAGAACGAGCGTCGATAGCAACGATCATGGATGCTGGTTCCATAGAACATCACCGGGCGATTTTGCGCATCAAGCTCTGGCAGGCCGAAGCTGAGGAAATAGATAATCGTGCCGGTAATGACTTCGGGAATCGGAGGGCAGCCGGACAGATTGATGACGGGACGATTGCCGACCAGGTCCTGGACTGACGTGGCCCCAGTGGGATTTGGCTCTGCGGCGGGTAGGCCACCAAACGCCGCACAGGTTCCGACCGCGATGATCGCCGCGGCCCCTTCAGCCGCGTGGGCGAGGCTGGATAGCGCGCTCTTGCCCCCGCTCACGCAATAGCCGCCATCTTCCGAACGCGGGATCGAGCCATCGACGATGAGCACGTATTTTCCCCAGGCCTTGCGCATCGCGTCCTCGCGCGCTGCTTCTGCGGCCTCGCCAGCCGCAGCCTGTAGGGTTTCGTTGTAGGATAGGGAAATCGTATTGAAGATCAGGCTTTCGAGAGTGGGCTGAAAAGATCGAGTTAGAGATTCGAGACAGCCCGTGCATTCCTGGAAAGACAGATAAATGACCGTGGGACGGGGCATGCCGGCAAGCCGCTCAGTCATCTCCGCCGCGCGAGCCGCCGGCAAAGCAAGAAGCGAAGCGCTGGCGGCGCACAACTTCAGGAACGCACGCCGACTGATACCCAACTGCCGAAATGCTTCAAGAATGGTCGCCTCCCGCTCCGGATTCATGCCTCTCTCCCACTGGAAATTGGCTCGATCGTTGCCCCCAGCCGAGCTCTGCCGGTCAGGACATCAGAGGCGTGGGCCACGATGATCTCGGGAACGCTAGCCACCTCGATATGCCCGGCAAGCACGCACTTATCAGGCCCCTCGTGCCGCACACACCAGCGACCGGAAAACACGGATTTCATGACACCGGTCGCCGGCCTGGATCGGGTTCTTGAGAACCTACCAGATGCGACTTGTCGAGATGGTCGCCCGCCAACTCCACAAGACTGATGAGTGGCATATCCCAGTGTTTGATCTGCGCGTCACCCAGCAGAGTCATGCGGCAGCTCGCACAGGACAGTACCAGAGCTTCCGCGCCCGAGGACTCGACTTGCTGACGCTTGATCTCGAATGCCTGCGCACGTTGTGGCGCGGCGCGGGTATTCATCGAGTTGCCGCCCCCACCGCCACAGCACCAGTTGAGCACGCCCTCTTGCGAAGAGTCCCGCACGTCGGCGCCCATTGCCTTCAGCGCGGTACGCGGTTCCTCGAAAATGCCGCCACGGCGGCCAAGCTGGCAAGCATCGTGGTAAAAAACCTTCTGCGGAAAGTCCCGCTTCAGGCGAATACGCCCGTCAGCCACCAGTTCGCCAAGCAGCTCCGATATCGCCACGGTCCTGAACGGCAAGACCGCGCCATGAACTTCGGCGCCCACCCAGCGCAACGCTGGGTAGGCGTGGCCGCACTCGGGCACGATGACCAGTTTTGCACCGATCTCGATCGCTTGCTTGATGATGGTCTCGGTGGCTTTGCGCTCTGTACGCAACACCCCGGAAAGCATGCCGAAGTTGCCGGCCTCGAAGCCCTCGCTCCGCAACGTCCAGTCCATGTTTGCGGCATTGAGAATCTTCGCCGTGGCCGCCAGTCCATCATGAAAAAGCAGGATATCCGGCGCCGTGCTCAGCAGAAGCACTTCCGCCTTTGGCTTGTCCAGATAAACCTCGATGCCGCGCCTGCGAACGACATCGATGGCTTGCCGCAACTGTTCGCTACCCGCGCCAAGGAAGGTACCCTTGTTCTGTTGCTCTTGCTGCAAAGCAAGAATCTCGGCAGGTATATGGCCTGCCGCCGACAGCGCCTCGCGCATAATGCCGACGCCGCGTGCGATGTTGATCCCCATCGGACAGATCGTAGTGCAGCGACCACACTCGGTGCAGTTATCAAAGCAGAGAAATTCCCACTCAGCCAGCTCCTCGGCGGTAATGTCGTGCGTGAAGAGGCGCCACAAGAGCGCCAGTGGAGATGCCTCGCGCCAATAGACCCGACGCATCAAGTCAAGTTTGCGTGTTGGCACCAGCCTGGGATCATCGGTACCGATTGCGAACTGGCAGGCTTCGGCGCAATAGCCACAATGCACGCAGGCATCCAAATCCATCGCGATGTCGCGATCCAGCTTCTCAAGAATCATATCCTTTGCACGCCGCACCTGTTCGTCGGCATCGATCTGAGTCCGTTTTGCGGATTGCCCCAGATTGGCCAAGCGCTGGCCAAGTTGGCGGAATGCATTCATGTCAAGCATATTTGTACAAAGCTCGCGATCGGGTATCGGGTATCGGGTGTCAGATTTTTGCAGGGTTTGTGTCGCGTAACCTACAGTACTGAAGTTTCCTGTTTTCCTCATACGACGAGCCGCATGACGGTTGAGATCAGAGGATTTCGACCCGGTTTGCGCAAATTCTGGCAATCGATACCAAAACCCTGGTCGGCCAGGTGTCTGGCGAGAGCCCTTCGTGCGTCTGCGAAGGCAAACTCGGTGGTCTTGCGAGAAGCATAGCGCCACGCCGGGGCTTGGGGCAAATTCCCCGCGTAGATTTAGGTGATGGTAGTAGCTGCCATGCAGAAATCCAGATGTTTGGTCACCGACTCGGGTTTGCGCGTCTGACTCTCGGAGCTGCCGATCTCTATAGTTTGATCTCCCCGAACCCGAATTACGTGACGAATTACGGGACGAATTACGTGGACACCCATCGTAGTGGATCGTACTGCCGCCAGCGCCGCCGGGCGTGCCAGCGTCGCCTGTTTCCGCCCCACGATGGCCTCAATGACTGGGGGAATTCCAGACGGGGGAATCCGCGAAGTACCCCCCGATTTGGCCGGTAGCGGGCCAAAGGCTCTCCTCGGGACCAGTGCCTCCCGCCCGGATGAGGGCGTGTTGGAGAGTGTGGTCTTGGTCTAGCTTGGGAGCGAACAGCCGGCGACAGGCACCGATTCCACGGGCCCGCTGATAGCCCAACCTCTGGTAGGTCTCGTGGACCCGATCAGCCTGTCCTATCCAGGTGCAGAAGCTGGACTCGAGCTCCGTGGCCAAGCGCAGCCAGGCCGCCGAGCCGGTCCGGAGCCGTTCCAGGATCGGCGGCAGGCCTTCCGGGATCGTTCCCCGCTTGTCTTCTCGCACTGCCTGGCCGGTCCAGTTGACCAGCTCGAAGTAGTCGCGCAGGGGGAAAGGGAGCGCCTTGGGCATGGACTCGCGCTCGTTCCCAACGGATGGCAGAGCAGCTCGGGCGGCTGGGTGCTCGGCGGTAAGCTGGCGAGCTCGGGGTGGGTTATTACTACATGCCGTCAACGGATATCTGTGTCGACCCAACTACGCACGACGCCCGACAGCAGAGCGAGGGCGGCACTTGGCGCTTGCGCAGCCCGAACAACCCGGTGACCTGGGTCTCGAGTCCCGCCGAGGGCTGCAGCGACGGCCATCTGGTCAAGTTCGGAGACATCACAGGCCCCGACCTCAGCCTCAACGCCTATTCGAGGTTCGAGACCAATGACCATCTGAGCTTTCCCACCGGTCAGTACATCTCGTCCGTGCTGTACAAGGGCGGGCTGACCGGACTTCCTGCATACCCAGAGGCAGACCTGCCGGCCTGCCCCTCACCCAATGCCGTCGTCATCGACGTTGCAGATGCAGATGCTGCCTGCCCGGGCGGCCAGCCCGTCCAAGGGGGCGGTACGGCGAAGTGTGAAGCGACCTGCGTCGGCGGAGCATGGCAATACGTCGCGGGACCCACCCCGACCACGGTGGACAGCCTGCCCAGCTGCCCCGCAACCGACACGGTCGTAAGCGACGCCGCGGGTCCCGATTGCACCCCGGGCGGCCCTGCGGCAGGCGGCAACCAATCGTCCACGTTCTTCAATTCGAACATCCAGGGCACCCTGTCCGTCTGGCTGTGCCTGCGGTATGCGCACGCCTCCAGATCCGGCTCCGGCGGGAGGCGGCATTGAGCGCGTCGGGCGTCAGCGCCGGGAGCCATGGGACCGGGGCTGTAGACTCGCCCGGAACAGCGGGCTAGCTCCGCTGCACCGGAGCGCGGTGCCGGCGAGGCCCAGTCATAACCGAGCCCTGGATTCCGGCTTGCGCCGGAATGACCATCGACTCATGGCACGCACCTTTGCAACTCCCCCGGGAAGGCGCTGTGCTGGAGGGAGCCCGTAGGTGATCCGCTCGATCACCTCCAGCGGGTTGGAGATGCCCCCGGACCAGAAGGCGTTTCAGATCTGGTCGATCTGGCCCTTGATGGTGCCGGCGATCATCCCGGCGCCCTTCGGCTCGGCTCTGTCGATCTCATCGTCGAGCGGTCATTGACGGGCATGTGGTGCCCCTTAGCCCTGGGTCGGCCACCCGGCCGGGGGAGCGATACAAGGACCCCTGGGGTGCCTGGCCGGCAGCGACGAGCCGGGCGGGCCGGGCTGCTGTCACATCTCCATCTCGAGATCGGCCAGCACGGCGTCCACCCCGGCCTTCGCGCACTCCTCGTCGGTCAAGCCCGAGGGGGAGCCGCTCACGCCGACCGCGCCCAGCAGCGCCCCGCCCGCCTGGATGGGAACGCCTCCGGGGTGCATAACGAGCCCGTCGATTCGTCCGATGGGCGTCTTGGCGAAGTCGCCCAGCGTCGAAGTCGCGGCATTGAAATTGGCCGCGGTGAAGGCCTTCTGCCGGCTGATCTCCGCCGTGATGGGAGCGGCGATGGTGTCCCGCAAGGTAACCTGGACTATGCCATCGCGGTCGACCACGGTGACGCCGATCTGGATGCCTTTCTTAGTACACTCGGCCAGCGCCGCCTGGGCGACCTTCAGCGCCACCGGCAGGGTGAGCCGTTTGAGAGCGACTGTCGATGCGGCCTCGCCCGCCTGCACCGCCGGCTGGACGAGCGCCAGTGAGAGCAGGATGCCGGCGGTGATGGTCCTAAGGTTCATAATCCCCCTCCTTCAACCACTAGAAAGACTCAGTGTCCGTAGTGACTGCGCACGTAATCGTCGAGGATGACCTTGAACTCCTCGGTGATGCCCTCGCCCTTGAGGGTCATGCGCTTCTCGCCGTCGATGTATACCGGGGCGGCCGGGCGCTCCCCGGTCCCCGGAAGGCTGATGCCGATGTTGGCGTGCTTGCTCTCGCCGGGACCGTTGACCACGCAGCCCATGACCGCCACGGTCATATTCTCCACACCGGGGAAGTCGCGCTTCCAGGCCGGCATGCTGTCGCGCATGTAGCCTTGGATGTCCTGGGCCAGGTGCTGGAAATAGCTGCTGGTGGTCCGGCCGCAGCCCGGGCAGGCCACGACCATGGGAGTGAAGGCCCGCAACCCCATGGACTGGAGAATCTCCTGGGCGACGACCACCTCCTGGGTCCGTGCGCCACCCGGCTCCGGGGTCAGGGAGATCCGGATCGTATCGCCTATGCCTTCCTGCAGCAGCACTGCCAGCGCCGCCGTGGAGGCCACTATGCCCTTGGAGCCCATGCCGGCCTCGGTCAGACCCAGGTGCAGGGCATAGTCGCAGCGCGCCGCCAGCAGCCGGTAGACCGCGATCAGATCCTGCACCCCGCTCATCTTGCACGAGAGCAGTATCCGATCCCGCCCCAGACCCAGCGCCTCGGCCCGCCGGGCGCTCTCCAGCGCCGAGGCCACCATGACCTCGCGGGTGACCTCCTCGGCGTCCCTGGGCTCGGCGCAGCGCGCGTTCTCGTCCATCATGCGGGCGACCAGCTCCGGGTCCAGGCTGCCCCAGTTGACGCCGATACGCACCGGTCGGTCGTAGCGCAGGGCGGTCTCGATCATCGCGGCGAACTGGCTGTCTCGCTTTTCGCCGCGCCCGACGTTGCCCGGGTTGATCCGGTACTTGGCCAGCGCCTGGGCGCACTCCGGATACTGGGTAAGCAGACGGTGGCCGTTGAAGTGAAAGTCGCCGATCAGGGGCACGCCCAGCCCCTGGCGGTCGAGGGCCTCGCGGACGGCCGGGACCGCGCGGGCGGCCTCCTCGTTGTTCACGGTAATGCGGACCAGCTCCGAGCCGGCGCGCGCCAGCTCGGCCACCTGCGCGGTTGTGGCCGGGACGTCGGCGGTGTCGGTATTGGTCATGGACTGTACCACTACCGGCGCACCTCCACCGACGATGACGCCGCCGACGCGGACGCCGACGCTGGGGTGGCGGTTTGAGGGCAATGCCGACATTTCAGCGGGCTCGGACGGATGTTCGGGCTGAGGATCATACCCGAACCCCGCCGGGCGCTGCGAGGCCGCACCCTGTCACCGGGCGGCACGCCCAGAGGGTCCAGGGGCCGAACAGGTCAGGCAGACGCGGTCTGGACAGGGGTGACCTGGCGGCCGCCGGCCGCCGCCGTTGGGACGACTTGATCGGGTCGGGACCGACGGCTGGCCGCGGAGGCTGAAAAGATAGAGCCCGGCGCTGTGGCCGGGCTCTTCTCTTCGGGCGGCGCTCGAATCGCGGCTGACAGCCGCTCCTACACGAGCGCGTAGCGGCTGACGGCCGCGTCTATTTGAGCTTGCCGATGCCGAGCATCTTCAGGATGTACTTCTCGTAGATCGGCTCGGAGGTGCCCTTCTTCATCTTGCGGATGAAGTACTTCTCGAAGGCAATCTTGGCCATGTGCACCCATTTGCCCTTCTTGAACCAGGCCACGTTGCGCGGCGGGATCTGAGGCAGGGCCACGAACGCGGCGCCGGTATCGCCCATGTCGGCCAGGCAGATCGCGTTCCAGGTCGCCTTGGTGTCGAGCGGCCTGCCGGCGATCTCATTGGCGATGTTGTGCACGATCGCCGTGACCATGGACTCGATCATGTATCCGGTCTTGGGCGCGCCGGTCGGCACCACGGTCGCCTCCACCGGGGGAATCGCGATGCAGACGCCGGCCGAGTAGATGTTGTTGTACTTGGGGTTGCGCTGGTACTCGTCCACGAAAACGAAACCGCGCGGGTTGCACAGCCCCTCGACTTTCGCCACCGAATCCACGCCCTTGAATGCGGGCAGCATCATGGAGTACTTGAACTCGATCTCGTGGTCCTTGAGCTTCTGGCCCTGATCGTCGTACTGCTCGACGAACATGCGGCCGGGCTCCACCTTGGTCACCTTGGCGTTGGTGATCCAGTTCATGTGGTGGTTGCGCATCTCCGACTCGAGCATCCCCTTGGAATCGCCGACCCCGCCGAGCCCCAGATGCCCGATGTAGGGCTCGGAGGTGACGAAGGTGATGGGCACCTTGTCGCGCATCTTGCGCTTGCGCAGATCCGCATCGAGGATGAAGGCGTATTCGTAGGCCGGCCCGAAGCAGGACGCGAAGGGCATGGCGCCGATCACCACCCGCCCGGGGCTCTGAAGGAAGCGCTGATAGTCCTCGTAGGCCTTTTCCGCATGGTCTATGGTGCACACCGAATGGGTATTGTGCTCCGGACCTGCCCCTGGGACCTCCTCGAACGCCAGGCGCGGACCGGTCGCGATGATCAGGTAGTCGTACTTCAGACCCTTGCCATTGGCGAGCGTCAGAGTGTTGGTCGCGGGGTCGATCTTGTCACAGCGCTGATCAATGAAGTTGATGCCCTTGCGCTCCAGGTACGGACGGATCGGGAAGGTGATGCTGTTGCGATCGCGCCAGCCAACCGCGACCCAGGGGTTGGACGGGACGAACTGGAAATAATCCCGCTCGTTCACCATCGTGATCTCGTGCTCCTTGCCGAGCACATCGCGAAGCTCGTACGCGCAGGGCATGCCGCCCGTGCCGGCACCCAATACCACTACATGAGCCATCTCTCGTTCCTCCTCAGGGTTTCCGGAAATCTTATTGTGGTCAGCGCCCCATGTACTGCGCGAGCCGCTCCGAGCTGCGCGGCGAATGGTTCCAAGCAGTCGGCAACCTCCGCGCCGGCTGGGGAGCCGGCCGGGAAAGGTCATGCTAACACTTAACTATAGGCCAAAAAGCCGCCACAGGCCGGTGTCGAGGCTCGAATGACAGGGAAGCGCTGGCTCCAATGTGGCAGATGCGTCAGACCGGCGGACCGCTGTGTCAGGACGTCACCCGTGTCGGGTCCCAGTCCGGGTGCCCGTGCTGTCATCACCAGCTCCTGATATCCACCGGTCGCTGGGATACCTTGCCGCGAGCCAGAGGAGCTTAGCCCACCGTTTCACTATCGCAATTATTCAGCGCCCCGATAAATCGACGGTCATTCCGGCTTGGAAGCCGCAGAAGTAGCACATGGATGTGCTGTTTACGGAGCTAAGGACGCAGAAGTAGCACATGGATGTGCTGTTTACGGAGCTAAGGACGCAGAAGTAGCACATGGATGTGCTGTTTACGGAGCTAAGGACGCAATCCAGATGCCATGGACGGCAAGCCGGATGGTTAAGCACCCTCCCTGGTGCTGGATTCCGGCCAATCCATGGCCGGAATGACGGGAGCTGAATGGTTACCCAGCATCTGCTTAAGCGGGCACTTACGCGGGCAGTCGGAAGGCCCTCTCGCCCGGCGGCGCGTGGTCGCGGAATTCAACCTAGAAGCGGCACAGTTGAACGGCCGCCAGGATGCGTGCCGCATGGTGTCTGGCAAGGCATAACGAGGCGGAATAGTAGATCTATGCCAACGAGTTATAACACAGCCAGGCGCCGCGCGGTGCGTGCCCTGGTGGTCGTAGCGGCCATCACCCAATGGGTGAGTATCGAGTTTGTCCATAACCTTGGTCCAACCCATCACTCGATCGCTGTTCGGAGCGGTCAACTGCCGTTTCTAGGTTCAAGGGTGATCTCCACCCGAGGCATTGCTTGGCAAGGTGTGAGCGATGCCGGTCAGGTTGCGGCGCGGCCGGTGCGGTGCGCAGGCACTGCACGCTGGCGAGCTGGGAGGCGATCCGGACCTCGTCGGGCTGCTCCGCGGAGAATCACTCGAACAGACTGTCGTAGGCATAGACCAGCTTATGGACGTCGTGGAACAGCTGGCGTGCCATCTCCACGCTGTTCCTGACGTAGCCCAGAGGCGTGTTGATCTCCTGGGCCATCCCCGCCACCATCGGACCGCGCGACGATGTCGCCCATGGCTGGGCACGCGAGGCAGATGACCCTGGGATCGGAAAGCGTAGGGTGGCGATATGACCGGACTTGGTCGGATTGGTGACGAAACGCGGAGGCTGGGAAGGGTCAGCGAAAATCCCGGCTGCGGGTCGGCAGCCGCCCGAGCAGCGCGCTGTGGTCCTGCAGCTGTCTGGCCACCAGGTGCAGCACCCCGTCCTGGCGCTGCAGCTCGCCCAGCACGCCGAGCAGTCGGGCGTTGAGCAGAATCAGGCGCTGGCGCTCAGCGAGGCGCTTCCAGACGATCAGATTGATCTGGCCGGTCTCGTCCTCCAGGGTGATGAAAGTCACGTTGTTGGCCGAAGACGGGCGCTGACGGTTGATCACCAGCCCCCCGGCGCGCACCCGATCGCCTGGGCGCCGCTCCCAGAGCTCCGCGGCGCTGATCAGCCCGCGCCGGCGCAGCTGCTCTCTGAGCAGGGCCAGGGGATGGCGCCTCAGGCTCAGCCCGAGGCTGGCATAGTCCGCGACGATCTCCTGCCCTTCGGTGGGCTCGGGCAGATCGGGCGTCTCCTCGTCGGAGGACTTCGGATTGTTGAATCGCGCCGGGGGCGGCGCTCCCACAGCAGGGGGCACTCCCTCAGGGGGCGGCGCTCGCACAAAGGGTTGGTCGAGCAAGGGCAGCGGCACCTGGATCCCCGTGACCTGCCAGGCTGCGCGATGGCGGTCGCCCGAGAGTCCCTGCAGGGCATCCGCCGCCGCCAGCGCCTCCAGATCGGCCCGGTTGAGGGCGGCACGGCGGGCCAGATCATCCACATCGAGAAACCCGCGCCGGACCCTTGCCGCCACCAGGCGCTCCGCCCCAACCCCTGACAACCCCTTGACCATGCGTAGCCCGAGGCGGATCGCCGGCGGGGGTCCTTCATGCCCGGGAGCCGGCCCTGCCCCCACCTCCAAGGTGCAGTCCCGGTCGCTGTGGCACACATCCACCGCGCGCACCTCCACCCCGGCACGACAGGCCGCCTGCACCAGCTGGGCCGGCGCGTAGAAGCCCATGGGCTGGCTGTTGAGCAGCGCGGCGAAGAAGGCCGCCGGCTGGTGGCACTTGAGCCAGGCCGAGACATAGACCAGGAGCGCGAAGCTGGCGGCGTGGGACTCCGGAAAGCCGTACTCGCCAAAGCCCAGGATCTGGCGGTAGATCTGGCGGGCGAATCCCTCCTCGTAGCCGCGCTCGATCATGCCCTGAACCAGCCGTCCCTCGAACTGCTCCAGGGTGCCGTGGCGGCGCCAGGCAGCGATGGAGCGACGCAGCTGGTCAGCCTCCCCCGGGGAGAAGCCCGCCGCCACCATGGCCACCTTGATCACCTGCTCCTGGAAGATCGGCACCCCCAGGGTGCGCCCCAGCACCTCGCGCACCGCCTGGGAGGGATAGGTAACAGGCTCCAGGCCCTGGCGGCGCTTCAGATAGGGATGGACCATGTCGCCCTGGATGGGACCGGGACGCACGATCGCCACCTCGATCACTAGGTCATAAAAGCAGGCGGGCCTGAGCCGCGGCAGCATGGCCATCTGGGCACGGGACTCGATCTGGAACACCCCGACGGTGTCGCCGCGCTGGATCATCTGGTAGACATCCGGATCCTCGGGGGGGATGTTGTGCAGAGCGAGGGGGTGAGGGGGGAATGATGGCTTTGCTGCATTGTTGAATCGCGCCGGGGGCGGCGCTCCCACAGGAACGGGGGAGATCGCGGCAATGCTTGTGGGAGCGGCGCCCTCGCCGCGATAGGGGGGCTGGGAGTCTGGGGATTCATTGCATCGCGCCGGGGGCGGCGCTCCCACAGGAGCGGGGGAGATCGCGGCAATGCTTGTGGGAGCGGCGCCCTCGCCGCGATAGGGGGGCTGGGAGTTTGGGGATTCATTGCATCGCGCCGGGGGCGGCGCTCCCACAGGAGCGGGGGAGACCGCGGCAATGCTTGTGGGAGCGGCGCCCTCGCCGCGATAGGGGGGCTGGGAGTTTGGGGATTCATTGCATCGCGCCGGGGGCAGCTCTCCCACAGCCGACTCCCGGCACCAATAGGCATTGCTCAGGTCGAAGGCCCGTCGGATGGCCGAGAGCATGCCGAGCGCCAGGCAATCCACCTTCAGCAGACCCAGGGCCTCCAGGTCGTTCTTGTCCCACTGGATGACGGTGCGATCGGCCATGGCGGCGTTCTCGATCGGCACCAGCCGGCACAGCGGGCCGCGGGAGATCACGAAGCCGCCCACATGCTGGGAGAGGTGGCGCGGAAACCCGAGCACCTCCCCGGTGCGCGCCAGGACCCGTTTGAGTAGCGGATTGTCCGGGTCCAGGCCCGCATCGCTCAGACGCTCGGGGGCTATCGCCTGGCCGTCCCACCAGGTGAGGCTGGCGGCCAGACGCTCGACCTGATCCAGGTCGAGTCCCAACGCCTTGCCCATGTCGCGCACCGCGCTCTTCGGCCGGTAGGTGATCACCGTAGCGGCCAGCGCCGCCCGCTCGCGGCCGTACTTTGCATAGATGTACTGGATCACCTCCTCGCGGCGCTGGTGCTCGAAGTCCACATCGATGTCCGGCGGCTCGTTGCGCTCACGCGAGATGAAGCGCTCGAACAGCAGCTCCATACGCGCGGGGTCCACCTCGGTGATGCCGAGCGCATAGCAGACTGCGGAGTTCGCCGCCGAGCCCCGCCCCTGGCAGAGGATGCCCCGCCCCCGGGCGAAGCGCACGATGTCGTGCACGGTGAGAAAGTAGGGCTCGTAGCCCAGCTCGGCGATCAGCGCCAGCTCGTGCTCCACCAGGCGGCGTACCTTCGCCGACTCCCCGGCGGGCCAGCGCCGGCGCAGGCCCTGCTCGGTCAGCTCGCGCAGCCAGGCGGTGGGGCTGCGCCCCTGGGGGACCAGCTCCTGGGGGTACTCGTAGCTCAGCTCCGCCAGGGAGAAGCGGCAGCGCCCGGCGATCTCCAGGGTCTCGGCCAGCAGCGCCCGGGGATAGAGCCGGGCCAGATCGGCGCGGCGGCGCAGATGGCGCTCGGCATTGGCCTGCAGGGCGGCCCCGGCCCGGCTCAGGGGCAGCCCCAGGCGCGTGGCGGTCAGACTGTCCTGCAGGGGCCGGCGGGCGCGACTGTGCATGAGCACCCCGCCGGCCGCGACCAGCGGCAGCCCGGTCCGATCGGCGAGATCCCGCAAGGCGGCGAGCCTGGCCCTGTCTCCGCCCGTGCGGTGCAGCTCCACACCGATCCAGGCGCGCCCCGCAAAATGCCTCGCGATCCAGATCCCGGTCTCGGTCTCCAGCTCCCATCCCGGAAGCCAGATCGCCAGGCAGCCGCCGAGCCCTTGCGCCAGGTCCGCGCACCCGAGATCGTAGCTGCCCTTGGCCGCCCGGCGCCGCCCGCGGGTGATGAGCTCACAGAGACCCCCGTAGCCCGCCCGATCGATCGCCAGCAACACCAGCCGCGGGCCCTCGCGCAGGCGGATCTCACTGCCGATCAGGAGCTTGAGGCCGCAGGCCCCGGCCTCGACATGGGCGCGCACCACCCCCCCCAGGGAGCACTCGTCGGTGAGGGCCAGCGCCGCGTAGCCCAGCTGCCGGGCACGGCGCACCAGCTCCTCGGGGTGCGAGGCCCCGGTCAGGAAGGTGAAGTTGGACAGGCAATGCAGCTCGGCATAGCCCGGGGCGGTATCAGGCATGGCGGCCAGGATGACTGTGTTTATATACAGTTTCTAGCACAGCCGAAACCGCCGGTCCATCGACCGCAATGCTGGGAGAGGCGGTGGGCCGGGATCAGTCCCGGGCGGGATGCGCGGGCTCAGCCCCCGGAGCGGGCCAGAAACTGGACCAGCATGCGGTAGCGGTCCTTGAGCCGGTTGTCGAACAGCGGGTCCTGGGCCGACGGAAGCTCCTTTGCCAGGGCGTCCAGCTCCCCATCCGACAGCGCCGCCTCGACCAGCGGGAACAGCTCATCCTCCTCGAGCAGCAGATGCCTGCGCTGCAGGGCGAGGTAGTCCCGGCCCAGGGCCTCGACCTCGTCGCGGCGCTGAACCGCACCCTGCATGATGCCTTCGAGGGCATGCCGGAACGCCCGGGTCATATCGATCAGACTCCTGTGCTGATCCTGGACCTCGTCGACCAGGATCTTCTGCTCGGCATGCCCGGCCCGGTAGAGATCGAAGATCGCGTCCTCGGCCTTGTGGTGGACACAGTCGGCATATTTCTCCAGGTAATCGAGGACGTCGATCATCAGCTCGAGCTCGGGCTGCTGGCCTGCGTGGAAAAGGTCCAGCTGTCTGCCCATCAGATCGAGCACCTGGCTGAGCCGCGTGTGGTCACGGTGCAGATGCTGGAAGATCGGGTGCATCGAGCCTCCGTCCGGCAAGATTAAAGACGGCATCAGTTTAATACGACTTGGGCGTGGTCGCGCCACGGCCCCGCCCCGGGACCAGCCGGCGCCAGAGATAGCCCTGGGGACGATGCTCGCCGACGAGGACGTAGGCGAGCGAGCCCTGGTTCTGCAGGGTCCACTCCATGCGGTCCCGGACCTGGTGGCGCCCGCACAGCAGCAGCCGGTCTCCGACTCTCAGGGCCGTATCCGGCTCGGGCAACAGCATACGCTCGCCCGGGCGCACCAACAGCAGGGCGATGGCCGCCAGCGGCCGGTCGCGCTGCAGGGGATCGGCGAGCACCTGGGAGAGCGACACCCGGCGCCCTCCCGCCAGGGCCAGGGCGACGGCATAAGCCCCGTCCTGGTCGACGCTGACCTCCCAGACTGTCGGGACGCGCGTGGTCACGATCCCCGTGATGCGACTGACCAGCTCGCAGGCCCAGCTGTCGGGCTGATGGATCGCCAGCTGCTCGAATTCGCTGAGCAGCGGCGTGCCCAGCAGCACCCGGACCTTGTCGGCGATCACAGTCGGAGGGTGCATGACCATCGCCGTGCTCACCGCCTCGACAATCGGTTGATTCTCCTCCAGGTTCTGTCGCAGGACCACGAACAGACCCGAATTGAGCCCCAGCGCCGTCATCAAGATGGCCAGGTTGTCGACATCATCGTCGGTGCCCGCGACCAACCCGACCGCCCGATCGATCCCCGCCTCGCGCAGCGTGACCGCCTCGGTGCCGCGGCCCGGCACACAGCCCCCTTCCGGGACTCCGGTCAGCTCGGGTCTGGCCTCGACGATGACGATCTCCAATCCGAGAGCCCTGAGCCGCGCCGACACCGCCTTGCCGAAGCGGCCGTAACCGCACAGGATCCACAGCCCCCGGCGCGGCGGATACACCGGCTCGGGCAGGTCATCGCCGCGCCGCCCCGTCAGCCAGCTGCGGAGCAGATACAGACAGGGGGTCTGCACCGCCACCGCGAGCTGGGCGGCGAAGGTATCGAAAGGGTCGACGATGTGGTCGGTACCGAAGGAGGCCATGTTGGACTCCACCTCCCGGGAGTCGGCGCGGCAGATCACCGGCATGTGAGGCCGCAACAGCTTGCTCGCGATCGCGATCTTGAGATTCACCGCGTTGAGGTTGGTCAGGGCGGCCACACCGGCACACCTGGGATGCCGCAGGCCGGCATCGAGCAGATAGTGGGGACGGCTCGCGTCGCCGCACAGGGCGGGCACATACTGGCGCAGGCTCTCCAGGCGCAGATAGCTCACCCGCTCCCGGCTGATCTCCACCACCACCGCCAGCTGGTCGCGCTCGGTCAGCGCCCGGACCAGCGCACTGCCGGTCTCCCCGTAGCCGCACACCAGATAGAAACGCTCGGTCAGCCGGCGGATACGCCGGGCGAAACGCCGCTCGGCCACCGATTGGCGAAAGGCCGGGTCCTGCAACAGGGCAATCAGCGTGCCGATGGAGTAGACCCAGACGATGACCGTGAGATAGAGCGTAACGGTGACCCAGAGCCGCTGGGCGTCAGTAAACTCGAACGGCAGCTCGCCGAAACCGATGGTGGTGGCGGTATAGCTCACGAAATAGAAGGCGTGGAACAGGTCCATGCGCCAGACGTGGCCGGCGGCGTCACGGCCGGGGATGAGCACCAGGCCCAGGATCGCAATCGTGTAGCTGACGATAAGCGCAAGCAAGGGCGCATGCATGCGCCGCAGCACGACGAAGGTGATGTTTTCCATCCGCCCCGCCCGGCGCGCTCAGCGACGAAGCATCACGGTCTCGATCACCAGCAGCACCACCGAGACCACGTTCGCGAGCATGGCGCCACCGGCGAGCGAGACGATGCTCGCCATCACCGGGGGGGTGACCCCCTGCTGGCTGACGTGGGCGGCGATCGCCCAGACCACCGCCGCGGCCAACAGCTGGAGCACGGCCACCAGACTGGTCGCCAGCAGCACCGCCCCCATCTGGGTGCGGTCGCCGAACTTGAGCACGGTGGCGATGAGGTTCACCACGATCACCGCGAACAGCTCGTATACGTGGTGATGGGCGACGTTGTCGATCTCGCCCACGAAGAAGCCGAAGTTGAGGGTCAGGGCGAGCACGATGAAGAATCCGAACACCACCTTTTCGGGATTCATTGCGGGACTCCTCTCTTGTTCTCGTGCCCGGGCCACCCCACCACCGGGGGTCACTCTTACTCTGGCACATCCGAGGGCCGCAAGTGCACTGCGGCGCGCTCAAGGACAGATCGCAAAGGGTATGGCCCGCGCCGGGCGGGCCGCGCATTGTTACCGTCCGTAACGGCTGCTAGGCTCATGGCATGCTCATTCCCCCCGATCCAGATCGCCGGCTCGACCTGGTGCTGCTGCTGGGCCTGCTCGCGTGGCTGCTGTTCGCCTCACCGCTGATGGCCTGGTGGGCAAACCCGCAGAGCCCATGGTACTTGCCTTATCTCTTCTGGGCCCTGCTGATCGCCCTGGGCGCCTGGCTGCAGCGGCGGCGCGCTCGGCATGAGCCATGAGCTGCCCGCCCTTTTCGGCGCCGGCATAGCCTATCTGGGGCTGCTGTTCCTGGTCGCATTCGCGACCGACCAGGGCTGGCTGCCCGAGCGCTGGACCGGCCACCCGGCGGTCTATGTGCTCTCGCTCGGCGTCTATGCCACCTCCTGGACCTACTACGGCAGTGTGGGCTTCGCCCAGGCCCAGGGCTTCCAGTTCCTCACCATCTACCTGGGCGTAACCATCGCCTTCCTGATGAGTCCACTGCTGCTACGCCCGCTGCTGCGGCTCACCCGGGACTACCAGCTGATCTCCCTGGCCGACCTGTTCGCCTTCCGTTACCGCAGCCAGGCCGCCGGCGTGCTGGTGACCCTGTTCATGCTGGTCGGCACCCTGCCCTATATCGCCCTGCAGATCCGCGCCGTGACCGAGTCGCTGCGGGTGCTGACCCAGGAAGTCGCCCCGGAAGCTCCTGGCCCAGGGGTTCTGCGTGGTGCTTATCTGCTTCGCCATCCTGTTCGGCGCCCGCCACATCTCGCCGCGGGAGAAGCACCGTGGGCTGGTGGTGGCGATGGCCTTCGAATCGCTGGTGAAGCTCATCGCGTTGCTCACCGTGGGGCTGTTCGCGGTGTTCGGGGTGTTCTCCGGGCCCGGCGCACTCGGACGCTGGCTGACCGAGCACCCCCAAGCGGTGCGCAGCCTCTACGAGCCGATGCACCAGGGTCCCTGGTCCACCCTGCTGTTCCTCGCCTTTGCCGCCGCCTTCCTGCTGCCGCGGCAGTTCCACATGGCGTTCACCGAGAACGCCCAGCCGCGCGCCCTCGGCACAGCGAGCTGGGCCTTCCCGCTGTTCCTGCTGCTTCTCAACCTCGCCATCCCACCGGTGCTCTGGGCGGGCAACCACCTGGCCCTGCAGATGGATGCCGACTATTTCGTGCTCGGCATCACCCTGCACCAGGGCGCACCCGGATGGCTGCCGGTGCTGGCCTTCATCGGCGGGGTCTCGGCGGCCAGCGCCATGGTGATCGTCACCACGCTCGCGCTCTCGGCCATGTGCCTCAACCACCTGCTGCTCCCGGCCAGCTACCCGGACCCCCGGGTCGACCTCTACCGCTGGCTGCTGTGGAGCCGGCGGCTGCTGATCGCCGTGATCATCCTCGCCGGCTACGCCTTCTACGCGCTGCTCCAGCGCACCCAGGGACTGGTCCAGCTCGGGCTGATCTCTTTCGTCGCTGTCGCCCAGTTCGTCCCGGGGATCGTCGGCGTGCTCTACTGGCGCCAGGCCACCCACGCCGGGTTCATCACCGGGCTGCTCGCGGGCATTACGGTCTGGGCGCTCACCCTGCTGATACCCCTGCTCAACGCCTCGGGCGTGATCACGGCGGGCGTCGACCTGGCCGACCTGAGCCGCACCTCGGGGCTGGGCCATTGGGAGCTTGCCACCTTCTGGTCGCTGGTCTGCAACGGCGGTCTGTTCGTGCTGGTGTCCCTGCTCGGTCGCCAGAATCCCAAGGAGTGGGAGGCGGCCCATGCCTGCTGCACCGAGACCTTCACACCGCTCAGGGGGGCGGTGTTGGCGGCCTCCGCCAACGAGTTCACCGAGGCCCTGACCGCCATGCTGGGCCGGGAGACCGCCACCCGGGAGGTGCGCCAGGGCCTGCTGGACCTGGGTATGAGCGCCGAGGAGCGCCGTCCCGCGGAGCTCAGGCGCCTGCGCGAGCGTATCGAGCGCAACCTCTCGGGCCTGATCGGGCCGCAGATGGCACACATGATCGTGGACCAGCGCCTGGTGCTCGACGCGCCGTCCGGCACCGCGCTGGCCGATTCGGTGCGATATGTCGAGCAGCGGCTCGAGGAATCGCGCTCGCGCCTGGAGGGGCTGAGCGCGGCGCTCGACAGCCTGCGCCGCTACCATCGCCAGATCCTGCTGGACCTCCCCCTGGGGGTCTGCGTCGTGGGCCCGGACCAGACCGTGCTGATCTGGAACCTGGTCATCGAGCTGATGACCGGCCTGCCCAGCGCCCAGACCCTGGGCTCCCCGCTCGCCACGCTGCCACAGCCCTGGGGCGAGACCCTGTCCGGCTTCGCCCGGGCCCATGACAGCCATATACACCACATGGAGGTGCGCCTGGGCGCCCGGGCACACTGGTTCAACCTGCACAAGGCGACCACCCTGGACCCCAGCCTGACCGCCCGGGAGCCGGCCTCGCGCACCGGATTGGTGATCCTGCTCGAGGATCTGACCGACCTGGAGACGCTCGAAGCCGAGCTTGCCCACAGCGACCGACTGGCCTCGGTGGGTCGGCTCGCCGCCGGGGTCGCCCACGAGATCGGCAACCCGCTGACCGGCATCGCCTCGCTCGCCCAGAACCTGCGCGAGGAGACCCGGGACACTGCGGTACGCGAGACCCTCGACGAGATCCTTCACCAGACCCGCCGCATCTCCGGCATCGTGCGCGCGCTCATGAGCTTCAGCCACAGCGGCTCGGTTGGGCTGCAGGCGCGCGAGCTCAGCCTGCTACCGCTGATCGAAGAGAGCGTGCGCCTGATCCGCCTCACCCATCGGGGCAAGCAGGTGGAATGCGCCCTGTCCTGTCCCGAGGACCTGAGCCTCTGGGGCGACCGCCAGCGTATCGCCCAGGTCCTGGTCAATCTGCTGGCCAATGCCTGCGATGCCTCCCGGCCGGGCGATCACGTGGCAATCAGCGCCTGCGCCGAGGGCGACAGCGTCAGGATCGAGATCCGCGACCAGGGCGCGGGTATCCCCGCAGAGATCCGCGATGCCGTCCTCGACCCCTTCTTCACCACCAAGCCCCCGGGAGAGGGCACCGGGCTGGGCCTGCCCATGGCCTACAAGATCATCGACGAGCACGGCGGCAGCCTGGAGATCGATTCCGAGCCCGGCCTGGGCACCCGGGTGAGCATCCGTCTGCCCCGACACTCACGTCAGACGACCGATGAACAAGCTGCTCATCATTGAAGACGAGGCGGTGATCCGCAGCGCCCTGCGCCGGCTGCTGGAGCGGCGCGGCTACGCCGTAGCCGAGGCCGCATCCGTGGAGCAGGCCGGTGCAGAGCATGACATGCACGACTTCGACCTGATTATTACGGACCTGCGCCTACCCGGCGCCCCGGGCACGGCGGTCATCGAACAGGCCCGGGATGTCCCGGTGCTCGTGATGACCAGCTACGCGAGCGTGCGCTCGGCGGTCGAGTCCATGAAGCTCGGTGCGGTCGACTACATCGCCAAGCCCTTCGACCATGAGGAACTGGTGATGCTGGTGCGGCGCATCCTCAAGCAGCGTCGCCTGGAGCGCCAGAAGGACGCGCTCAAGTCCGATGTGGATCGCAGCTATCCGGTGGGCGGCATGATCGGGCGCAGCCCGGCCATGCGAGAGGTGTTCTCGCGCATCGCCAAGGTGGCCGCCACCGACTCCACGGTGCTGATCCTGGGCGAGTCGGGCACCGGCAAGGAGCTGGTGGCGCGGGCCATCCACGAGCAGAGCGCGCGCCGCGAGGCACCGATCGTGACCGTCAATTGTGCGGCGATCCCCGAGACGCTGATCGAGTCGGAGCTGTTCGGGCACGAGAAAGGGGCCTTCACCGGGGCCCAGGCGACGCGCACCGGGCTGGTGGAGAGCGCCGACAGCGGCACGCTGTTTCTGGACGAGATCGGCGAGCTGCCCCTGGAGGCCCAGGCCCGTCTGCTGCGGGTGCTCCAGCACGGGGAGATACGCCGGGTCGGCGCCAGCCGCTCGCACCACGTGGACGTCCGACTGGTCGCGGCGACCCACCGTGATCTGCGGCGTCAGGTCACAGAGGGCCTGTTTCGCGAGGACCTGTTCTTCCGCCTGAACGTGGTGGAGATCCGGCTGCCGCCTTTGCGCGAGCGCGGCGATGACATCGAAGAGCTGGCCCGCATACTCCTGGAGAAGACCTGTGGGCGACTCAATCGGGCCCGTCTCAAGCTCAGCCCCGGGGCGATGGCGCGACTGCGCGACTACCGCTGGCCCGGCAACGTGCGCGAGCTGGAGAACGTCATCGAGCGAGCGGTGATCCTCGCCGAGGGCGACCTGATCGATGAGGCGGCGCTGGCGCTCGAGCCCCGCACGCCGGCGGCCCGGGGGGGCGATCCGGGGACCGGGGACCCCCTGTCTCTGGACGAATATTTCATCCAGTTCGTGCGCCAGCACGAGCAGCGGATGAGCGAGACCGAGCTGGCGCGCCGTCTCGGCATCAGCCGCAAGACCCTATGGGAGAGGCGGCAACGGCTCGGCCTGCCCCGCCGCCGCCCGAGTCGCTGAGCGGCAATAGCGCTGGCCCCCCGAAGGTGCGCCAACGCACTTACGAACCCCAAAGTCCGCCAGGCGCCCTATCTGGCCGTGGACCTGGAGACCACCGGACTCGATTCGCGCAGCGAAGCTATTCTCAGCGTCGGCATGGTCGCCATGGACGGCCTGCAAATCGATCTGCGCGGCGCGGAGCACCGCATCGTCCGGGCCGCAGGCCCGCTCGCGGAGGAGAGCGTGGTGGTACACCGGCTCACCGGTGTGCTCGCGCTGGTGCTGGAGCGCCTGGCCGGGCGGGTCCTGCTCGCCCACCACGCCGAGGTCGAGCTGCGGTTTCTGCGTCTGGCGCTGGCCCGGATCTTCGGCGGCGGATTCCTGGTGCCGGTGGTGGACACGCAGTGGATCGCCCGCCGGACCCTCGATCGGCGCAACCAGGCGTTCGCGCCGAGCCGGCTGCGGCTGTTCAATCTGCGCAAGGACTACAATTTGCCGCGGTACAATGCGCACAACGCACTCAGCGATGCGCTGGAGACGGCCGAGCTGTACGCGGCGCAGATCGCAGAGCGACAGGGAAAGGGCCCTTTGCCGTTGAAGGATCTGCTGCGCAGGCTCTCTTGAACGGCCCGGCGGCGAGCATACGCCTGCGGCTGCACCGGGCGACGCCGGGATAGGCGGAACAACCACCACACCCGGGGGCGCGCCTGGCGCGGCCTCTCAGAGCTCTGGAAAGAGAATGGAGAAAGTCAATGTCCGATAAAGTCTATCCCGTACCCGCCGCGGTCGCGACCGCAGCCCACATCAACTCGGCCCAGTACGAGGAGATGTACAAACGGTCCATGGCGGATCCCGACGCCTTCTGGGGTGAGCAGGCGGAGCGCTTCGTCACCTGGACCAAGAAGTGGGACGGCAAGGTAATGGACTACAGCTTCGACCCGAGCAACCTGTACATCAAGTGGTACGAGGGGGCCAAGCTCAACGTCGCCTACAACTGCCTCGACCGGCATCTGGAAACCCGGGGGGATCAGACCGCAATCGTCTGGGAAGGCGACGACCCCGGTGAAGACAGGCACATCAGCTACCGCCAGCTGCACGCCGAGGTCTGCAAGCTCGCCAACGTGCTCAAGTCCCGGGGCGTACGAAAGGGTGATCGGGTCAGCATCTACATGCCGATGATCCCTGAGGCCGCGGTGGCCATGCTGGCCTGCACGCGCATCGGCGCCATCCACTCCGTGGTCTTCGGCGGCTTCTCCCCCGATTCGCTACGCGACCGCATTCTGGACTCGGACTGCCACACGCTGATCACCGCAGACGAGGGGCTGCGCGGCGGCAAGCGGGTGGGCCTCAAGCGCAACGCCGACAAGGCGCTGCAGTCCTGCCCGAACGTCTCCACGGTGATCGTGGTCCAGCGTACCGGCGGAGATGTGGCCTGGAGCGAGGGCCGCGATCTCTGGTACCACGAGGCCATGGCCAGCGCCTCCGCCGACTGCCCCGCCGAGGAAATGGACGCCGAGGACCCGCTGTTCATCCTCTACACCTCCGGCTCAACCGGCAAGCCCAAGGGTGTGCTGCACACCACCGGCGGCTACCTGGTATTCGCCGCCATGACCCACAAGTACGTCTTCGACTACCGCGACGGCGAGGTCTACTGGTGCACCGCGGACGTCGGCTGGGTCACGGGCCACACCTACATCGTTTACGGGCCGCTCGCCAACGGCGCGATCAGCCTGATGTTCGAGGGCATCCCCAACTACCCGGACATGTCGAGGTTCTGGCAGGTGGTAGACAAGCACCGGGTGGCCATCTTCTATACCGCACCCACTGCGATCCGCGCCCTGATGCGCTCGGGTGACGATCCGGTCAAGAAGACCTCGCGCGCGTCGCTGCGTCTGCTCGGCACCGTCGGCGAGCCGATCAACCCCGAGGCCTGGGAGTGGTATTACCACGTAGTGGGCGACGCACGCTGTCCGATCGTCGATACCTGGTGGCAGACCGAGACCGGCGGCCACCTGATCACGCCCCTGCCCGGTGCCACCGATCTCAAGCCGGGCTCAGCCACCAAGCCCTTCTTCGGGGTCAAGCCCGCGATCGTGGACACCTCCACCGGGCAGCTGCTGGAAGGGGCGGTCGAGGGCGCCTTGGTGATCGGCCAGCCCTGGCCCGCCCAGATGCGCACCGTATACGGTGACCACCAGCGGTTCGTCGACACCTATTTCAAGCAGTATCCAGGCTACTACTTCAGCGGCGACGGCAGCCGCCGCGACCAAGACGGCTACTACTGGATCACCGGACGCATCGACGACGTGCTCAACGTCTCGGGCCACCGCCTGGGCACGGCCGAGATCGAGTCCGCCCTGGTGCTGCACGAAGACGTAGCCGAGGCCGCGGTGGTCGGCTATCCCCACGACATCAAGGGCCAGGGCATATATGCCTACGTCACGCTGATGGCCGGCGTGGAGGCGACCGATGCGCTCAAGAAGAGCTCGTCACCCTGGTGCGCAACGAGATCGGGCCCATCGCCACGGTCGATGTCATCCAGTGGGCGCCGAGTCTGCCCAAGACCCGGTCCGGGAAGATCATGCGCCGCATCCTGCGCAAGATCGCCGCTAATGAGGCCGCCCAGATCGGTGACACCTCCACGCTGGCCGACCCGAGCGTGGTAGAGAGCCTGATCGAGAACCGCGCCAACAAGTAATCGGCCCGTGGTAGCAATCCAGGCTTGGCCGCCTCGGCGGCCAAGCCTTTCGGTTGTCTGGCTCGGGACCGGCGCCTGTCGGCGGCGCGGACCCGTGTCACTGGGTAAATGAGCACCGCACGAGCCCGGCGGACGCTCCCTCTCCCGCCGGAAGAGGGTCGGGGGGAGGGGGTCTATACGCTCTTCGGTCGGATCCGATCGGCTCGCTCAACCCGGCGTGGCGATCGATGCACCTGCCGATGCATGCCCCGGGGGTAGATCGGATTGCCTCGTCACCGGCTCTTACAATACCGTCAATTACTGAGAGGAAATGACCCTTGGGAGCACAGATCAAGGTTGGCGTCTTTGTCGACGCCGAGAACATCCGTTACAACGGCGGCTATCAGATGCGCTACGACGTGCTGCGCCGCTTCGCCGCGCGCGACGGCGGCGAGCTGCTACGTCTGAACACCTACATGACCTACGACCAGGAGCGGGCCCGCGAGGACAGCGAATACGCCGAGCGCTCGCGCTCCTTCCAGCAGCAGGTGCGCGAGTTCGGCTGGAAGATCACGGTCAAGAATATCCGTCGCTATACCGACGAAGAGGGCAATGTCACGACCAAGGCCAACGCCGACCTGGACATGGCCGTGGACGCCATGCTGCAGGCTGCAAACCTGGATCAGATCCTGCTGCTCACGGGCGACGGCGACTTCCTCCAGGTGGTCACCGCCCTGCAGAACCGCGGCTGCCGGGTTGAGCTGATGGGCTTCCGCAACGTCTCGGCGCAGCTGCGCCGCCAGGTGGATGCCTTTTACTCCGGATTCCTCATCCCCGACCTGCTGCCCTTCTCCTATGAGCCCCGAAACCAATGGGGTGCGCCAGGCTCCTGCGTGCGGGGGGTCTGCACCAAGTGGTTCCCGGACAAGGGCTACGGCTTCCTGCGCTTCGTCAAGCGGATCTCACCCAACCTCTGGATCACCGATCCGCGCGACCCCGAATCGCCCTACAACAGCGCCTTCTGCCACGTCCACGAGCTCGCCGAAGGTGTCACCCAGGAGGACCTGCAGAACCGCGACACGATCGTGGAATTTTACCTCAAGGAGAGCGAGCAGAAGGACGAGAGCCTGGTCGCCAACAACGTGCGGATGGTGTACTCGGGGCGCTGAGGCGTAGCGGAAATTCCCGAGGAAGCCCGCCAAATCCAGGGCGGATCACCAAGGAGCCCGGCGACCCGCTCACGGTCGCCGGGCCATGCAATCGAGCTGATAACGCCTACCCGTCGCCAGCTCTCGGCACACCCGGTGAAGCGCCGTTAGCCCGAGGTTCCATCGCGAATCGTTCTCATCGATCCACTAAGGCGCTGTTTTCGTCGACTTCTCCGGCGTCGAATCCAAGCTCACATGCAAACGTGTACCCATGTATATAGTGACTCACATCAAGGAAAGTTCTGATGGATGTTATATGTACCCCAGCTTCGACACCCAGTAGCCCACACGGCGACCGCTTGGGGGGACCCGGGCGAGCCCCGGCCGCGGCCTGTCGCTCAGGGTCCCCGGACTCGGTCCGGAAATGCTGCGACGCAGCAATGCTCAGGCTCGGGGTGGGTCATGTTTGCGACAACTCCTGATATTTGTTGCGTTCATGGTGCGAGTCAGGCATATTGCGCTGCAACATTTTCGGTCTTCCAGTGCGCATGACCGGGTCCATCGGCGAGCCTAGGGGATAAAGGCCCGGCTCCTGAACGTCTCGGCCAGGCGGCAAGCGAGTGATCATGAGCGTCCGCAACCTCGACTACCTGTTCAAGCCCCGTTCCCTGGCCCTGATCGGGGCCACCGACCGTCCGCGCAGCGTCGGCTCGGTGGTGATGCGCAATCTGCTCAGGGGAGGGTTCGGCGGCCCGGTGATGCCGGTGAATCCCAAACACAGCTCGGTGGCCGGCGTTCTGGCCTACCCGGAGATCGAGAGTCTTCCGGTGACCCCGGACCTGGCCGTGGTCGCTACTCCGCCGCACACGGTCCCAGGCATCATCGAGCGGCTTGGCGAGCGCGGCACCAAGGCAGCCATAGTGATGACGGCGGCCATGACCCAGCACCGCGACGAGCAGGGCCGCACCCTGCAACAGGCCATGCTGGACGCCGCCCGGCCCTACACGCTACGCATTCTCGGACCCAACTGCCTGGGTATGATCGTGCCCGCCATCGGCCTGAACGCCAGCTTCTCCCACACCGACATACTGCCCGGAAAGATCGCCTTCATCTCCCAGTCCGGCGCGCTGTGCACCACGGTCCTCGACTGGGCCCGCTCTGGCGACATCGGCTTTTCCCACTTCATCTCCCTGGGGGACAAGGGCGACATCGACTTCGGCGACATGCTGGACTACCTGAGCTCCGACCCCACGGTGCAGGCCATCCTGCTGTACGTGGAATCGGTAAAGGACGCCCGCAAGTTCATGTCCGCCGCCCGTGCCGCAGCGCGCAACAAACCGGTGCTCGCCATCAAGGCAGGCCGGGTCGCCGAGGGAGCCCGCGCGGCCGCTTCCCACACCGGCGCCCTGGCCGGCTCGGACGACGTCTACGACGCCGCCTTCGCCCGCGCCGGCATGTTGCGGGTGTACGAGATCGACGAGCTGTTCGACGCCGTGGAGACCCTGGCCCGCACCCGCCCCATGCAAGGGGAGCGCCTGGCCATACTCACCAATGGCGGCGGCCCGGGCGTGATGGCGACGGACTATCTGATCGCCGCCGGCGGCAAGCTGGCGGAGCTTCGAGCCGCAGACCATCGCGCGGTTGGACCAGGCGCTGCCGGACTCCTGGTCCCGGGCCAATCCGGTGGACATCATTGGCGACGCCCCCGACACCCGATACGCCGACGGCCTGTCGGCGCTGCTCGCCTGCAAACAGATCGACGCCCTGCTGGTCATGCACGCCCCCACGGCAATCGCCCCCGCAGAGGAGTCGGCACGGGCCGTGGCCGAGCTGGCCAAGGGGGCCCAGCGCAACATCCTCACCTGCTGGCTGGGGCGCCAGGGCGTAACCAAGGCCCGCAGCATTTTCCGCGAGGCAGGGCTACCCACCTACGACACACCCGAGAGTGCGGTGCGCGGCTTCCTGCACATGGTGCGCTATCGGCGCAACCAGGAGCTGCTGATGGAGACCCCACCCTCGGTCCCCAGCGAGTTCACCCCCGCCACGACCACCGCGCGGCTGGTGCTCGAGAACGCCCTGGGCGAAGGCCGGGAGCTGCTCAGCGAGCCCGAGGCCAAGGCGGTTTTCGCCGCCTATGGCATCCCGGTGGTGGAGACGCATATCGCCGGCACACCCGAGGCCGCCGCCGCCTCCGCAGGCCAGATGGGCTTTCCCGTGGCCATCAAGATCCTGTCGCCGGACATCGTGCACAAGTCTGACGTCGGCGGCGTGGTGCTGGACCTGGAAAACCCCCAGGAGGTGGAGCATGCCGCCCAGGCGATGCTCAACCGCATCCGGGACATCGAGCCCGACGCCCGGATCCGCGGCTTTTCGGTGCAGCGGATGGCCCGGCGTCCGGGGGCCCATGAGCTGATCGTGGGGGTGACCACGGATGCCATCTTCGGCCCGATCATCCTGTTCGGAGAAGGCGGCACAGCGGTGGAGGTGATCAAGGACCGCGCCGTGGCGCTGCCCCCAATGAACATGAAGCTGGCGGCCGAGCTGATCGCGCGCACCCGCATCTCCCGGCTGCTGGCCGGCTACCGGGACCGCCCACCGGCGGACCTGGACGCCATCAAGCTCACCCTGATCCAGATCTCCCAGCTCATCGTGGATCTGCCGGAGATCGCGGAGCTGGACATCAATCCGTTGTTCGCGGACCAGAACGGCGTGCTGGCCCTGGACGCCCGCATCCGCGTCCACCCCAGCCACCAGGCCGGCGCGGAGCGGCTGGCCATACGGCCCTACCCGAAGGAGCTGGAGGAGCGCGTGCGGTTGTCCGACGGCCGCCAGATCACCCTGCGCCCCATCCGTCCGGAGGACGAGCCGGCGCACCATACCTTCATCTCCAGACTCTCGCCCGAGGACATCCGGTTCCGCTTCTTCGGGCTGCTGCGCGAGATTCCCCACAGCCAGATGGCCCGCTTCACCCAGGTAGACTACGATCGCGAAATGGCCTTCATCGCCACCGCGCCCGACGAACAGGGCAAGCCCGAGACCCTGGGCGTAGTGCGGGCCATCGCCGATCCGAATAATCAACGAGCCGAATTTGCCATCGTGGTGCGCTCCGACCTGCAACGCCAGGGGCTCGGCAAGCACCTGATGCGCAAGATGGTCGCCTACGTGCGCGCCCGCGGTACCGGCGAGCTGTTCATGCAAACCCTGCGCGACAACACGGCGATGCAGCGCCTGGCCAAGAGCTTCGGCTTCGAGACCCGCCCCGGAGACGACGACACCATGGACCTGAGCCTGCGCCTGCGCGGCTGACCCGCCCGGCGTGGGGAGCCGCGGCCCGCTTGGGTCGACCGACGGCCAGCCTGGCCAGCCACCGTTTCCCACCAGGCGGCTGTGCTCGCCTGCTTGTCCTGCGTCAACATCAACCCCCTTCGCGCGACCCAAGCCCCTAGGAGCTTACGGCGTGTCCCGGGGCGGGGCCCCGTGGCATCAGCTGCGTTGTCCTTGATAGAGGATGAATTAGGCCATCTTCCCTTTCCGATCTCTGTCGGACAGATGCCCCTCGGAAATTCGGTATACTGCCGCGGAATCGCGGATTCGGTCTGTTCCACGACGGGGGATCAGCGCGCGGCCGGCGCGCAGTACGAGCACCCCCCCCCCGCACGAGATGCCAGCGATGTACTCCCCCGCACCCGCGCGGGCAAACGACAAGCCCGACCTGACCCGGGCGCGCCGCCTGACCCTGGCCCTGACCGCCCTGGGAGTGGTCTATGGCGACATCGGCACCAGCCCGCTGTATGCAATGCGCGCCTGCTTCCACGGCGACTTGGCACTCGCCCCCAGCCACGGCAATGTGCTTGGCGTGCTGTCGCTGATCTTCTGGGCCCTGGCGCTGGTCATTTCGGTGAAATACCTGTTGTTGGTGATGCGCGCCGACAACCGCGGCGAGGGCGGCATACTCGCCCTGCTAGTCCTCGCCGAGCCGGACAAGAGCCGTGGACGCCGGCGTGTGGTGTTGATCCTGACCGGGATCTTCGGGGCCGCCCTGCTCTATGGCGACGGCATGATCACCCCGGCGATCTCGGTGCTGGCGGCCGTGGAGGGGCTGAAGGTGGCGGCGCCCGCCCTGCACCGCTTGGTGATCCCGTTGACGATCCTCATCCTGCTGCTGCTGTTCCTGTTCCAGAAGCGCGGGACCGCCGAAGTGGGCGGCGTCTTCGGCCCGGTGATGCTGGCCTGGCTCGCGCTCATCGCGCTGCTCGGCATCGGCGGTATCGCTACCGAGCCGCAGGTGCTGCAGGCGCTCGACCCGGTCTACGCGGTGCGTTTCTTTGTCGACAACGGTCCCACCGGCTACTTGGTGCTCGGCGGGGTATTCCTGGTGGTCACGGGCGGTGAGGCGCTGTACGCCGACATGGGCCACGTCGGCGCTGCACCGATCCGCTTGGGCTGGTTCGGCTTGGTGCTGCCGGCGCTGCTGCTCAACTACTTCGGGCAGGGCGCGATCATCCTCTTTCACCCGGAAAAGGCCTCGCAGCCCTTCTACAGCCTGGTGCCCGCCTGGGGAGTCTATCCCATGGTCGCTATGGCCACGGCGGTCACGGTGATCGCCTCCCAGGCAGTGATCTCAGGTGCCTTCTCTCTCACCCGCCAGGCGGTGCGGCTCGGCTACTGTCCGCCGATGACCATCGTCCAGACCTCCTCCGAGGAGATCGGACAGATCTACATCCCCAACGTCAACTGGGGACTGATGGTCGCTACGGTGCTGCTGGTGCTCGGATTCGGCTCCTCCACCGCGCTCACCGGCGCCTACGGTGTCGCCGTCAGCACCACCATGGTGATCACCACCGGATTGGTGTTCCTGGTGGCCCGGCGACGCTGGGGCTGGCCGCTGTGGCTGGCCGGCGGCGTCACCGGCCTGTTCCTGGTGATCGATGCCGGCTTCCTTGGCGCCAATCTTCTCAAGTTCGCCAGCGGCGGCTGGCTACCGCTGCTGGTGGGTGCCGCTGTGCTGTTCCTGATGGCCACCTGGTGGCGGGGCCGCGAGCTGCTGGCGGAACGGATTCACGACCGCAGCGTGCATCTGGACACGATCATGCCCGACCTGGAAGCGGGACGCATCCCGCGCATCCCGGGAACCGCCGTGTTTCTCACCGGCCCGGACCACGACATCCCCAGCGCCCTGCTGCATCACATCAAGCTCAACCGGGTGCTGCGCGAGACGGTGATCCTGCTCACCCTGGTGACGGCGGAGGAGCCGCGGGTCCCGACGGCGCGGCGCCTGCAGGTCGAGCACCGCGGCTTCGGCTTCCACCGATTGTTCGTCCACTACGGCTTCATGCAGACACCGAACGTGCCGGTGGCGATCCGCCTGTGCCTGGACTTCGACCTGATCGACAGCATCGACCCCGACAACATCGCCTACTATCTGTCGCGGGCCACCCTGATTCCCGTGCGGGACCTGGGGGGCATGGCCTATGCCCGCAAGTGGCTGTATACCCTGATGGCGCGCAATGCCTTGCGCGCGGCCGACTTGTATCAGCTGCCGCCCGAGCGCTCCATGGAGCTCGGGGTGCAGATCGAGCTTTGAGCGCGGCCTTGCGCACGCACGTGATCTCCTGGGGCGCAGCATGGAGACCGGCAAGATCCAATTGCTGAAAATGACCCGGATCGCGACGTCTCTCCGCGCACGCTGACAGAAGTCGGCGAGTGGATTGATTCAACTCCCACGGGTGAGACTCCAACTGCAATCCGTCACCCTAGAAACGGCAGTTGACCGCTTCCAATAGCGATCAAGTGATTGATTCGACCATGGCTCAGGACAAACCTGCTGCTCACCCGTTGGGTGACGGCCGCTACGACCACCAGAGCACGCACCCTGGCGGCCGTTCAACTGCCGCTTCTAGGGTCACCTGTGTACCCGCCATCTGCTTGCCCAGGACGACAACGCAGGAGTGACGCGGATTGCGTGTCGCGGACTAACGAAGTCATTAGTGAAGCCACACCGCTTTCGGGCGGCCCGGGATGAGTCTGGCGGAACCGCCGGCCGCCTCGCTTGGGTTAGACGGAAAACAGGAATGTCCGGTGGACATTCCTCCCGCCGACCCTACAAGGGTGAGGCCGAGCAGGGCGCTTCCCGGCCGAATGGGCTCGCCGCGGATGGCGAGCCCTGGACTTGCCAACGAAGCACGACTGCGTAGTGCCAGCAGGTATTCACGGCGTGTCTCAACGGATTTATCCCGGGGCGTGTGGCATCACTTGTGTAGCCCGTGGTATCAGCAACCTGGAAAATCCGGCGAGTGTCTCCGCTGCGAGCCTACCGGGACAAGGTGCAGATCCGCACTGGGGGCGATTGGAGATGGACTGGACAACGCCCAAGCGGGGCTCGGCCCCCGAGCCGAGCCTCGCCCCATAGACATCACATCATCGACATCACATCGCCGCACGCTCAGTCGAACAGGTCATTGACTATACTGAGAACCCGGCCATTCTCCACGTCTATCAATAGCACGTCGTTCCCGTACCGGACCCATACGTAGCCATATGGCGGATTGAACAGCCCGAACCGCCAGTAATCGTTCAGCCAATATTGCCGAGCCCAGAGCACGCCCGGCAGATAGTCGCCATAGCCCCACCGGCGGTAATGCCATCCATTCGGCCAGGCATAGGGATGTCCGTGGTACCGATGCTCGGCGCGCCGGCTGTGCGCATACGCTTTGGGATCGAACTGGTGCCTGTAATGCTCCCATTCGGGCGGGCGGTGACCCGGCCGGTAGGCACCCCAATCGTAACGGTCGTGGTCGCCATGATGCTCATTGCCACCGGGCTTGTGATCGCCATAGCCGCGGTCGCGGTCATATCCACCGGGTCCATGGTCTCCACGGTCATGATCGCGGTCATATCCACCGGTTCCATGATCTCCATGGCCATGATCGCGGTCATATCCACCGGTTCCATGATCGCCATGGCCATGATCGCCGGGGCTGGGGCCCGAGCCCCAAATCGCCGGCCCTGGAGCGCCACCGCCGCTGGGTCCGCGGGTGGTCCCGAACGATCCCGGGCTGCCGCCGCTGGGTCCATGGGTGGTGCCGAACGATCCCGGGCTCCTGCCGCCGCTGGGTCCGCGGGTGGTCCCGAACGATCCCGGGCTGCTGCCGCCGCTGGGTCCATGGGTGGTGCCGAACGATCCCGGGCTGCCGCCGCCGCTGGGTCCATGGGTGGTGCCGAACGATCCCGGGCTCCTGCCGCCGCTGGGTCCGCGGGTGGTCCCGAACGATCCCGGGCTGCTGCCGCCGCTGGGTCCATGGGTGGTGCCGAACGATCCCGGGCTGCCGCCGCCGCTGGGCCCATGGGTGGTGCCGAACGATCCCGGGCTGCCGCCGCCGCTGGGCCCATGGCCACCCGAAAACGACCCCGGAGCCGAGCCGCCGCTGGAGCGATAACCGCCGGTGCCAGGCCCGGAGCCGGCGCCACTCGGACCATGGCTGCCGCCGGACCTCGGCGTCGATTGATGGTGCCGGTCATAGTCCCGCTGCTGGTCCGGAGGTTGGTAGTCCGCGGCAATCTGCATGCGCGGCGCGGACTCGGGACCGGCAACGACCGGACCCGCGCTCAAACACATGCTTGCGGCCGAGCCAAGCAGGACACTGAGATTGACGAGCCTTTTCATAGCCACGCTCCTGGCTTGATGGATATTGTGTACCCTGGGGCAGAGCACGTGTGGTGCGGATACGAGCCAAACTTCGGAAACATCTTTAGCCGTCGCCTCGCTCCGCCTAGATGCGGCCGTTGCCCGGGAGGGGCGCATACGTAAAAAACACTTGCGCCGTCTCACCGGGCGGTTGGCCGCGGCGAGGGTGACCCCGGTCCGGTCGCTTGCCCTCGACGGCCGCCGATCGGGTCCCTCGGGGCTTGAAAACAGTATAGACGCCGCGTTGCCGCACGAAACAACAACGCCCGGCCCGGGGATGGGCCGAGCCCGGTGCGATCCGTCGCTCAGGACGACCACGCATTCGCCCGAGCGCAGGAGGGCATCGCCGAACGATTCGCCCCACGCTCGACCCTGGCACCCGGCACCGCACCGCCCGCCCGCCCGCCGCTAGCTCCGACACCCGGCGTGCGACGGGCAGCGGCCATTCTGACCGCCTCGCAGTTGCATCGATGGGATCTCGGTCTCGAAATCCGCTTCGAAATGGGCGCGACAACACCGGGGAGCGAGTATGCTCGCGCTGCGGGTACGCGGTTGTTGTACGGACCGGACTGGTTACCCGTCACTGCCGGCCGGGACATCGGCGAAGAGTGCCCTCGAGATCGAGCTGGCGGCACTGACCCCAAGCACGCGCAGACCCCGCGATCCGGCAGCCAGGTGCCACAGCCTGCAACATTGACCCAGTTCGATTCGGCGCTCGCTCAACAAGCGAGGCTGTGATACCCGCAAGTGCAGAACCGGGAGCTAGCCATGAGAAAGCTCTCGCTGCTTGCCGTGATCGTCGGCGCTCTCGCCGCCCCCACGTTCGGGGCCGTCTACAAATGGACTGACGTAGCGGGGAACATCCATTACTCCTCCAATTTGCCGCCGCAGCCGTCCAGCGCCGAGATGATCCACATCTGACCGGCCGCCTCCCCGCCACAGGCAGAGCCATCGCAAGCGCCCGGTGGCCCGCCCGCGCCGTCCTCGGACGAACCGCCGGCATCCGGCCAGTCGGCGGCCATCGAGGATCTCGGACCGCTGCCGGTCAATACATCGTCCAGATATCTCGTCACCCAATCGGCGAGAATTACCGTCAATCCCAACGACCTGACGAGCACAGTACACGTTGGTGCTCAGCGCGGCGCCGGATCTGCCGCCTGGGGCCTATCTCGAAGCTGACTTCGATAATCCGGGAGACCCCGGACACCCGCTCGTCGTAGGCAAACAGACGCAAGCAGGTGAGCAGGAGATACGTATAGCTTCAGGGAAGCTCAAGGGCCTCAAGTGCTGGAACTATCAAGCCAAGGTCTACGTTATACCGCGACAGCGCCAAGGGCCTGCCGTTGGGCGTTCATCTGCAGACCGTGCAGTCCCATATCAATCTTGACAACATCCGGTCACCTGCGGATTTTGCCCAGGCCAGGCTGCGTGGAGCCTGCCCATAACGTCTCTGGGCAACCGGGGCCCTGCCGGGGGGCGGGCGAGCTATCATGTCTCTCATTCTGCCAAGACACCATGCCTTTCGATCGACACGGCCCGGAGAGCACCCATGAGCCCCAGATGCCTCGCCCATGTTTCAGTACGTCGCGCCCTGCCTTGGGCTCTGACCATCCTGCTCAGCGGCGGTGTCAGCACCGCCGGCGCCTGGGACCTGAGCAACCTGGTCATGCAGAACATGGCCACGGATCAGCAGTTCAACAACCAGCTGAACGGCATGATGGCGAACACCTACGCCCAGCAGCAGCAGCTGATGCAGTCCTACATCCAGGCCTACGGACCGCAGCTGCGGCAAGAGTACCAACAGTACCTCCAGACCACCGGGGCCCAGATCAGCTTCGAGCAGTTCGTGTACTACCACATGATGACCGCCGGGGGCACCAATGCCGGGCCTGCCCTGCAGCAACAGCAGCAGAATTTCCGGGCCCTGCAGCAGGCCAACCAGTCCCTGCAGCAGGGCTACGACAGTTACAACCAGGGCTGGTGGAACAATTCCCAGACCATGGACCAGACGCTGGACAACTATGACAACCAAGCGATCCGCGGCAACGCCTATTACGGCAACCCGTACACGGGCGAGACATACAACCTGCCGTACACCAGCGGGCCGGGCTATTACGGGGGATCCGACGAGGCTTTCTACCAGGACCCGACAGGCCGGTACTACCAGGAGCAGCCCGGCGGCTACTACGAGGACCTGGAGCCGACGTCCCCCTACGACGATTAGGCGCACCGGCGCGGCACAGATGCGCGACCGGCTCTCAAACTGCGCCTACGCGCCCGAGCGCTTCGCAGCGCTCGCGACGAGAACTGGTGGGCGACGCGGGCTGAGCTTGATCTGCCGACACCCCGACCGGGCCGGATTGGGCGAGGGCCCGCCGCCATGAACGAGCCGGGTCAGGACATTGAGATCGAATTCTCGCTGCGCCCGGATCCAGACGAGCAGCTCGGTCAGTACGTGCTGCACTTCGAGGGGACGGCGCGCACCTGGGACGAGGAGCGTGCCGCGGACCTGGGCGTGGCGCAGATCCGCGGGCAGCGCATGGATCTGGCATCGGCCCAGCAAGACCAGATCGATCCGGAGCTGCTGTTCCAGTCGGTGAGCCCCGAGATCGCGGACTTCGCCGAGAAGGTCCTCGCCGATCGCGCCTGCCTGCTGCCGTTTTCCCAGATCGACGACATCGAGCGGATCGAGTGCGCCTGCATCGTCTATATCGCCGAGCTGCGGGTCGATCCCGCCCACCGCGGCCAGGGGATAGGCTCGGGTCTGCTGCGGCGTATGGGGGGCATCATCGACATCAACGACTGCCTGGTCGCGCTCAAGGCGTTTCCGTTGGCCGAGGAGCTGGGCCGCCCGGCACCGCCGGAAGACCTTGCCCGAGTTGAGGGTTTCTACACCCGACACGGATTCGTGCACGCGGGCGGCCATTTCATGGTCAAGGACGCGCGCCTGTGCGAGGCGATGAAAAAGCGCCTAGCGGCTCGTCGACACAACGCCGGACGCCCCGGCTAGCCGATCGCCCCGAGGCGGGGCACGAGGATATTTCCCGGATGTCAGCTCCCTGACGCCGCCGCTGCGATGCCCGGGCTTTGGCAGCGCCGCCCGCCGGACCTCAGGGTCGCGGCTCGACACTGACCTTGGCGCGATCGACCAGCCCCACCGGGTCCTGATGCACGATCACCTCGCTGCCCGGAAACTCCCGCAGCACAGCCAACTCCACCGAGTCGGCCACCGCATGGGCCCGGGTCAGCGACAGCTCGTCGTCGAGCTCCAGGTGTACCTGCACGAAATAGATGTGGCCAGCCTGACGCGTGCGAAGGTCGTGCACGCCGCGCACCTCCGGAGGCCGGTAGGCGAGCTCCACGATGCGCTGGCGCACCTCCGCAGGGAGCTCCCGATCCATGAGCAGTGCGATCGCATCTCGGCCGATCTGCGCTGCGCTGTAAAGGATGTAGGCGGCTATGGCGAGCGCGAACAGGGGGTCCAAACCCGACCATCCCAGGGAAGACAGCGCCAGCGCCACGATGATGCTCAGATTGGTGACCAGATCGGTGAAGTAATGCAGCGAGTCCGCCTTGATTGCAGTCGAGCCGGTGCGGCGAATGACATAGCGCTGCACGGCGAGCAGACCGAGGGTCGCCAGGATCGCAAACACCATCACACCGATGCCGACCGCCGCGTCGACGATCGGCTGCGGGTGCATCAGCCGATCGAGCGCCTGGAGGCTGAGAAACACTGCCGAGCCCGCGATGAAGGTCGCCTGGCCCAGGCCGGCCAAGGCCTCCGCCTTGCCGTGGCCGAAGCGGTGCTCCTCATCGGCCGGACGCAGGGAATAGCGCACGGCAAACAGGTTGATGGTCGACGCAAGGACGTCCATGAGCGAGTCGACCAACGAGGCCAGCAGGCTCACCGAGCCGGTGAGCAGCCAAGCAGCGAGCTTGCCGGCGATCAGCAGGCTGGCGGTGGCGACCGAGGCACGGGTCGCGAGACCGAGCAGGCGCGCCCGCCGAAGCGGGTCCAGGGGCGCACTCACCGGCGCAGCCCGCAGGCGGCAGCGCCTCGCGGCACGGCCCGCCGGCACCGATTGCGCCAAGACCGGGACGACACGACCGCGGCTCAGCGCTTGCGCGCCAGGGTCAGGCCGTCACCGATGGGCACCAGGCTAAGCCCGACGCGCGCGTCACGGTGCAGCCGCTCATTGACGGCCCGGATCGCCCGGGTGTCCTCTGACTGGTCGGCCGGGTCCGCCACCGAGCCGCCCCAGAGGCTGTTATCGAACAGCAAAAGACCGCCGGGGCGCAACAGCTCCAGGCAGCGCTCGTAGTATGCCGCATAGACGGTTTTGTCTGCGTCGACGAAGGCCAGATCGAAGCTACCCGCCGCGCCCTCCCGCAGCAGCAGGTCCAGGGTCTCCAGCGCCGGACCTATGCGCAGGTCGATGCGCCCGCGCACCCCGGCTTGCTCCCAGAAAGGGATGCCGATGGCGGTCCATTCCTCGCTCAGGTCGCAGCAGATCAGGCAGCCGTCGGCGGGCAGGGCCGAGGCGATCCAGAGTGCGCTGTATCCGGTGAAGGTCCCGATCTCGATCGCCCGGCGGGCCCCCAGCAGCTCGACCAACAGCGCGATCAACTGGCCCTGCTCCGGGGCGATCTGCATGTGCGCGTGCGGATGACCGAGGGTGAGCTCGCGCAGCCCGCGCAGCGCCGGTGTCTCGCGTAGCGAGTGGTCGATCAGATAGGCGTAGAGACGGTCGTCGAGGGTGATCGTCCGGTTGGACATGGGTAGGCTCGCGCAGCGAACGGCGCTGCTATTCTACGCCATCGCGCCCGCCCGGGATGCGCCAGACGACCGGGCGACACCCAGGCGGGACGCTGCCGCTCGATCGGACGCCCTCCGTCCCGGCCTTCCGCCCTGCCCGCGCTGCGTCTTTGCGAGAGCCCCCGAGGCAGCCCTTTGCGCCGCAACCGTCCGGTCTCTGCAGCGCCGGCTGCCGACGGATCACGAGGTCCGGATCGCAGGGTGCGCTACGCTAGACTTGCGATCAGCATCGGGGAACTTCCAAGCGCTCGCCCAAAGACCAGCGGGACATCGCCATGGCAGCCGCAGCCACCGTCCGTCGAGCGGGCCTCGCCTCGGGGGCCCGCACATTCGCTCTTTGGCTGTCAGAGACGACGGCGCACGCGCTATGCTTCGCGGCCTCGGAGGCCACCGAATACCGGCGCGTCTCGGCGCTGTTCCTGCGCCTGCTCGCGCTGATCTATCTGGTCGCCTTCGCCTCCATCGGCGTACAGATCCTCGGCCTGGTGGGCAGCCAGGGGATACTGCCGCTGTCTGAAGACCTGGCCTACTGGGGCACCCAGCTGGGTCCCGAGCGCTTCTGGCGCCTGCCGACTCTATTCTGGCTGAATTCCAGCGATCTGGCGCTGCAGGCGGCCCCGATCCTCGGCTGCGCGTTCGCGATCCTGCTGTTCCTCAACCGGCTGCCCAGACTCTCCCTGGTGGCGACCTTTCTGCTGTACCTGTCGCTGCTCCACGCCGGGCAGGTGTTCATGAATTTCCAATGGGACTATCTGCTCGTGGAGGCCGGTTTTCTGGCCATCCTGGTGCCGGGGCGCTCCCGGATGGTCGTCTGGCTGCTGCGCTGGCTGTTGTTCCGGGTGCGATTTCTCTCGGGCGCCTCCAAACTGGTGAGCGGCGATCCCAGCTGGGCCCATCTGACCGCCCTGTACTATTACTTCGAGACCCAGCCCCTGCCGAATCCCGTCTCCTGGTACGTCCAGCAGCTGCCCCACTGGATGCTCAAGACCGGCGCGGGCGCCACACTGTTCATCGAGCTGGTGGTGCCCTTCATGATGTTCCTGCCGCGGCCCTTTCGGCTGTTCGCGGCCGCCGCTACGCTGCTGATCCAGGTGCTGATCCTGCTCACCAGCAACCACAACTTCTTCAACCTGCTCACCATCACGCTCTGCCTGTTTCTGCTCGACGACCGGGCGCTCGCGTGGCTGCTACCGCGCCGGCTCTGGGCTTTCATCGGGACCCAGGCAGCGGGACCGCCGGCGAGCCGCCGCCGCGGCCTGCTGCTCGGGCTGCTTGGCGCCCTGATCGTCTTCGTGAGCAGCGTGCAGGGCTGGGAGCTGCTCTCGAGGCGCCCAGCGCCGGCTTGGGCCGCCGCGGTAGCCGGGCCAGTCGGCGCCACCCGGGTGGTCAACCGCTATCACGTCTTTCCGGTGATCAACACCGAGCGCTTGGAGCTCGTCATCGAAGGCTCGCGCGATGGTAAGCAGTGGCGGGAGTACAACTTCAGGTACAAGCCCGGCGACCCGGCGCGGCGCCCGCCGTTCGTGGTCCCCCATCAGCCGCGGCTCGACTGGATGCTCTGGTTCGTCTGGAAGCGGGACCCGATGAGCCTCGACTGGCTCGAGCGTTTTGCCGGGCGCCTGCTGGAGGGCTCCCCGGCAGTCACCGCCCTGCTGGGGGAAAACCCCTTGCCCGGCGAGCCGCCGCACTACCTGCGCCTGACACTCTACCGCTACCGCTTCACCAGCCCCGCGGAGCGGGCGGCCACCGGCAATTGGTGGGTGCGCACCCCGGTCGGTCCGTTCTGGCCCCTGCAGTGGCTCGCGCGCCCGCCCGAGGGCTGAGCGCCAGCCCGATCAGGCGGGCCGGCGCGCCTGGACATAGGCCTCCCGTACATGGCTGCGCAGTCGGTCTTGGTCGCTGTCGCTCATCGCTGTGTGCTCGGGTCAATGATGCCGGCCCTTCGGAGGCGGGGTCTGCATGCCCAGCTCTTCGACCGCTATGGCGCGGCGCACCCGGCGACCGAGCAGCACGCAGGCCTTGTCGAAGGCGGACTCGGCCTCCCGGGCGCACCACTCCCATTCCATGGCCGGCCCGTTGGCCTGCACGTACCAGTGCCCGGCGATCAGCAGCTCGCCCAAGCGCAGCTCTACGGCCCAATCGTGCCAGACCACCTCCTCCTCGCCATCCTCGACGAATTCCTGCTCGGCCAGGCGGCAATAATTGCCGGTGCGCTCGTCCATAGCGGAGAGGTCGGACACCACCAGACCGGCGTCGACGCAGGTACGCCAACCGGTGTGCACGCTCTCGGCGCTCGGAAACAGCGCATGGATGATCAGGGCTGGGGTCAGAGAGAGCTCCAGGGGGGTGTCCCAGTCGGGCTCGTTCGGGCTGTTGGCCTCGGTCATGACAGCTCCTGCGTAGATTCAACCTGGAAACAGCAGTTGACCGCTTCGCGTAGCGATCGAGTGATTGCTTGGACTATGGTTCTGGACAAACTTGGTACTCACCCATCGGGTGATGGCCGCTACGACCACCAGGGCGGGCACCGCGCGGCGCCTGGCTGCGTTATAACTCGTTGGAATAGAATGACTATTCCGCCTCGTCATGCCTTGCCAGACACCACGCCGCACGCACCCTGGCGGCCGTTCAACTGCCGCTTCTAGGTTCAAGGATGAACCCGGGCCAGCCACTGTACTGCCCGTACCGGGGTCCGTCCAGGCTGGCTGCTGACGACACCGCCGGACGCTGCGTCCGGAAAGCCCCCGACCTTTGCGGGCTGTATGTCCGGGCCCCGCGGCTTATCCTTGGGGGGTCACAAACAGGGGAGGATCACCGGGTGGGCGAAGCACACCAGTCTATGGCGCCCATGGCAACCCGCGTACCTGAGCCCGATCAGCGGGAGACGCCCGCCAGCCCGGGTCTGTATCCGATCCGCACGGTCGCATCGCTAACCGGCGTGCACCCGGTAACCCTGCGCGCCTGGGAGCGCCGTTACGGCCTGTTCAAGCCCGAGCGCACGCCCAAGGGGCACCGCCTGTACAGCCGCGAGCAGCTGCACCTGATCCAGCGCGTGGTCGGGCTCCTGGCGCAGGGCGTCTCAATCGGGCAGGCGCGCTCGGTGCTGGGCGAAGAGCCCGGGGCGAGCACTGTCCCCAAGCAGGACCCGGATCTCTGGTCGAGGCTGCGAGAACAGATGCTCTCGGCAATCCGCGGGTTCGACACGCCGGCGCTGGATCTCCATTACCATGGGGCGCTCGCGCTCCTCCCGGTGGAGCTGGTGATCCAGCAGCTGCTGATTCCGCTGCTCGTCAGGCTGGGGGAGCAATGGAGCCTCGACGGCGACCGGCATCGCAGAGGAGCACTTTCTGGCCTGCTACCTGCGCAACAAGCTCGGCGCCCAGTTTCATCACCTGGGGGTGCGAGAGCGGGGGCCGCGCTTGCTCGCCGCTTGCCTGCCGGGAGAGCTGCACGAAACCGGCCTGCTGCTGTTCGGCCTGGCGGCGCTGCACCACAGCATGGGGCTGGTGCTGCTCGGCACCGACATGCCTCTGGAGCAGCTCCCACCGGTGGTGGAGCGGGCGCACTGCCATGCCGTCGTGCTCTCAGGGACCAACCGGCCTGCACAAGGGCTATTGACCGAGCGACTGTCCGCGCTGGTCCAGGCCATCGACGTACCTGTGTGCATCGGAGGACCGGTCAGCAGCACCCACGCAGAGGCCATCGCATCCGCCGGGGCGGTCGCTCTCGGCTCAGACATACCCTCGGCGCTACGCCGGCTGGCGGGCATGCTCCCGGACATAGCGACAGTCTGAGCGAATCCGCATCGCCTACCGGGCCCGAGGGCAACACTTGAGACATCCCCGGAAAGCGACTCCGACAGGCGGCTTGCCAGGAATGCCGGCTAGAATTTCCGTAGGAGCCTGAACAGACCGGGGACACACGCCCATGAGCCACGAGCTGGTGCCGCACGGTGAGGCCCTGCGCCGAGCGATCGCCTGGATGGCAGAGCTGCACTCGCATGACTGCAAGACGGTCGAGCAGGCCTGCCAGCGCTTCGACCTGTCTCCGTTGGAAGAAGAGTTCCTGCTCGCCTATTTCGTCATCGATCCCTGTCCGGGCAAGGCGGAGCGCTCCCGCAGCTAAGCCGTAGCACGCCACCCGGCTCAAAGGTCCAGGCGCTCGTACATCCGGGCATGCTCCCTGGCCAGATCCTGGCTCTCGGCGGCGTAGGCCGCGTCGTCGAGAAGACCGTTGCTGCGCCGGCGGCGCAAGGCATCGAGCTCCTCCAGATTGCGCAGCGACACCAGGCGCCGGGTGACGTTCTTGGCTACGTAATCGATCAACAGCCGGTTCTTTACCGTAGCGAGGTCCGACCCGAGGGCCGCCTGCACGGCTAGGCTGTTCTCGTAGTCATGCCAGGCCTCGGTAGCGCTGCCTGCCAACCAGTCATCCACCTCGGACCAGCTGGTACAGACATCGAGCCTCTCGGCGTCCCTGCAATAATCGCGCACCTCCCTCGCCAAAGCCGCGAATTCATCGCCCATGATGGAGTCTCCGAATACCGGGGCGCGAGCACGCGCCCTCATCAATTAGCATAGACTGGAAGAGCGCAGCGCCATGAAGCGGGGATCGGCCAGCTTCCAACCGGGCGCGCCGCATCGCGCCCGAGGACACCGATGAGTCACAGCGTCACGCTCTTGCCCACCGGCCACAGCTTCGTGGTGGAGGCCAACGAGCCAATCATCGACGCAGCCCTGCGCGAGGGGCTGAGCCTGGCTCACGGCTGCGCCAGCGGCAACTGCGGGGGCTGTAAGGCCCGCCTGGTCTCGGGCCAGGTACGGCGGCTACGCAGCCAGGACTACCCCTTGAGCGAGGCCGAGAAGGCCGCCGGCTACATCCTCATGTGCGTCCACACGCCCACTTCCGACCTGGTGCTGGAGGCCCAAGAGGCGGCATCGGCCAGCGATGTCCCGTTGCAGGAGATCCGCTGCACGGTGCGCAAGGTCGAGCCCGGGAGCGACGGCACCATGCTGCTGCACCTGAAGACGCCCCGCAGTCAGACACTGAGGTTCCTGGCCGGGCAGAGGGTTCGCCTGACGACCCGCGAGGGGCTGAGCACCGAGCTGCCAGTCGCGAGCTGTCCCTGTGACGGCAGGAGCCTGCTGTTTCTTCTGCACGACCGGCCGGACGACCCTTTCCTACGACACATGCTCTCCCCGGCCGCACTTTCCCAGACCCTGGTGGTCAGCGGGCCCCAGGGCGATTTCCTGCTGGACTCCGAGCCGGGCATCGCGCTGGCGTTCGTCGCAATCGGCTTGGGTGCGGCACCCATCAAAAGTATGGTCGAGCATGCCCTGGCGCTCGACAACGCACCGCGCATCGATCTCTACCGCACGCGCGGCGGCGACGCTCGCGGCTATCTGGACCGGCTGTTCTACTCCTGGCAAGACGCCCTGGAGAATTTCCGTTATACGCCACTGCCCGAGCCGACAGACCCCGCCGCGATGGCCGAGCGCGTTGCCGCGGACCTCAGCGACAGGGGTCCGAGCGACCTCTACCTGGCCGGACCCGGCGCGGCGGTCGAGGTGTTTCGCGCACGTGCCCGGGCGCTCGGGCTCGATCCGCAGCACACCCACAGCGAGATCGTCGAATAAGCGGAGCAGGCGCACCGAGCGCTGTCGCCAACAGACCGCGCGCAACCAAGCCGGCAAACCCGAGTCGGATGTGGCATGCTTGGGGACAACGCAGCGGGTTTCAGCAGCCGTTCGGGCCCGGGAGACCAGGCCGCGCGCTGCGGGCCCCACGAGCCCCGGTTCAGACGCCTAACCACGGGAGGCCGGATCATGACAGACACGATCGTCCTCGGGCACTGCTGGAGCTGCGGCCGGGAGCTGCTGGCGGCCGATCTCGGCCGGGAGCAATGCTGTTCCGGCTGCGGCAAGTCGACGCGGGTCTGCCGCAACTGCCGCCATTACGCGCCGGGTCGGCCGAATGACTGCCTCGAGCCTATGGCGGAGCCGGTGCTCGACAAGACCAAAGCCAACTTTTGCGAATTCTTCGAGCCGACGCCCCAGCCGGGCGGCAGCTCTCAGCAAGCGTCCGAGCAAGCGGTCCGCGACGCCGCCGAGGCGCTGTTCCGGCACTGAGCGAGGTCCCGGCGATCCTCCCGGGGGGCCAGCACCCATGAGGCAGGGATTCAAGGATCATTTCTCCATCCAGGTTGACCAATACGCCCGGTTCCGTCCGGATCATCCTTCGGCGCTGTTCGAATATCTTGCCCGCCAGGCCCCGAGCCGGGCCCGGGTCTGGGGAGAAGCAAGCAGCCCGCGCGCCGTCACCTGGCCTCTGAGGCTGCGCCGCGGGATCGCGCGGGAACACGGGCAGCTGCTTGGGTCTGCCTGAGAGGAGACCGAGATGCACAGCCGACAGGACAGACCCCTTCCCGACGAGGCGCTGGACGGCATCATCTCGCACGCCCTCGGCGTGCTTGGGCTCGGCGACGAGGAGTGGCGGCGCATCTTCGTGCTGGTGCTCAGCCAGGAGCTCACGCCTCGGTTGGCAGGCATCCGCAGCGAGCTCGCCGAGCAAAGGAGCAGACCCGCGCGCTCGTTCTCTCCGGAGCTGATGGAAATGGCCCAGCTGGCCACCGGCCTGCGGCAAGCCATTTCCCGGGTACCTGCGGCCGACAAGGCCCTTCTGCTCGGCGAGCTGACCACATCCGATACCTTCGGCCACGGCTACAGCGACGCCTATCTGCAGGCGCTGGAGCGCGAGCTGGCCCGTCTGACGGACAGCTGCTCGGCCATCCTCACCCCTCCGGGGTCCTCGACCACCGACATCCTGCCGCTGTGCGAGCTCATCGGCGTCCTGGCCAAGGCCTACGCCGAATGCTTCGAGAGCGAGCCCGAGGCCGCCACCGACGGCCCCTTCGCGCGCCTGCTCGCCACCATCTTCGCGCAGGTCGGTCTTGACCTGCCCGTCACCCGGGAGCTGCTGGACGCCGGCCTGGCTGCGCGGCGCTCGCTTGGCCAATGAGCCCGCGCGGCGGAGCGATCCTGCCAGAGGCCGCGCTCAGACGGCCACGAGGCGGCCCCGCCGAGCCAACTGCTAGACTTCGTAGCGACATTCAATCACCGAGGAGCCAGGGTATGAGCCCGGAAGAACACCCATCCCGCAAGCACCTTCGCTTCAGGCCCGACCCCATGGAATACGCCCAGGTGTCGCTGGATGCCGATGCCGCCGAGTTCAGCCCCGTTTTCGTCGCCCTGATCATCGAGGAATCGCCGGTATCGGGCTGCAGTCTCATCACCCACGAGCGCGACGACCTCAACCTCGGCGACCGCTGCCGGGTCAAGATCGGCCAGCTCGCCCCGGTACTGTCGGAGCTGACCTGGAAACAGCCCATGGAGCCGGGCCTGATGCGAGTCGGGTTTCAATTCCTCGAATGAGCGATCCGCTCGGCCCGCTTCGCCGGGGATCGCGCTGTCGGGCTCTCGAAGCCGCCCGGGCGGACGGCGCGCGCCGGGCCATCGTCCCTCACCGCTGTGCCCTGAGACACTCGCGCTCCCAGACCGGGCAGCGGGCGCACACGCCGGAGCTTCCCCGGCATCGCCGACCGGCCCCTGTGATATCCGGCCACGCGGGTCCGCCATGACCGGGGGGCTCTCGGCCCGGGAGCGAATCGATCTGAGCCGGGCCGCCCTGGAGATCCTCGGCACCTGGGAAGTCGCTCCAGCGATCCAGCCCTTGCTGCTCGGCCTGCCCGGGGGCACCGGCACGCGGGAGCTCAACCGTTACCGGCTGAGCGGTGCACTGCCCGAGCACGCGGATGTCTACCAGCGCGTCGCACTGCTGATGGAGATCGACAACGCCCTGCACAAGCTGTTTCCCCACAGCCCCGCATCCGGGGGCCTGTGGATCACCACGCCCGGACCCAGGCTCGGCGGGGTCACGCCCCTGGACATCATGCTCGAGCAGGGGCTGGAGGGCATACAACTGGTGCTCGACCTACTCTACAACCGCGCGGGGCTTTGACCTCCCGCCCGCGTACAGACCGCGCGCATGGGGGCCAACGCGCGGGCGGGCTATACTGCCCGACTGCGGTGTCCCGGCCGCGAGCGTGTCGTCGGCGGAGTGGATCGAATGCATCGAGCGATCAGCGCAGCCCTCGGGTCCAGGCCGGGGGCGCGCCTGCCTGCAAAGCCCCGGCGAGCCGTCGACGCCACGCCGCGGCCGTCTGCCCGATACCGGGAGCGGCGGCGATGAGCTGGCCGGGGCACCTCTTCATCGGGCAGTGCTGCTGTGCCAGGGCTGATTTGCCGAAGTGAGCATCACGACCCCAGGGGCTCCCCATCGCAGGTGTCGCCGCTGCGCCCGCGCTGTCCTGATCGTCGCCATCGGCCTGGGCTGGCTCCCGGCCGGCAGGGCGGAGGAGCCGGCGTGGCTGCGCCAGTACAAGCATGCGCTCTACCTGCTCTGGAGCCAGGTCTATCCCCGGGGCGGAGAGACGCTCTACTGCGGCGCGCATTTCGGACCGGAAAAAGGCGCCGGAATCGATGCCGAGCACGTGTTTCCCATGGCCTGGGTGACGCGGTCTCTCGGCTGCGGGACGCGCAGCCGGTGCCGCGAGACCAGTCCGCACTTCAATCGTATCGAGACCGACCTATACGATATCTTCCCCGCGCTGAGCCGGATCAACAAGGCGCGTGGCGCCCGCCGCTACGGCATGATCAGCGGCGAGCGCCGCGAGTACGGCCGTTGCGACTTCGAGGTCGACGCCCATCAAGTCGAGCCGCGCCCCCAGGTGCGCGGGGACATCGCTCGCGCCATGTTCTATATGAGCGCGCGTTACGCGCTAAAGATCTACCCCGGTCAGGGGGCGCTGCTCAAGCGCTGGAACGCCGAGGACCCGCCGGATGCGGGCGAGCGGCAGAGAAGCCGGCGCATTGCCCGAGTCCAGGGCAACCGCAATCCGTTCGTCGACGATCCTGCGCTGGCCGACCAACTGCACTTCTGAGGCAGCGGCACAGCCGGCCCGGTCGGCAAAGTCAGCGCATGCGATGATCACGGGGGCCCAGCCGATACTCGATGCCTTGATCATCGGCCAGGGTCTGGCTGGCAGCCTGCTGGCGTGGACCCTCCTTGAGCGCGGCTGGTCTCTGGCGGTCATCGACGACGGCTATGCCTCGAGCGCCTCGCGGGTCGCCGCCGGACTCGTCAACCCGGTGACCGGCCGCCGGCTGGCCAAGACGGCGGATGTCGAGCGGCTGCTGCCGGTCGCCGAGCGGACCTATGCCGTTTTGGAGGCACGCCTCGGCCAGAGGCTGCTGCACCGGATTCCCCTGCTGCGACTGTTGCGGTCCTCCGCCGAGGCGGGGCTCGCCGAGCGGCGCCTTGCCGATCCGGCCTATGCACCTTACCTGGGCGGGCGGCTGGCCCCGGGCCTGGCCGGGCCTGGCGTCCTGGATCCGCTGGGCAGCCTGGTGCAGCGGCGCACCGGTTATCTGGACATAGGCGCACTGATTGATCACATGGGCGAGCACCTGCGCCGGCAGGGTCGGCTGCTGCACTCGCACGCCGGAGCCGCCGATATCCGCCCGCGGGCGGGGCTCATTGAGTGCGCCGGTCTCAGGGCGGCCCGGGTTATCTGCTGCCAGGGCTACCAGGCCATGACCGATCCCTGGTGGGCCTGGCTGCCGTTCCAGCCCGCCAAGGGAGAGATCCTGACCGCGGAGTCCGACGGGCCCCCGCCCGAGCAGATCCTGAGCGCAGGCCGTTGGCTGCTGCCCCTCGGGGGGCGGCGCTTTCGCCTGGGCGCCACCTACGACTGGGACCGCCTCGACCAGGCGCCGAGCGATCGTGGGCGGGAGACCCTGATGCGCGACCTGCCGGGCCTGGTCATGCTCAGCGGGGCTCGGGTGCTCGCGCACCGCGCCGGGGTCCGTCCCGGTACCCTCGACAACGCACCTTTCATCGGTGTCCACCCAGGCCAGCCGGGTCTATGGATCTTCAACGGCTTCGGGTCCAAGGGCTCGCTGCAGATCCCCGGCTGGGCCGAGGCGCTGGCGGACCATCTGGAGCAGGGCGCGGCGCTGCCGGCCCGGGTGAACATCGAGCGCTATGCGGGGCGCGCCCGGTGACTCCGCCGGGCCCGGATGCGCGAGATGCCGAGCGGCCGCTGTCCGGGGGCCACGGCCGGCGGCTGGTCATCCAGGCGCAGGCCTTCGTCGGGGCGGTGCTGGGCCCGGGAGACTGGGCGCTGGACGCCACCGTGGGCAACGGCCGGGACACGCTGTTTCTCGCCGGCTGCGTCGGACCCCTGGGCCGGGTCTACGGTTTCGACATCCAGCCGGGGGCCCTGGAGATCGCTCGCCAGCGGCTTGCGCGCGCCGGCCAGCTGGCGCAGACCCGGCTGATGCTGTCCGACCACGCGCTCATGGCAGAGCAGCTCCCGGCCCGGTGCCGGGAAAGCATCAAAGGGATGATGATGAACCTGGGCTACCTTCCGGGAGGCGACCGGCGTATCCGGACCCGGACCGACAGCACCCTGGAGGCGCTGGGCGCCATGCGCAGGCTGCTCGCACCCGGGGGGCGCCTGAGTCTGCTCGCCTACACGGGACACCCCGGCGGTGCCGAGGAGGCCGAGGCGGTGCGCGGCTGGGCGTGCGCGCTGGCGCTCCGGGGCTATGCCGTGCAGCCGGCAGCGCCCTTGCCCGGCCGCCGATCCCCGCCCCTGCTGATCTGCATGGAAAAGGCCGTGGCAGACACCTGCGGCGCCGGGAAGAGACCGGCCCGGGCTGATACAGTTGCAGGGTGACGGGGACAGAGATCCAGGCGGTGAAAGGGCAACTGGGCCGGGTAGAGCAGCTGCTGCGCAAGTACGGTCAGGTCTACCATGCCAACCTGGCGATGCTGGCGGCTGCGGCGGTCGAGCGCGACCTCGACGCCGGTGTCTCGCAGCTCGACTCCGATGAATGGTGGGGCGACGCCGATTCGGTCGCCGCCATTGATCTGGCTATCGCGGGCGGATTCAGCCCGGAGGCCCGGCGCGACGCGGCGATCCTGCGCAGGGAGCTGGCCGAGGCCTACCAGCTGATGGTCGATCACGGGGTACACAACGAGAAGGGCGAGATCATGGCGGCCCAGTTCAGAAAATGGCTGGCCTCCCATATCTAGGAGCCTGTCGGACTTTCTCTGCAAGTCATTGATTTATAAAGAATCACTATTTTGGTGCAATTTTGAGAATTCTTTATATTTCAATTTGTTACGATTTCCAAGAAGCCTAAGTCCGACAGGCTCCTAGGCCGCACACGCCCCGGGACGGAGCACGGGCGCCGCGGGCTCGCCGTCACCAGCTGAGATAGCTGTAGCCCTGCTCCTGAAGCAGCATCAGGTCTTCGGCGCCGATCGGCACGACCTCGACGAAATCGAGCAAGTCGGCCTTGTCCCAGCCCAGCGCATGCAGGGTGTTGCCACAGGCATGGAACCGGACGCCGAACAGGTCCAGGTAGCCGAGCTTCTCCACCACGTCGGGAGGGACTGGGCGCTTGGGCCGCTTGGCGAGCAGGTGGATGCCCGGTCCGTAGGCCGTGACCACGATGTCGATGTTGTCGGCGTGCTTGTCCTTGAGCTGGCTCACCGAGAACACCAGGGAGCGATAGTAGGCGGCCTCGCCCTGGTTGCACTGGTAAACGAGCCGGTGCGCGACACCGCCCGCCCCCGGCGCCTGGTCGCTGGCCTGTATCGGCTGCGCCGGGGCGCTGGCGCGCGCGGCAAAGGGCGCCATCAAGGCGGCCAGGCATGAGCTGCGCAGGAAACGGCGCCGAGCCGAATCGATCAACCTCATCCGTGGACTCCCGCCGCGGAGCACCGGCCCCACGCCGGGCTCATGATGTGAAATCGCACACCGAAACGCTCAGAGCCCCTGTGCGGCGAGCCTCGCGGCGTGCCGACTGGCCGCCGCCCCCAGGGTCGTCGCCATCGCCGTTCTCAACCGGACGTCGAACCGCCCGAGCTTGTGCTGGGTCAGGAAGCGTACCGGCGTATGGGCCTGGTCCGCAGCCAGCCAGACGTCCACCGGCGCCTGACCGGAATCGGCCCCCTTGACCAGGTCAAAGGCTGTGAGTCGAAGGTGAAAGGTCTGCCAGCTGCGCCCATCAACCTCCAGGGGCTCCCGCCCGACCAGCTGGACGCGATATTCGAGCAGGGACTTGCCGTCCGAGACCGGCACCTTGAGCGAGCTGACCCGGTCGAAGTCCTGCACCCTCAGCACCTGCAGCAGGGAGAGCCGGTCGAGCATGCGATCCGGAAACGCCAAGCCCTTGACCGTATGGGCCTCGTACTGCGAGGCATCGGCCGCGAGTCCGATCTGCGCAAGCACACGCAGGCCCGGCGTCCCAGTAGCCGGGGCTCTATCGCCATCGGCCTTCCTGAACTTGGCGAGCTGATCGTGCTTCCAATCGAACCAGACCACGGTGTGGTGCGCGTCGTCCTCGCCCTTGCGCTGCTCGAACAGCAGCGAGCGGCGCAGGTCAGTGCTCAGCAGGCTGCTGTATTCATAGCGAAACCGATAGAAGCGCTCAAGCGCGCCGTGGGCCTCCGAAGAGGCGACCAGGGATGTCTTGTAGGCCGTTTCGCCATTGAAGGGGGTCGGCTGGGCATCGGTGGTGATCAGCACATCGGCGATGTCAAGCCGCGAGCCGCCCGACAACAGCCCCTCGTACGAGGCCGTATAAGCCAAGCGCTCACCGAGATAGGCAGGGTGAGTGGCCGCCGCCCGGGCCTGCGACAGAGCCGTGCAGACGCTGAACAGCAGGACGATCGCCCAGCGAGCGGGAGAGCCCATGGAAAGCCGCCAAGCGTTGTACGCGGTGCTCATCTTTCGAGAAACCCTTGCTGACCCGGATCTGCGCCCGCGATTTGCCCGGACTCAGTCCAAGTGAGCGAAATTTAACCATAAATTGCCCTGACCGGCCAGCTGCTTACCCTGTGATACGGGCTCCCGGCAGCCCATTGGACAGCGGACGCCCCCGGAGGTTGCAGCGGCGCGGACAGGCGGTTTACCATCCGGGCCACCCGCCGCTGGTTTCGGGACGCAGCGCTCGTCCCGGCGGTCATGACCCAGGGGCAGGGCGAGGGATCGTCGGTGCCAGCCATTTGCGTCGACCGCTTCCCGGCCCTGTACCCGCCCAATACAGATTGCGACGAGCCATGCCCCGGCACGCACACATCCGCCGCCTCCGACGCTGCTTGACCCTGGCACTGCTGGTCAGCCTCGGTGGATGCAGCCAGCCGGACCGCCCGACCATCGGACTCTATCCCGCGATCGAGCGCGGCGACCTCGACCAGATCGCACGCCACATCCACTGGGGCACCGATATCAACGCCCCGAGCATCGATGGGCAGACACCCCTGCACGTCGCTGCCCGGATGGGGCAAATCGTGATCGTGCGGATGCTGCTGGACAACGGGGCCGCGATCGACGCACCCGACCGGAAAGGACACACGCCGATCTACTGGGCCGTCATGACCGGCCGGACCCAGGTGGCCGAGCTGCTGGTCAAACGCGGCGCCCGTTTCGATCCGACGGCCATGCTGCACGGCGTGGTCGAGCGCAATGTCGCCGACCGGGACGTCATCGCCTTCCTGGTCAAGCAGGGAGCGGACATCAACGGCAAGGATGCGGCCGGCGACACCCCGCTGCTGGCGGCCACTCAGCGCGGGGAGCGCGTGCTTGCCAAGCTACTGATCGCCCGGGGGGCGGACGTCAACGTCCGAGACGCGCAGGGTCGAACCCCGCTGGCGCGGGCGACCCTCAACGGTAACGCCGAGCTGCAGCGCCTGCTGCACGTCAACGGCGGCCTCGCCGAATGAGAGGTGACCGGGCGGGTGGCTTCTGGTAAGGTCGCGCGCTCGAATGAAGATGCCGAAAGGACCCGCGTGGCCATGGCTTCCAAACCCGACGAATTGACGGTCAGCTACACCGAGGGCGGAGTCGAGCTCGTCAAGGAGCTCGACAAGGTGGTCCTCTCCAAGGGGGCCTGGACCACCATCCTGTTCCGTCTCCAGGAATGGGACCCGCGCAAGGCCGAGTACGGGCCGGACAAATACAGTATTCGGCGCTACCAGAAGCGCGGCGACAGCTACCTGCCCAAGTCGAAGTTCACCATCTCCAGCCGCGATCAGGCCCGCGCCATCGTCGGCGCGCTGTCCGGCTGGCTGGGGGACTGCGCTCGGCCCCCGGCGACAGACGCGGCCCGAGCCCCTATCCGGGCGTCTTGTCCCCCGGTGGCTTGATGGCCTGCTCGAGCGCGAGCTTGCCACGCCGTCCCAGCGGCCCCTTGGGCTTGCCCTTGTTCTTGCGGTCGCGCCAGCGCTCCTTCTTGGCGGGACGCTCAGGCGCCTTGGCGCTCAGCTTGTGGTCCTTGCGCTTCTTGCGCTTGAACACCGGCTCCCGGTGCCGAGGCTCGAGTCCCCCTAGCACCTCCCGGGGAATTGCCCGGGCGAGGTAGCGCTCGATGCGCTGCAGCATGCGCGCGTCGTGGGCCTCGACCAGCGAGATGACCTCACCCGGCTCACCGGCCCGGGCGGTGCGCCCGGCGCGGTGCACGTAGACGTCCGCGCTGCGGGGCAGATCGTAGCTGACCACGTGGGTCACGCGCTCGATATCGAGCCCGCGGGCAGCCACGTCCGTGGCGATCAATGCCCGCAGGCGTCCCTCGTTCAACAACCTTACCCGCTTCAGCCGGGTCTGCAGGTCCAGTCCGCCGTGCAGGGCCTCGCAGGCCATCCCTCGGGACTTCAGCCGGCCCGCCAGCTGCTCGGCGCGCAGCTTGGTGACCACGAACACTAGCGCCTTTCCCGGTGCCGCGCCGTTCTGGAGATCCACAGGCGGGGCCAGCAGCTCATCGAGCAGGCGCTTGAGCAGCGCCAGCTTATGGTCCGCATCATCCGCCAGAAACGCCCGCTGCACCACCCCGTGGGCGAGGGTGCGCGGCCCGCCGACCTCGACGACCTGGGGATCCCTCAGCCATTGGCGCGCCAGCTCGAGGATCGCCTGCTGCTCCAGCGTGGCCGAGAGCATGAGCATCTGCCGATCGTCGGGCATCTGGGACAGGATGCGCCCCACCTCGGGCATGAAGCCCAGGTCGAGCATGCGATCGGCTTCATCCACCACACAGACCCGGACGCCGACCAGATCGCAGCTGCCCCCGTCCAGCTGGGCGAGCAGCCGCCCGGGCGTGGCCACGATCAGATCGGGGGCGTGGTGCAGGCGCTTGAGCTGATCGGCATAGGACGCCCCGCCGGTGATCAGCGCGAAGCGCAGGCTGGTCTGGTCACTGACGTCACGGATCACCCGCCAGATCTGGTCGGCCAGCTCCCGTGTCGGGGCCAGCACCAGGCCGCGGACCCCCCCCCTGGCTGCGTGGGTCCCGAGCAGATTCTGCAGCACCGGCAGCAGGTACGCCAGGGTCTTACCCGTGCCCGTGGGGGCACAAACCAGCAGGTCGTGCCCTTCCAGGGCGGGTGGCACCGCTTCCTCCTGGACCTCGGTCGGCGCCGTCAGGCCGAGTCGGCCCAGCGCGCGCAGTAGCCTGCTGTCGAGACCGAGCCCGCCGAACCCTTGACTTTCCATTGGCCGCGCCCCCCCGCTCAATCCGGGAGAGCTTATCCCATCTGCGCGCCGGCGGGGGGCCAGACGAGGCCGGCTGCGGCGGCGATATCGGCGCCGTGGGCCTCGAGGGCATCCAGCACGGCCTGCCGCCCGGCATCCAGGTCCGGCCGGGCACGGGCTGCAGCCAGCTCCGCGCGAAAGGCGATCAGCGTCAGCGGGCCGCCGGCGCGCGGGTCCGTGAGCCTGCGCCGCACCAGCTTGTGCCAGCGTCGCTGCTCGGCGGCGGAGAGCGTTTCGGGATAGTTGCGCGCCCGGTACCTGAATAGCAGCTCCGGCAGCCGGTGGTCCTCGAAGCCGAAGTCCACCCGCCCCAGGTCCTCCGGCGGGGTCAGGCGCACGCGGGCAATGCGCGCCCGGTCGGCGTCGCCGAAGAAGCCGTCGTAGAGGCCCTGCTCCGGGTCGTCCGAAGGCGGGAATTCGGGGGCGGTCAGCGCCTGGGCGACTTTGGCGGCCAGCCCCGGCGCCGCCCTGAGACGCTCCAGGTGGACCAGCGAGCGCGCCACGTCGATATCCCAGCGGCGTGCCGCCGTTTCGGTCAGCGTGCCCAGGGGAGCCAGGGCCGGACACTTGTTCAGGTGCACTGTCTTCAGCGCGACCCGCGCCTCCCCCTCGGGCAGATCCGCCGCAGGCGTGAACACACGCTCCCGCAATGCCTGGTGATCGAGCTCGATCAGCGGACCCGGGTCATGGCGCAGATCCACCACGATCACGCCGTTGCGGTTCTGGGGATGCATGGCGAGGGGCGCGACCACGGCGAGACAGCCGTAGCGCGCCGGGAACATAGCCGACACGTGCAGCACGGGCTTCATGGCCACTGGGTCCAGCAGCGGCGCGACGCGGCGCTTGTCGCGCAGCTCGAACAGGTAATCGTAGAGCCTGGGCTGGAGGCGGCGAATCAGGCGGGCGAGCCCGATGGTAGCCCGCACATCGGCAAGCGCGTCGTGGGCCCCGGTGTGCTCGATGCCGTTAGCGGCACACAGATGCTCCAGACGGTAGCTCGGCGTGCCGTCGGCGTGCTCGGGCCACTCCATCCCTTCGGGACGCAGCGCGCGCGTCAGGCGTGCCAGGTCGATGATGTCCCAGCGGGAGCTGCCGTCGCGCCATTCCCGCGCATAGGGGTCGAAGAAGTTGCGGTAGAGCCCATGGCGGGTCAGCTCGTCGTCGAAGCGCAGGCTGTTGTAGCCCAGCCCACAGGTCTCGGGGCGCCCAAGCTCGGCATGGATGCGGCCCATGAGCTGCGCCTCGCTCAGGCCGTCCCGGCGCGCCCGCTGGGGCGTGATGCCGGTGATCAGACAAGCCTCCGGGTGGGGCAGACCGTCCTCGGGCGGGCGGCAATAGATCACCAGGGGATCTTCCAGAGGTTGGAGATCCGGGTCGGTGCGAAGGCCGGCGAACTGGGCGGGCCGATCCCGGCGCGGGTCCGCTCCCCAGGTCTCGTAGTCGTGCCAGTACAGTGTCAGCGCCAAGCCCGGTGGCTCACCAGCTATGCTTCGGCCCGAAAGCAGGCAAGCGCGCGCCTGGGTCCGCCGGTGATTCCCGGCTTGCTGTCGATCCCCAGGCGCAACGCCCGGGGTGCCGCACGACGCGGGTCTGGGCCTGCGCGACAGCGGCTCAGCCGCCAGACTCGCTGAACGCCATGCCGAGGTAGCAGCGCGCTAGGCATCGCCTCGTCCGGGGTGTGATGCGGTAAACGTCTAACACCCGGCGGCCCACGGCGGGCCGCCGGACGCAAATGGGCTACTTGCTGCCCAGGGCCTGGATGACGGCCTCGTAGTCGTCCTTGTTGATCTCGTCGAACTTGGTCTTCATCTTCTTGGGCATATCCCGCTTGCCAGATTCGAAATTCTTGAATTGCTCTCTCATATAGGGCATCCACTGGCCGGCCAGCAGGCCCGCATCATCGCTCGGGTCCGAGCCGAACTCGTTGTGGCACTTCTTGCAGCCGTCATCGAACAGCTGCGCGCCGTGCGAGACCAACGCAGGGTCGGTCTTCTGCTCGCTGGCATGGCTCTTGAACTTCTGGCCTTCATAGAAGCTGGCCAGAGCGCTGATGTCGTCATCGCTCAGGTCCTTGGCGACCTCGTTCATGTCGGTCTCGGTGCCATCGTCCTTCTTGAACTTGGTACCCGGGCGATCACCGCCACGATAGGCCTTCATGGTGTCTTCCAGATACGGGGCCGAAAAACCCGCGATGTTGGGTACCTGATCCTTATCGCTGTTGCCGTCCTTTCCATGGCAGTCGGCGCATTTCTCGGCCAGCTTGGCGCCGTCAGCGGCGCTGACTGCGAGCGGGGCGGCGAGGGCGAGCAGCCCTGCCGCGACAGTGACTCCGAATAGTTTCAGCATGTTTGCCTCCAAGTCTCCACAGTGGTGGTTGTCAGTCAATGATAGCCTTCTCTTTCGTCGTCGGAAGGCGATCGCGCCGCCTATTGCAACAGGGGTTTTCCCCAGGGGCAAGTTGTGACCGGCCCCTGCCTCGTAAAGACAGGCCGCGGCGCGCGGGGTTCCCTGCTCGTCCGCCGCCCAGACCAGACCAAGGCACGCGCAGCGCGGCAAGGACATCGGTGGCGGAAGCCCCTTCCCGCATTGCCGAACCGTGACGGGCCGAGAACCGGAATATGCAGGGGAAGATCCACATGCATGGTAGGTCACGCCCACCCACGAGCACTGCGGGATGACCTAAAGATGAGCAAATAGTAAAATTCTTATGCGTGCCCGTCGCCGCTTTTTAGGGTATTCCCAGGATTGTGTGAAACAGTCCGCACTGCTATAAATAAGATTCATGTTCTTAACATGCCGTGGCGATATTTTGCGGCGGCGTCTGGCGAAACAACAACAACGCGGCCGCTCCTCGGAAACGTCCGGTGGCTCGGCCATCTGCTCGACACCGAGGGGGACCCATGAAGAAGACGCTCACTGCCTTGGCCGTATGTGGAGGCCTGGTCGTCGCCGGTTGCGCACTCCAAGCCGCGACGAACGAATCTGAAGCCAAACCTGCCGTCGATACCAGCAAGCCCAAGAACGAGTACAACATCACGATCAATTACGAGCTCGGGATGCACTGCACCGGGTTCGACTTCAGCTATTGCTGCGTGCTGCCGCCATACAACTCGGTGCAGGCTCAGGTCATCAAGACCGCGACCGGCGAGCGCAAGTATCCCGAGCTGCTGGAGGCCGACGAGAAGGAGCCCACGGTGGTGGTCGACGGCAAGAAGCGCTTCAAGCTCGCCTATGGCCATACCGATAACACCTACTCCGAGGGCACCAAGCTCAGATACTGGAGCGTGCCCTACGACGTCAACGGCGACGGCAAGTACGGACCCAACGAGAACGTTGCCAACGCCTACTGGAACCATCTCTACGTATACAAGGACCTGAAGGGCACCAACCCCAAGGGCACCAGCAAGGATAGCGAGAAGAAGGTCGTCGGCAAGGACATCCCGGTTCCGCGGGACAACGGTCCGGCGGGGTCAGCCGTGCCCAGCCCCCTGAAGGGCGGCTTCCTGGATTACACCGGCGACGTCGGCATCATCGTCTATACCAAGTCGCCGGTGCTGGACAACGTGCCTATCGTGCTCACCAATCCGGGCATCTGGGACGCCCTGGGCCTGCCGCTCACCCCGTTCAACGACAGTGTGGTCGCTAAGAGCTGGATGGCCCTGGTCGAGAGCGACATCCAGCCGTTCCAGGAGTCTTGGGTGTCCATGCTCGAGGCAGACACCGGCAAGCCGGTGATTGACAGCCACACCGGGCAGCCCGTGCACTTCATCGGCGACAGCCCCATTGACATCCCCAACTGCGCCAACTGCCACTCCAACGACACGGCGAACGGCACCAAGTACACCCTGTACAAGGGTGAGCACGACTTCTGGAAGTCCCTCGGGGCCTCGGATTGGATCGCCGAGCTCAAGGGCACCGCGATCTCCATCCTGGAGATGCACGACGACCTGAATGGCACCCACTTCCTGAAGAACTACAAGCCCGGCAGCCGCGACACGGACAACCGCATCGGGCGCGACCCGATCCTGTGCCAGAAGTGTCATGCGGACAACGTCATCGGCGTGCTGTCGTCCAAGACCTTCAAGGACAGGAAGACCGGCAAGGAAATGAAGATCCCACCGCTGACCCAGGCCATGCACACGGTGCACCAGATCAACGCCCCGATGCCTGACGGCCAGGGTCGCACCAGTGCCTGCCAGGGCTGCCACCCCGCACATCGCCAGGATCGGAGCATGAAAGGCTACCCGATCAGCCCCGAAGGCAAGAACAACTATGCCAAGGGCGACAACCGCGACGCCGCGGGCGGCTGCTATGTGGGACGCGATGTGCATTCCAACCGGGGCAAGGACAAGGACGGTGTGGAAACCCCCGAGCACCTCAATGCCATCGGCAAGTGGCTCCAGGCGAATGTCTCGCAGATCGGCAATGGCAAGGGCGGCAAGGGCCTGTGGTGCACCAACTGCCACAGCCAGATCTCGCGCGAGCTCTACCAGCGGGATAACCTGACGAACGCCTTCAAACAGCAAGGCACCACGATCCGCAACAAGACCCTGCCGGAGATCGCCGCTGCCATCGGCGTCAGCGTCACCGAGCTGGAGCAGAAATATCTGGATCCCAAGGTGGTGCTGGATGCCAAGGGGCACGACACCCCCGGCAAATCGGGCATCCTGCTGACCTGGGCCCAGAAGCGTCTGGTGCCCGATATCGCGGTGATCGCGCTCAAGGGCAAGGGCCCGCTGGTGAAGAAGGACGAGGACGGCGACATCAACGTCACCATCCTGTCGGCAAATCCCGCGGTGAATCCCAAGACCCTCAAGCTGCCCCCAGGGGCGACCGGGGCCGCGGCCGTGCCTTACGATGCGGCCAGCGACGGTCGCGACTACTGGCTGGCGGCGGGCGTTCCGCACTGCGCCGACTGCCACGCCGCGCCGTTCGTCGAGGGCCAGGGGGGCGTGGCCTTCCCGATCAACCAGCCGGGCAAGTACAGCCTCATGCGCTACTCCAAGGGCCACGCAGGACTGGCCTGCCAGAGCTGCCATGAGTCCATCCACGGGCTCTATCCGGTGACGCCGGACATCGACCTCACCACTTACAAGCAGGCGGCCCAGTACAACCCGGATGGCTCCCATGGGCCGCTCAAGTGCGCGGCTTGCCATGAGACCAACAAGGACGGCGTGCCTTTCCTCGCGGACAAGAAGGAGCATATGTGGAACGGCAAGCCGATCCTCAATGACTTCGACGCGGCGGTATCCTGGATGCATGCCAGTGCCCCCGACCTCGGCGGCAAGATCCCCAGGGACTGATCCTGTCGCGGTCACCGGCCAAGGAAGGCCGGTGGCCTGCACCCAAACCTGCACAGGGGGCTCGGCCCCCTGTTTTTCTTCCCCGCACAGATCTATCGGGTGTCCTTCGCCATGTACAAGATCCATCGTCTCGCACTGCCCCTGATGCTCCTGACGCTGGGCGCAGCCGCCAACCCGCAACCGCCCAAGGCACAGTCCCAGGTACTGGCCACCGTCGGCGACCAGAAGATCACCGCCCATGACCTGGAGTCCACCATCCGCAGCTCGCCGGTCGCCACCCAGTTCAACACCATCGGCAACGACCAGCAGGCAGCGATGCGGGGCGACATGCTCAAGCGCCTCGTGGCATCCCGGTTGCTCCTGCTGGAGGCCGAGCGGCTGCGTCTGGATCAGCAACCGGAATTCCGCCACCAGTTGGAGGCGTACCGCCTCGGCCAGTTGTACCGCGACTACATGGATCGGCTGCGGGCCCAGCTCAAGATCGCCGACGCGGACCTGGCCGAGATGAAACAGTACTTCGGCGACGACCGGGATGCGCTGGACGCGGCCAAGTCAGCGGCCGTCGCCGGCATCTACCGGCAGCGGCAGTCCGAGCTGATCGCCGAGCTCAAGACCCGTTACCGGGTGCAGCTCCACGGCGAGCGCATCACCCCCGGGGCGCCGCCGGACACCCTGCTGATGGAGGCCGCAGACGGCATGCAAGTCCGGCTGGCCGACCTGCAGCACTCAGGCGACCAGACCGAGCCCCCCACCCCCCGGCAGCTCGGCGAGCGACTGTCGCAGCGCGTCGAGCTGCTGGTGGTGGCAAAGGCCGCCCAGGACGAGCACGTCGACGTCGACGAAGAGCTCGCCACCTTCCGTGCCGAGAGCCTTCCGGCCCTGTTGCTGGAGCGCAAAGCCCACGAATGGGTTCCGGACAAGGCGGCCATGCGAGCCTATTACGACAGCCATCCGCAGATCGGCCAGATTCCGGAGCGCCGCCATATCGGCCAGCTGGTGGTCGCCTCTCAGGCGGCCGCCGAGGCCCTGCGCAAGCGCATCCTGGCCGGCCAAAGCCTGTTCGCGCTCGCTGGCGAATTCAGCATCGACCCGGAGGGCAAGGCCAACAACGGCGACATGGGATGGCTGCGGGCGGGCACGGGTATGCCCGAGATCGAGACGGCCATCGCCGAACTGCCGGACGGCCAGGTCAGCCAGGTGATACACACCGACAAGGGCTACCATCTGGTGGTGATCCTGGAGCGCAAGCCCGGCAAGCAGCTGGACTTCGAAGGGATCGAGGACCGGGTGCGCCAGGAGATGGTCTCCGAGCATCTGCCGGCGTACCTGCAAGACCTCGAGAAACGCTACCAGGTGGCGTGGAACCTGCCCGACGCCCCGGCCAAGGGAGCCCCTGCGCCGGTGGCCAAGTAATGCACCTGAGGCTGCCCTTAGCCCTGGGCCTGGCAGCGGTGCTGGGCGCGGATCTGGCCTGGGCGCAGTCCCCGGCAGTTCCTGCGGCCAGCGCGGCCGGTTGCTCCGGCCCCAGCTTGCCCGGCGGCGCCCGCCAGCTCAGCCAGCTACCGGGCGGTCCGCTGGAGGGGCTCGACGGGCAGGCGCACCGGCTGAGCGACTGGGCGGGCAAGGTGCTGCTGGTGAATTTCTGGGCCGGCTGGTGCGGGCCCTGCCAGTACGAGATCCCCGATCTGGTGGCCTTCCAGACCGCGCACCGCGCACAGGGGCTGCAGGTGGTCGGCGTCGGCCTGGATAGCCGCGAGCGCCTGGCCAACGTGGCCCGCTCCCTGGAGATCAATTACCCGGTGCTGGTCGCCGGCGAGGGCCCGGGCACCGAGCTCATGGCAAGCTGGGGCAACGCCACCCAGACCGTGCCCTACTCGGTGGTGCTGGACGCACGAGGCTGCATCGCGCATCTGCGGCGCGGCCCGCTCGACCGAAGCGATCTCGATGACTACCTGCTGCCCTTGCTCGCACCCGGATCCGCCGGCGCGCACCCGCCCGGATAGGCGCGGGGCGGGGCTGCCGCTGGTCCGGCTCGCGGCCCAAGCCTGACACCGGCCCTTGGGTCGGCTTTGCGCCGGGGCGCCGCTGACCCCCGCGCGCCGGCAAAGAGCCAGGCTCGGAAGCCCCGCCCCCCTTAAAAAAAAGCCGCCCGGCCTTGGGCCGGGCGGCTCGTCAGCGGCAGTGCCCGCTGCCCGCTCAGATCTTCTCTTTGATGCGTGCAGCCTTGCCCGTGCGCCCGCGCAGGTAGTAGAGCTTGGCGCGACGGACATCGCCTCTGCGCACCACTTTGATATCGGCCACGCTCGGGCTGTGGGTCTGAAAGACGCGCTCCACGCCTTCGCCATGGGACATCTTGCGGACGGTGAACGCGGAGTTGAGCCCCCGGTTGCGCTTGGCGATCACCACGCCCTCGAAGGCCTGGAGGCGCTCGCGCTCGCCCTCCTTCACGCGGATGCTCACGACCACCGTGTCGCCCGGGGAGAACTCGGGTACTTCGGCCTTGGTCTGCTCGGCCTCGATTTCCTGGATGATCTTGCTCATCTTCGCTCGCTCCTGTCATCGCCGGGCGTCTGATGCGCCCGGATGTATTCATCTAGCAGAAACTGCTCTTCGCCGCTCAGCGCCCGCCGCGCCAGCAGGTCCGGCCGGCGCTCCCAGGTCCGCCCCAGCGCCTGCTGCAGGCGCCAGCGCCGGATCGCGGCATGGTCCCCGCTCAGCAGGACTGGCGGCACGCCCATCCCCCCGACCCGCTCGGGGCGCGTAAAGTGCGGACAATCGAGCAGACCGTCCACGTAGGAGTCCTGCTCGGCCGAGTCCTGGTGTCCGAGGGCACCCGGCAGCAATCGGATGAGCGCGTCCATCAGCACCATGGCCGGCAGCTCGCCGCCGCTCAGCACGTAGTCGCCGATGGACCACTCCTCGTCCACCCAGCCCCGGATTACACGCTCGTCTATACCCTCGTAGCGCCCGGCCACCAGGATCAGGCCTGCCCGCCCCGCCAGAGCCCGGACGCTGGCCTGATCGAGGCATCGGCCCTGGGGGCTCAGGTAGAGGACCCGGGTATCGGGATCGCACACCGCCCGGGCGTCCTCGATCGCCGCCCGCAGGGGCGCCACCTTCATCACCATGCCGGGACCGCCTCCGTAGGGGCGGTCGTCGACGGTCCGGTGCACATCCTGCGTGTAGTCGCGAGGATTCCAGTAACGCAGCTCGACCAATCCCCGCTCGAACGCCCGGCCGGTGATCCCCTGCTCGCTCAGGGCCCGGAACATCTCAGGAAACAGGGTCACCACGTCAAAGCGCATGACCTCAAAATTCCGGGTCCCAGTCCACCACCATCACGCGGCCGCGCAGGTCCACGCTGCGCACCACCTGACCCCAAAGATAGGGGATCAGACGCTCCCGCTCCCCGCGCACCACCAGCACATCGTTGGCGCCGGTCTCGAACAGATGATCGACTAACCCCAGGTCGACCCCTTGCAGGGTCCGGACCCGAAGCCCCTCCAGATCCAGCCAGTAGTACTCGTCGTCTGCCGCCTCGGGCAGCTGGTCCCGACGCACCGCGATCTCTGCACCGAGCAGCGCGCTAGCCTGGTCCCGGTCGTTGCAGCCGGCCAGGCAGACCGCCACTGCCTTGCCCTGGCGCCGCCCCTCCTGGGGGTGCATCACCCGCCACTGGCCCTCGAGCAACAGATACCAGGGCGAGTAGCTGAGGATGTTCTCGCGCGGCGCGGTGTAGGAGTGCACCTTCAGCCAGCCGCGCACGCCATAGAGCCCCGACACGCTGCCGACCACCACGCCCGGGGCGAGGCTACCGTCCTGCGCGAGGATCGACGGCCGTTCCTGCTTCAACGAGCGGAGCTCGCCCCCCGGCCCTGATTGCCGGGCCGGGGACGGGATCAGGCAGCGGCCTTGCTGCGCTGCTGCTTGACCAGCTCGGCGACGCGCTCACTGGGCTGCGCTCCCGTGCCAACCCAGTAGTCGAGCCGCTCCAGATCGATGCGCAGCTTTTCCTCGCCGCCCGTGGCGATGGGGTTGAAGAAGCCCACACGCTCGATGGAGCGGCCGCCGCGGGAGCTGCGGCTGTCTGCCACCACGATGTGATAGAACGGACGCTTCTTCGCGCCGGTCCTCGCGAGACGAATGGTTACCATTGGCTGCCCTTACTGAATTGCGCACGGCCCAGCGGACGCCGAGCCCGCCGGAGATAAACCGGGCATTGTACGCAAAATCGCGGAAATGTGAAGCCCGTAGCCGACCCGGCCCGGCGCTGCCCTTGCCTCAGAAAGGCAGTCCTGGGGGCATCCTGCCTTGCATGGCCCGCATCATCTGCTTCAGTCCGCCGCCCTTCATCTTCTTCATGACCTTCTGCATCTGGGCGAACTGCTTGAGCAGCCGGTTGACATCTTGCACCTGGGTGCCCGAGCCCTGGGCGATCCGCCGCTTGTGGGAGCCCTTGATCACCGCCGGGAAACGCCGCTCCTGGGGTGTCATGGAATTGACGATCGCGATCAGCCGGCTCACCTCCTTGTCGCTGACCTGCTGCTTGACCTTATCCGGGACCTGATTCATCCCGGGCAGCTTGTCCATCAGGCCGGCCATGCCGCCGAGCTGCTTCATCTGCAGCATCTGGTCGCGAAAATCATCCAGATCGAAGCCTTCGCCCTTACGCAGCTTATGGGCCAGCTTGGCCGCCTTGTCCTGATCGACCTTGCGCTGGACCTCCTCGACCAGGGACAGCACATCGCCCATGCCCAGGATGCGCGAGGCCACCCGGTCCGGATGAAAGGGCTCCAGGGCCGAGGTACGCTCGCCCACGCCCAGGAATTTGATCGGTTTGCCGGTGATCTGGCGCACCGACAAGGCGGCCCCGCCCCGGGCATCGCCGTCCGCCTTGGTCAGAATGACGCCCGTCAGGGGCAGCGCCTCGTGGAACGCGCGTGCGGTGTTGGCCGCATCCTGGCCGGTCATGCTGTCGACCACGAACAGGGTCTCGACCGGCTTGAGCTCGGCATGCAGCTCCCGGATCTCCTGCATCATCGCCTGGTCGATGTGCAGGCGCCCGGCCGTATCAATGATGAGCACGTCGAGGAACTTCCGGCGCGCCTGAGACAGCGCGGCCCGGGCGATCGCCACGGGCGCCTGGTCCGGGCTGCTCGGGAAGAACTCTACGCCGATCTCTCCAGCCAGCGTGCGCAGCTGATCGATGGCCGCCGGCCGATAGACGTCGCAGCTCGCCACCATCACCGACTTGTTCTGGCGCTCCTTCAGCCAGCGCCCCAGCTTGGCCACCGTCGTGGTCTTGCCCGAGCCCTGCAGGCCGGCCATCAGGATGATCGCCGGGGGCTGCGCGGCCAGGTTCAGCGACTCGTTGGCCTCGCCCATGACGCGCACCAGCTCATCGTGGACGATCTTGATCAGCACCTGACCGGGCGTCAAGCTGCGCAGCACCTGCTCGCCCATGGCCTGATCCTTGACCCGGTCGATGAGCTCGCGCACCACCGGCAGGGCGACATCGGCCTCGAGCAGGGCCATGCGGACCTCCCGCAGGGTATCTCGGATGTTGTCCTCGGTCAGACGCCCCCGCCCCCGCAGGCCGTCGAGGGCACGGCCGAGTCGTTCGCTGAGATTCTCAAACATGGCTGGCGCTCAAGCTGGTCATCGCACTGGTCCAGGCATTATAAATGAGCGGGCCCGGGGAAAGTCGCCCCCGGCGACGCGGCTGCGGCGAAGACCTTCGCGGTCCGGCTCGACCGGCCGCAACCTTCCGGGACCCGGCCGCCAACCGCTGCCGACAGGCCCACTCAGGCGGGGCGCGAAACCAATCCGGCGCCCTTCCCCTCCCGACGACGGTTGTGAGAACATCCCAGGTCGGTATGAATGCGAACCTGCTTCCCCTGATCTCTGCCGCCTGCTATTTGACCGCGGGCTTTGCTATAGGCCTACGTCTGTTCGGCGGACCCGAGGCGTGGCGCCCGCCGCGCTGGTCGGGCATCGCCATCGGCCTCGCTGGAAGCGCCGTGCATGCCGCCATCCTGTATCACGGCGTCGTGACCGCCCAGGGACTGAACGTGGGGTTCTCCACCGCCGTTTCGTTGGTCGCCTGGAGCGTCATCCTGATGCTGCTGGTGTCGACACTGACCAAGCCGGTGGAGAACCTCGGGATCATTCTGCTGCCGTTGGCCGCCATCGCGGTGGTACTGGAGCTGCGTTTTCCCACCCCCCACCTGCTAGGCGAGCCCGCCTCCTGGGGTCTCGGCATCCATGTGCTGGTCTCACTGCTCGCTTACAGTCTGCTGACCCTGGCCAGCATGCAGGCCATCCTCCTGGCGATTCAGGACCACCACCTGCACAACCGCCACCCGGGCGGCTTCGTTCGAGCACTGCCACCCCTGCAGACCATGGAAGACCTGCTGTTCGAGCTGATCGGGGTGGGCTTCTTCCTGCTGAGCCTGGCCCTGGTCAGCGGTTTCGTGTTTCTCGAAGACATGTGGGCCCAGCATCTGGTGCACAAGACGCTGCTTTCGGTGCTGTCCTGGCTGGTGTTCGCCGGTCTGCTCTGGGGCCGCTTCCGCTTCGGCTGGCGGGGCCGCACCGCGATCCGCGGCACGCTGATCGGCTTTGCGTTCCTGCTGCTCGCCTACTTCGGCACCAAGGCGGTTCTGGAATTCATCCTGCACCGCTGACGCGGTGGCCGGGAGGCCCCCCCCCCCCGCGCCCAGCGGCGGCTCGGCTCCTGGCGGCACCAGCGGCACCCGGGTCTACGGCGCCCGCCCACCTTGGGCCTCCGATACGGGTATCGCCATGCTCCCGGCCTTGTGGGGCGGCGGAGAAATGGTGCTAGAATGCCGCCTGTCAAGCGGGGCCGTAGCTCAGTTGGGAGAGCGTCGCGTTCGCAATGCGAAGGTCAGGGGTTCGACCCCCCTCGGCTCCACCATTCCCTTCTGAGCGAGCCGGCATCATCGACTCCTCCTCCCCAGCAGCGCGAGCCACCGCCCCAGTAGCTCAGATGGATAGAGCATCCCCCTCCTAAGGGGAAGGTCACACGTTCGAGTCGTGTCTGGGGCACCAAGTATTTCAATAACTTAGCCCAACACGCCGTGCTCATGAAGCTGCCAATGGCACAATTTTGGCACAGTACTGGCGCACCAGAGCCTGGTCTACGACCTGATGAGCCGCTGCAGCTGGCAGACGCTGCAGAGCTTCGCCGCCGACGATCGCCAGCTCCAAGGGCGAGGCCGGGGCCATCAGCGTGCTGCACACCCACTCCCGGCGCCTGGACTACCACCCGCATGTGCATCTCGCCATGCCCGCCGCGGCAATCGATCCCAAGCGGCGAAGTTGGCGCACCAAGCGCAGCACGAAGGGTCACCCATACCTGTTCAGCCACAAGGCGCTGGCCAAGGTGTTTCGCGCCAAGCTGCTCGCGGCCCTCGTCCACCAGCGCCTGGCGCTGCCCGATGTGGGTGCCAAGCCCTGGGTCGTGGACTGCCGTTTTCTGGGCGACGGCGAGAAGGCGTTGGTCTATCTCGGCCGTTATCTGTATCGCGGGGTCATCCAGGAGAACGACATCCTCGCCTGTGACCACGGCCAGGTCATCTTTCGCGACCGACACGGCAAGACCCAGCAGGCCCAAACCCGTACCCTGCTTGGTGCGCAGTTCCTGGCCCTGGTGCTGCAGCACGTGCTGCCCAAGGGCTTTCGCCGGGCGCGAAACTTCGGCTTCCTGCACCCCAACAGCAAGCGCTCGATCGCCTTGCTGCAGTACCTGCTGGGCACGCAGCGCAGCCCGGCACCGGCCTCGCGCAAGCCTCGCCCGGCGCTTCGCTGCTCTTGCTGCGGGGCCGAGATGATCATCGTCAGGACTGGCATCCCGCGGCCATGGCCTCTGCCCGATTCGATCCCGACCCGCCCCGGCGGCCAGGCAGGGGAGGCTGCCACTATGTAACGCCAGTCGCCAGTCCAGACCCTGGAATTTCGGCATCCATAAGCTGAGGGGGCGTGCGGCCGCAATATGGCCAAAACCGCCCCCTCAGCGCCCTTTCAGCAGCGCGGTCGCCGCAACGGCGACCCCCAACACCCGCGGCGATGGCCTCCAGCTCGGCTGAGACCATCGCTCCCCCTTCGCTCAGCGAAAGCTATTTTTTATGCCGGCCCCTGCGCGCCCGGTCCGCCGGGCTCGTCCAACAAACGGTTCAGATCGCGGCTTCGCGCGATCTAACCTTATTCGTTATGTGCTGTCCTCGAACCGTTCTGAGATATTTTCAAGCAGTCTCTTTCCATGGATTACTGCAACTATCAGGATTCGCTTTGGCTCAAGCCGATATATCAGCCGATAGCTGTAGACAAATCGCTCTCGTATGTTTTCGCCACCTATCTCGGGAACGATACGATCTATCAGGGGAAATTCGCTGGCGTTCCGAGAGGCCGACAGCATTGCTGTGACAACGGCCCGAGTATAATGCTGAGAATCCCGAGCTATATATTCAGCGATGGCTTCAAGGTCCTCCGTCGCTTCCGGTGACCACCTTACTTCGAGGTCCATTTGCTGAACTTCCTTTCTGCCTCATCCTGGCTAATCGTGCCTTCCTTCTCGGCACGCTCGATCCCTCTGTGGATTTTCTCCACCACGTAAAGGTGATACTGGACATCTTCCAGTGAACAGTCGTCAGGGAGTTTGTCCAGAAGCGCTTTTACTTCGTCTTTTGCTGTATTCATGAGTCATCGCCTCTAGTCTTCATGCACCTAACAGCCAAGCATTTATCCGTCGTGCGCAGTTCAGCATGACGGATAAATGTATGTTGGACTAAGCCGCGGAGCCCACCGGCCCCAACCTGTTATAGAGGGGATTGTATTGGTCGGCCGGGGCGCTGTCCGGTGGGGACCCGAGGCCTGAGAGGGCTTTGACCGGCCCGATGGCTTGCGTTTTCCACCATGATCCTTGGCTCCTTGCAGGGGATCTGGGTCCTTTTTAGCCGATTTTTGCCTCTTTTGCACGCTGACGGGCGCACGCAAGCCCGGACCCCTGGGGGTCTGTCCTAAACGCCACGCGCTGCCGGAAGGGCTCCGGCATAAACGGGTCTGAGCCCTTTTTTGGAGCTCTGCCACTCCCGGTTCCTCGGGCGGCCACGGCTCGCCTGCCCCACTTTGACCTTCAACGCCCGCTCGATATCTCCTCGGAACCGATCATTGCCCAATGGTGTGCCGGTCTGCAGGCAAGCCCGGATCTCGTCGATGTGGTGCTCTTCGACATGACCCCGGAACCACTGCCGGTACGCCGCTCATCGTGTCTGCGCATCCTTGCCCAGGCCAAGATACACCTCATGAGGAGATACCGCAGGGTCCGCAGCTCCCTGCGCGTTGGCGCGGTAACTCGACCACCGATAACCCCGCGGCGAATCAACCATTCCGGCCCTTTCCGGATTCAATTCGATATATCGGTAGCACCTGAGCAGATACTCCGAGGCATCGATAACACTCGCCTTGAATCTCCCCTCCCACAAGGTCCCCGTCCGCCCGTACCTGTGGTTGACATACGGCACGTACCTGCGCCCCACGTACTGCAGCACCCGGCTGATCGAGTCCCTGTCCCGCGGCGTCAGCAACAGGTGAACGTGATTGGTCATCAGCACATAGGCGTGAATCGCGCAGCCATAGCGCTGCGCACCTTCTACAAGCCATCCCAGGTAGGCTCGGTAAGCCGAGTCATCGTAAAAAGCCGCCTGGCGGTTGTTGCCCCTTTGCACCAGGTGCGCGGGTACCCCCGCCAGGAAGAACCTCTGCTTTCTCGGCATCGTTGCCCCTTCTGTGACCCGACAAGCCGCAATACTCTGAATGTACCACAGAAAGGGCTCCGACCCCTTTTACGCGGGTCTACCGCAAGAGCCAATGGGTCGCGCTGCTCACCACCGACCTCGATCTCAGCGTCGAGCAGATCATCGAATACTACTCGGCGCGGTGGAAAGCCGAAGCCGGGTTCCGCGAGATCAAACAAGAGATCGGCAGCTCCGAGACTCAGACGCGCAAACCCGAGTCGGTCACCAGTCATCTGAATTTCTGCATGGCAGCCACCACCATCACCTGGATCTACGCCGATCACTTGCCTCAGGCCCCAGCGCGGCGCTACGCTTCGCAAAGGACTACCGCGTTTGCCTTCGGGGACGTACGAAGGTCCCTCGCCAGACACCTGGCCGACGAGGGTTTTGGTATCGATTGCCAGAATTCTCGCAAACCGGATCGAAATCCTTTGATCGCAACTGTCATCCGGCTCGTCGCATGAGGAAAACGAGAAACGTCAGTTTAAGACCGTCGCCGGCAATTTGTCGGGTAGTTGCCGCTGAAATCGTGGTCTGTCCCCGATTGTCGATCCAAACCAGCCCGACGTTTCCACTGCGAAAACTGCTGAGGCGTGAATGATCACCGTGAAAGGGCTGGCCTCGGGCACCCAAACATGATTCGGAGAATCCTGCGCCGAACGCTCAGCCCCATACGCGATCGAATGGCCCGGGAGCAGGAAGAGCGAACGATGCCGGTTCCTTCAGGGTATCTGTCGCCCAACCCGGATACCGCCGCCTACGGCGTTCTGACCCCAGATCCTCCGATATTTCATCTCGCGCACTTGATAGATTGGCACGGGCGGATGATGTTCCGCCTGGATCGGCTCTACGATCTCCTGGGTCGTCGGCCCGCTGTGTTCTTGTGTTCCTGGTATTGGCACGCCGAAGAGCGCCGGTTAGCCCGGTTCCAAGAGCGATTCGAGAAAATACATCGACGACGATATCCGCAACAACGTTTCGTGCACCTCTGCAACACGGACCGGCAGCGGGAAGTCTTCGAAGACTGCGGCCTTGAAGCGGTTCTGTGTAACCACAATGCCTTTGTGGACGAACGGCTGTTCTTCCCGATCTCGATGACTGCCAAGCGGTTCGACGCGATTTATGATGCCCGACTAGTCCCATACAAGCGGCACCAGCTCGCCACCGAGGTTGAGCGGCTAGCACTGATCCACGAACTTCCAACAGACGTGACAGACTGGGAGACGGTCCCCCAACTGCTCGGTCAGCTCCAGCTCCCCAATGCAGTCTCCCTAAACAAGACCAGCTCAGGGTATCGGCGGCTGACCGAGAACGAGGTCAACGAGTCTCTCAACCAATGCCGGGTCGGTCTGGCACTGTCGGCAGTAGAGGGCGCAATGTACGCAAGCATCCAGTATCTGCTCGCCGGCCTCCCGGTAGTGACAACAACGAGTCAAGGCGGCCGTGACCTTTTCTTCGAGCATCCGTTCACGCTTGTCGTCGACGCCCAGCCTGGTGCCGTGAGGGAAGGGGTCACCGAGATGATCGGCCGTGACCTGTCCCCGCACGCAATCCGCTCGCGCACGCTCCAGAAAATGGCGGGGCACCGCCGTACGCTCTGTGACCTGGTAGACCGACTATCGGCAGAATACGGCGTCGAACGTCGGTTCGTCGAGGATTGGGATCGGGTGTTCTTCAACAAACTGCTGCGATCACAGCGCCACGACGAGATACCGGCCCAGCTTTCCGATGACGTATCGTTTCTTGCGCACTTTTTGAGGAGGCGGTGGCTCATGTGGTGAAGTTGGGGTCTTCGGGCTCAGGCCTTGTGTTTTGCCCCCTCCGCCCGCGTGATCAGCCGGCTCACGCGCGATACCGACAACCCCAACTGGCGTGCAATCGCGCTCATGCTGAGCGCGCTTTCCGTGTGGGCGCTGGATAGCGCCTCTTCCCGATTCTCGCAGCTTGCCAGCCACTGGGCCAGCGTGCGCGACTTGCGGCGCTGAGCCCGGGGGATGTCACGGTCAGTGCTGTTACGCGGTTCGGCCAGTGCCTGCATGCGCTCGACGAAGCTCTCGTCGCCCAGATAGATCTGCTGGCGCAGCGCGCTGTCCCACACACTGGCATCGGGCACCGAGGCCACCAGCTGAGCGTAACGATCGGCCGCCCGGCGCCGGTCGCCAGAGCTCTTCGCCGGCCGGCCCAGCAGGTAGCCGTGCAAGCCAGCGGTATCCAGCCACGCAGGCACCGGAGCCTGTCCCGGGTGCGCCCTGTAACTTGACCAGGCCCAGTCCTGAGGCTTGGGTACCATGCGGGCGCGCACCGGATTGAGATCCACGTAGCGGCACACTTCCAGCAGATAAGCATCCCGGTCCACCAGAATGGCCTTGAAGCGCCCCTGGAACAGGTGACCGACCTTGTGATGCCGGCGGTTGTAGGTCTAGGTGTAGACCCCGTTGATGTGACGCATCAACAACGACAGATTCGCCTGCCGGGTGTGCAGCACGAGGTGGTATGGTTGCCCATCAGGCAGTAGGCCAGGGCCTCGGCATCGAAGCGCGAGAGTGCCTGCGCGACGACCGCCAACAAACCCTGCCTGTCCTCGCCATCGACAAAGATGTCTTCGCGCCGATCACCACGGGAGGTGACGTGATAGACGGCGCCGGGGAATTCGATACGCAGTGGCCGAGCCATGGCGGAAGGCTACGCCCGGAGGGGGCAAAAGACAAGGCCTGACCCCTTGCCCTCCCATCCTTGCCCAGGCCGAGATACACCTCATGAGGAGATACCGCAGGGTCCGCAGCTCCCTGCGTGTTGGCGCGGTAGCTCGACCACCGATAACCCCGCGCTGCATCAACCATCCCGGCCCTTACCGGGTTCAATTCGATATATCGGTAGCACCTGAGCAGATACTCCGAGGCATCGATAACGCTCGCCTTGAATCTCCCCTCCCACAAGGTCCCCGTCCGCCCGTACCTGTGGTTGACGTACGGCACGTACCTTCGCCCCACGTACTGCAGCAGCCGGCTGATCGAGTCCCTGTCCCGCGGCGTCAGCAACAGGTGAACGTGATTGGTCATCAGCACATAGGCGTGAATCTCGCAGCCATAGCGCTGCGCACCTTCTACAAGCCACCCCAGGTAGGCTCGGTAATACGAGTCATCGTAAAAAACCGCCTGGCGGTTGTTGCCCCTTTTTACCAGGTGCGCGGGTAGCCCCGGCAGGAAGAACCCCTGCTTTCCCGGCATCGTTGCCCCTTCTGTGACCCGACAAGCCGCACTACTCTGAATGTAGCACAGAAAGGGCTCCGACCCCTCCCCTGAAAGGGCTCCGACCCCTTTTCTGCCTCTATATCATCAACTGCTTGCTGACATCAAGCGCCCTGTCATGAGCCAAGGTTGGATCAATGCCCTCATCTACAAGGTCGAACACGGACGAATGGTCTCATACAGTCAAGCCGAACCATTGGAGTTCGACGCTGGTATTTTCACAGTACACGTAGCCAACCTTGAGGCCAGGTTCTCGTTCAAGGAGCGTATGACTAAAAATCGTGTTGACGAAGCCAAAGCACTGGTTGAACCGTTCATCCACAATTGGGAGTCCTATGTAGCCATCACGAAGGGACCTGACCAATGTGCGCTGAAGTACAGCTCGGCAGAGATCATTGAAGACGATCCTAAGCCCGGATTCCCTGAAAAATACGAACAATACCAGCTGAGCCTTTCCATCACACGCATCAGACCAGCTAGACCCAAGACATATCCCGAGCCCTACTTGGGGTTTCACGCTGACTTGATGGTGGACGTTCTACAGCATGCGCTCTACCTGTACGAGACAAAGCACGGCAACCTCGCGCACCTTGGCAACATGTGCGACACGGTGGTGCGACATCTGGCTTGGGAGCGCGGGGCAGGAGTAGGCACCAAGAAGCAGTCTAGGGACTTGGTCCCCCATCTGTTCCACATCCACCGTGATGTCATGCAGGAGATCGGAAGGTTATGCGCTCACAAGGGTGGGATGAGCGACGCTCGGAAAGGTCAGGCGATAGCGCGTCCATTTACGCAGGCAGAACGACGTTGGCTTGAGCGGGCGGCTAAGGCGGTCATCCTGCGGGTCGGTGAATTTGCTGCTGATGCTGAAGGACAGCACGAGATGATCACCATGGGGGCATTGAACAACGACGATGACAAGAAGAAATGACCCACCGACTACCTAGAGTCCCCCTCAAATTGTCCGCGTCGTCGTTAGCCTCGGCTTGACGTGGCCGGTCGCAAGGTTCCCCGGGAGAGCCGTCGAAGTACTGGCGGGAACAAAAACCGCTCGGACCGCTCGTCCCGGTAAACCTGTTCTGACGCCCTGAGAGCGCCTTTTGATACGAGATCGAGCGTTTAGGACATCCGCTGCCGCTGTCAGCGCGGTTTTCGGCGGTAGGGGCTGTGCTGGTGGTCGAGGACTGTTGATGGAGTGCGGGGACCATTCCGATGCCTTAAGAAGGTGTGACGATGCATCGAAGACGTGCGCTCAAATGCCGGGAATTTCAATCCCACGTCGGCATTCCGACTGGCACAATTTTGGCACAGTACTGGCGAAATTCTCGCTGGACTTTGGCGTCAGATTGCCACATGGTGCAATCGTAGGATATACTGCGCTGGTCGCAGTTTTCTGGCTTGAAACAAGCACATAGCTTAGGTTCCTTATTGATTTACTTCGTGGTTCCCCACCAGTGCGAGCCACCGCCCCAGTAGCTCAGATGGATAGAGCATCCCCTCCTAAGGGGAAGGTCACACGTTCGGGTCGTGTCTGGGGCACCAAGTATTTCAAGTTCTTCGCCCCATCTGGGCTCTTCAAGAAGTTGCCACTGGCTCTCTCTTTAAAATCGCCCCGCTTATCCCGGCGACCGTTTCGTTTGAGTCAGGCCCAGATGGCCAAATCCTCCTGTTGGCGATAATACGCCGCTTACAACTCCGCCGGCGGCACGTTGCCGATCGACTCCAGCAACCGGCGGTGATTGAGCCAGGCGACCCATTCCAGCGTGGCATACTTGACGGCGTCGCCATTGCGCCAGGGACCGCGGCGACCGATCGCTTCGGTCTTGTACAACCCGCTGATCGTCCCAGCCAGGGCGTTGTGCCAGGAGTCGCCCCGGCTGCCGACCGAGGTCTCGACGCCAGCTTCGGCCAGACGCTCCGGTGTAGCGTATCGACAGGTACTGGCTGCCCCGGTCGCTGTGGTGCACCAGGCCCGCCGTTGCGCTGCGCGACCGCAGCGCCTGTTCCAGCGCATCCAGCACCGGCTCCGTGCGCAGCGTAGCGGCGTCGCGCCAGCCGACGACGCGCCGGGCGTAGACGTCGAAGACGAAGATCTACAGCATTCAGGGACTCCGGCCCGGTGGGATAATCATTTTTTCGACAACGCCCAACAATCGCGAGCCCGTGACGCCGGTAGACACCTTTCTCGCGGGGACCATCGCCGTCGATCTGGAGATCAACGAGGCGGGGCAGGTCTACGCCATAGGTGCGGCGGGCAATGAAGAGCGCTTCGCGCGCACCGGGGGCTTCGATATCGCCCGGGCGCTCGCCGAGCTGGATGCCTTCTGCGCCCCGGCCGAGCGCATCCTCGGCCACAACCTGCTGCGCCACGACCTGCCGATCCTGCGGGGCCTGGCCCCAGACCTCGGTCTCTACGCCAAGCCCGTCGTCGACACCCTCTACCTGTCGCCCCTGGCCTTCCCGGAGAACCCCTACCACCGGCTGGTGAAGGACTACAAGCTGGTGCGCGATTCGCTCAACGACCCGGTGGCCGACGCCCGGCTGGCGATCTCGGTGTTTCGCGACCAGTGGGAGAGCCTGGCCCAGCAGCAGACCGCCCATCCCGAGCGGCTCGCCCTGGTGCGCTACTGCCTGGGGAGCGAGGCCATGGGCAGCGGGCTCGGCGCCTTCTTCGATGCCCTGGACACTGAGCGCATTGACGCCGCCCGGGCCTACGCCATCCTCCGGCGCGAGCTTGCCGACAGCGTCTGCACCAGCCGCTTCCGCGAGGTCATCATGCAGTATCTGCCGGACCCGGGCGCGCGCATCGCCCTGGCCTACTGCATCGCCTGGCTGGGGGTGGCCGGCGGCCGCTCGGTGATCCCGCCCTGGGTCAGGCTGCAATTCCCGGCGGTCGCGCCGATCCTGACCCAGCTGCGCGACATCCCCTGCGACAGCCCCAGCTGCCGGTATTGCCGCAGCGTCCACGACCCCGTCGCCCAGCTGGAGCGGTATTTCGGCTTCCCGGCGTTTCGCCCGACTCCGGCGGACGACCGCGGCCGCAGCCTCCAGCAGGCGATCGTACAGACCGGCCTGGGCAACCGCTCCCTCCTGGCGATCCTGCCCACCGGCGGGGGCAAGTCGCTGTGCTATCAGCTGCCGGCGCTGGTGCGCTACCAGCGCCGGGGGCTGCTCACCATCGTCATCTCGCCCCTGCAGGCGCTGATGAAGGACCAGGTGGACAACCTGCGCGCCCGGACCGGCAGTCCCCATGCCGCCGCCCTGTACGGCATGCTCACCCCGCCGGAGCGCGGCGAGGTGCTGGAGGGCATACGCATGGGCGATGTGGCCCTGCTCTATGTGTCGCCCGAGCAGCTGCGCAACCACTCCTTCAACGACGCGGTCCGTTACCGGGAGATCGGCTGCTGGGTATTCGACGAGGCTCACTGCCTATCCAAGTGGGGCCACGACTTTCGCCCCGACTACCTGTACGCCGCCCGGCGCATCAAGGAGATCGCCGCCGAGCAGCACAGCGCCGTCCCGCCCATCCAGTGCTTCACCGCCACCGCCAAGGAGGATGTGAAGGCAGAGATCCTGGACCACTTCCGCGCCCATCTGGGCCTGGAGCTGGCGCTGTTCGACGGACAGGTGGCGCGTGAGAATTTGAGCTTCGAGGTCCAGACGGTGAGCCGAGCGCAGAAATTCGCGCGGGTGCACCAGATCCTCACCCAGCAGCTGCAGAGCGGCAGCGCCCTGGTCTACTGCGCGACCCGCCGCTCCGCCGAGGACCTGGCCGAATATCTCGTGCAACAGGGCTGGGAGGCGAGCGCCTACCACGCCGGCCTGGAGGCGCCGGTCAAGCGCCATATCCAGGAGGCCTTCATCGCCGGCAACCTCCGCGTCATCTGTGCCACCAACGCCTTCGGCATGGGGATCGACAAGGAGGACGTGCGTCTGGTCATCCACTCCGATATCCCCGGCTCCCTGGAGAACTACCTGCAGGAGGCCGGACGGGCCGGGCGTGACCGAGGCCAAGCGAGCTGCGTGCTGCTCTACGACGAGCAGGACATAGAGACCCAGTTCAAGCTCGGCAGCCTCTCGGAGATCAGCCGCCATGACATCGCCCAGATCCTGCGCGGGCTGCGCTCGGCCCGGCGCGACCGGAATGACGAGGTGGTGCTCACAGCCCGGGAACTGCTGGGCTCGGAGCGGGTGCAGACCTCCTTCGACGGCGAGGACCGCAACGCCACGACCAAGGTGGTCACCGCGGTGGCCTGGCTGGAGCGGGCCGGCTTCGTACGCCGCGACCAGAACCACACCCAGGTGTTCCAGGGGACCCCCCAGGTGAAGGACCTCGATGAGGCCCGGCAAAGGATGGCGCGGCTCGACCTCTCGGCCCGCCAGCAGGAGCGCTGGCTGCGCATCCTCGAGGCCCTGATAAACGCCGAGGGCGACCGGGGCTTCAGCGCCGACGAGCTGGCCGAGGCCAGCGCCTTCCGCTACGACCCCGCCGCCCAGGACCGGGAGGAGGACACAGAGGCCCAGCGGGTGTTGCGCACCCTGCACGCCATGGCCGAGTGCGGGCTGATCTCCAAGCGCATGACCCTCTCGGCCTTCCTGCGCTACAAGGTCAAGGACGCCTCGGTGGAGCGCTTGGCCCGGATCGGCGAGCTGGAAGGCCGGATGCTGGAAGCGCTCAGGGAGCAGGCCCCGGACGCGGACAGCGGCGAGTGGCAGACGCTGTCCCTGCGCCACCTCAACCAGCGCCTGCTCGACCAGGGACTGGTCTCCCATCCGACGACTCTGCGCGAGCTGCTCCACAGCCTGTCCCGGGATGGACGCGGCCTGGCCGGCGCGCGCGGCAGCATCGACCTGCACTACCGCGGCCGCGACAGCTTCGATGTGAAGCTGCAGCGCAGCTGGCCGGCCCTGCGCGAGACCGCCGAGCGCCGCCGCGCCCTGGCCCGCCTGGCCCTGCAGGTGATCCTGAACCGGGTGCCCCCGCAGACCCCGCCCAGCGGCGAGCTGCTGGTGCTGTTCACCGCCGAGGACATCCTCGAGGCCATCCGAGGGGACCTGATCCTCTCGGCCCAGGTGCGCGACCCCCTGGCGGCCCTGGACCGGGCCCTGATGTTTCTGCACGAGCAGAGGGTGATCACCCTGCAGAGCGGCCTGGCGGTGTTCCACCAGGCAATGACCATCCGGGTGCTGCCGGAGGCCAAGGGCCGGCGCTACGGCAGCGGCGACTTCCAGCCGCTCGCCCAGCACTACGGCGAGCGGGTGTTCCAGGTCCACGTGATGAACGAGTATGCCCGCCAGGGGCTGGAGCGCATCGGTCAGGCGCTGAAGCTGGTGATGGACTACTTCCTGCTGGACAAGGCGCGCTTCGTCAAGCGCTGGTTTCCCACCCGGGAGAAGATGCTGGAGCGGGCCACCAGCCAGGAGTCCTACCGGCACATCGTCGAGGACCTGAATCACCCGCAGCAGCAGGCGATCGTGGCCGCCGACGAGAACACCAACCTGCTGGTGCTGGCCGGCCCCGGTGCCGGCAAGACCCGGGTGCTGGTGCACCGTTGCGCCTACCTGCTGCGGGTCCTGAGGATCAGGCCCGAGGCCATACTGGTGCTCTGCTTCAACCGCAATGCCGCCGATCAGCTACGCCGGCGGCTCCGCGAGCTGGTGGGCGGCGACGCGGCCGGGGTCACCGTGCAGACCTACCACGGGCTGGCCATGCGCCTGACCGGCCGCTCCGCGACGACCCTGACCCAACAACCGGACCCCGAGCAGCTCGGCCTGGCGCTCGACGGCGTCCTGACCGAGGCCCTGGCGCTGCTCCGGGGCGAAGTCGAGGTCCCGGGCCTGGACGGCGACGACCTGCGCGAGCGCCTGCTTGCCGGCTTCCGCCACATCCTGGTGGACGAGTACCAGGACATCGACGAGATCCAGTACCGGCTGGTCTCGGCGATCGCCGGGCGCAGCCTCAAGGACCGCGACCGGCGCCTGGCCATCCTGGCCGTGGGCGACGACGATCAGAACATCTATCAGTTCCGCGGCGCCAACCTGGAAGCTCATCCGCCGCTTCGAGGCCGACTACCAGGCCGAGACCCGCTACCTGGTGGAGAACTACCGCTCCAGCGCCCACATCATCGCCGCCGCCAACGCCCTGATCGGGCACAACCGCGAGCGCATGAAGCGCGATCACCCGATCGTCATCAACCGCGGCCGCCGGGATCTCGACCCCGGCGGGCGCTGGCGCCGCCTCGACCCCCTGGCCCAGGGACGAGTCCAGGTGATCCGGGTCGCCGATCCCAAGCATCAGGCCCTGACCCTGGTCGGCGAGCTGCAGCGCCTGCGCCAGCTCGACCCGGGCCTGGACTGGGCCCGGTGCGCGGTGCTCGCCCGGGAATGGTCCCTGCTCGACCCGGTGCGCGCCCTGTGCGAGGCCGCGGACATCCCGGTCTGCCTGGCCCTGCCCTCGGACCAGCAGCCCCCGCCCTTCCGGGTGCGCGAGCACCGGCTGCTGCTCGATTGCCTGGGCGGCGACGAGTGCCAAAGCGCCGCGGTCGAGCCGCTGCTCGCCTGGATCGACCGCCAGGACGGCACCGCCCGCCCCAACCCCTGGTGGGAAGACCTGCGCGAGCTCTTGGTCGACTGGCAGCAGCAGGCCGGCCCGGGCTCCCACCCCGTCAGGCTGATCGAGGAGCACCTCTGCGACGCCCTGGCGGAGCTGCGGCGCAGCTCGCGCCTCGGCAAAGGGGTCTTCCTCAGCACCGTCCACTCGGCCAAGGGCATGGAATTCGACCACGTGCTGCTGCCCGACGGCGGCTGGACCCGCGCCAGCGAGGACGAGCGCCGGCTCCACTACGTCGCCCTCACCCGCGCCCGCGAGACCCTGTGTCTGTTCCAGCGTGCCGACACCGCCAATCCCTTTCTGCAAGAGCTCGACCCTGACGCCCTGCTGGATCGGGTCGCCCCCGAGCCGCAGGGCCCGCCCCCTTTGGCGATCGACCGCACATACGCCGTGCTCGGCCTCAGGGACATAGACCTCGGCTATGCGGGCCGTCGCCCGCCCCAGGCTCCCATCCACCAGGCGCTGGCCGGCTGCTGCACGGGCGACATTCTGGAGCTCGCGCGCCAAGGCGAGCGGCTGCTGCTGACCCACCGGGGCGAGCCGATCGCCGCCCTGTCCAGGCAGGCCTGCGAGAAGTGGCTACCACGGCTGGAGCGCATCCAGTCCCTGCGGGTCCTGGCCATGATCCAGCGCACCCAGCTCGAAGGCCCGGAGCATTACCGAGCCGACTACAGAATCCAGGCCTGGGAGGTACCGATGGTGCAGGTCGAGATGCGTTGTGAGGCCTCGGTAACACCCGCCGGTGCCGCCACCTCCTGAGAGGGCGGAAAAGCGCGAGCGCAAGGCTCACGTCCTCTGCTAGCCTTGGGATGGGGACACCCGAACCGGACTCATGCTTCCAGGTGGGTGCCCAGCAAAATGAAGGCCCGTGGTCCTGGCTCAGTCCGCGTCGCTGCATATGGAGACTCGTCCCGTGCCCCAGGCTCCGCGGCCAATTTCACCCTCAGCGCTTCCGCCGGAGCCATTGCACCGCCCCGGCAAGACCCTCTGAGACGTCCGGCTCATGGCTGAGCTGCGCTCCGTAGCGGCACCGACGCCGCCTCCTCCGCCTTCTGGCGGCGCTCCGCCTCTCGCCCTGCTTGATGCTCAGGTCCGGCTGCTCTACGACCAGGCGCCCGGCGGCCTCGCGATCAATATGGTGATCACCCCGCTGTTGGCCTATATGCTCTGGAGTGTCAGCCCGCCAGGTCGGATCCTGGCTTGGTTTGCGGCGGCGGAGCTGGTGGTCGGACTGCGTTTCGGGCTGTTGCTGGGCTACCGGCGCGCGCTGCCGACCGACGCCACGGTGATTGCCTGGCGCAACCGGTTCGTCCTCGGATCCACTGCCACCGGATTGCTCTGGGGGCTGGCCGGCACGGCCCTGTTTCCGGCCAGCAGCCCGTTGCATCAGCTGTTTCTCATCGTGGTGCTGTCGGGCATGGCAGCTGGCGGGGTCATCTATCTGTCTTCGGTGCTGACCGCCTATGTCCTGTTCGTCATACCCACGGTGCTACCCGCGTCTTTGCTGATGTACCTGGACGGCGGCGCGGTGCACAGGATCACGGGAGCGATGGGCTTCGTGTTCACCGGGGGGATGCTGTACGCCGCCTCCCGCACCAACGCCATCATTCGCGATGCGACCCGTCTGAGCCTGGAACAGGGGACCCTGGTCGCAAGCCTTTCCCGGGCGAAGACCGCGGCCGAGGCAGCGAGCGAGGCCAAGAGTGCATTCGTGGCCAACATGAGCCACGAGATACGCACCCCTCTGAATGCCATAGTCGGTCTGACCCACCTGCTGCGGGCCGGCACAGTCGACCCGGCCCAGCGGCTGAAGCTGGACAAGGTCGTCGATGCCTCACACCACCTGCTGGCGCTCATCAACGACATCCTCGACTTCTCCAAGATTGAAGCGGGCAAGCTGGACATCAATGCCGCCCCCTTCGGCGTAGATCGCCTGCTGGACAATGTCGTCTCCATCATCCGCCCCGAGCTCACCAAGAAGGGGCTGGCGCTCGAGGTCGACCGGGACAATCTGCCGCCGGTGCTGGCGGGCGACGCGACCCGGCTGGCGCAGGCACTGTTGAACTATCTCTCCAACGCTGCCAAGTTCACCACGCGGGGCGGGGTCTCCCTGCGGGTGCGTGTGGCCGAGGCAAGCGCGAGCGACCTGCTGGTGCGCTTCGAGGTGAGCGACACGGGCATCGGCATCGCCCCGGAGAACGCTGCAAGCCTGTTCATGGCCTTCGAACAGATCGATTCCGGCACTGCGCGCCGTTACGGTGGCTGCGGCCTGGGCCTGGCCATCACGCAGCGGCTGGCGAGCCTCATGCATGGCGAAGTCGGGGTGGAGAGCACGCCCGGCCAGGGCAGCACCTTCTGGCTCACCGCTCGCCTGGGCAAGAGCGATCTGCGCCGCGAGCAGCTGCCCGAGCTGCGCCCCGTCGGCTTAGCCAGCCTGCAAGCCCTCCAACCCGGCGCGCGCGTCCTGTTGGTGGAGGACAACCCGATTAATCAGGAGGTCGCCGTGGAGCTTCTGCAGCGGCTCGGACTGCAGGTGGTGGTCGCCAACGACGGCTTCGAAGCGGTGGAGAATGCCCGCCAGGGCGGCTACGACCTGATTCTCATGGACATCCAGATGCCGCGCATGGACGGTCTGGAGGCAACCCGTGCCATTCGTGCCCTGCCGGGCTGCCAGGGGCTGCCCATCCTGGCGATGACCGCCAACGCCTTTGACGAGGATCGGGAGCGCTGCCGCGACGCCGGAATGGACGACTTCGTCGCCAAGCCCGTCGATCCCGACCAGCTGTTCGCCACCTTGCAGCGCTGGCTGCCGAGGACCCCTGCCTCCCCCTCGCCGAGCCAGGCCGTGGCAGGGCCCCTACCGGCCGCGCTGGCGGCCGTGCCCGGCCTGGACACCCAGCGGGGTCTGGAGGTGCTCAATGGCCGGGTGAGCACCTACCTGCGCCTGCTCCGCCTCTATGCGGGCGAGCATGCCGAGGACATGGCGCGCTTGCGAGAGGGACTGGCCCGGGGGGACTGGGAGGCGGCCCGGCGGCTCGCTCACGGGCTGAAGGGCAGCTCCGGCAGCATGGGCGCGGTACAGGTGCAGCGGATGGCCGCCCAACTGGAGGGCGCAATCAAGGAGCAGCAGGATATCGCCGAGATCGACCCGCTCATCGAGCGCCTGGGCAGCGAGCTGGCGCAGCTCACAGCGGCGATTCTCTCGGCCCTGCCGGAGCCGGCGGCAAGCTCAGCGGAGGGCGAGCCAAACTGGATAGCCGTGCGTAAGACCCTGGCAGAGCTGGAGCGCATGCTCGCCAGCGGAGACTTCGAGGCCCGGCAGATCATGCTGACCCACTCGGCCCTGCTCGCGGCCGCGCTCGGTCCCCTGGTCGAGCAGTTGGAGCACGAGATCACGCACTTCCTCTACGAGGACGCTCTGCGTACTCTGCAACAGGCGCGCCGGGATCGACCCAAGCTGGCTGCCGGGTCAGAGTAACCGGCGACCCACTCCAAGCGAAGATATAGAGATCAGGGAAAATCAGGGCATCACAGACCACGAGCTCCGGCGCTCGGCACCCTGCGTTGCTAAAGTAATCGACAATCGTTCATGGAAGATTGTGGAAGATTAAGATCGATGCCACGAAGGCCCCGCATCACGCTGCTGAAGTGCCGCTGCACGTCATTCAGCGAGGCAACAACCACCAGGGTTGCCTTGTCGGTCCTGAGGACTACCAGACTTACCACCATTGGCTCGCGGAGTATGCCTCGGACGCCCAGTGTGCCATTCATGCATACGTGCTGATGACCAACCATCGCGTACACCAGCATTTCATGCATACTCCCGACACTTCAGTCGGTTACCTGGTAACAGCGCGAGGAACGTCGGGTTAATCGCCAAGAAATCGCATACGTCGTGGTCTTTCCCGAGAATTTTTTAGTTTAGCTCGATAGAGGCTCGCGTCAAGGCTTGGGGCCCAGCGATGGCGGGCGGGGGCTCGTCCGTCGGGGCATCTCTTGATGACATCCTCGGGAACGTGGATACTGCAGCTCACGCGGTTGAATTTTTTTCTTTTTGAGCCAGAGGGATATCCTCGTTGGCGCGCGCCCCGACATGATAAGGATATGCACGATGCGCACTTGCCGCTTTCGATCCCTATTGCTGTTGCTCACGCTGCTTTCCGTGCCCGCTTTCGCGGCCGGCTCCGCTCGTTACGACATCTCCTATCTCTGGCACCGGGACCTCGCCAGCGTCAGGGCGTACCGCGTCAAGGTGGTCGGGGTACTGGGGCCGGCGATCGCCGAGCACCTGGAGGTGGTGAGCAACGCGGGGCTGTTCGGGCTGATCTACCATCGCAACGGCGACAGCGCCGGGGCGACCCGGATCGCCCGCGCCCACACACGCATGTTGCGTCGCGAAGGTCTGGAGGCCGCGGTACCGGTGCCCTCCCGGGACTTGGTCGTCGTCGGCGACGAGAACACCCCGCCAAAGGTCCCGGAGCCCCCCAAGACAGCAGACGGCGGGGGTACCGACCCCGCGCCGCCAGCCACCGAAGGCACCGCGCCGCCGCTCGCGGAGCCCGAGTCCGCCCAGGCCGAGGCCCCCCGGATCGGCGACCTGGAGAAGGCGCTCGGAAATTACATCGAGGGACTGCGCCGCCAGGGGCGCATCGCCGCCGACGAGCGGACCGGCTGGTCGGTGTACGACTTCACCACCGGCGAGAAGCTGGTCACCATCAACGAGGACGTCCAGTTTCAGGCGGCCAGCATGATCAAACCCTTCATCGCCGCCGCCTTTTTTCACCGAGTCGAGCATGGCGAATTGGCCTATGGCCCGCGCGGCCGCCGCGAGATGCGGGAAATGATCCAGCATTCCAATAACGCCTCCGCCGACTGGGTCATGCGCCAAGTGGGCGGCCCGAGCGCCGTGCAACGGATATTGCAGCGGAGCTACAGCAACATATTCCGGCAAACCGCCATCGTCGAGTACATCCCACTCAACGGGCGCACCTACCGCAACAAGGCCTCGGTCCACGACTACAGCCGCTTCCTGTACGCCGTGTGGAAGGGCAGCATTCCGGGCGCCCGCGAGATCAGGCGGCTCATGGCCCTGCCCGGCCCCGACCGCATCTTCAAGGGCGTGGAGGAGATCCCCAACGGCACCCAGGTCTATGACAAGACCGGCAGCACTGCCCGCCTTTGCGGCGACATGGGCATCCTGAGCGTCGTCGGCAAGGATGGCAAGCGTTATCCCTACACGCTGATCGGCATCATCGAGAAGCCCGACGGGGCGGACAACTACACGGCCTGGATCCGCGCACGCTCCGAGGTGATCCGGGACGTATCGGGCATCGTATACCGGGGGATTCTCAAGTACCACGGGGACGAAGATGTGCTCTAGAGGTGGCTCCGGTTGGCTGAGCGGCGCAGCCCATTGGGATAAATGCAATCGTGCCCTGGTCGCTGTTGACGATGTCCGGCGTGCCGTAACGCAGTAGCGCCTCCTCCAAGGCATCCAGGCCGAAGCCCGTGTCCATCGCGATCGACACCCACCAGGCGAGCACGCGGCGCGAATACCAGTCCAGCGCCGTAGCCAGGCAGATGGAGCCCCAGGCCATGGGGATGTAAGTGATGTCCATCGCCCACCCTTGGTTGGGCCGCGTGACCGCCGGCCCCCGCAGCAGCAAGTCTCGGTCCTGCAGCGACCACAACCGTGATGGCGGAGACCGGGGGCTCCACATCCGCCCAGGGCGTTGCCTCCGGGCGACCGGACAAGCCACTCTTCCGCACCCCTGCCACGCGCCGCTCGTCGGCCCAGTTACACTTCGTTACAAACCGTTACCGCGGCGAAAGGTGGGTGGAGACCCCCCTGTCTATCATGGCTCCCGTACCCCCATCCCCACCGAGCGAAGGAGAGAGCCATGAACAAGACAGAAAGCATGTGGACCGGCGGCATCGCTGGCGCCAGCTTCATCGGCGCGGTGGCCGCGGCCATACCCGAGGCCGGATTTCCCTTTCCGTATCCGGGTAGCGAGGATGCCGTGGATGTCCAGCGGATGGACCGGTTTGTCGCCCAGACCGGGGCGCGCCTGCGGCTCACTGCAGCGCAGCAACAGAGTCTGCGCGTGCTACTGCAGCGCCTGCAGCGGGCGAGCCAGGCCCTGGCCGCGGACCAGGACGCCTCGCGCACGGGCATGCTGGACCTGCTCGCCGCGCCCCGACTCGACCAGCATGCGAGCCTGCACATGCTCAAGGCGCGTGCCCGGGCGGCCGAGGCCGAGGCCCCCGCGGTGGTCGAGGCATTTGCCGATTTCCATGACAGCCTCGACGAGACTCAACGCACCCGGCTGCGCACCTTCCTGGCCACGCGGATGTACGGTGGTTTTGGATATTCCGATGTAGCCATCTGAGGCGGGCCGGGGGATTCCCCGGAGCCCCTGCCTTCGCACCGGCCCCGAGGTCGCCCAGCGGCGGCCTCGGAAGCGGCCTGGCGGGTAACACAGCGCGGCCCGCTCAGGTTATGTTTAGCCGGTGTGCCGGCGTGCGACCCATTGATCTCCTGCCTGATCCTCGATGCATCGACTGCTCCTGATCGACGACGACGAGCGCCTGGGCCCGCTGCTGGCCCGCTATTTCGAGCGTTTCGATCTCTCCCTGGAGAGCGCCACCGACCCGCTCAAGGGCCTGGAGCGCCTGTCGGCGGAGCGCGGTTACGAGCTGGTCATCCTGGATCTGATGCTGCCCCAGATCGATGGCTTCGAGGTGTGCCGGCGCATCCGGCGTGACAGCCAGGTGCCGATCCTGATGCTCACCGCCCGGGGCGAGGTGATGGACCGGGTCATCGGGCTGGAGCTGGGGGCGGACGACTACCTGCCCAAGCCCTTCGAGCCGCGTGAGCTGGTGGCCCGCATCCAGAACATCCTCAAGCGCAGCGCGCCCCCGGCGGGTGCCGACCCGATCCTGCGCTTCGACGGTCTGGTAATCGATTGCGAGCGCCAGACCGTGATCCGCGACGGGGCCTCGCTGACGCTCACCGCCGCGGAGTACCAGCTGCTGGTGCTGCTGGCCGGCGCGCCGGGCCGCCCGTTCAGCCGCGACGAGATCCTCAACCGTCTGCGCGGCATCGACGCCGAGGTGTTCTCCCGCGCGGTGGACATCCTGGTCAGCCGGCTGCGGCGCAAGCTTCGCCCGGGCGAATACATCCGCACCGTGCGCGGCACCGGCTACGCCTTCGTGGGCGGCGCAAGTTGAAGCGCTGGGGACGCCGGCTGAGCCGTTCCTTATCGGCCCGGCTGATGTTGCTGTTCCTGGTCACCGCCGTGGCCCTCGTCCTGGTGCTGGAGACCGCACTGCGCTACTCGCTGGTCCATAATTTCCGCCGCACCCTCTCTCCCCACGTGGTGCGCTACGTGGACTATCTGGCCGCCGACATCGGCACCCCGCCCGACCTCGCCAAGGCACGCCGGCTTGCCGAAACCCTGCCCATCGACATCCTCATCCAGGGTCCGCGGGTCAACTGGTCATCCGCGCCCGATGAGCTGCCGGTCGGGCGGGCCCAGTCGCTGATCGCCGATCAGCCCTCCGGATGGGGCGAGCGGTTCTTCGTGCGCTCGCTTGCCGACGGGCACCGGATCCTGTTTCGTTTCCAGCCCCTGGCGGCGAACGATCCGAACCCGCGCATCGGCCTGCTGGCGGTAGCGAGCATCCTGCTGGTGCTGTCTCTTACCTACTGGGCGATCGGCTGGCTGTTCTCGCCGGTGGATGCCATACGCACAGGGGTGCGCAGGATCGGGGAAGGCGAGCTCGGTTACCGGGTGCGCATCCAGCGCCACGACGCGCTGGGCGACCTCGCCCGGAGCATCAACGGCATGGCCGACGACATCCAGGCGATGCTGGAGGCCAAGCGCCAACTGCTGCTTGCCATCAGCCACGAGCTGCGCTCGCCGCTCACCCGTGCGCGGGTGTCCATCGAGCTGATCGAGGACAGTGCTGCGCGCGACGAGGTCGCCCGCGACCTGTGCGAGATCGACCGGCTGATCAGCGAGCTGCTCGAGACCGAGCGCCTCAACACCCGCCACAGCCCGCTGCTGCGCACCACCGAGTCTCTGAATGCGCTGGTACGCGAGGTTGTCGAAAAACACTTCCAAGGGGCGGCGCTGACCCTGGACCTGCAGGGCGGGCTCCCTCAGATATCGCTCGATGCGACCCGCATCCGACTCCTGATCCGTAACCTGATCGACAACGCGCTGCGCCACGGCGGCGACGGCGCCGTGGGAGTAAGTACCCGCTTCGAGGCCGGTCAGGTCGCGTTGCGGGTCGCTGACCAGGGCCCGGGGGTCCCTCCCGAGCACCTGCCCCAGCTGCTGGAGCCCTTCTACCGCGCCGATCCCGCCCGCCAGCGCAAGACCGGCGGCTTCGGACTCGGCCTGTATCTGTGCCGGCTCATCGCCGAGGCCCACGGCGGCACCCTCGCGGTAGAGAGTCGCCCGGGCGAGGGTACCGAGATCACCGTCCATATCCCCGTGGAGAAGTCGCCGGCATCGGATTGAGGGCGACTTGGGCGAGCACCTATAGCAGCGACACCCGGTACTGGCGCGGCTCGCCAGGCAGCCGGACTATGTCGCCAACGTGGGTGCCAAAGCCACCGTCGGCGCGATCCTGGAAGTACAGGCGCAAGGTCTCGGCCACCACCGGGAAGGCGATTCGATCCCAAGGGATCTGCGCCTCGCCGAACAGACGCGCCTCCAGGGTCTCGTCGGTGGGCCCGAATTCGGGCGCCAGTAGCCGTGCTCGAAACAGCAGGTAGACCTGGCTGATGTGGGGCAGGTTGAACGCGGTATACAGGCCGGTGATCTCCACTCGCGCTGCGGTCTCCTCGAAGGTCTCGCGCGCAGCGCCCTCCATGCTGGTCTCACCGTTTTCCATGAACCCTGCGGGCAGGGTCCAGAAACCGTAGCGCGGCTCGATGGCACGCCGACAGAGCAGGATACGGTCTTCCCACTCGGGGATGCAGCCGGTCACCACCTTGGGGTTCTGGTAGTGCACCGTGCCGCAGCTCGCGCACACGAACCGGGGGCGGTTGTCTCGCTCGGGCACGCGCAGCTCGACCGACGAGCCGCAATGGCTGCAGAACTTCATCGCTTGTCCGGAAACCGCGCTGTCATGTTCGGCTGCCATTCTCACCGGGCTGGCGCGCCTGGGCAATGCGCGCGGGTCCCGACAAGTCTTGGACGATGGTCAGGCACCCGGGCGCGAGCCAGCGCCCCACCCGCCCAGCCCGAGATACGGAGATACCGCCGTCGCCGAGCCCCGCCCCGCCGGTCGCCCAGTCCGCGCCGAGCTGTTAGCATTCGTCCCCGGTCGTTTTCCCATCCCGGAGCAGGACATGCTGGGCTATTCGGCTCCCCTGGGCACCCCGGAGACGGTCGCCGCCGTCGATCTGGGCTCCAACAGCTTCCACATGATCGTCGCCCGCGTCACCGACGGCGAGCTGCAGATCATCGATCGGCTGCGCGAGATGGTGCGCCTGGCAGCGGGACTCAACACCGCCAAGCGGCTCACCCCCGAGGCGTCCGAGCAGGCGCTGGCCTGTCTCGAGCGGTTCGGCCAGCGGGTTCGGGCCATGCCGACGGGTACGGTGCGCGCCGTGGGCACCAACACCCTGCGCCAGATGCACGACGGCAGGGAGTTTCTGCAGGCGGCCGAGGCCGCCCTCGGCCACCCTATCGAGGTGATCGCCGGACGCGAGGAGGCGCGCCTGGTCTACCTGGGCGTGGCCCACGGGCTGGCCGCCGGCGGCGAGCGGCGCCTGGTAGTGGACATCGGCGGCGGCAGTACCGAGGTGATCGTCGGCGAGGGCTTCACCGCCCATGAGCGCGAGAGCCTCTACATGGGCTGCGTGAGCATGACCCAGGGCTACTTTGCCGATGGCAAGATCACGTCCGCGGGGATGAACGCCGCGGAGACCGCCGGGGCGCTGGAGCTGCGTCCGGTCAAGAGCGAGTTCCGCCACGCCGGCTGGCAGCTGGCAGTGGGCAGCTCGGGCACCATCAAGGCCATCGAGTCGGCGTGTCTCGCCTCGGGCTGGACCCAGCAGGGGATCTCCGCCGAGGCGCTGAAGAAGCTGCGCAAGGCCGTGATCGACGCCGGCCAGATCGACAAGCTGGCCCTGCCCGGCCTGGCCGAGGAGCGCCGCGAGGTCTTCCCGGGCGGAGTGGCGGTGCTGCTGGCGGTGTTCAAGGCGCTGCGCATCGAGCACCTGATGGTCTCCGATCAGGCCCTGCGCGAAGGGCTGCTTTACGACATGCTCGGGCGCATCCGCCACGAGGACGTGCGCGAGCGCACGGTCAATGCCCTGCGCAAGCGCTTCCAGGGCGACCTGCGCCAGGCCAAGCGGGTGGAGATCACGACCCGCCGCCTGCTCGGCCAGGTGGCCCAGGACTGGGACCTGATCGGCCCGGAGTATACCGACCTGCTCGCCTGGGCGGCGCGCCTGCACGAGATCGGGGTCGTGGTCTCCCACAGTCAGTTCCACAAGCACGGCGCCTATCTGATCTCCAGCTCCGACCTGTCCGGCTTCTCGCGTCAGGAGCAGGAGGTGCTCGCCGCGCTGGTGCGCAGCCACCGGCGCAAGTTCCCGGTGGCGGTGTTCGATCAGCTGCCCGGACCGGTGCGCACCTCCGCCAAGCGGCTGTGCGTGCTGCTGCGTCTGGCGGTGCTGTTGCACCGGGGCCGCTCCGCTATGGCGAGGCCCAACCCGCGCCTGTCGGTGAGCGGCAACCGACTGACCCTGCGCTTTCCGGACGACTGGCTGGCGCGCCATCCCCTCACCCGCGCCGAGCTGCGAGGAAGAGAACAAACGGCTCGACAGCGCCGGGTTCGCCCTGGACTTCGCCTGAGCGCGCGCGCCGGGTTAGAGTAATGCCCTGTTGCGTGACCGTTTGGACCCCGAGCCGCAAAGCAGCAATCCGGTCGCATCTCAGCCCGGGCTGCGAGGTGCGATCCATGTTTGAGGCAGCACACTAGACCGTGACAGGGGTCCTGCTCTTGCTGTCGGCACTCATCCTGGGATGGGGGATACTGAGCTACAACCTGCTGGTGCGCGACCGCAACCGTGTGCTCGCGGCCTGGAGCGACATTGCCGTCCAGCTCAAGCGCCGCCATGACCTGATCCCCAAGCTGGTGGACGCGGTTAAGGCCTACGCCGGCTACGAGAGCGCCCTGCTGGCGGACACGGCGCGCCTGCGCAGTGATGCCGAGCGCACCTCCGAGCCCGGCGAGAAGGGGCGAATCGAGGGCGAGCTCGGCGGGCGCGTGCGCCAGCTGGTGGCGCTAGCGGAGGCCTACCCGGACCTCAAGGCAAACACCCAGTACCTGAAGCTCATGGAGCAGCTGACCGAAGTGGAGCAGAACATCCAGTACGCCCGCCGCTATTACAACGGCGCGGTACGCAACCTCAACGTGCGGATCGATTCGGTGCCGGACATGATCGTCGCCCAGGCGCTGGGCTTCCGGCCTGCCAGATTCTTCGAGCTGGAGAGCGCCGCGCAAGGCACGCCGCCGGCAATGTCATGAGCCCCATGGCCCGAGTGCTCGCGCTGCTGGCGCTGCTCGCCCAGGTCCCGGCCTGGGGCGCAGAGCGCGTCATCGCATTTCACAGCGAGATCCAGGTGCTGGCCAGCGGCGCGATGAACGTCGAGGAGCGCATCCAGGTGCATGCCGAAGGCGATCAGATTCGCAGAGGCATCTTCCGCGACTTCCCGACCGACTACCGCGACGCCGCCGGCAACCGCTATCGGGTCGGCTTCGAGCTGCTCGGCGTGAGCCGCGACGGCCGCCCGGAGCCTTATCATACCGAGCCGCTGTCCAACGGCGTGCGCATCTACGCGGGCGAGCAGAGCGTGTTCCTCAGCCCCGGCGATTACAGCTACAGCATCCGTTACCAAACCGACCGCCAGCTCGGCTTCTTCGAGGACCGCGATGAGCTCTACTGGAACGTCACCGGCAACGACTGGGTGTTTCCCATCGAGCACGCCAGCGCCCGGGTCGTCCTGCCCGCCGGGGTGCCGGCCGGCGCGCTCCGCACCGACGGCTATACCGGCCCCGCAGGCGCCAGGGGTAAAAACTATGTCAGCCACATCGACGCAGACGGCTCCATCCAGTTCGAGACCAGCGCCCCGCTCGGTGACCGGGAGGGCCTGACCATCGTCGTCGACTGGCCCAAGGGCTACGTCCACGAGCCTACGTCCCAGGAGCGTATCGGCCAGCTGCTCGCCGACAACCGCGAAGCGATGGGGGCGCTGATCGGCATCGCGGTGGTGCTGATCTATTACCTCATGGTCTGGCGCGCGGCGGGCCGCGACCCACCGACCGGGGTGATCATCCCCGAGTACAGCCCTCCCGATGGCTTCTCGCCCGGGGCCATGCGCTTCATCCGGCGCATGGGCTATGACAACAAGACCTTCGCCACCGCCCTGGTCAACCTCGCCGTGCTGGGCTATCTGCATATCCACGAGGCGTCCAAGGGGAAGTTCGCGCTGCAGAAGACCGGCCAGCAGCCCAGCAGCAAGCCCGGGCCGGGAGAGGCTGCCACGAGCAGCGCGCTGTTCGGGGACGGCAGCACCAACCTGGAGCTGGAGCAACGCAACCACGCCAAGCTCTCCAAGGCCATCAAGGCCCAGCAGGGCGCGCTCAAGCGCTATTACGAGAAGAGCTATTTCGTCACCAACAGCAGCTACCTGCTGCCCGGTATCCTGCTTTCGGTGGCCACGGTAGCGGCAACGGTGATCATGGTGCCCGGGGGCGAGGCGCGGAGCCTGGCCGCCTTCCTCTCGGTCTGGCTCAGCATCTGGAGCGTCGGGGTGATCGCGCTGGTCGGCGGGGCCTACCAGGCCTGGAGATCGGCCGACAACGCCGGCGGCTACACCCAGGCCGTCGTCATCAGCCTGTTCGCCGTACCCTTCGTGGGCGCCGAGATCGTCGTGCTCTGCGTGTTCGGCAGCCAGGCCTCGGTCTGGGTGCTGATCGCGCTATTCGCCCTGGTCGCGATGAACTATGCGTTCTACCAATGGCTCAAGGCCCCCACCCTGGCCGGACGGCGCCTGATGGACCGGCTCGAAGGCTTCCGGCTGTACCTGTCGGTGGCGGAGAAGGACGAGCTCGACTTCATGCACCCCCCCGAGAAGACCCCGGAGCTGTTCGAGCGCTATCTGCCCTGCGCCATGGCCCTGGATGTCGAGCAGCAATGGGCGAGCCGCTTCGAGGACGTGCTGGCGCGCGCCGAGGCCGACGGCAGCTACCAGCGTCCCGCCTGGTATCGGGGCAGCAGCTGGAGCAGCGGTCAGCTGGGGGCCTTTGGTGCGGCCATGGGAGGCGCACTGGCCGGTGCCATAGCCTCATCCTCGCACGCCCCCGGGTCATCTTCCGGCATGGGCGGGGGCGGCTCCTCCGGCGGCGGGGGGGGCGGTGGCGGAGGCGGCGGCTGGTGAAAACCACAGCAGCCCCACGGGGCTTTCCCAGGCAACGCGGCCCGGCCGCCGATTCTCAGGAGATCGCGTGAGCACCCAACCCTGCACCCTGAAGCATCCCCTGTCGGGGACCATCCAGACCCGGCGCCTGGTTGCGGGCATCGCCCTCGCCCTGGCGTCCGCAGCGGCCCCGGCGGGCAGCCCGGCCTCGGCCGGGGCGGCAGCACCGATCCGTCCCGGAGGCTTCGTGATCCTGGACCAGGCCTGCCTGAGCGCCCCCGCTGCACGCCAGCGGGCACTGTCGCGAGAGGCGTTCGGGCTGCCGGGAGAAGCTCTACCTCGACGGCTTCTCCCGCAAGCTGCAGCGGACCTTCGGCCTGTACCAGCCCCGCGCTCAGGCCGATGGCACCATCCCCGGCGGCGAGGTCCGGCTGGAGGTCGTGCTCGGCAGCGACGGCCGGCTCTGCGGCTACCGCGTGCTCGGCTCCGCGGGCCCCGCCCTGGTGCACACCGCGGCGACCCAGCTCAGGGCCATTGCCCCCTTCCCGCCTATGCCCAGGTCCATCGCCGAGGCGGCGGATGCCCTGCACGTCGTCCAGGGCTGGAGCTACACCGGGCGGTCCCCGGCCTCGTCCGTCCACCATCGAATCGATGTGTACGGAGGCGGCGGCGATAAACACCAGTCCGGTGGAGCGAGCTATCAGCTCGGCATCCCGCTGCCCTGATCCCAAGCGGGTGCCTGTCCGTCCGGAGATCGCGAGCCGGCCTGCGGCCGACCCCTGGCGCCGAGCAGGGGCCTGGCCTGGGCGCTGCCTGTCCCCCGAGAGACGCTGCAGATCGGCCGACGGGCCAGGGTGGGCCCCTGCATGAGCCGAGAGCCTGCAGCCGGCTCGGCCCCGGAGACGGCCTCGGATATGGCCGCGTCACAGCCCGAGCGCGCGCGCCAGAACGCCCTGCCGGATCTCGCCATCTTCAGCCCGACCTTCAACGACGGCGGCGGCGTGAGCCGGATGTTCGTCAACCTAGCCAACGGCATAGCCGCACTGGGCCGACCGGTGACCCTGATCCTGACCCGCAGGGATAGCGCCTTTCTGGGGGAGCTGGCGCCCGAGGTGGCGCTGGTGAGTCTGCACGCGCGCAGTGACCGGGCCCTGGCCGAGCAGCTGCTGGGCTATCTGCACGGGCAGCGACCGCGGGTGGTGCTGACCGGCCACAGCCGGGACGATGCCGTTGCGGCCCGGGTCAAGGCGCGACTCCGCGACTCCCAGGTGCGCTTTTTCTGCGCCGTTGGCACCTCCCTGCCCGAGCAGACCCGCCTGAACCGGCGCTTCCCGCTCGCGGCGCTGCTCTATCGCCGCCGCTTCAGGCGGTTGCTTTCACGCTTCGATGGCCTAGTGGTCAGCTCGGCAGCGGGTGCCCGGGAGCTTGCCGGATTCTTGGCCATGGACCCCGCGCGGATCGCTGTGGCCCCGCTGCCGACGGTGACCCCTGGTCTCGCGCGACGGGCCGCCGAGCCCGTCGATCACCCCTGGCTCGCGACCCCCGAGGTACCAGTTATCGTTGCCGCGGGCAGGCTAGCCAGGGTGAAGGATTTCCCCACCCTGCTTCGGGCCTTCGCGCTGCTGCGCAGCGAGCGGCCCTGCCGTCTGATGTTGCTCGGCACCGGGCGACAGCTCGGCAAGCTGCAGGCCCTGGCAGGACAACTGGGCATAGGCGCCGACGTCAGGTTCCTCGGCTTCGTCGCCAATCCCTACCCCTACATGGCCCGCGCCCGGCTGCTGGCAGTCTCTTCCCTGCGCGAAGGCGGACCCAACGTGCTGATCGAGGCCATGGCCCTGGGCACCCCGGTGGTGTCCACCGATTGCCCGAGCGGCCCCGGGGAGATCTTGGATGGAGGGCGTTACGGGGCCCTGGTCCCGCGCCGCGATCCCCCGGCCATGGCGGCCGCCATGGCCGCCGCCCTGGACCACCCGCCGGCCCCCGAGACCCTGCGCGAGGGCGCCTCCCGCTACACGGTGGAGCGCAGCTGCCTCGCCCATCTGGCCGCCTTCGGACTCTGAGCCGCCCGGGACCATGATCGAAATGCGCGCCGAGCGCCGGTGGCACCGGCACCAGGACCCCCCCCTGTCGCGGCCGAGCTACCGACAACCTGTGCTGATGCCCCGCGGGGCTATACGTCGCCGGACGACTACCGACGGCAGTTGGGGGATGGACAGTCCGAAGCTCTTCGGGTCCATCCGGCAGACCCTGAAGGAGCAGCGGCGACACCCCGGGGCAGACGCCCCCCGAGAGGTCGTTGAGCCGTGGGCATGCGCCTGCTTCGCCGCTGGTCCCAATTGCGCGCCCGCCGCGCCGGGCGCCGCGCCGACGCCATTGAGACCCGCGGGCTACGCCTGCAGTGGCTGCTGCTGATCGGCCGCTGCGAGCGCCCCGCCCTGGCGGCGCCCCGGCCCCAGAGCCTGACGCCGATCTACCCTCCCGATGACGTGTTCTGGGCCGATCCCTTCCTCTGGTCCCGGGATGGCCGGCTGTTCGTGTTCGTCGAAGAGCTGCCCTACGCCACCGGGCGCGGACGCATCAGCGTCATCGAGCTCGACGGCAATCTGCATCCGGCCGGCCCTGCCCGGCCGGTGCTGGAAGGGCCTCAGCACCTCTCCTACCCCTTCCTGCTCGAACATGAGGGCGCGCTTTACATGCTGCCGGAGATGCAGCAGGCGGGCCGCGTGGACCTGTACCGCTGCGTCGACTTCCCGCTGCGCTGGGAGCGGGTGCGCACCCTGATCCAGGACCAGCGCATCGCCGACGCCACGCTCTACGAGCACCAGGGACGCTGGTGGGTGTTCTGCGCCGCCAAGCGGCGCGGCCGGCGGATCAACGAGACCCTGCTGGCCTTCCATGCCGACAGCCCCCTGAGCGAGCACTGGACGCCCCACCCCGGCAATCCCCTGGTCCAGGACTTCAGCCGCGCCCGGCCAGCGGGCCGGATCCTGGTCGACGGGCAGGGGCGGCTGCTGCGCCCCGCCCAGGACTGCGTGCGCCGCTACGGCCACGGCCTGTGCCTCAACGAGATCCTGACCCTGTCGCCGGCGCGCTATGCCGAGCACGCGATCTGGCGCATGAGCGGCGAGCAGGCCGGTGGCTGGCGGGCCATGCATCACATCGACTGGCACCGCGGGGTGCTGGTGATGGATGCCCAGCGGCTGATCCCGGGCGGCCGCACCCCATGAAGCTCGCTTCGCGAGGCCGGACTCGGATCGCCGGGTCTGGCCCGGAACGGGCCGAACGGTTCCGGTGCGCCTGATGAGCCTCAGTCTTTCCCGAGCTGCTCCGTCTTGTCGCCCCCACTCGCCGCCATGCCCATTATGCGGCGGAAGAAATCCATGCTCGCGGCCGCCCCGGACAGATAGGGCTGGAACAGGCTCATGGGATCATAACCCTCCACGCCCGCCATCATGCGCTGGCGGATCTGCTCCATGAGCTCCCGGTTGAAGGCCTCCAGGTCGGGCAGGCCGACCAGGCGACGCATCTCCTCGGGAGTCATCTCGACGTCGATTCTGATGTTCACGGGATACCTCTTTGCCAGTGGATGAGCGCAGCATTCCCGGCTGACTGCCGGGGCTAGGTGCTGCAGCCCCGGGAGCGGGGTGTCCGGGGATTCTTTCCCGGAGCGGGCGCAATGGCCAGCCCCGTCTCGCGGCACCGGGCCGCAGGCGAGACCGCGGCGCGCCGGGGGTTGTGTGGGCGCTCATGGGCGCGCCTCGGCCTGGCGGGTCTGGGCGCGGTGCAGGCTCGCATACTGCCCCCCCGGGCGAGCAGCTCCTCATGGGTGCCGGACTCGACGATCCGCCCGCGCTCGAGCACGATGATCCGGTCGGCGTTCTCGATGGTGGACAGCCGGTGGGCGATGATCAGGCAGGTGCGGTCGCGGAACACAGCCTCCATGGCCGCCTGGATGTGGCGCTCGGAATGGCTGTCCAGGTTGGAGGTCGCCTCGTCCATGATCAGGATCGGGGCGCCCTTCAGCAGCGCCCGGGCGATGGCCAGACGCTGGCGCTGTCCCCCGGAGAGCTGGGCGCCGTTCTCGCCGATGCGGGTCTCCATACCCTGGGGCAGCTGCTCCACGAGCTCGCTGGCATGGGCGGCATCCGCCGCCGCGCGCAGCCGCTTGGGATCGACCCGGTCGCGCTGGCCGTAGGCGATGTTGGCGGCGACCGTGTCGTCGAACAGCACCACCTGCTGGCTGACCAGCGCGATCTGCCGGCGCAGGTCCTGCAGGCGCAGGCTGCGCAGGTCTCGCCCGTCGAGCAGGACCCGCCCGGACTGGGGCCGCAGGAACAGGGGGATCAGGCTCACCAGGGTGGACTTGCCGCTGCCCGAGGTCCCCACCAGGGCCACGCTCTGCCCGGCCGGGATGTGCAGATCGATACGGTCCAGGGCGGGCTCGGCCTGGCCGGGATAGCGGAACGAGACGTCCTCGAAGCGGATCTCCCCCAGCGCCCGTTGCAGGGGCTCGGCATCCGTCGGCTCCTCCTCGGGCTGCTGGTCGATCATGAAGAATACGCTCTCGGCGGCCGCGAGCCCCCGCTGGATGTCGTCGTTGACCTTAGTCAGGCGCTTGGTAGGCCCAAACAGCATGGCCATGGCACCGAAGAAGGAGACGAACCCGCCCACTGTGAAACCGTTACCCTGCGACTGTAGGATCGAGTAATGGATCAGAACGGCGAGCACCACAGCCACCAGAAACTGCACCACCGCGACATTGGCCGAAGCGGTGACGCCCAGCTTGTTCTCCATCTGGCGGACCTTGTTGGCGCGGTGGTTGAAGCGGGCGATCTCGTAGTCCGCCGCCCCGAACACCCGGATCTCGCGCTGGGCGCCGATGGTCTCCCGGATGATCTGGTTGAGCTTCCCCATCTGGTGCTGGGCAGTGCGATTCAGTCGCCGCATGCGGCGGCTGGCGCTGTTGATCAAGGCCCCTACTGCCGGCACGATGATCAGGGTGGCGAGCGTAAGGCGCCAGTTGAGCCAGAACATCCAGCCGAGCAGCCCCACCACGGCAAGGGAATCGCGCACCGCGGTGACCCAGGCGCTGGTGGCCGCCCGGTACACCCTCACCACGTCATAGGTAAAGCGCGAGAGCAGCGTCCCGGAGGTGTGCTCGTCGAAGAATGCCATGGGTACGGCGATGAGCTGCCGGAACATCCGCTCGCGCAGATCGGTGACCAGCCGGGTGCCGATCCAGCCGGTGGAATAACTGCTGACGAAGTCGGCGATTCCGCGCACCAGGAAAAGGCCGACGATGGCGAAGGGCATCAGCCGGATCACCGCCTGGTCTTTGCCGATGAAGCTGTCGTCGAGCAAGGCCTTGAGCAGCGCCGGCAGGGCAGGCTCGGTGGCGGCCACGATGGCGGTGCTGACGAAGGAGATCAGAAAGATCTTCCAGTATGGGAAGACGTGGGTCAGCAGGCGCCAGTAGAGCGTGCGCTTGACGGCCGACAGGAGCAATCGGGGACCTCTCATGGCCTGGTCGGCCGTGCCTACGTCAAGGCCAACCGGGAAATCCGCTGAGTATCGCAGGGATTGCCCTTGGACACCAAGCCTGCTGCGGGCGCAATCGCCGTGACTGTGCTGCGATGGGCCGGCGATAGCAGCCCCGGCGGTCTGTCGCACTTGCCTGCTGTTGACGGTAGAATCGGCGCTCGCCCCAGGGGTCCGGTCCCACAAGCCAGGCTCCATCGATCACAATAGCGGCGATCTGCCGCCCCGCTCGCCGCAGGACGGCTGCCCGAGTCACACTTGGTGTCGCTCTTCATGTTGCTGGGAGCTTGACAGGGACCTGCCACGGACGACGCTCGACAGGGTGTCACGAGCCATTCTCGATACAACAACCATGGCACAAGCCTCCGAGCAGAGCGCAGACCAGATCCGGAGGGACGCCCCTGAAGCGGCGCCCGGCGGGACGCCCGCGATCGAGGTCGAGGAGATCCGCCACCTGGATGCCCTGGCTGCCCTGAAGCAACCCTGGGAGAGCTTGCTGGCGGACTATCCGGGCGCAACGGTTTTTCTGACCCACGGTTTCGCCTGCGCCTGGTGGCGAGCCTTCGGCGCAAGCAACAGACTGCGTATCCTGCTGTTTCGCTCGGCCGGGCGCATCATCGGCATTGCGCCTCTCATGCAAAGGCTGCAGTGGCACCTCGGTGCGCCCACCCGCTGCCTCAGCCCGTTGCGCAACAAGCACGTTCTGCGCGAGGACCTGCTCCTGCCCGAGCAGCCGGGAGCATGCCTGGATGCCATGCTGGGCTACTTGGCGAATCGGCGCTGGCAATGGGACCGGCTGTCCTTTTCCAATGTCCCGGAGCACAGCCCCTTGTTTGGCCTCCTGGCGGATGCGGCCCGGTCCCAAGGGCTTGACGCTCCCGGCTGGCGGGAGGGCCGGACCCACTGGGTGCTGCCGATCGAGGGCGAGCTCCCGGACTATCTGCGCACCCTATCGAGGAAGTTCCGCCAGGAGCTTCGGCGGCACCAGTCGCGCATGGACAAGCTCGGGGCGAGCCATCACAGCGACCTGAAAAGCCGAGACGACCAGCTCGCGGCACTGGAGAGCGTGTTTGCGCTGGAGCGCCGCAGCTGGAAGGCCAACACCAGAAATGCGGCACTTACGGCGGCCGACCGAGGCTTCATCCGGGATCTGCTGCTGAGCCTGGGCGACGACCAGCTCGGCATTACCATGTTGACCACCCAGAGCGACTGGCTGGTCGCCGCCTGCCTCACCCTGGCCCAAGGCGACACCCTGTATGGGCTGACCACCTATTACGACGCCGATGCCTCCTCCAGGGGCCCTGGAGCCCTGATGACCCAGGAGCTGCTGCGTCGGATCTGGGGCGGGCGGTGGCGCCGCTTCGATTTCAACGGCGACACGCCCTTCATCCGCCGATGGGGGGGGCATGGGGTGGCCCACTACAGCACGGACCTGTTTTCCAGCACCGCCTACGCACATCTGCTGAAAGCGGGCTGGCGGTGGCGCAGGTCACGCCAAGCGCAGAGGCAACCTTGACCGCGACGCGGCCTTTGCAGACTTCAATCCGCATCCTGTCGCTTTCATCCCGTCACTTTCTTGCCACGCAAAAAATGTGAATCCACCAATGGCGCGGCTCCCATCCGCGCCCACCTTCCGGGCCGGCCCCGTCCAGATGAACCGGCTGCCCTGTCCGGTCGATTGCCTGTGTGGGGGGCAGACCGAGCTCTTCGAGTCGCATCCATTGGTCGATCGGGTCGACGTAGACGACCCGCATGCGACCCTCCCGAACGACCGCGTGACTCGCGCTATGGCGTCTGGCCAGAAACAGCGACGGGTTCTGACGTACGTAGCGAAGCCGCTTGCGCAGCGGAATCCCGGGACACATCCTCGGCACCAGCACTCCCAGACAATGGGTGGAGAACAGCAGCAGCCCGCCGTCGCGAAGCACTCGACGCATCTCGGAAAATACCCCGGGGCGCTCGTCGAATGCGACGTGATCTATGCCGTTGAAGCTGAAAAGCACCAGATCAAAGGAAGAATCGTCGAAGCGCGACAACACCCGGGCGTCGACACACTGGATCGAGGAGACGATATCCGGAAATCGCCACCGCACCGCGTCACACATTTCATTAGAATAATCTATGCCAACGTATGACTTGGCGATCCCCGAGAATATCGCCGTCGTCCTGCCTCCGCCTATCCCTATATCGAGCATCCTGGTCTGTGGCCACTGCCCTTTCAGCTTGTGCAGGAGCAGCACTTCCGCGGGGAAAAGGGTCGCATCATGCCCCGCCCAGCGCTGCGCCTCGGCTTCATAGTATTCCCGACCCTCGAGACTTATGGTTTTTCCGGTCGATGGGCTCACGCAGCACCCCTAAAGGTTGACCATATCGGCCGAAAATGGCTCCGGTTTCGCCCCTGTACTGTCGCCGGATGATTCATGCGGGTAGTTTTTGATCATGCTTCGGACTCGGGCGCCTGTAAAGTGGCCCACATCGGCCTGCCACGGACCGCAATCGAGCCAGTCGGCCAGGCCCCGCGAGGGACCTCAACCGGCAGCTTTCCAAGCTCGATCACCCCCTCAGCACCGCGTCGGTCGTCGATGGACGCGATCCGGTCTTGCGTCCCGCGCGCGAATCGATCCCGATGACCTGCGCCAGGCCGAGGGGGCCCTGGGGTAGCCATCCAACAAGTCGGTCGATCGCCAGTCATTCCGGCCCTGAAGCCGGACGGTTAGCACCCTTCCCTGGTACTGGATTCCAGCCAGTCCATAGCCGGAATGACGGCAGCCGAATAGTCGTGTGCCGTGAAAAATCGCCGTATCGCGAGACCATCGTTCCGCACTCTCTCCCATTGGGAGGGCTGGGGTGAGGGGGTCGCCCCCCCCTTTTCAAACCTCCGCCGCCGCGTGCCGTAGATGACCTGCTCGCAGAGCAGCTGGCTGGTGAACACCCGCAGCCCCATGATGTGCGTCACGTTGGCCGCATCCCAGCCCTCGGAGAGCATCGCGACAGAAACGACGTTCTCCAGGCGCTGCCCGGCCTTGCCGCGCTTGCCCACGGTGTCGACGATATTGCGCAGCTGCTCCTCGTGCCTGGCGCCCAGCAGCGCGTCTCGCCTGTCCGCCGGCAGGCCCGCGGCGTTGATGATCGCCTCCAGGCGCACGGCATAGTCCTTGTCCTTCGTAACCGACTCGCCCCGCTCCGCCTTGTCGAGCACCCGGCCGCGGCGGCCCTGCTCCCGGTGCTGCCCGGGCGCCTCGTAGGGGGGGGAGTTGATGATCAGCGATCTCGGTGTCGTCATACAGAGCCCCTGAAAGTCACCCCCGAGAAAGCGCAAATCCCGTCCACGCCGTCATTTCCCCGAAGGCGGAAGCCCAGTCCACGCCGTCATTCCCGCGCAGGCGGGAATCCAGGCTACCCAACGACGTCCTCATACAAGTCCCGCCAATCCGGATTCGATCGCTCTATCAATCCCAGCTTCCACGCCCGATTCCATCTCTTGATCTGCTTCTCACGCCGAATCGCCGACTCGGCCGACTCGTGCGTCTCGAAATACACGAGCTGATCCACGCCGTACTTCGCCGTGAAGCCGTCGACCACCTTGGTCTTGTGCCGCCAGACCCGGCCGGGGAGATCCGAGGTAACGCCCGTATACAGGGTGCCGTTCCGCCGGCTTGCCAGGATGTACACGCAAAACCTCTTCTCCGGGCTCATGGGTGCTGGATTCCCGTTGGAGCCTGACGTCGGCTCCGATCGGGGGCGGGAATGGCGGAACGGGGGCGCGCTGCTAGCACGTCATCCGTACCGTCGGCGGGCTCGTATAAGTACATCTCGCGGCTGTCCCTCGCCTGCGTCATCTCCCACTACCGCTCAATCCAGGTCCATGACCTTCAACGACTCGATCCCCCGGTCGTCGACGATCTTGACCGCGATGCGGCCGTTCTTTCCCGCCTCGAAGGGCAACGAGACGGTGCCGTGAAACCGCGCCAGCAGGGCCTCGTCCAGCTCCGCCCGGATGTCCTTCTTCAATCTGTACCAGCCGTCCTTGGCCGCCTCGGGGTCGAAGGTGAAGGCGCAGAACACCAGCATCCTGGGCAGCGGGAACAGATCGCCGGCCTCGCGCATGGCGATCTCCACCTGACGCTGCTCGAGGGCGGCATGCGCGCGGCCGAAGCTCACGGCGACCCGCCCGCCGGTCTCCGCGACCGTGCCGACGGCGTGCACGTACCGGGCCCCGGGCAGGGTCTCCTGATCGGCGAGCCTGAGCTTCTGGCCGCCCTTGCCGCGGATGCCGGCCTTGAGCAGCTCGTCGCGCCATTGGGCCCGGCGCGCAGTCTCACCGGAGCGGGCGACCGCCACATCGGCGTCGGCCGGCTGCTCGGCCTCGTCCAGCGCCAGCACCGTGGCGAACGGCACCGCCTCGACGGTGAACGGACCCGAGATGCGCAGCTTGGTCGGGGAGATCTCCGGTCGGTCGTAGAGGACCTCCAGCTCCGCTTGGGCGGCGATGGACGCGTCCATCCGCTTCCGCATGGCCTGGCGTGCGGCGCCGAAGGCCTCGAAGGGTGTGCGCGCCGCATCGAGCCAGTCGCCGGCGAAATCGAAAGGCATCTCCCATTCCTTGATATCGGCGTCATGCGCGCGCAGGCGGGCATCCAGGTCTTGGTCCTCGCCCTCGTCATGCCCGCGAAGGCGGGCATCCAGGTTCTTGGCCTCGTCTCTGGATTCCCGCCTGCGCGGGAATGACGGCGAATCGGCAAGCGACTCACTCAGATCGGTCAGCGCGGCCTCGATCGTCGGATGCATGCGCTCGTAGAGCCCGTCGATCTCGGGGTTGTTGGCGATGGACTTGAGGGTGACGTGGGGCACGGTCTTGTAGATGAACCCGCCGGACCGAGCCGCCGCGTCCGCGGCCGGGGGCGAGCACGCCCTCGGCAATCAGGCGGTCGCGCACCCGCCGGTAATCTTCCTCGACGAAGGCGAAATCCGCCACCTCGCCGAGCCGCTCCAGCAAGACCTTGTTGCCGATGCCGGTGCCGTCCGCCGGAACGTGGCGCAAGATCATGTCCCGCAGACGGGCATCCGGTGGGGTCATAGGCAGGCTCCCTTGCATGATCGTCAGTATTTGGCGCGCCACCGAGTGAGCTGTCATTCCGGCCAGGGATTGGCCGGAATCCAGTACCAGGGAGGGCGACTATCTATCCGGCTTGCCGCCCCTGGTCCCTGGATTCCGGCTACCCGGCCGGAATGACGAGCAGCCGAGACCTTCTTGTCGAGGTCCGTCAACCGCCCGCGCCGACAAGGATACGGCATATCCCGCCCTTCGGGGCACAGCGCACGCAGTGCCATCGGGCCTGCGCGTTCCGGTCACCTCGGCGCCGGCCGACATGCGAAGCGGTCGTTCTCCCCCCTTGCCCGTTTCCGTGATAATGCGTCCAGGCCCGGGTCCGACGGGAATGCCCCCGAGCGGCCCGTCGACGAGCGTAACCAACTTCAGGAGTATGGCTGACATGTGGGACTTCGAGACCGGCAAGGCCCTGGCGGCCATGCGCGCCACGGCACCGTTCATCGCCCTGCGGCTGCTGGTGTATTTCGGGGTGGCGCTGGTCTATGTGATCGGCACCGGCGCCGGGGCGGGCCTAGGATATGCCGTGACCGCTTTCGGAGACGAGCCGGGCGGCGGCGCCGGCATCGGCGGCATCCTCGGCTTCGGCGTGGTGAGCGTCGCCCTCTACTGGGCCCGGGAGTACCTGCTCTATCTGGTCAAGGCCGGCCACATCGCCGTGCTGGTGAAACTGATGGACGGCGAGCAGCTGCCGGCCGGCAAGGGCCAGATCGACTATGCCCAGGGCGTGGTGCGCGAGCGCTTCGCCGAGGCCTCCTCGCTGTTTCTCATGGACCAGATCATCAAGGGGGTGCTCGGGGCGGTCAACGGCATGCTCATGACCATCGCCTTCCTGCTGCCCATCCCCGGCCTCGACGCTCTGATGCGGCTGGTGCGCCGGGCGCTCACCCTGTCGCTCACCTACGTGGACGAGATCATCCTCGCCTACAACCTGCGCGCCCAGAGCGCGAATCCCTGGAAAAGCAGCAAGGACGCGTTGATCCTGTATGCCCAGAACTACAAGGCCATGCTCAAGAACGCCCTGTTTCTCATGCTGATCCAGTACGGTCTGGCCCTGGTCATCTTCCTGGTCATCGTCGGACCCGTGGCGGCACTGGCCAGTCTGTTGTCCCAGGGTCTGGGCGCCTGGTCGGTGCTCATCGCCATCGTCTTCGCCTGGAGCTTCAAGGCCGCGCTGCTCGAGCCCTTCGCCATAGCCGCCCTGATGCAGGCCTATTTCAAGATCATCGAGGGCCAGCAGCCCAACCCCGAGTGGGACGAGAAGCTGACGGGCCTGAGCGAGCGCTTCCGTGAGCTCAAGGACAAGGCGGCAAGCTGGGTCGGTGGCGCCACCCCTCAGGGGACGCCTAAGATCGAGCCCGGCGGTCAGGGCACCTGAGCCGTACGCTGGTCTGCCGATCGTTCTACGGTCAGCGCGACGTGCACAAGGACGCGCACCGGCAGTGTCAGTTCGGCCAGTGGTATTACCAGTACACTTCGCCCCATCTGCGGCGACTGCCCGCCTTCGTTTCGATCGAGAACGAGCACGCAGGAATGCATGAGCTGGCCGCGCGTCTGCTGGTCACCACATCGACGGGCAAGCCCATCTCCCCATACGACTACGACGGCTTCGCCCAGGCGCTGGAGCGGATGCGTCTGCAGGTCCATTCGCTGAAGCGCGAGCTCGACGGGCACCTGCCGGTGGAGGCGAGCCTGGACCGGGCCGACAAGGCCCTGTACGCCGCCAAGGCCGCAGGCAGGAACTGTGTCCGGGTCTGGAGCCCCGATCTCTGACGGAGTCTCTTCGCGGGGAAGGCGAAGGCCCCGCGAAAACCGCCCTCGGGAACGATCCGCGGCATCCCCGGAGCGGCGCTCAGAACAGGATGAGCGTGGCCAGCAGCAGGAAGACGAAGAACCCCATCGCATCGGTCATGCCGGTCAGGATGACGCTGGAGCCCATGGCCGGGTCGCGGCCCATGCGATTCAGCAGCGCGGGAATCCCGACCCCGACCAGGGCGGCGAGGGCCAGGTTGACCATCATCGCCCCACTGACCACCACCGAGAGCCGCCAGTCCCGATAGAACACGAATGCGAAGCCCCCGACGACGGCGCCCCACACCAGGCCGTTGAGCAGCGCAACCGCAAGCTCCTTGCGCACCAGGTGTCCCAGATTGCCGGCGTGAACCTTGCCCAGGGCGAGGCTGCGGATGACCAGCGCAGTGGTCTGATTACCGGTGTTGCCCCCGACGCTCGCCACGATCGGCATCAGCGAGGCCAGGGCGACCAGCCGGGCGATGGTCGACTCGAAGGCGCCGATGATCCGGGAAACGCCAAAGGCAGTGACCAGATTGATTGACAGCCAGAGCCAGCGGTTCCTGGCGCTGGCCCAGACGCTGGAGAACAGGTCCTCACTCTCCACCACACCCGCGACATTCAGGGCATCCATCTCGGACTCCGCCCGCACGAAGTCCATGACCTCGTCCACCGTGAGACGGCCCACGAGCTTGCGGCGCTCATTGATCACCGGGGCCGAGATCAGGTCGTAGCGCTCAAAGGCGTGCGCGGCCTCGCTCGCCGCATCCACCGGAAGAAAGGTCACCACTTTGGTCTTCATGACATCGGCGATCCTGGCGGAGTCTGGATTGAGCAGCACGTCCTGCAACGGCAGCACGCCGCAGAACTGACCGCGCCGATCCACCGCGAACAATTTGTCCGTGTGATCCGGCAGCGCCCCCCGCGCGAGCAACATGCCCTTGACGCTCTCCAGGGAGTCCTCGCAGCGCACCGACAGGAAATCGCTGCCCATCAGGTGCCCGACGCTGTGCTCGGGGTAGGCGATCGAGTCGCGGACCCATTGTCGGTCCTCGATCTTGAGCCTCTGCAGCGCCTGTTGGAACAGCTCTGGGGCGAGAAATTCGCCCAGGTAGGCGATGTCGTCGGCGTCCATTGACGCGAGCGACGCGAGCACCTGCTCCGGGGGGGTGATCTCCAGCACGCTCTCCAGAACGGCCTCGGAGAGCTCGAGCATCACATCGGCGCGCTGCCCGGAGCTGAGCTCGGCCCAGACAATCTGGCGCTCCTCGGGACTCAGCGCCTCGACCATGTGGGCCAGGTCCGCCGCGTGGATGCGGCGCAGCCGCCGCGCGAGCTCGGCGCGCTGCTGGCGACGGGTGACCTCGTGCTCCAGATCCCGGTGCGCCCGACCCTTCACCTCGACGAGGTAGTCCTCGACCTCGAACTTGGAGAGCAGCCTGCGCAGCTCGGCAAGACGGTGATTGAGATCCTGGGCGACTTCGTCCATCGGGGCGCCGGGCTGGGACCTGGGCGGAATAAGGCGCACAAGATACGCCACGCATCGGCGACGGTCGACCGTGCAACAGGTCGCTCAGAGGGTGTCGGTGGCGACCCGAAAAATCAGGTTGCGGCGCAGCCGCCACCAGAGGCAGCGCCGGTAGAAGGCTCGACTAGGACGGTCCCTGGGGGGTTGGCGGAGCGACTTGGCGTAGCGCGGGCCCGGCCTCCGTCAGCCCTGCCTGCGACGCTGGCCCGCGATCACCCAGCGCGCGCCGCACGGCAACGAAGAACACCGGTACGAACAGCACCCCGAGCAGTGTGGCGCCCACCATGCCGCCCATGACGCCGGTGCCGATGGCATGGCGGCTGTTGGCGCCGGCGCCGCTGGACAAGGCCAGGGGCGTGACGCCGAGGATGAAGGCGACGGAGGTCATGAGGATGGGTCTGAGACGCAGCCGGCACGCCTCGAGCGTCGCATCCAGCAGCTCGCGCCCCTGCTGGCGCATGCTGTTGGCGAACTCAATGATCAGAATGGCGTTCTTGGCCGACAGGCCAATGACCGCGATCAGGCCGACCTTGAAATAGACGTCGTTCTCCAGCCCACGCAGCCAGGTGAAGCTCAGGGCGCCGAGCACCCCCAAGGGCACCACCAGCATCACCGCCGCCGGCAGCGACCAGCTCTCGTAGAGCGCGGCCAGGGCCAGGAACACCACCAGCAGGGACAGGGCGAACAGGATCGGGGCCTGCTGTCCGGAGAGGATCTCCTGGAACGACTGCCCGGACCATTCGTAACCGATGCCCTGGGGCAGGTCCTTGCGCACGATCTCCTGCATTGCCGCCATGGCCTCCCCGGAGCTGTGGCCCGGGGCGGCGCCGCCGTTGATCTGGATCGTCCCGTAGCCGTTGTAGTGGTCGATCGCCGGCGGGGCGATCTGCCAGTCGTAGCTCACCACGCTGCTCAGCGGCACCATCTGGTCCAGACCCCCTTCCCGACCTGGGATGTAGTAGCGAGCGAGGTCTTCGGGACGGCTCCGATAAGGCGCATCCGCCTGGACCAGGACCTTGAGGACCCGGCCCTGGTAGTTGAAGTCGTTGGCGTACACGGGAGCCAACATCAGGCGGATGGCGTCGTAGATATCGGGGATCGACAGGCCCATGGACTGAGCCTGGACCCGGTCGACGTGCAGTTGGACCTCGGGGGCGTCCTCCAGCTGGTTGGCACGCACGCCGGCCAGCACCGGCTCCTTGGCGGCGGCCGCCAGCAGGGTGTTGCGAGCGGCCACCAGCGCGTCGTGGCCCAGGCCCGCGCGATCCTCGAGGCGGAAGTCGAACCCTCCGAAGCGGCCCAGGCCACGTATCGTGGGCAGGTTCACGACGAATATCCGGGCCCCCTTGATGCTCTGCAGCGCCCCGTTGGCCCACTGGATGAAGCCGTTGACCTGGTCCTCGGGCCGCGTGCGCAGGCCCCACTGCTTGAGGCGGATAAAGCCGAGACCGACGTTCTCACCCTGACCGACGAAGCTGAAACCGGCAACGTCCAGCACCTTGTCCACCGCCGGATGCTTTCCGATGATGCCCTCCATCTCGCGCAGCACCGCGCCGGTACGCGCCATGTTGGCCCCCGGGGGCAGCTGCACCAGGATCAGCGCATAGCCCTGGTCCTCTTCGGGCAGAAAGCTGCTTGGCAGGCGGGTGAACAGGAAGCCGGCCAGGACCACGAGGACGGCGAACGCCATCATCCAGCGCGGGGTGTGGCGGATGGCCTGGGCAACCCGGCGCAGATAGGCCGCGCTGGTCCAGCCGTAGAACCGGTTGAACCCTCGCAGGAAAAAGTTGGGCTCGCCGTGCACCGGTTTGAGCAGCGTGGCGCACAGCGCGGGGGTAAAGCTCAGGGCCATGAGCGCGGAGATCCCCATGGAGATGGCAATGGTCAGAGAGAACTGGCGGTATATCGCCCCCACGCTGCCCCCCACCAGCGCCATCGGGATGAACACCGCGGCCAGCACCGTGGTCATGGCCACCACCGCCCCCGTAATCTGACCCATGGCCTTGCGTGCCGCCTGCTTGGGCTCCAGCCCTTCCTCGGTCATGATGCGCTCACAGTTCTCCACCACCACGATGGCATCATCGACCACCAGGCCGATCGCGAGCACCAGAGCGAACAGGCTCAGCACGTTGATCGAGAAGCCGACCAGGTACATGCCCGCGAAGGCGCTGGTCAGGGCCACGGGGACCACTAGCGTAGGGATCAGGGTGGCGCGCAGATTCTGCAGGAACAGCAACATCACCAGAAACACCAGCACCACCGCGGCGACCAGGGTGTAGATCACCTCCTCGATGGAGATGCTGATGAACTGGGTGCTGTCGTAGGGCACGAACCAGCTCACCTTTGGCGGAAAATACGCCGCCAACGCATCCATTTTGGCCCGTATCGCATCGGCCACCTGCAGGGCGTTGGCCTCGGGCGCGAGCTGGATGGCGAAGCCGGCGATCGGCTCGCCGTCGACATGCACGTCGTGGCCGTAGGACTCGGCCCCCAGATCGATGCGCGCCACATCCTTGAGCCGCACCGTGCTGCCGTCGGCGTTGGTGCGCAGGATGATTGCGGCGAACTGCTCGCTGCTGGTGAAGCGGCTGGCGGCGGACACGGAGGCGGTGAAGCCCTGACCGCTGACGCCAGGCTCGGCACCGATGGCGCCGGCCGCTACCTGGACATTCTGGTCCCGGATGGCGCTCAGAACCTGTGCCGCGCTCAGACCGTAGCCGCGCAGCTGGTCCGGGCTGAGCCAGATGCGCATGGCGTAGGCCGCGCCGAACAGCCGCGCCCCACCGACACCGGGCAGACGCTGAATGGGATCGAGCACCTGGGCCGCGATCAAGTTGTTCAGGGCATAGGTATCCATGGCCGGGTCCGTGGACTTGAGGGCCACCACCATGAGGAAGTCGTTGTTCGCCTTGGCCACGGTGATCCCGTTCTGTATCACCTCGGTGGGCAAGCGTGCCTGGGCCACGCTGAGCCGGTTCTGCACCTGCACCGCGGCGATGTCCGGATCGGTGCCATTGATGAAGGTCAGGGTGATCTGCACCGTCCCGTTGGAGCGGGAGGTGGAGTCGAAATACAGCAGGTTGTCTACTCCCGTGAGCTGCTGCTCGATCACCGACGTAACGGTCTTCTCGATGACCTCGGCGCTGGCACCCGGATAGGACGCGCTGATGCTCACCTGGGGCGGCGCGATGGGCGGATAGGCCGAGACCGGCAGCCGGAAGATCGCCGCGCTGCCGGCCAGGGTGATGAGAATCGCCACCACCCAGGCAAAGATCGGCCGGTCGATGAAAAAGGCCGGCATCGGCTACTCCTTGGTCCCAGCGGCCAAGACGGCCTTGGCCGTGGCCCCGGGCTGGACCTTCTGCAGCCCCTCCACGATCACCTGATCGCCCGCGGCCAGCGCGCCGGTCAGTATCCAGGCACTGCGTGTCATGCCGTGGCTGGTCACGCGCCGCTGCTCCACCTTGCCGGCGCCGTCCACCACCAGCACATAGGCGCCCTGGTCGTCTCGGGACAGCACAGCCTGGGGCAACAGGAAGGCATGGTCCAGGCGCCCCAGGGTGAGGCGCAGGCTCACGAACATCCCGGGCAGCAGACGGCGGTCCGGATTGGGGACGACCGCACGCAGGGACACCGCGCCCGTGCCCGGGTCGACCGCCAGGTCCGAGAAATCCAGGCGCCCCCGCTGGGGGTAAGCCTTGCCGTCGGGCAGCAGCACCTCCACCGAGACAACGCCGGCGACAGACGGCGCCCCGTCGCCGGTAGCCGATCGCAGCTCCTGCAGCTCGGTCACCGACTGGCTGAAGTTCACGTAGATGGGGTCGATCTGCTCGATGGTGGTCAGCTCGGTCGCCTCGCCCTGCCCCACCAGCGCCCCCTCGGTAACCAGGGCGCGCCCGGCACGACCGGCGATCGGGGCCGTCACCGTGGCATAGCCCAGATCCAGACGGGCCTTCTCCACGTTGGCCTGGGCCTCCTTGACGGCCGCGGCGGTGGTGCGCTCGGTGGCCAATGCACTGTCCAGATCCTGGGACGAAAGCAGCTTCTTGGCCGCCAGCTCGCGATAGCGCTTGGCGATGAGCACGGCGTTGGCAGCATCGGCCTGGGCCTTGGCCAGCGCCGCCTGCTCCCCATGCAGTGCCGCCTCCAGGGGGGCCGGGTCGATCTGGAACAGGGTCTCACCGGCCGTCACGTCGGTGCCTTCTGTGTAGACGCGCCCAAGGATGATCCCGGCCACCCGAGCGCGGACCTGAGCGACCCGGGTGGCGGCCAGGCGACCGACCAGCTCCCGGGTCAGGGGCACGCTCTGGGCATTGGCGCGTACCACGCTCACTTCGGGGGGCGGGGAAGTCTGGCCAGTGTTCTGGGGCACCGCCTTGTCGCAGCCGGCGAGCAGCACCGCGCTGGCGCCGAGCAGCAGGGCAGATAAACCTGTTAGCCTCATGGATGGATCCTTGAGCCGGGTCGAAAACCGCCGGAGTGCCATCTGGGCAGTCATCTCAGGAACAGATTCTGCCGGTTCCCGGACCCACACAATATCGACGAGCAGTGGGCGGCGTTGGTTCACTCGCTGGCCCAGCGGGCCAGCGAGACATCAGGCGCGTCACCGCTGCAGGTGCCGCAGTGCGCGCCGAAGGGGGCATTCTAGCCCATGACCCTCGGCCAATACGCCTGAATAACAGACGGGTTGCGCTTGGCGCAGGCAGTGCGGGAAAGATGCGAGAGGTGTAGTGGCGCCAGCCGGGGAAGAGCAGACGTAGGTTAGGTTGCGGCGCAGCCGCTACCTGGCGCAGCACGGGCATGCGAGAAAACCCTTGCTTGTCTCACCCATGGCGGGGCGTTCGTCGGGCTGCGCAGGTCCACTGGACCTTCGGTCCCGACTCACCCAAACACCCCCTGCAGGAACCACCGGCGCTCACCGTGCAGCTCGCGGTAGATCCACAGGCGCGCACCGTCGGGGGTGCGGGCAACATAGTAGTCCCGAGCCTCGTCGGCGCCGTCCCACCAGCCGGACTCGATGCGCCGGCACTCGGGGTCGAGGGCCAGGGGCCCGCTGCGCCAGGGCCGGCCCTGGCGCAGCGCCAGGGGCTCGGGCGCGGCGAGCAGCCACAAGGGACCGGCGCCGTCCGCCGCCCGGCTCCCCTCCTCCCCGGGCGAGGCCTCGCGACTGGCTCGCTCGGGACGGTGGTCGGCCACCAGGGACAACCCTCGCACCCGCTCCGGCCCCAGGCGGGCACGCAGGCGCTCCAACAGACGGGTGTCGCCTTCGTCGCACTGGCCGACCCGGGGAAACAGCTCGCCGTTTCTCAGGGCCAGCGGCTCCGGGCGGTCCACAGCGAGGGCGATCCCGCGCACCGGTGCCGGCAGCTCAATACGCTCCAGGCGCTCGCGCAGCAGCTCCAGGATGGGCTCGGCCTCGCTCAAGGGCTCGAGCAGGCCGAGGCTGAAGCGGGTGGGCGGCCGGTCGGCGTGGGCGAGGCACCAGTCCAGGCGCAGGGCCCCGGCCTGGCGCCCGATGAGAAAGCCCGACAGCTCCAAGACCAGGCGACGGGCGCCGAACAGCAGGGCCTGGGTGGCGTGGACCTCCGAGGGCAGCTCCAGACGGCCCCGGTAGCGCCCCGGCGGCTCGAAGAGCGGGCGCGGGTCCGGGACCTCGCCCAGCAGCCGCTCCAGCCAGCCCACGAGCCCCGCACCGAAGCGTCGCGCAAGCCCCGCCCGGGGCAGGCCGAGCAGCCCCTGGGTGCGCTCCAGCCCCATGCGTCGCAACGCACCGAGCACCGCGGGCTCCAGGCCCAGGGCCTCCAGGGGCAGCTCGGCAAGCGCACACCTCAAGGCGTGCAGATCCTCCAGGATCGAGCCCCGGCCGGCGCGCGCCAGGCGCAAGGCCCCCTCCGGGGTGGGCGCCAGGCAGAGGGCGGCCTGGTAGCCAAGCCCTGCCAAACCCTCGCGAACGGCCTCCAGGAGAGGGACCGGACCCCGGAACAGGCGCAGGCTACCGCCCGCTTCCAACAGCAGGCCCCGGGGCGGGGCCAAGCTCACCTGGGAGGTGAAACGCCCTGCCCAGGCGGCGAGCGAGGCGAGCGCCGTCTCCTCACGGGCCGGGTCACGCTCGATCAGGCGCAGATCCGCCGCCAGCGCCCGGGCCGCCCCGGCGACCATGCCGGGGACCAGGCCAAGGGCCGCCGCGGGAGGGTCCGGCAGCAGGATACGGGGCCCGCCCCGGCCGCGCTCGACGACCGCCAGGGGCCCCGTTGGGACGAGTCCGCGGGTGAAAATCTCCAGGGACAGAGCAGGCAGGTGGACAGCAAGCCAGCGCATGGGTGGGGCAGACTCACGGACGGGCGGCTTTCGGGGACAATGCGCGGGTAGTGGCCTCCCGAAACACCGGCAGATCGCCCGCGAGAGCGAGCAACAGCGGGGCCGCTGGCCAGCCACCCCGGCATTTCAGGATGCGCACCTCCAGACCTTCAGGGCAGGCCGCCACCTGCAGGCGCAGGGGGGCCGGCGAGGGATCGGTCTGGGCCGTCTCGGGGCGGAACAGAAAGCCGGTGGCCTGCCCGGTCTGGGCGGCGAGCTGCAGGCGCCGCAGGCTCGGTGTCTCCACCCTGCCCGGCCAGCCCAGCACGGCACTGCAGGCGCCCGAGCGCAGCGCCTGCTCCAGGGCCCAGAGCCCCTCGCACCCGTCCGGCGCCCGGACCAGCAGCAGCCGGGACAGCTCCAGCCCGGCCCCCGCCCAGCCGGGGGCATAGGGGCTGAGCGGCGGCGCCACCAGGGCGATCCAGCGGCTGCCCCGGCTCAGGCGGGCGAGCGCCGGCAGAATGAGGTCCAGCCCGCCCCGCCCGGGGCCACCAACCAGGATCTCGACCAGGGTACCCCGGGGCCAGCCGCCGTCCGGCAGTAAAGCGTCCAGCCCAGCGAAGCCCGAAGGGGTACCGTCCCCACCGGCGGGAAAAGGAGACCGGCCGCGCCACAGGTCGGCACGACCGCTGATCAGCTGATCCAGACTCGTCATCGTGAAACCGCGCCACAGGCGCTCTGCAGCTCCCAGGAAAGATCGCAAACGTCTGTCGAAGAGCCCCTCTCCCACCGGGATAGGCCGAGCTGAGGGGATCAAGGCAGGTCGGTGCGCAGCACCCCCACCCCGCGCCCCTCGATCACCAGGTCGCGCTCGCGCAGGTCCACCTCAATGGGCTCGAAGTCCGCATTCTCTGGCAGCAGGCTCACCCGGTAGGCGCTGCGGCGGCGAAAACGTTTGACCGTGACCTCATCGTCCAGACGCGCCACCACCAGTTGGCCGTTCTCGGCCTCGGCCGTGCGGTGCACGGCGAGCAGATCGCCGTCGAGGATGCCCGCGTCGCGCATGCTGATGCCCTGCACCCTCAGCAGATAGTGGGCTGTCGGCCGGAACAGCTCCGGATCGACCCACCAGTGGCCCTCCAGGTGCTCAGCGGCAAGGATCGGACTGCCCGCGGCCACCCGGCCCACCACCGGCAGCCCCTGCGGCGCCGGCTCGTCCACCAGCAGGCGGATGCCGCGGGAGGTGCCCTTGCGCAGATCGATGGCGCCCTTGCGGGCCAGGGCCTGCAGGTGCTCCTCCGCGGCGTTGGCCGAGCGGAAGCCCAGCGCGGTGGCGATCTCGCCCCGGGTAGGCGGATAACCGGTACACAGCAGCTGGCGGCGGATGAGATCGAGGATCTGGCGTTGACGGGGGGTCAGGTCCATGGCAGCACCCTGCCGTAGTCGGATACTGTAATTATATACAGCATTGGCGAGTCGGCAAGACCCGCACCTTTTCCCCTGGGCGCCGCGACCCCATACAATCGCCAACTGATCTCTCCGTCACCCGGAGGGTGTCGCAAGAGTGTATCGAAGCCCCCTCTCGCGCCGGGAAAGGGCTGGGGTGAGAGGGCCGAAGAACAAGGGCATTGTCCTTGGCGCCGATGAGAGAGAGTCCATGAGCCAACAGAATCCGCTCCCCGCCCCGCCCTTCGGCGTGCTGCTGGTCAACCTGGGCACCCCAGCTTCGCCCAAGGTGGCGGACGTGCGCCGCTATCTGGCCGAGTTCCTGAGCGACCGCCGGGTGATCGAGGCCCCGCGCCTGCTCTGGTGGCCAGTGCTGCACGGCATTATCCTGCGCCTGCGCCCAAGGCGCTCCGCGGCGCTCTATCGCAAGGTCTGGACCACCGAGGGCTCCCCGCTCATGGCTATCTCGTTGCGCCAGCGCGCGGCCCTGGAGGCGACCCTGGCCCGGCAGCTGGGCGAGCCGGTGCCGGTGGCGCTGGCCATGCGCTACGGGCACCCGTCCATCGCGCGGGGCCTGAGCCAGCTTCGCGACGCCGGCGCCGACCGGGTGCTGGTGCTCCCGCTCTATCCCCAGTACTCGGCCAGCACCAGCGCCTCGATCTTCGATCGGGTCACGCAGGTGCTGCGTGACTGGCGAGTGATACCGGAGCTGCGCTTCATCCGTCACTACCCGGATTATCCGGCCTTCATCGACGCCCTGGCAGAGAGCGTACGTCGCTTTCAGGCCGAGCACGGGATGCCCCAGCGCCTGCTGATGTCCTTCCACGGCATCCCCAAGGAGTACAACGACAAGGGCGACCCCTACGGCGGGGAATGCGAGCGCACCGCCCAGGCCCTGGCACGGGCCCTGGGCCTCACCGAAGGGCAGTGGCAGATGAGCTTCCAGTCCCGCTTCGGACCCAAGGAGTGGCTCAAGCCCTATACCGAGCAGACCCTCAAGGCCTGGGGACGGGAGGGCGTCAAGGATGTGCAGGTGATCTGCCCGGGCTTTCCCACAGACTGCCTCGAAACCCTGGAAGAGATCGCCGGCGAAAACCGCGGATACTTCCTGGAGGCCGGCGGCGAGCGCTACAGCTACATCCCCGCGCTGAACGACAGCCCGGGCCATATGGATGCGCTGGTCGAGCTGGTGCGGGCCCAGGCCGGCGGCTGGCTCGAGGCCACGGCGGGCAAGGCGACATCATGAGCGAGCACCCCCATCCGAGCGAGATCCGCGTCCATCAGAAGACCCGGGTGCTGGAGATCACCTTCGACGACGGGGCCCACTTCGAGCTGCCCTGCGAGCTGCTGCGCGTCTACTCGCCCTCGGCGGAGGTACGCGGACACCTCGGCAAGGGTGCCAAGCTGGTGCTCGGCAAGGAGGACGTGAGCATCACCGATATCAAGCCCGTCGGCAGCTACGCCATCAAGATCTTCTTCGACGACGGCCACAACTCGGGCCTGTTCGACTGGCGCTATCTGTACGACCTCGGCCGCCGCCAGGCGATCCTCTGGACGATCTATCTGGAACGATTGCGCGAGGCAGGCCATCAGCGCAGGACATCGGATGGGTCCGGCGACGGGCCAGGTCATTGCGCGGATTCCTGACGCCAGCCCGCAACGAGCGTGCAGCCCGAGCGCGCCGAGGGCGTACGCTATACTGCGATCAGGCTTTACGCATGCGCTGTAGCGGGCAATTCAAGCCCCGCCTTGCGAACATTTTCCATCCGGCCGGAGCTTGCCGGAAGCGGCCGGCAACGCATGACCGAATCGTGCCCCGGCGGGGCGGTGAAAAGAAAATGAAACTGTCACCTGACCAGTTGCGCATCGGCATGCGCGTAGACCGGCTCGATCGACCCTGGCTGGAGACGCCCTTTCTGTTTCAGGGCTTCACGATCGAATCCCAGGAACAGATCGAGCAATTGAAGAAATATTGCGCCTACGTCTACATCACGACCGAGGAAGCCCCGCCCGAAAAGCCCGCAACCGTCAAGCAACCCGATACCCACTCGATCGAGCACCGGCTGGAACGACTGTGGCAGGCCAACGGCGCCCCGCGGATCGGCGCTGCGCACGTCATCTATCAGGTCAGCTATGAGCAGAAGGTCCCGGTCGAGCAAGAGCTCGCCAAGACCGAGGGCGTGCGCGGGGAGGCCCGGCGGGTGCTCGACACCATGTACGACGACCTGCGTATGGGACGCAGCATCGACACCGGCTACTCCAAGGCCATCATCGCCGACCTGACCGACAGCGTGCTGCGCAACCCGGATGCGCACATGCTGCTTGCCCGCCTGCGGATCAAGGACGACTACGCCGCCACCCACAGCCTCAACGTCTGCTCGCTGGCGCTCGCCTTCGGCAGGCACCTGGGTATGCCCCGGGACCACCTCCAGGCGCTCGGCCTGGGGGCACTGCTCATCGACGTCGGAAATGTCCGGGTGCCTGCGGAGATCCTAAGCAAGCGAGACGCCCTGACCGCCGAGCAATTCGAGATCATCAAGCAGCATCCCCTGCACGCCATGGAGATCCTGCTGCAGAGTCGCCGACCGCTGCCCCCGGCGGCCGTCGAGGCCGTATACACGCACCACGAGCGGCTTGACGGAACAGGCTATCCGCGGGGCCTGGTGGGCGACGAGATCCCCCTTTTCGGCAGGATCATCGCCATCGTGGACGTCTACGATGCCGCCACCACCGATCGGGTCTACCGGGAAGGCCGCTCGCCGAGCGACGCGCTGCACGAGCTCTACAGCCTGCGCAGCGGAAAATTCGACGCGCAGCTGGTGGAGCAGTTCATACAATGCCTGGGCATCTACCCGGTGGGCAGCGTCCTGAAATGCACCACGGGAGAGATCGGTATCGTCATCGGCCAGAATCCCCGGCGACGGCTGAGACCCCGATTGCTGCTGGTACGCGACCCCAGCGCCCAGCCCTATCCCATGCCCAAGATCATTGACCTGTCCCTGTTCCCGGACGGGCAAACGATCGATGTCGCCAGGATCGTCAAGCCGGAAGACTTCGACATCGACGTTGGCGAATACCTCAAAGACCTTTCATGGAGCCGGGTCCCGGCCGAAAAACCCGAATAGGCCGTGGCCCGCCCCGGGGCGAGCCCGATTGGAGATGCAAGACCCCTCGATCCAGCTCATCGATCTCGAGGTGCCGGGTGCCAACCCTCCAACCGACCGGAGGGAGGTCGAACGGGCCTCTGCCGGGGCAGCCGCCGTACTCAGATCTGATCACGCAGCCCGAGGCTGTCCGGGTAGGGATTCAGATACCGCTGGCGGCCGATATACGGATCGGGCACCCGAGCGAAGTGCCGGCGGATCAGGGTGATGGGCACCATCAGGGGCAGCTCGCCGCGGCGGTAGGCCTCGATCGCCTCCCCCATCTCGGACTTCTCGTCCGGCGACAGGCTGTGCTTGAGATAGCCCAGGATGTGTTGGAGCACGTTGCTGTGTCCCTTGGGCCCGACCCGACGCTTGAGTGCCCTCATCAGCTCGCTCGCATAGGCGTCGCCGACTGCGGCCAGGTCCTTGCCCCGGAGGTCCGCGAGCAGGCACCCGAGGCGCCGGTAGGCGACCTGGGAGTGGGCCATGACCATGTATTTGTGGTCGCTGTGAAAGGCGATCAGACCCGCGGCGCTCAGGCCGCCGACGAGCAGACGCTGCCAGCGCCAGAGCACGTAAACGCGGTTGACGAAGCTCTCGCGCAGCACCGGATCGTTGAGCCGCCCCTCCTCCTCCACCGGGAGCAACGGCTGCGCCTGCATCAGCACCCGGGCGTACACCCCGCTGGCATGGGCCCCCGCCCTGGCGCTTGCGCCGTACACCTTCACCCGCGCCACACCGCAGCTCGGCGAGCGGCTCTTGAAGATATAGCCGCTGAGGCCACCAAGCTTCGCCGCCTGCTCGCGCGCGAAGTCCTCCAGCTGCTCGGTCACATCAATGGACTTGTCGAGAACGCCCAGTGCACGCGGGCGCGCCGGATCGCCCACCAGTTGGATCGGCGGGCGCGGAATGCCCAGGCCGATCGCCACCTCCGGGCAGATCGGCACGTATTGGAAGCAGCGGGCGAGCGCACCGGTGATGAAGGCGTCGCGTCTGTGGCCGCCGTCGTAGCGCACCTGCTCACCGAGCAGACAGCTACTGACCCCGACCCTGATCCGGGCGTCGTCGCCGATCTCGGCAGATGGGTCGATCACGACAGAACCTTGCGACCGGGCCACCGGTTTCCCGCGTGCGGGGCGGTAAGCAGTACCGCACTGGATACACGAGCCATAGGGTAATTATTCAGCACCTCGATAAACCAACGGTCACTCCCGCTTGGAGGCCAGAGAAGTAGCACATGGACGTGCTGTTTACGGAGCTAAGGACGCAATCCAGATGCCACCGATGGCACGCTGGACGGTTAACCACCCTCCCTGGTACTGGATTCCGGCCAATCCATGGCCGGAATGACGGGAGCTGAATAGTTACACCATAGGCAAGGTAAAGATCAGGGACCACCGCTCTACGGGCGCCCATCTCGTGTGGGAGCGCCGCCCCCGGCGCGATTCCCCCCTCTTGTGGGAGCGCCGCCCCCGGCGCGATTCCCCCTAAGGCCGCGAGCGCCGCTTGCCTCGCCCGGTCGGACTGCCCGGGTGGATACCCCGGAGTCCGCCGCGCTCGGGTCCGCGCGTGCGCCCGCCCGGGGCGGCTGCTGGCAGTCCCGTGTGCTGGGTGCGAAACGGCTTGCGTGGCGCGCCGTCGGGCCTGCGCACACCTTCGGGCATCCCACCGGTCCCTGTGGGCTGCCAGGTCGGCACCAGATGGCGCTTGCCGTTGCCGATCAGGTCGGCCCGCCCCATGCGCTTGAGAGCCTCGCGCAGCAGCGGCCAGTTCTCCGGGTCGTGGTAGCGCAGGAATGCCTTGTGCAGCCGGCGCTGGCGCCCACCGCGGGGCACGTAGACCGGCTCGCTGGAGCCGGCAACCCGGTGCAGCGGATTGCGCCCGCTGTGATACATGGCCGTCGCCAGCGCCATGGGCGAGGGCAGGAAGGCCTGCACCTGGTCGGCGCGAAAACCGTTGGCCTTGAGCCAGAGGGCGAGGCTCAGCATGTCCTCGTCGCGGGTCCCCGGGTGGGCCGCGATGAAGTAGGGGATGAGGTACTGCTCCTTGCCCGCTTCCCGGGAGTAGCGGTCGAACAGCTGCTTGAACCGCTCGTAGGCCCCCATGCCGGGCTTCATCATCTTCGAGAGCGGGCCCTCTTCGGTGTGCTCCGGCGCGATCTTGAGATAGCCGCCCACATGGTGCATGACCAGCTCGCGGACATACTCCGGGGTCTCGACCGCCAGATCGTAGCGCAGGCCCGAGGCGATCAGGACCCGCTTGACACCCGCAGTGCCCCGGGCCCGCCGGTACAGCCGGATCAGGGGGCGCTGGTCGGTGCCGAGATTCTTGCAGATCGAGGGATACACGCAGGACAGGCGCCGGCAGGCGGACTCGATCTGCGGATCCTTGCAGTGCAGCCGCCACATGTTGGCGGTCGGCCCCCCGAGATCCGAGATGGTGCCGGTGAATCCAGGCACGGTATCGCGCACCACCTCGACCTCGCGGATGATCGAGTCCTCGGAGCGGCTCTGGATGATGCGCCCCTCGTGCTCGGTGATCGAGCAGAAGCTGCAGCCCCCGAAGCAGCCCCGCATGATGTTGATGGAGAAGCGGATCATCTCGTAGGCGGGGATGCGGCCATCCCCGTAGCTCGGGTGGGGCCGGCGCTGGTAGGGCAGCTCGAACACCCGGTCGAGCTCCCGGGTGGTCAGGGGGATGGGCGGGGGATTGACCCAGAGCTCGCGAGGCCCGTGACCCTGCACCAGGGCCCGGGCGTTGCCCGGATTGGACTCCATGTGCAGCAGGCGCGAGGCGTGGGCGTAGAGCACCGGGTCCGCCCGGACCTGCTCGTAGGCGGGCAGGCGCACCACCGAGCGGGCGCGATCCTCACCCCGGGGGCGGCGATGAAAGCTGACCACGCGGGCTGCGCCCTGCGCCTCGGGCTGTGCGCAGCCGGGCGGCTGCTGCTGGTAGGGGCTGGGCGGGGTGGCCAGCGGACCGGGCCGATCGATCTCGGTGGAGTCGATCTCGGTCCAGCCCTCCGGTACGACGCTGCGGATCAGCGCGGTGCCGCGGATGTCTTGCATGGCCCCGATGGGCTCCCCCGCCGCCAGGCGCTGCGCGACCTCCACCACCGCCCGCTCGGCGTTGCCGTAGAGCAGCAGATCGGCCTTGGCATCCAGCAGCACCGAGCGGCGCACCTTGTCCGACCAGTAGTCGTAATGGGCGATGCGTCTCAGGCTCGACTCGATGCCGCCGATCACGATGGACGCCTCCGGGAAGGCCTCGCGACAGCGCTGGGCATAGACGATGACCGCGCGGTCGGGCCGCCGTCCGCCCTCCCCGCCGGGGGTATAGGCGTCGTCGCTGCGCAGACGCCGCTCGGCGGTGTAGCGGTTGACCATCGAGTCCATGTTCCCGGAGGTCACGCCGAAGAACAGCTGCGGCGCACCCAGGCGGCTGAATGCCTCCGCCGAGGTCCAATCCGGCTGGGCGATGATGCCGACCCGGAGGCCCTGGGCCTCGAGCACCCGCCCGATCACCGCCATGCCGAAGCTGGGGTGATCGACATAGGCATCACCGGTGACCAGGATGATGTCGCAGGCATCCCAGCCGAGCCCGTCCATCTCGGCGCGCGACATGGGTAGGAAGGGGGCCGGACCCAGTTTGGCGGCCCAGTGCCGACGATAGGAGAAGATGTCTCGGGCGGGCTGCATGGCGGAAGGCAAAATGACAAAGTCCCAGTATATCACTCGGCCTTTGGCGCGCGGGTGTCAGGTACGCTGCGCCCCAACCCTACCTTCTATGCAATGTCGGCCCCCTCTCCCTCCGGGAGATGGCTGGGGCGAGGGGATCAACGAGGGTAGCCGGTTGAATCTTCTCGACCCCCTCATCCTGACCTTCTCCCGGGGGGAGAAGGGACAAAGCAGCCAGCGCTCAGGCTTTTTCGGTTTTCCGTGCCTACCGCCTACCGTCTACCTTCTCCTGCGCGCCGCCACCCGCAGGCGCAGGGCATTGAGCTTGATGAAGCCCGTGGCGTCGCCCTGGTCGTAGGCACCGGCGTCCTCCTCGAAGGTCGCGATGGACTCATCGAACAGGCTGTCGGTGTCGGACCTGCGTCCGGCCACGTACACGTTGCCCTTGTAGAGCTTGACCCGGACCACGCCGTTGACCACCTGCTGGGACTGGTCGATGGCGGTCTGCAGCATGCGCCGCTCCGGGCTCCACCAGTAGCCGTTGTAGATCAGGCTAGCATAGCGCGGCATCAGCTCGTCCTTGAGATGGGCGACCTCGCGATCCATGGTCAGCGATTCCATGGCCCGATGGGCCTTGAGCATGATGGTGCCGCCAGGGGTCTCGTAGCAGCCCCGCGACTTCATGCCGACGTAGCGGTTCTCGACGATGTCGTCACGGCCAATGCCGTTGGCGCCGCCCAGCTGGTTGAGCCGGGTGAGGACCTCGGCGGGGCTCAGTCGCTCTCCGCCGATGGCCACGATGTCCCCGCGCTCGAAGGTCAGCTCCACGTAGGTCGGGGTATCCGGGGCCTTTTCCGGGGAGACGGTCCAGCGCCACATGTCTTCGCCGGGCTCGTTCCAGGGATTCTCCAGCTCGTAGCCTTCGTAGGAAATGTGCAGCAGGTTCGCATCCATCGAGTAGGGCGACTTCTGCCCGACGCGCTTCATCTCCACCGGGATGCCGTGGGTCTCGGCGTAGCGCATCAGCTTCTCGCGGGAGAGCAGGTCCCACTCGCGCCAAGGGGCGATGATGCGGATGTCGGGGCGCAGCGCATAGGCACCCAGCTCGAAGCGCACCTGGTCATTGCCTTTGCCGGTGGCCCCGTGGGAGATGGCGTCGGCCCCGGTGGCATTGGCGATCTCCACCAGTCGCTTGGCGATCAGCGGGCGGGCGATCGAGGTGCCGAGCAGATACTCGCCCTCGTAAAGCGCGTTGGCGCGGAACATCGGGAACACGAAGTCGCGGACGAACTCCTCGCGCAGATCCTCGATGTAGATCTCGCGCACGCCCATCAGCTCGGCCTTGGCGCGCGCCGGCTCAAGCTCCTCACCCTGTCCGATATCGGCGGTGAAGGTCACCACCTCGCAGGCGTAATTGTCCTGCAGCCACTTGAGGATGATGGAGGTGTCGAGCCCGCCCGAATAGGCGAGCACGACCTTGCTGACGCCGGATTGAGACATCGCTTGCGCTCCCAAATCAGTATCCGCCGGGCGGACGGTCCGCGAAAAAACCGCGGATTATAACCCGGTTTGCGCGTTCAGCGAGTCCAGCCCCTCGAACGGATCGGCAACCGCCGCTTCGGCAGCCGGCTCCCGGCGATCCTGGCGCTCCTGGCGGCGCCAGCGGGCGACGATATCGTCGACATCGAGGTCCTGGGGGCCCCCCTTCCAGAAGGTGTAGAAGTCCGTGTCGTCGGAGTTCGGTGTCGGATTGGGTCGCTTGACCTGGAAACGGGTCGGTAACGGAATCGCCTCACCCAGGGCCAGGCACTCGCCGCGACCCAGGGCGGACAGGGTCTCGATCAGGTCGCGCTCGGCATCCGGCACCAGGTCACGTACATAGTCCTGGTCGTCGGGGTTGGTGATGCGCAGGCAGAGGAAATTACCGCACTGGGCCAGCACTGTCTCGGAGAGCTCGTGGGGGCGCTGGCTCACCACGCCGAGCGCCACCCCGTACTTGCGTCCTTCTTTGGCGATGCGCTCCATGGCGCGGCGCGTCGAGTCATATTGGCTGTGGCCGGCGCGCGGTATATAGGCGTGGGCCTCCTCGCACAGCAGCAGGATTGGAAACTCCTTGTGTAACGGATTCCAGTAGTTGAACTCGAAGGCCAGCCGGCCGATCTGGGCCGAGACGGTGGGGCGCACGTCGAAGGGCACCGAGCTCAGATCGATCACGGTAATCTGACGCCGGGGCTCGCCCAGGCCGACGAAGTCGCGCAGCAGCCCGCTGAGGGTCTCGGACGACTTGCGGCGCTTGGGCTTGAGCAGGAAGTCGTAGCGCACGTCATTGAAGCGGCTTTGCAGCTTGATCAGGAAGCTGTCGAACTTGCCGAACAGCGGTCCCTGGGTCTTGCCGAAGTTGGTGGTGTACTCATTGGCGTGCTTGAAGTGGCGGTACAGGTCCACCAGAGAGAAATAGACCGGCGAGTCGATGGAGATCTTGGGCAGGTTCAGATGCTTGTTGGCCTTCTTGCGCAGGCTGTGCACCACCTCGCGCAGGAACGCGATCTGGGTCGAGGACTCCTTGTCCTCGCGGTCCACCAGCAGGTCGACGAGCTCGGAGTAGGTCAACAGCCAGTACGGGATCTCCAGGTCCCGGGCATCGATGTAGCGATAGATCCGCTCATCGAAGGCCGAGCGCAGCCGCCCCTGGGCGTCGTTCCAGCAGTACTCCCCGTGCAGGTCGAGCAGGATCACATGGGCGTTGGGCATGACCTCCACGGTGCGCTGCACCAGACTCGCCACGGTCCAGGACTTGCCCGCCCCGGACTGGCCGAGGATCGCGAAGTGGCGCCCGAAGAACTTGGCCGGGTCCAGGCTCACCTCCAGACCCGGGTGCGCCGGGATATACCCGACCGTGAAGCCCTTGTCGTAGTAGCGCACGAACAGCGAGCGGATATCCTCCTCGCCCACCACATGCACCTCCGCACCCGGGGTGGGGAAGTGGGCCACGCCACGGTTGAACACACCCTTGGCGTCGATGGTGCCGAGCGGGATCATGATCAGCTGACGCTGGGAGCCGTCGCCAACCCGGGTCCTGCTCGCCCGGATCACCATGGCGAGCAGTCGGATCTCTTCCTGCTGGACCGCCACATAGGAGCCGATCTGCCCGACCCGAACGCGCTCGCCTTCCAGGTCGACGATCGGAAACTGGCCGTCCTGTCCGGCGCGAATGGAGGCTGTCAGGCTCGCGCCCTGGACGTCGGTGATCTCTCCGATGAACGTGTGGGCATTGGCAGGCATCTGCGCGTGTACTCCGGATCTTTGTTGTGGGCCGTCCCGCGGACCCGCCGGCGGGGACGGCTAGCTGTCATGGTAGCGGAATTTGCAACGCTTGCATCATCCCTGGGACACCATTACCGCATATGATCGAGGAATGTCTCCAGGACGTGCATGAGCTCCTCGGGGCGCTCGGTATAGACCCAGTGACCCGCCCCCGCCACGGCCCTGAGCCGCGCGAATGGGAACAGCTGGTGGATCGCCCGCTCACTCGCGGATGTGACATAGTCTGACTCGCCGCCGTAGATGAACTGTACGGGACCGAGATACTGACGTCCCGGGGCGACCGGAGGAAAGTACAGGAGGCGCTCCATGGAGTCGCGGATCACCGCCAGATCGATGCGCCACTGCCAGCGCCCGCCGCGATGGACGAGGTTCTGCAGCAGGAAGTCCCGCAGGGCCGGCTCGGCGAGCGAACGGGCGAGGACCGCGTCCGCCTCCTGGCGGTCGCCGAGCACGTCGGTATCCACCGAGGCCAGCGCCGACAGAATCGGCTCGAAGCGGTTGGCGTAGCGCACCGGCGCGATGTCCACCGCAGCCAGCCCGGCCACCCGCTCGCCGGCCTCCAGCGCCAGCCACATCGCCACCTTGCCGCCCATGCTGTGACCGACCACGACGGCCGGTCCCAGCCCCATGCGGTCGAAGAGCCCGAGCAGGTCGCCGGCCATCTCCTGATAGCTCATGGCGTCGGCATGGGGCGAGCGCCCGTGGTTGCGCAGATCAGGGAGGATCACCCTGTACCTGGGCTCGAACCGGCGCGCCACCGCCCCCCAGTTGGCCGCCGAGCCGAACAGCCCATGCAGAAATACCAGTGGAGTCGCGCCCGGATCCCCGTATTCCCGGTAGTACAGGTCCATATCCCCACCCCCCGAAGCCTGCCGCCGGATGCAGCAGGCTACCTGCCGGCGCACCGCCGCGGCACCAATACCTCGGGGGGCCGAGCCGCCCCGCGTTGGCCGACACCCCCAGGGCATCGCCCCTCGACACACAACGAGTGTGTTGTACAACACCCTCGTCGCAGGCCATATCGATCGGGAGAAGCCCTAGCGCAGGCGGACAGGCCGCGAGACGCCGCGCCCCGCAGGCGGTCGACACTGGAAACGGGGCCGACCGAGCGGACCCCTCACCTCTTGCGCGGCGGCAGCAGGTCGGTGATGGTCCCCTCGCCCATCTCGGCGGCGAAGCAGACGGTCTCGCTCAGCGTGGGATGGGGGTGGATGGTCAGGCCGATGTCCTCGATGTCGGCGCCCATCTCGATGGCGAGCACGGTCTCACCGATCAGCTCCCCGGCGTTCGGGCCGACGATGCCGGCGCCCAGGATGCGCTTGCTCTGGGGATCGAACAGCAGCTTGGTCATGCCTTCCTCGCGGCCTATGCCCAGCGCCCGGCCGCTGGCGGCCCAGGGGAAGACGCCCTTCTCGTACTCGATGCCCTTCTCCTTGGCTTCGGTCTCGGTGAGGCCCATCCAGGCGACCTCGGGATCGGTGTAGGCTACCGAGGGGATGGCCATGGGATCGAACAGGCTCGGCAGCCCGGCGATCACCTCGGCGGCCACCTTGGCCTCGTGGGTCGCCTTGTGGGCGAGCATCGGGTTGCCCACCACGTCGCCGATGGCGTAGATATGGGGCACGTTGGTACGCATGTGCTGGTCGACGGGGATGAAGCCCCGCTCGTCGACCTTGACCCCGGCTGCGTCCGCACCGATCAGCCGGCCGTTGGGCGCACGTCCCACGGCGACCAGCACCCGGTCATAGACCTGGGGCTTGTCCGGGGCCTTCTTGCCCTCGAAGCTCACCTTGAGCCCGCCCTTCTGGGCCTGGATCTCGGTGACCCGGGTCTCCAGCATGATGCTCCGCACCCGTTTCTCCAGGCGCTTCTGAAGCGGCCGGATCAGATCCCGGTCGGCACCGGGAATGAGCCCGGTGAGCAGCTCGCAGATGTCGATCTGTGAGCCCAGGGTGCCGTAGACCGTGGCCATCTCCAGCCCGATGATGCCTCCGCCGATCACCAGCATCCGCTTGGGCACGTCCTCAAGGGCCAGGGCCCCGGTGGAGTCCATCAGACGTGGGTCGTCGTTGGGAAAGCCTGGGATCTGCACCGCCCGTGACCCGCACGCGATGATGCAATAGCCGAAGGTCACCGAGACCTGGCCGTCGGCAGTCATGACCGAGAGCCGCTTCGGGGACTCGAAGCGCCCCACGCCGGTCAGGACCTGCACCTTGCGCTGCTTGGCGAGCCCGCCGACACCACCGGTCAGGCGCTTGACCACCTTGTCCTTGCCGGCACGCAGCTTGTCGAGATCGATCTTCGGCGTGCCGAAGCTCACGCCCATGTGCGCCAGATCGGCCGCCTCGTTGATCACCTCAGCGGTGTGCAGCAGGGCCTTGGAGGGGATACAGCCGACGTTGAGACAGACCCCGCCGAGGCTTTCGTAGCGCTCGATCAGCACCACGCTCTTGCCCAGATCGGCGGCGCGAAAGGCGGCAGTGTAGCCCCCGGGGCCGGCGCCGAGCACGGCCACCTCGACGTGGATCTCGCCGGCCTTGCCGGTGCGCGCGGGCACCTCCGGGGCGGCGGCCGGCTGCGGAGTCGGGGCTGGCGCAGGCTCCGCGCCCGCCTCCTCCAGACTGAGGATGCGCCCGCCCTTGCCGATCTTGTCCCCGACCCTGACGTGCACGGCCTTTATTGTGCCGGCCTGGGGCTGGGGATCTCCATGGTCGCCTTGTCGCTCTCCAGGGTGATCAGGGATTGCTCGGCCGCAATCTGATCGCCGGGCGCGACCAGCACCTCGATGATGTCGACCTGGTCGAAATCGCCGATGTCGGGCAGGGTGACCTCAACGATGTTGCTCATGGACGTGCCTCTTGCTCAGGACGGGGCGATCCGGCGACGGATATCGCCCATCGCATCGGATCACTGGAAAACATCAAACCGCGATACAAGGCAACCGATCGAAGTACCCCGAAGCTCTACAGGAGCAGCCTGCGGATGTCACCGAGCAGGGCCGCGAGGCGGGTGGTGAAGCGCACACCCTGCGCGCCATCGATCACCCGGTGATCGTAGGACAGCGACAGCGGCAGCATCAGCCGCGGATCGAACTGGGTCCCGCTCCAAACCGGTTTCATGGTCGAGCGCGAGACCCCGAGGATCGCCACCTCCGGGGCATTGATGATGGGCGTGAAGGCAGTGCCGCCGATCCCCCCGAGGCTGGAGATGGAGAAGGTGCCGCCCTGCATGTCCCCGGGCAACAGCTTGCCCTCTCGGGCGCGACGGCTGGTCTCGGCGAGCTCCGCGGCCAGGTCGAAGATCCCCTTGGTATCGGCGTCGCGCACCACCGGGACCATCAGCCCGTTGGGCGTGTCCACGGCCACCCCGATATGGATGTACTTCTTGTAGATCAGGCTGTCGCCTTCCGGCGACAGAGAGCTGTTGAATTCCGGCAGCTCCCGCAGGGCCGCCGCGCAGGCCTTGATCAGAAACGGGAACAGTGTCAACCGAACGCCTCGCTGATCCGCCGTCGCCTTCTGGGCCACCCGGAAGGCCTCCAGCTCGGTGATGTCCGCCTCGTCGAGCTGGGTCACGTGGGGCACGCCGAGCCAGCAGCGGTGCAGGTGGGCCCCGCTGAGCTTCTTGATGCGCCCCAGGGCCTTGACCTCGATCGGGCCGAACCTGGCGAAGTCCACCGCCGGAACGGCCGGCAGCTGCAGGGGACCTGCCGCCGGGGCCGGTGCGCCGCGGCTTACCGCGCGCTTGACGAAGCCCTGCACGTCTTCCTTGAGGATGCGCCCCTTGGGTCCCGAGCCGTCCACCAGCATCAGGTCCACGCCGAGCTCGCGGGCGAAGCGGCGTACCGCCGGACTTGCGTGGGGCTTGCGCCCCTTGGCGATGGCGACCATGTCCGCGGGGCGCGGCATCACCGGGGGCTGCAGCGGCGCTTTGTCCCCGTGGGAGCGGTCGAGCTCGGGCTTGGCCTCGGCCGCAGGTGCCGGCGCTGCCTCGGGCAGCTGCGCGGGCACATCGGCCGTCGAGCCCGGCGGCGCGGCCGCAGCCCCGGCTTCCACGTTCATGGTGAGGATCAGGTCGCCCGCGCCCAGCTTGTCACCGACCGCAACATCAATGGACTTGACCACGCCGGCATGAGGCGAAGGGATCTCCATGGTCGCCTTGTCGCTCTCCAGGGTGATCAGCGACTGCTCGACGCTCACCCGGTCGCCAGGGGAGACCAGCACCTCGATCACCGCCACAGCCTGGAAATCGCCGATGTCCGGCACAACGACCCGGGTCCCGAGCCCGGGCGGCGCGGGGGCCGGCGCCGCGGACTGGGGCTGCGGGGAAGCCGGCTCAGCGGCCGGCGTCTCCTCAGGGCCTGCCGCCACCGCCTCGGCGGGCGCATCGCCCACCTCCATGGTGAGGATCAGGGCACCCTGGCTGAGCTTGTCGCCGACCTTCACCTGCAGGGACTTGACCACGCCGGCGTGCGGCGAGGGGATCTCCATGGTCGCCTTGTCGCTCTCCAGGGTGATCAGGGAATCCTCGGCCTTGATGCTGTCGCCCGGGCGCACCAGCACCTCGATCACGTCGACCGCCGAGAAATCACCGATATCCGGCAGGCGTACTTCTGTCTCTGTTCCCACTCTTGGTCCTCCGGGGCGCCCGATGGGGTGCTGCGGGGCAGTGCACTGTGGCTCAAACCGTCCAGGGATTCGGCTTATCCGGATCGATCTTGTACTGCCTGATGGCCTTGGCCACCACCGCGGGCTCCAGCCGACCGCTGTCGGCCAGCGCCTTGAGCGCGGCGACCACCACGTAATAGCGGTTCACCTCGAAGAACTTGCGCAGCTGGCTGCGCATGTCGCTGCGGCCGAATCCGTCGGTACCCAGCACCAGATAGGGATGCTTTATCCAGGGGCGGATCTGGTCTGCATACAGACGCATGTAGTCGGTGGCCGCCACCACCGGCCCCTCGGAATCGGCGAGTCGGGCCGCGACGTAACTGACCCGGGGCGTCTCCTCGGGGTGCAGCAGGTTCCAGCGCTCCACGTCCAGACCATCGCGGCGCAGCTCGTTGAAGCTGGTGACGCTCCAGACATCCGCAGCCACCTCGAAGTCCTTGTCGAGCAGCTCGGCTGCGGCGATCACCTCGCGCAGGATGGTGCCGCTGCCCAGCAACTGCACCCGGAGCTCCTTGCCCGGACCCTGCTGCAGCCGATACATGCCGCGGACGATGCCCTCCTGCACCCCATCGGGCATCCCCGGCTGCGGGTAGCTCTCGTTCATCACCGTGACGTAATAGAAGACGTTCTCCTGGCGCTCGTACATGTGCTTCATGCCATCGTGCAGGATCACGGCAAGCTCGTAGGCGAAGCAGGGATCGTAGGCCCGGCAATTGGGAATGGTCGAAGCCAGGATGTGGCTGTGACCGTCCTGATGCTGAAGGCCCTCGCCGGCGAGGGTGGTCCGCCCTGCCGTGCCGCCCATCAGGAAGCCGCGCGCCTGCATGTCGCCCGCCGCCCAGGCCAGATCGCCGATGCGCTGGAAGCCGAACATCGAGTAGAAGATGTAGAAGGGGATCATGTTGATCCCGTGGTTCGCATAGGCGGTGGCGGCCGCGATCCAGGAGGACATGGCCCCGGCCTCGTTGATCCCTTCCTCCAGGATCTGACCTTTTTTGTCCTCGCGATACGACATCACCTGGTCGGCATCCACCGGCTCGTAGAGCTGGCCTACGGAGGAGTAGATGCCCAGCTGGCGGAACATGCCCTCCATGCCGAAGGTGCGGGCCTCGTCCGGCACGATGGGCACCACGTACCGGCCAAGGCTCTTGTCCCGGATCAGCGTGCCGAGAAAGCGCACGAACGCCATCGTGGTCGACATCTCCCGCTCGCCGCTGCTCTCGAGCAGGACCTTGAAAAAATCGAGCTCCGGCACCTTCGACGGTCGGGCGTCCACCCGGCGCACCGGCATGTAGCCCCCAAGCGCCTCACGGCGCTCGTGCAGATATTTCAGCTCCGCGCTGTCGGCCGGTGGCTTGTAGAAGGGGGCGGACCCGATGACGTCGTCCGGAATCGGGATGTTGAAGCGGTCTCGGAACTGCTTGAGGGCCGCTTCGCCCATCTTCTTTTGGGAGTGGGTGACGTTCATGCCTTCCCCGGCCACGCCCATCCCGTAGCCTTTGACCGTCTTGGCAAGGATCACCGTCGGCTGTCCGCGCTGGCTGACGGCCGCCTCATAGGCGGCATAGACCTTCACCGGATCGTGGCCGCCGCGGTTGAGCCGCCAGATGTCCTCGTCGGTCAGGTTGGCGACCATGTCGGCCAGCTCGGGATACTTGCCGAAGAAGTGTTTGCGGGTATAGGCGCCGCCCTTGGCCTTGTAGGACTGGTAGTCGCCGTCCACCGCCTCTTCCATACGCCGCACCAGCAGGCCGTCCTTGTCCCGGGCGAACAGGGGGTCCCAGTAGCTGCCCCAGATCACCTTGATCACGTTCCAGCCGGCACCCCGGAACACCGCCTCGAGCTCCTGGATGATCTTGCCGTTGCCCCGGACCGGGCCATCCAGACGCTGCAGGTTGCAGTTGACGACGAAGATCAGGTTGTCCAGGCGCTCGCGACCCGCCAGCGAGATGGCACCCAGGGACTCGGGCTCGTCCATCTCGCCATCGCCCAGGAATGCCCAGACCTTGCGCTCGTGGGTATCGAGCATGCCCCGGTCTTCCAGGTAGCGCAGGAAGCGGGCCTGATAGATGGCCATGATCGGGCCAAGACCCATGGAGACCGTCGGGAACTGCCAGAAGCCGGGCATCAGCCAGGGATGGGGGTAGGAGGAAAGCCCCTCGCCATCGACCTCCTGGCGGAAGTTGTACAGCTGATCTTCGCTGAGCCGCCCTTCCAGGTAAGCCCGGGCGTAGATGCCCGGCGCTGAATGGCCCTGGAAGAACACCAGATCACCGCCGTGATGGGGGCTGCGGGCCCGGAAAAAATGCTGAAAGCCGACGTCGAACAGGGTGGCGCCGGAAGCGAAGCTCGAGATGTGCCCACCCAGCTCGGTGGACAACCGGTTGGCCTGGACCACCATGGCCATGGCGTTCCAGCGGATGAACGAGCGGATGCGCCGCTCCATCGCCCGGTCGCCAGGATACTTCGGCTGGCGCTGGACCGGGATCGTGTTTACATAAGCGGTATTCGCGCTGTAGGGCAGGTACGCACCGGAGCGCCGGGCCTTGTCGATCAGCCGCTCGATGATGAAGTGGGCGCGCTCCACCCCCTCTTGCTCGAGAACCGCTTCGAGGGCATCGAGCCACTCCTGGGTTTCCTGAGAATCCAAATCGGGTTTAGCTGCCATGGCGCCACTCTGCGGAGGTCTGCTCGGTTCTGCTCGGAGCCGGTCGGAGGCGAGCAGTAATGATGGGCCATTAGAATGGGTGGACCGGCAAAATTCAAGCGATCGCAGTCCGCCGCGATCCCAAATGCATCGGCATATCTTGCGGAATTTCAACCACTAACAGCGCTTCCTTGGAATGCCTGCGGGCAAATGGGCCGGCCCAAGAAAAAGGCGCACCCGGCCGTAGCCGGGTGCGCCTTCTGCCGCCAGCCCGCTGGCGGCGGCCGGGCTCGTGATACGGACCCGCTCAGAGGGTGGCGGTGCTGCCCTTCTGGATCGCCTGGCGCTGCGCCTCGATCCGCTTCAGGATCTCGGCGCGGCGCGCCTCCATTGCCTTCATGCTCTTCTCGCGCTCGGCCTGCATTTCCTTCATGCTCTTCTCTCGCTCGGCCTGCATCTGCTTCACCCACTCCTCGTGGGAGGCGGCCGAAGACGGCAGCGTGGGGGCCGGACGGGCCAGGTCATCGCGAACGGTATCGAGGAACCGACGCTCGTCGGTGGCCGCCTGCTCCATCAGCTGGCGCTCCATCTCGCGAACCCGAAGCATCGGGTCATAGACGTCGGCGTAGGCCGGCGCAGCCAGCTGCGGATAGCTGGCGGCGTACTGCTCGGCAAGCTTGCGCTGGGCTTCCACGGCCTGCTGCAGGGCCTTGCTCTGCTGCTCGGCGAATGCCTTCTGCTGCTCCGCGAACGCCTTCTGCTGCTCGCTCAGGGCCTTCTGCTGCTCCGGGGTCGGCGCAAAGGGCTGCGCTCCATATGATGGATAGACGCCGGGGGAATAAGCCCAGTACGGGGCATAGTAGTCATAGTAGTGAGCCCGCACGTCGTCCTGAGCCACCGCGTTGGCCGTGTTGCCGAAGCCATCGTCGGCCCAACCGTTCGGACTCCAGCCCCAGGCGCCGACGGACACCGATACGGTGGCCAGGGCGGCGCCAATCATCGCCTTGGAAAACTTGTTCATTTCGCGCTCTCCCATTCTTTTCATTGGCTCGTATTCATGAAAAAGGCCGCGACAGCTGTGCGGCCTCGCGCACCTCCCTGTGCGCCCGGACATCCGTCTGATGCGGCCGACTTACTTGCTCTCGGGAGCAGTCGCCGGGGCCGCGGGGGCTACCGGAGCGACCGGCGCGTACGGAACGCCGTAGCCGTAGCCCGGGTAGCCGCCGTAGCCGCCGTAGCCGCCGTAGCCAGGATAGCCATAGGGGCCGTAGCCGTAGCCGCCGTAGGGGTAGCCGTAGCCGTAGCCGTAGCCGGAGCCGTAGCCGCGACCGTAGCCAGAGCCGTGGCCGCCGCCGCTCATGGACATGTTGAAGTCACCCGAGCCCCAGCCGTCGCCCATCCAGTCGTCGCCCCAGCCGTTGTTGCCTCCCCAGGGACCGCCGCCCCACCAGGCACTGGCGGAAGCAGAAACGGCGAGCAGCGCGGCAACGGAAACAGCCTTGATCAAATTGTTCATCTCAGTCTCCTTAAGGAAATCAGGTTCTTCGCTCTTTGTCGTAGAAAGCAGATCTGGCGTCGCTTTCTAGAAATACATAATATGCTAAATTTCTTAAATTGCAACAAGTTTTTACTCGGCCATAGATAAATAGTTTCTATGAGGACCGGACAGCGTCGCTCGCGCAGGCCGTCCGGGTGTCGTGCTCAGGGCGCGAGGGGCTCGGGCGGGGGATTGCCGTCGTAGACGTCGTTGCGGCGCTTCTGCAGATAACTGTCCTTGGTGAACGCATAGGGATCCAGCGATTCCTCGATCAGCTTGGAGGCGGTCAGCAGGTCGGCACGCTGATCGACGGCCCTGATCACGCGCAACCCCGTCTGGGCTTCCCAGGGTGTCACGTAGAAGACCGGATCGGCGGACCAGTCGCCGACCAGACCGACCGCGTCGCGCGTCGAGCTCGGCCCGAGCACCGGCAGCACGATATACGGACCCGGCGGCATGCCCCAGACTCCGAATGTCTGACCGAAGTCTTCACCGTACTTGGGCATATCCAGATTGGTCGCGACGTCAACGAGCCCGAGCACCCCCACCGTCGTGTTGACCAGGACGCGGCCCACGTCGGAGCCGGCGCGCTCCATCTTCAGCTGCAGGGCGTTGTTGAGCGCCGAGTCGACATCCTGGAGGTTGGAGAAGAAGTTGGTCACCCCACGGTCCACCGACGCCGGCGTGACCGCTCGATAGCCCTTGGCAAGCGGCTTGAGGACCGCCCTGTCGAGATGGTCATTGAAGCGGTACACGGCCCGGTTGACCGGCTCCAGGGGATCCCTCGGGTCGCGGTCTTCCGTGGGTGCGCTCGCGCACCCGCTGATCAACGCAGTGCCAGCGATCGCCACCGCGAGACCCCTAAGGCTCCAGATCGTATTGAGCATGCATGGTTCCTTCTGGTCCGACTACCGATCGACGGCGGCGGGCACCGCCCCTCAGACCGACGGCTGATTAGAGATAAGCATAAGCAGGGCTACGGACCGGGGCAAGCGCATACCGCTCGGGGTTAGAGCCCACCCTTTCCCGCCCCTCGCTTCCCTACTGTATGCTGGCGGATCATGAGTGAGATCGAATATAGCACCCGGATTGCCGCACGTTTTCGCGGCTATCTCCCCGTGGTGGTGGATGTCGAGACCGGCGGATTCGATCCCCGTACCGACGCCCTGCTGGAGATCGCGGCGGTAACCATCCGCATGGACCAGACCGGACGGCTCGGCCCGGCAGAAGCCGTGGCCTGCCATGTGGAGCCATTCAGCGGGGCACGGATGGACCCCAAGGCCCTGGCGTTCAACGGCATCGACCCCGACCATCCGTTCCGCATGGCGCTACCCGAATCGCAGGCGTTGAAGAAGGTTTTCGCACTTGTGCGCCGCGCCGTCAAGGAGAGTGACTGCAAGCGCGCCATCCTGGTGGGTCACAATGCCTTCTTCGACCTGGGGTTCGTGAACGCAGCGGTCGAGCGCACGGGCAACAAGCGCAATCCCTTCCACCCCTTCAGCACCTTCGACACCGTAACCCTGGCCGGGCTGGCCTACGGACAGACCGTGCTCGCCAAGGCCATGGGAGCCGCCGGCCTGCACTGGGACGCGGGGGCCGCGCATTCGGCGATCTATGACGCCGAGCGCACCGCGGAGCTGTTCTGCCAGATCGTCAACCGCTGGGCTGCGCTCGGCCCCGCTCCGGGCCGGGAGCCCTGAGCTCCGGTTCCGGGGACGCTCAGTCGCCGGTCGCTGGGATCGCGGACTGGCGCTGGCCCCCGCCCTCGGCCGCCTCCTGCACCATCTTCTGCAGCTCGCCGCTGGCCTTGAGCTCCAGGGTGATGTCGCAGCCGCCGACCAGCTCACCGTTGATGTAGAGCTGCGGAAAGGTCGGCCAATCGGCATAGCGCGGCAGATTCTGCATGATCTCCGGGTCGGCGAGCACGTTGACGTAGGCAAACTTCACCTCGCAGGACTTGAGCGCCTCGACGGTGCGGGCCGAGAAACCGCACATGGGAAACTGGGGAGTGCCCTTCATGTAGAGCACAATCGGGTTGCCTTCGACCTGCTCGCGAATACGCTCCAACGCGTCCATCGACTGACCTCTGGGTGGGATGGGCCTCGCCAGTCTATGCGGCCCGCTTCCCGGGAATTCAAGGCCGCGTGAGAAACCGCCCCCGCGCACCAGCGGCGCCGCGGCGCTTGTGCGCCCGGCGTCCGCGGTCGACTCCGCCGCTTCACTCGACCTTGACCGACCGGCGCTTCACCTTCTCGGGCTTGGGCAAGGTAAGCTCCAGCAGGCCGTTCTCGAACCGAGCCCGGGCCTTGTCGGCGTCGACCTCGTCGGCCAGAGGCAGGGTGCGCAGGAATTCACCGCGACTGATCTCGCGCCGGTGGAAATCGCCCTTCTCCTCCTCTGCCTCACGCTTGGTCGTGGCGCGTATCCGCAGCGTTCTCTGGGTCAGGGTGACTTCGATGTCATCCTTGCTCACGCCGGGGAAGCTCGGCGCGGACCAGGATCTCATCCTCGCGGTCGATCACATCGACCCGTGGCGTCTCGCCCGCGAACGGGGCGCCCAGCTCTGCGCGCGGCCAGTCCCAGCGCATGGGACGCATCCAGCCGCGGGGGAAAAACGCGTCGAACATGCGCTCCATCTGTTCGAATGGGTTGAGCCACGCCCCATGCTCGCGCCCGGCGCCGCGGGTGACCTGAATCTCGTTGCCGGTACCTTCGGTTTCCTTTGCAGCCTGCTTCTTGGTCATGTGCCACCTCCTATCACTCGCCCCGGCCCTCTGTGGAACGGCGCCGGGTCGCCTTTCTATCCATAAATTTAGTACGGGATCGGTGAGGCAGCAGCGCCCTGGATCAACTCGCCGGATCGACGTGGCGTTGCAGCCAGTACTCCAGCAGGGCACAGTGCCAGAGCTTGCTGCCGCGGATGCGGGTGTGGTGCATCTCGGGGGCGGCCAGCAGCAGATCCAGGTACGCCCGGCTGTACAGCCCGCGCTCGCGGCAGGCCCTGGAATCCAGGATGTCGCGCATGAAGCCGAGAAACTCCCCACGTACGTACTTCAGGGCCGGCATCGGGAAATAGCCCTTGGGCCGGTCGATCACGGCATCGGGCAGCAGACCCCGGGCCATAGCCTTGAGCGGATGCTTTCCGCCCTCGCGCAGCTTCAGCTCCGGCGGGCAGCGCGCCGCCAGCTCCACGAGATGCTGGTCGAGGAAAGGCACGCGCGCCTCCAGTCCCCACGCCATGGTCATATTGTCCACCCGTTTGACCGGATCGTCGACGATCAGGGTGGTCACGTCCATGCGCAGCACCGCATCCAGGAAGCTGTCGGACCCGGGCTCGGCGAGCAGGCCGGCGATCAGCTCGCCGGTATGGTCGGCCCCACGGAAAGGCGCGGACAGCATGCCCATGAGCTCCTCATGGTCGCGGTCGAAATAGTGCCGGGCAAACCGCTCCAGCGGGCTGCCCCAGGCGTCCGCCATGCATCTGCGGGTACCAGAAATAGCCGCCGAAGACCTCGTCGGCGCCCTGCCCGGACTGCACCACCTTGACCTCCTGCGAGACCTGCTCGGCCAGCAGGTAGAAGGCCACCGCATCCTGGCCGAACATGGGCTCGGCCATGGCTCGACCGCCTCGGGCAGGCGGCGCAGCGCGTCGGCGTTGGGCACGTGGATCTTGCGGTGGTCGGTGGCGTACCACTCCACGACCTGGTCGGAGTACTCGAACTCGCTGCCCTTCTCCTCGGGCTGGTCCTCGAACCCCACCGAAAAGGTCTTCAGCCGGTTGACCCCGCTCTCGGCCAACAGGGCGACCAGCAGGCTGGAGTCCAGGCCCCCGGAGAGCAGCACGCCCACCGGCACATCGGCGACCTCGTTGCGCTTGCGCACCGCGCCGCGCAGGGCCTCATGCATGGCCGCCAGCCAGTCCTGGTCGGTCATCGGCTCCTCGGGCCGCCGGGCCTCCAGCCGCCAGTAGCACCGGCTCTGCTGCACACCCTGGGCGTCGATCAGCATCCAGCTCGCCGGTGGCAGCTTGCGTACGCCTTTCAGGACGGTCAGCGGCGCGGGCACCACCCCATGCAGGGTGAACTGATGGTGCAGCGCCACCGCATCGAGCGCGGTGTCCACGCCGCCGCCGGCCAGCAGCGACTGGGGATTCGAGGCAAAGCGCAGCCGTTCGGCGTCGGCGCTGAAATACAGGGGTTTGATACCCAGGCGATCCCGGGCGAGAAACAGGCTGCGCCGGCGCATGTCCCAGAGCCCAAAGGCGAACATGCCGTGCAGGTGCTCGGCACAGTCCTGACCCCAGGCGTGCCAGGCCTTGAGGATGACCTCGCTGTCGCCGTCGGAGAAGAAGTGATAGCCCTTGGCGCGCAGCTCGTCGCGTAGCGCGCGATAATTGTAGATGGTACCGTTGAACACCAGGGCCAGGCCCAGCTCCTGGTCCACCATGGGCTGACTGGAACGCTCGGACAGATCGATGATGGCCAGGCGCCGGTGGCCGAGGCCCACGGGTCCGTCGCTGTAACTGCCGCCGCGGTCCGGCCCGCGCCGCTGCAGCCGCTCGGTCATACGCCCCAACGCACCCAGATCGGCCGCTCGGCCGTCAAACCTCAGCTCCCCGCAGATACCGCACATGGCCCAGCCAGCCCCCGCTTCAGCCACCATCCGACTCACGGCAGCCTAATCCAGGCCGGCGCAAATTGCACCGGCGCGCGCCCTATGCCCTGCGGCGGCTCTAGAACGGGGTCTGGCGCCTCGACTATGCTCAGGGTTAGAAGAGTTCCGAGACACAGCCCTGTAACCATCCATCCATGACCCTGCCGAGACGGATTCAGGCATTCTTCGACGAGCGCACGATCCGGCTGAGGACCGTTGCCCACCACAGGCTCTACACCAGCCGGCAGAGCGCGAGCGGCGCCCAGGTCATCAAAGGCGTGCCGCCCAAGCATCAGGCGGGCTATCTGATCGCGGTGGTCCCCGGCGACGCTTGGGCACGCCTGGAGGCGCTCGCGGACCTCACCGGCTGCCGGCTTTCGCTGGCGCCGCAGACGAAGGTCCTGGGGCTTTTCGGGGGCTGGGACGCCGGCGCCATTTCGCGCATCCGGACCACCCACGGGCTGGGGGCCCTGTTGGACCGGGCGCTGACCTGCCTGGCCCACACCTGTCTGGAGTCCGCCCATTACCGCCACCTGATCCACTTGAGCGGCGAGCAATTCCGGGCGCTCACTGGGGGGGCCCGGATCGGGCTCCTTGCCCACCCCGGATAGGGGGATGTCAGACCCGCCGTCTCCGGACAGGCGGGCAGTGCACGCGGCCCCTGGTGCGGCCGCACCGATCGGCGCCATGGCGCCTCATAGCTGACGGAGGGATCTCTCGATGCAGTTACCCTTGGAAGTAACGTTTCGCGATATGCCGCCTTCTCAGGCACTGGAGGCCAAGATCCGCGAGAAGGCGGCCAAGCTGGACCGCTTTAGCGACCACATCATGGGCTGCCGGGTGGTCGTCGAGCTACCCCACAAGCATCATCACAAGGGCAATCTGTACCGCGTACGGGTGCTGGTGACCGTACCCAACGGCGAGCTGGTGGCCGACCGCAGCAAACAGGACCATCACGAGAGCGAAGACGTCTACGTGGCGCTGCGCGACGCCTTCAAGGCAATCCAGCGTCAGGTCGAGGACTATGCCCGGGTGCGCCGGGGCCAGGTGAAATCTCACGAGGAGGCGCCCCGAGGGCACGTGCTTGCGGTCTTTCCCGCCGAACATTACGGTCGCATCAGCACGGCTGACGGCCGCGACATCTACTTCCACCGGCATGCCCTGCTAAACCAGGACTTCGACAAGCTCGAGGTCGGTGTGGCCGTGCGCTACGTCGAGACCCTGGGCGATGAGGGACCCCAAGCCAGCGCGGTGACGGTGCTCGGTACCGAGCCCGCCGCGGCTTGAGATCAGGACCGGGCGCCCTCGTCCCCGGGGGCGCCGGTCTCAACCACCACAGCTCCCGCCGACCCTCCCCAGCCTCCCCCGCCCGGCGTCTCTATCCTCAGACGCGCCCCGGCGGCCAGCTCGATCTCAACCTTGGCGGGCACCACGAGCCCGTCGCACAAGTTGCGCCCCGGCAAGCCCGGGCCTCCGCCCGCAGCCCCCCAGGGGGCATGGCGGCGCCGCTCCGTGAGCAGCGAAGCGCGCGCCCGGGCGAGCAGCTCAAGCTCGCGTATCAGCCCATCGCCCCCGCGGCGGCGCCCCTCCCCGCCGGAGCCCCGGCGCAGGGCATAGGTCAGCACCCGCAGCGGGAAACGGCTCTCCAGGACCTCGATCGGGGTATTGCGGGTGTTGGTCATGTGGGTATGCACCCCGGACAGGCCGCCGCCCACCGCTCCCGCGCCCATCCCCCCGCCGATGGTCTCGTAATAGTCCCAGCACGCGCCGGGGGCGTCGCTGCCCATGGCGAGGTTGTTCATGCTCCCCTGGCTGGCCGCGGGGATGCGCTCGGGCAACGCCCGGGCCAACGCCCCCATTACCGCATCGACGATGCGCGTGCTGGTCTCCACGTTGCCCGCGGCCACCGCTGCCGGCCGGCGCGCGTTGACCAGGCAGCCCTCGGTGGCCGACAGGCTGATCGGCCGGAAGGCACCGGCACACGCCGGCGTCTGGGGCGGCATCAGACAGCGCAGGACATAGTAGACCGCAGCCGCGGCGACCGACATCGGGCAGTTTATGTTGCCCTTCACCTGGGGGGCCGTCCCGGCGAAGTCCACGTGAATGCGCCCGCTATCGACCCGCAAGCTCACGCAGATCGGCACGTCCAGGGTGCCCTGGCCATCGTCGTCCATCAGATCGCAGAATCCGTAAGCTCCGTTGGGAATGGCCGAGAGCGCGTCCAGGGCGAGCCGCTCGGCATAGTCGTTGAGGGCGTCGAGCCCGGCGGCGAACGCCTCGCGCCCCCAGGTCTCGAGCATGGCGATCAGGCGCTGCACGCCGGCGCGATTGGCACTGAGCTGGGCGTAGAAATCGCCGAAGGACTCCTCCGGGTTGCGGGTGCCCCCGGCGATCGCCTCGAGCAGGGTCCGATCGAGCACCCCGCCGCGGACCAGATGGACCGGCTCGATGACCCGCCCCTCCTCGTACAGGCTGGCGGACACCGGCATCGAGCCCGGCGCCTGGGCGCCGATGTCGGCATGATGGGCCCGGTTGACCACGAAGCCGACCCGCACGCCCGCCACCAGCACCGGCGAGATCAGGGTAACGTCGGGCAGATGGGTGCCGCCGAGGAAAGGGTCATTCAGGATCACCAGGTCGCCCTCGCGCCACTCCAGCCGGGCGACGATGCCCCGCATCGCGTAGGCCATGCTGCCCAGGTGTACCGGGATGTGCGCCGCCTGGGCGCACAGCTCGCCGGCGGCATCGAACACGGCGCAGGAGAAATCCAGCCGGTCACGGATGTTGGGTGAGAAGGCCGCGTTGCGCAGCACCGCACCCATCTCGTCGCAGACCGCCTCCAGGCGACTGGCAAACACGCTCAGCTCTATTGCATCCACCAGCGCCCCCTTGATTCCCGGTAGGTCATCGCCAGTTTAGGGGCGATACGCCCGAGAATCTCCGCCGACCACGGCCTGGCCGCCGGCGCGTCTCGTCATCAACCAAACTGTCCCCTGCCGGGGACCGGATGTCCACCACCAACACGGAGTCACGCCATGCCCCATGAGCTGCCAGCCCTGCCCTTCGCCAAGAACGCCCTGGAGCCGATCATCTCCGCCGAGACCCTCGACTACCATTACGGCAAGCACCACCAAGCCTATGTCACCAACCTGAACAACCTGATTCCGGGGACCGAATTCGAGAGCCTGGCGCTGGAAGAGATCATCAAGAAGGCCCAGGGTGGCGTGTTCAACAACGCCGCCCAGGTTTGGAACCACACATTCTACTGGAGCTGCCTGCGCGCTCCGAGCGCGGACAACGCCCCCCAGGGCCGGCTGGCGGATGCGATCAACGCCGCCTTCGGCTCCTTCGACGCCTTCAAGGCGCAGTTCTCCAAAGCCGCAGTAGGCAACTTCGGCTCGGGCTGGACCTGGCTGGTCCAGAATGCCGACGGCAGCCTGGAGATCTTCAACACTTCCAACGCCGGCACGCCCATGACTGCCGGCAAGACCGCCCTGCTCACCGTCGATGTGTGGGAGCACGCCTATTACGTCGACTACCGCAACGCCAGACCCAAGTACCTGGAGGCGATCTGGCAGCTGATCAGCTGGGACTTCGTCGCCAGCCAGCTCGCCGCCTGAGCCGGGAGCGGCCGGGCAGCGCCCCGGCCGCCCCTCCCTGTCCGGCCCGCCACGCGGGTCGGCCGCTCGCAATTGATCCGGGAAATGTGACTGAATAAGATCCTCGGCTTGGCGCCGCCGCTCAAGGCATGCCTATCCTCGTCCGGGAGTCCCTAATGAATCCGCTGAATACCATCATCGGCACCCTGGGTGCCGGTGTCGTGCTCTCGATCCTCTTTGCCCTGGGGCTAAGCCGCAGCCCAAGCATCCCGAGCGCCCCGATCGAATGGACCGTCTGGCTGCACGTCCTGGCCGGCATCACCTGGGTGGGCCTGCTGTACTATTTCAACTTCGTCCAATTGCCCGCTGTGGCCGCCGCCACCGCCGACACCGACGGCCCGGGCCCCGCCGCCATCACCCGCTACATAGCCCCCCGCGCCCTGCTGTGGTTCCGCTGGGCCGCGGTCGTGACCTGGCTGTCCGGGGCCGCGGCCCTCGGCCGGATAGGGATATTGGTACCGGCGCTGACCTTCGATCATCTGAGCTTTTCCACCTCCAGCTCGGTGATCGGCATGGGCGCCTGGCTGGGCACCATCATGCTGATCAACGTCTGGGTGCTGATCTGGCCCAGCCAGAAGAAGCTGCTTGGGCTGGTCTCCGCCAGCGATGCCGAGAAGGCCGCCGCCAGGCGGCTGGCCTTCGTCGCCTCGCGCATCAACACGGCGCTCTCCATCCCGATGCTTATGGGCATGACGGCCTACGCCCACGGCCTGCCGCTCTGATCGAGCCCGCCCGGGGAACGAACCTGGGCCCGTTAGGCTCAAACGGTGCAGATTCCCCAGCAATGACCAAAGCGCCTATGCCCCGCCTGCTCTCGATCGCCCTGCTAGGCCTCGCCCTGCTGCCCCCGAGCGTCCCCGCGGGGGTGCTGCCACTCGCGATGAACGGCCAGGCGCTGCCCAGCCTCGCCCCGATGCTGGAGAAGGTGATCCCGGCAGTGGTCAATATCTCCACCAGCACGGTCATCGACAGCTCGGAAAACCCCCTGCTGAGTGATCCGTTTTTCCGCCACTTCTTCGACCTCCCGCAGGAAAAGCACGAGCGCGAGAGCCTGGGCTCGGGGGTGATCGTCGACGCCGCGCGCGGCTATGTGCTCACCAACAACCACGTGATCGACAAGGCCCAGGAGATCACCGTCACGCTGCAGGACGGGCGCCGCCTGTCCGCCGCGCTGGTTGGAGCGGATGAAGAAACGGACATCGCGCTGGTGCGGGTCAAGGCCAAGGGCCTGACCGCCGTCCCGCTCGGGGACTCCGAGCAGCTGCGCGTCGGCGACTTCGTGGTCGCCATCGGCAGCCCCTTCGGCCTCAGCCAGACGGTCACCTCCGGCATCGTGAGTGCGCTCGGACGCAGCGGGCTCGGCATCGAGGGCTACGAAAACTTCATCCAGACCGACGCATCCATCAACCCGGGCAACTCGGGCGGCCCGCTGGTCGACCTGGCGGGCCAGCTAATCGGTGTCAATACGGCCATCCTGGCCCCCCAGGGGAGCAGCGTGGGGATAGGGTTCGCAATCCCGGCGAACATGGTCAAGGCGGTCATCGGTCAGCTCGCCCGCCACGGCGAAGTCCGCCGGGGCGCATTCGGGTTGGCGGTCCAGAACCTCACCGCGGACCTGGCCCAGGCCATGGGCCTGGCGTCCCGCAAAGGGGCCGTGGTGAGCGAGGTGGAGTCCGACTCGGCCGCCGCGAGATCCGGGCTGCGGGTCGGCGACGTGGTCGTCGCCGTCAACGGCCACCCGATCGACAGCGGGGCGGCGCTGCGCAACCGGCTCGGCCCGATGGAGATCGGCACCGCGCTGCAGATGGAGGTGATCCGGGGCGGACACGGCCTGACCCTGACCGGGGCGATCGCCGATCCCCTGGAGGGCTATACCGCCGGGAAGCGCATCAACCCGGCGGTCGACGGCGCCTGGCTCGCGGGCATTACCGAGGGCCAGGGGGCATCAGCCTACCAGGCCGTGCGGGTGGGTGCCGTCGAGCGTGACAGCCCGGCCTGGCAGCGGGGCTTGCGCCCGAATGACGTGATCCTAGAGATGAACGAGCACCGGGTGCGCAATCCTGAGGAGATCCGGGCCGTGCTCAAGGGCAATCGCGGGCTCTACATGCTGAAGATCCGGCGGGGCGACCGGCTGCTGGTCCTGGTGAAACGCTGAACGGCCCGGCCCGCCGGTGTTGCGTCAAGGCCGGCCGGTGCTTAAGATCGGGCGTTCTTCGCCGATGACAGGCGGCTTGGGATGGGTGGTCCCCGGGACACTCGGGGCTGCCTTTTGTTTTTTCCGACACCCCGAAGACGATCGATGGCTGACTCACTCATGGCCACGTACAACCGGTTGCCGGTCAGCTTCACCCGAGGTGAGGGGGCCTGGCTCTGGGACACCGACGGCAAGCGCTACCTGGATGCGGTGGGCGGAGTTGCCGTGTGCGGGCTCGGCCATGCCCACCCGGCGGTCGCCGATGCGATCTGCCGGCAGAGCCGCGAGCTGGTCCACACCTCCAACCTGTACCGCATCGCCGCCCAGGAGACGCTCGGCGACAAGCTCACCGCCGTCGCCGGCATGGACCGGGTGTTCTTCGGCAACTCCGGGGCCGAGGCCAACGAGGCCGCCATCAAGATTGCCCGGCTATACGGCCACCACCAGGGGGTCGAGGTTCCGACCATCCTGGTGGCCGAGAACAGCTTCCATGGGCGTACCCTGGCAACCCTCACGGCGACCGGCAACCGCAAGGTGCAGGCGGGCTTCGAGCCGCTGGTCCGGGGCTTCGTGCGCGTCCCCTACGGCGACATCGAGAGCATCCTCAGGACCGCTGAGACCACCCGCGAGCTGGTCGCGGTGCTGCTCGAGCCGGTGCAGGGCGAGGGCGGCGTGAACCTGCCGCCCGAGGGCTACTTCGCCGAGGTGCGCTCCCTGTGCAACCGCCACGGCTGGCTGATGATGCTCGATGAGATCCAGACCGGCATGGGGCGCACCGGGCGTATGTTCGCTCACCAGCACGCCGGCATAGTCCCCGACGTGATGACGCTGGCCAAGAGCCTCGGCAACGGCGTGCCGATCGGCGCCTGTCTGGCACGCGGCCCGGCGGCCGAGGTGCTGGGACCCGGTAGCCATGGCTCCACCTTCGGAGGCAATCCGCTCGCCTGCACCGCTGCCGAGGCGGTGCTGGAGGTGCTGAGCACCCAGCGCCTGCCCGAGCGGGCCGGCGTGCTCGGCGCCCGCATCCTCGCCGGATTGCGTCAGGTGCTGGCCGGTGTCTCCGGGGTCAGCGAGGTGCGCGGGCTCGGACTGATGATCGGCGTGGAGCTGGAGCGTGACTGCGCCGAGCTGGTGGGCCAGGCCCTGAGCCAGGGCCTGCTGATCAACGTCACGGCCGGGCGCGTGATCCGGCTGCTGCCCCCGCTGGTGCTCAGCGATGAGCAAGCGGACTCACTGGTCGCGCAGCTCGGCGCCCTGGTCAAGGGCTTCCTCGCCGCATGAGGATAGCCGCACGCACCAAACCCGAGGGCAGACGGTGAGTCAGAGCCGACTACCGCCGGCCGCGCCGCGGCATTTTCTCTCGCTGCTCGACCTCTCGTCCCAGGAGCTGCGCCGGCTGATCGCGCGCGCCATCGAGCTCAAGCGGATGCGCTATGCCGGCGAGATCCATGAGCCGCTCAGGAACCGCACCCTGGGCATGGTGTTCGAGAAATCCTCGACGAGGACCCGGGTCTCCTTCGAGGCGGGCATGACCCAGCTCGGTGGGCACGCCATCTTTCTCTCGCCCCGCGATACCCAGCTCGGGCGCGGCGAGCCGGTGGAGGACAGTGCGCGGGTGCTCTCGCGCATGGTGGACTGCATCATGATCCGAACCTTCGAGCAGGCCGTGGTGGAGCGCTTCGCCGCCTGCTCGCGAGTGCCCGTGATCAACGCCCTGACCGACCTTTTGCACCCCTGCCAGCTGCTTGCGGACATGCAGACCTGGCTCGAGCACCGCGGCGACATCGCCGGGCGTACGGTCGCCTGGGTCGGCGACGGCAACAACATGTGCCATTCGTATGTCGAGGCAGCCCAGGTGCTGGATTTCGAGCTGCGTATCGCCTGCCCAGAGGGCTATGACCCTAATCCGGAGATCCTCGCAGCCGCCGCCGGGCGCGTGGCGCTCGTACGTGACCCGATGCAGGCAGCCCGCGGGGCCGATCTGGTGGTCACGGACGTCTGGGCAAGCATGGGCCAGGAGGAGGAGCAGCGCCAGCGCGCGCCGGCATTCGCCCGCTACCAGGTCGATGACCGGCTCATGGCCGAGGCCGCGAGCGACGCCCTGTTCATGCACTGCCTGCCAGCTCACCGGGGAGAGGAAGTCAGCGCCTCGGTCATCGACGGTCCTCACAGCGTGGTCTGGGACGAGGCCGAGAACCGGCTGCACTCCCAGAAGGCCCTTCTGGAGCTGCTGCTTGCCTGAGGCCAGAACCTGGCCGGTCCGGGGATCCGTGCTGCGCATCTTGGACACGGCGCTGGCGATCTGGAAAAATGCGCAACCGCGATGCAGCCAGGATCGGAGGTCCTTCCATGAGAAAGTCATTGCTAATCGCCGTCCTGCTCCTGCTCACCTGCGGCGCTCAAGCCGCCACCACGCGCTATGTGACCGACGAATTTCAGATCACCATGCGCAGCGGCGAATCCAGCTCGCACCGCATCGTGCGGATGCTCTCCAGCGGCACGCCGGTGGAGGTGCTGAGCGCCAGCTCCGAGAACGGGTACTCCCAGGTGCGCACATCCGACGGCAAGACCGGCTACGTGCTCAGCCGTCAGCTCATGGACACGCCCAGCTCCCGGAACCGGGTCGCAACCCTGGAGCAGCAGCTCAAGGATCTGCAGACGGAGCCGGGCCAGCTCGGGGCCAAGCTGGCCACGCTCCAGGAAGAAAACCGCCAGCTGACCGAGGCCAACCGGCAGCTGCAGGGGGTCAAGAATGATCTCGAAGGGGAAGCTCGAAGGCATCAAGCGGACCTCCGCCAACGCGGTACGCATCGCCAACGAGCGCAATGAGCTGCGTCAGCGCGTGGCCGATCTGACGCGGGAAACCGAGAACGTCAAACAGCAGAACCGCGATCTCGGCAACGACTCGACCCAGCGCTGGTTCCTGATCGGCGCCGGGGTGGTGCTGCTGGGCATCATCCTGGGGCTGGTCCTGCCGCACCTGCGCTTCCAGCGCCGCAGAGCCTGGGGATCGCTGTAATCTAACCTGCGACCCCCAAGCCCGCACCGCCTGTGGGAGCGCCGCCCTCGGCGCGATCGGGGTGACAGGCATCCCTGCCGCGACCACCGCGGCTTCGACGACCCCCAGCCCGCACCGCCTGTGGGAGCGCCGCCCTCGGCGCGATCGGGGTGACAGGCATCCCTGCCGCGACCACCGCGGCTTCGACGACCCCCAGCCCGCACCGCCTGTGGGAGCGCCGCCCTCGGCGCGATCGGGGTGACAGGCATCCCTGCCGCGACCACCGCGGCTTCGACGACCCCCAGCCCGCACCGCCTGTGGGAGCGCCGCCCTCGGCGCGATCGGGGTGACAGGCATCCCTGCCGCGACGACCGCGGCTTCGACGACCCCCAGCCCGGCCATCCATGGCCGGGCGTTCGCCGGGCTGCGAAATGCCACTGGCATTTCGGTCCCGGCTCACCCTCAGCGGCGCCTGAGCTGGGCGACGTCGCGCACCGCCCCGGTCGCTGCCGAGGTGGTCATGGCGGCATAGGCCTGCAACGCGGCGCTCACCGCACGCTCACGCTCAGCGGGCCGCCAGGCCCGCTCCCCGCGCTGCTCCATGGCGGCGCGCCGGCGCGCGAGCTCTTCGTCGGCGACAGCGACACGGATGCTGCGGCCCGGGATATCGATCTCGATCGGATCCCCCGGCTCCACCAGCCCGATGACGCCCCCTTCGGCGGCCTCCGGCGAGACATGACCGATAGACAGACCCGAGGTGCCTCCCGAGAAGCGCCCGTCGGTGATCAGGGCACAGGTTTTTCCTAGCCCCATCGACTTGATGTAGCTCGTGGGATAGAGCATCTCCTGCATACCAGGCCCGCCGCGCGGGCCCTCGTAGCGCACGATCACTACGTCGCCGGGCTTCACCCCGCCCTTGAGGATCGTGTCCACGGCCTGCTCCTGGCTCTCGCAGATGACTGCCGGGCCCGAGAACCTGAGGATCGAGGCATCCACCCCGGCAGTCTTTACCACACAGCCATCTTCGGCCAGGTTGCCGTAGAGCACCGCCAGTCCGCCGTCACGGCTGTAGGCGTGCTCCAGGTCGCGGATACAGCCGCCGGCGCGGTCCAGGTCGAGGCTCGGCCAGCGCTTTTCCTGGCTGAACGCCTCGGTGGTGGAGACGTTGCCCGGCGCCGCACTGTAAAGCCGGTGCACGGCCTCGTCGGAGGTCCGACGCAGGTCCCAGGCCTCCAGTGCCTCACCCATGCTGGGGCTGTGCACGGTGTGCACCGCGCGGTTCAGCAGCCCGGCCCGGTCGAGCTCGCCCAGAATGCCGATGACGCCCCCCGCCCGGTGCACGTCTTCCAGGTGATATTTCTGGGTCGACGGCGCCACCTTGCACAGGTTGGGCACACGCCGGCTGAGCCGGTCGATGTCGGCCATGGTGAAGTCCACCTCGGCCTCCCGGGCCGCAGCCAGCAGGTGCAGGATGGTGTTGGTGGAGCCACCCATGGCGATGTCCAGACTCATGGCGTTCTCGAAGGCCTCGAAGGTGGCGATGGAGCGAGGCAGCGCCGAGCCATCGTTCCCCTCGTAGTAGCGCCGCGCCAGCTCCACCGCGACGCGCCCGGCCCGCAGGAACAGCTCGCGCCGGTCGGCGTGGGTGGCGAGCAGCGAGCCGTTGCCGGGCAGGGACAGGCCCAGCGCCTCGGTGAGGCAGTTCATGGAGTTGGCGGTGAACATGCCCGAGCAGGACCCGCAGGTCGGGCAAGCCGAGCGCTCGTAGCCCATCACCGTCTCATCGCTCTGCCCGGGATCGGCCGCGGCGACCATGGCGTCCACCAGATCCAGGTGCTTCTCCTCACCCTGGATGATCGCCTTGCCCGACTCCATGGGACCGCCAGAAACGAACACCGCGGGGATGTTCAGCCGTAGTGCGGCGTTGAGCATCCCCGGGGTGATCTTGTCGCAGTTGGAGATGCATACCAGGGCGTCCGCGCAATGGGCGTTGACCATGTATTCCACCGCATCGGCGATGAGCTCCCGCGAGGGCAGGGAATAGAGCATGCCGCCGTGGCCCATGGCGATGCCGTCGTCCACCGCGATGGTGCTGAACTCCTTGGCGACCCCTCCGGCACGCTCGATCTCGCGCGCCACCAGCTGGCCCAGATCTTTGAGGTGCACGTGTCCCGGGACGAACTGGGTGAACGAGTTGGCCACTGCGATGATCGGCTTCTCGAAGTCCTCGTCGGTCATGCCAGTGGCCCTCCACAAGGCCCTGGCTCCGGCCATGTTGCGGCCCTGGGTGGTGGTGCGGGAGCGATACTGAGGCATGGTCATCTCCGGTGGGGGATCGCCTGAAGCGGGGATTATCCGCTATTCACCCGGGCCGCCCCAACCCCGCCCCAGCTGTCGCCGCGGCACCGGCCCGGAATCGCGGGCCGGACGATCCCTTGGCGAGGCTGGCATCAGCCCAGCCGATCCCGACGCCGCGTGCCGATGATCCCCACGCCAGTGCGATATCCCGGACCTGTCCGGAGCTGCTGCGCAACCGGCATATCCGACCGGCCGCTGCGGCGCTCACCACCAGGGAGCATCGCCCCCGCCCCAAGGATCGGCGCCCCATGGCTGTCCGGGCCAGGGCGGTGCCGGGATCCGCTTGTACCGGTCCTCGGCCTGCAGACGCCGGGTGTCAATGGCTGCCCGGCGCGCGTCGGCCGTATCTTGGATCCACTGACCGTATGGGTCGCGCGACCAGCCCATGGCATCGCGCCACCGAGCCAACTCCGAGCGGCGTTGGCGCATGCTCTCGCGCAACTGGGCGCTCTGCTGCTCGATCCAGTCCTGGCGAGCCTTCACCCAGGGGGGCCTATGCCCGTAACCTCCGCTGCGCCAGTCGCGCAGCTCATCGCGTTGAGGCGTGAGGGCCCCGCGCGGGCTTTCCAGAGTGCCCTCAGCGCTTGCTGCGGACGCAGAAACCGGCTGGACCGGCAGGGCAGGCGACACCGCCGCGCCCTTTGGGGTCTGCTGCGCCGACACGACGAAAGACCAGCCCAGGAGCGTAAGGGCGGCCAGGAGTGCGACGCAACGAGGCATGGGTACAGTCATATCGTTCTCCTTGTACGGCCAGATCCGGGGAGCGACCCGTGTAGCAGGTGGAACACCGACTTGCTTCGCCTTGCTCGATACCGAAACCGCAACGGGCGCTTCCCTGTCTCCTTTGTCTTCCATCGTTTGCGGCGACCGAAAACGACCGCAACCTGCCGATGCGCAGGCCCGTCGCGGCAACAGCCGAGCGCATCGCCCGCCGGCCCAGGACAAGCCCCCTGATTCAACCTAGAAGCGGCGGTTGAACGGCCGCCAGGGTGCGTGCCGCGTGGTGTCTGGCAAGGCATGACGAGGCGGAATAGTATGACCTATTCCAACGAGTTATAACGCAGCCAGGCGCCGCGCGGTGCGTGCCCTGGTGGTCGTAGCGGCCGTCGCCCAACGGGTGAGCAGCAGGTTTGTCCGGAGCCATGGTCGAATCCATCGCTTGATCGTTATTGGAAGCGGTCAACTGCCGTTTCTAGGTTCAAGTATTGCGCTGCCCCGGCCGAGCGGCAACCGCCCTTACCTTTCGGCCCCTCCTGGCCCCTTCTATACTTGCGGACTCGGGGTGGGCCGTCGTCCGGCACGCCAACCCCCGGGCCAGCGCCCGATGCCGCCAGGGAGCCGCCTGTGATCACCAAGAGCGACCGCACCCGCCAGCGGATCATCGACAGCGCCAGCCGGCTGTTCTATCGCAAGGGCTACAACCGCACCTCGTTCAGCGACGTCGTGGAGGCGGCGGGCGTACCGCGCGGCAATATCTACTACTACTTCAAGACCAAGGACGACATCCTGCGGGCGGTGATCCGCCACCGCCTGGAGACCCTCGGTCAGATGCTCGCCGACTGGGACAGGAGCCTGCCCGGCCCCTATGAGCGCCTGCGCCGTTTCGTGCAACTGCTGCCGAACAGCGCCGCGACGGTCGCCGAGTCGGGCTGTCCCATGGGCACCCTGAACGCCGAGCTCGGCAAGGACCAGCCGCAGCTGCAGAGCGAGGCCAAGGCGATGTTCGACCTGTGCGGTACCTGGCTGGAGACCCAGTTTGTCGAGCTGGGCTACGCCGGGCGCTCCCGAGCGCTCGCCATGAGTCTGATCGCGCGCGCACAGGGCATCAGCCTGATGGCCTTCGTGTACGCCGACCCGGTGTTCCTGGACCGGGAGACCAACGATCTGGAGACCTGGATCGACGGCCTGGCCCGGGAGTAAGCAACGCGCACCCGACGCCGTGCCGTGGCGATCGGCGCCCGACGGCAGGTCGAGCACGGACATGCCCCAATTGTCATCATCCGGCCGATAGATCTGAACCGCGGGAAGCAGGCTCCCCAGCGCTCGTCGGTGCCTCGGGTGATCCCATCCGCGAGCAACCGCGACACGATCGGCAGCCGGGCGAGGGCTGTGCGCCCAGCACCGCGCCTTGGCAGCCAGCTGTGATTGGCCGCGATCCCGTCAGGGGCATGTCCGGTTGAAGATAGGGGCCGGCGGCCTGGGAATGGAGGACCTCCGATCTCAGTCGCGCGAGGCGCCCCCGGCGATGCGACGATAGCCACCCTCGACCAGCGCATGCGCCTCGCGCCGATCAACGGCGATCCCCGGACCTCCGAGCCGCGCCCCGATCCGCGCCGGCTCGACTCCGGCCGCCTCGGCATCGAGCAGACGCAGGAAACGGGTCCAGTCCTCGGCGCGAGCGGCCGGTGTCAGCACCCGCACCGCCCCCTGACGGGTACGCTGGCGCTGCAGTACGATGAGCAATCGCCTGGCCCCCTCTATCTGCTCACGCAAGGACAGCGAAAGATCGAAGCCCAGAGCGACCCGCGCCGGGTCTCCGCCGAGCCAGGCGGCATCGGCGACCCCGAGGATCTCCGGGTCCTGGGCAAGGGGCCGCCACGCCAGGAGCCCCTGCCCGATGGGATCGTCCTCAGCAGGGTCGACCGGGAACTTGTAGAAGCCCCAGCGCGCACCCAGGTGACACTCGATCAGCACCTTGTCGCGGTCGACCCGGCAGTCCCCGCTCGCCTCCTCGCCCAGGGACACGTAGGCCCGCGGGTCGGCCTTCCAGGCGTTGAAGTCGCGGTGCGGGGGACAGCCGTAGGCAGCCTCCAGGGCATCCCAGGTGGCCCGGAAGGCGGCGTGCTCGCGGCGGTAACGCGGGTTGCGTCGCAGAAACTCCCAGGCCCAGCGGGCGGCATCCAATCGCCGGGTGAAGGCATAAGCGTCGGGATCGGTCCAATCGCGCATGGCGATACTGTACTCAGAAACGTCGGTGCCGCGGGAGGGCCGCGCCCGGAAACCGCCGACCGCTTGCGAGTCCCTCGCGCCGAGCACAGAATCATCAGATGGATCTCCCGTCCGTCGAACAGATGATCGGTGCGCTGGTCGGCGCCTCCTCGGTGAGCAGCGTCATCCCGCTCCGGGACCAGGGCAACGAGCAGGTGATCGGACTGCTCGAGGGCTGGGCGCACCGGCTCGGCCTGCAGACCCGGGTGATCGACATCCCGGACCGCCCGGGCAAGCTCGACCTGGTGGCAAGCGCGGGCTCCGGCCCCGAGGGCCTGGTGCTGGCCGGCCACACCGACACCGTCCCTTACGACCCTGAGCGCTGGTCCTTCGACCCGCTGCGGCTCACCGAATCCGGCGGCCGTCTCTATGGGCTGGGCACCTGCGACATGAAGGCCTTCCTGGCCCTGGCGCTGGAGGCCATGCGCGATCTCGACCTTCGGCAGCTCAAGCGCCCCTTGGTGCTGCTGGCCACCGCCGACGAAGAGAGCTCCATGTGCGGGGCTCAGCGTCTGGTCGACCTGCAGCTGAAGCTGGGCCGCCACGCCGTGATCGGCGAGCCGACCGGCCTGCGACCGGTGCGTATGCACAAGGGCATCGCCATGGAGGCGATCCGGCTCCAGGGTCGCGCCGGCCACTCCAGCGACCCCGGACTGGGCGTGAGCGCGCTGGAGGGCATGCACCGGGTCATGGGTGAGGTCCTCGCCTGGCGGACCCAGCTGCAGCAACGCTACCGCAACGACGCCTTCCGGGTGGCGGTGCCGACCCTGAACCTCGGCCACATCCACGGCGGCGACAACCCCAACCGCATCTGCGGCGACTGCGAGCTGCACATCGACCTGCGCCCCCTGCCCGGGATGCGCCTGCCGGAGCTGCGCGAGGAGCTGCACACCCGCATCGAGCGCCTGCTCGCCGGCAGCGGCCTGGGCTTCGAGATCGTCCCCCTGTTCGGCGGCATCGAAGCCATGGAGACGCCCGCCGACGCGGCCATCGTGCGCGCCGCCGAAACGCTTACCGGGCACAGCGCCGAAGCGGTGGCCTTCGGTACCGAAGCCCCCTATTTCAGGCAGCTGGGCATGGAGACCCTGGTGCTCGGGCCCGGCGACATCGAGCAGGCGCACCAGCCCGATGAATACCTGCTCGCCTCCCGCGTCGCCCCCACGGTGGAGCTGCTGCGCGGGCTGATCCGCCGCTTCTGTCTGTGAGGCAGGCGGCCCAATAGATACGATCCGCCCCGGAGCCGGTCCCGAGCGACGGCAGGGGCGCCTGATGACCGCACCGAGGGCTCGGTGGGTCCGTGCATGGGGACTCCTATGGTGTCAGCGCCCGGACAACCAGACCAATTCGTCGACTGGCTCCGCAGTTCTTCGCCCTACATTTACGCCCATCGCGGGTGCACCTTCGTGGTCCTGTTCGGCGGCGAGGCGGTGGCCGACCCCGGGTTCTCCCACCTGATCCACGACCTGGCCCTGCTGCACGGCCTGGGCATAAGGCTGGTCCTGGTGCACGGCGCGCGGCCGCAGATCGAGGCGCGGCTTCGCGAGCGGGGGGCGGCCCTGCACTACATCAACGGGCTGCGGGTCACCGACGCAGCCGCACTCACCTGCGTCAAGGAGGCCGCGGGCACGGTCCGGGTCGAGATCGAGGCCCTGCTCTCCATGGGTCTTGCCAACTCGCCCATGGCCGGGGTGCGCATCCGGGTCGCGTCCGGCAACTTTGTCACCGCCCGGCCGATCGGGGTCCGAGACGGCGTCGACTATTGCCATACGGGCGTGGTACGGCGCATCGATGCCGACGCGCTCACGCGTCGGCTGGACTCGGGCGCCATCGCGCTGGTTCCGCCCATCGGCTATTCGCCCACCGGGGAGGTGTTCAACCTGAGCGCCGCAGACGTCGCCACCTCGGCGGCCACTGCGCTCGGCGCCGACAAGCTCATCATGCTGGTGGAGGGCAAGGGCCTCACCGACGGGCACGGCCACCCGGTTCCGGACCTGCTGCCCCGGGACGTGGAGCAGCTGCTGCATGGGCGGCGTAAGCTGCCCGAGGACCTGCGCCACGCCCTCGAAGGTGCGGTGAGCGCCTGCCGGGGCGGGGTCAAGCGCGTGCACCTGCTGCCCCGCCAGACCGACGGCGTGCTGCTGCACGAGCTGTTCACCCGCGAAGGCGTCGGCACGCTGCTGACCGCGGAGCCTTACGAGGCGACCCGCACCGCGCGTATCGAGGATGTGGGCGGCGTGCTCGAGCTGCTCGCTCCGCTGGAGGACAAGGGCATGCTGGTGCGCCGCTCACGCGAGCTGCTGGATACCGAGATCGAGCGCTTCACCGTGGTGGAGCGCGACGCCATGGTGATCGCCTGCGCAGCGCTTTACCCCTATCTCGCCGAGCAGATGGGCGAGCTCGCCTGCCTGGCGGTGCATCCGCAGTATCGCAACAGCGGCCGCGGGGAGGCGCTGCTCGGGCGAATGGAGGCCAAGGCCCGGGAAGCTCGGGATCCGCCGGATATTCGCGCTCAGCACCCAGACCGGCCACTGGTTCCTGGAGCGCGGCTTTGCCAATGCCCCGATCGAGGCACTGCCGATGGAAAAGCGCCAGCTGTACAACTACCGCCGCAATTCCAAGGTCATCATCAAGGCCCTGGACTGAGGGCCATCGCGCACCAGTCTGGTGCGGACCGCGGTGCGTCGCCGGGGCCCTGCAGGCTCACCTGGGCCCTTTCATGGGGCACCGCATCCCATCAGCCGGCCGGTATACGTGGCACGGCCCTTGCTTGTTTTCCTGCGCCCGCGGAGCGTCCTGCGGGTCCGCGGAGGCTCGGATGCGCCGTCATCAGCTGAAGCTCGTCATGGTGCTGGGACTGGGCGCCCTTGTCCTGGCAGCCAATGCCTATGCAATTCTCTCCGGCGCCCTGCTACCCTTTTACGGCCTGTTGAACTAGCCCGGCCGAAGGTCCGCACCGCCGATGACCGACAAAACGCTCGCCATCATCCTCGCCGGAGGGACCGGCAGCCGCCTGGACCCATTGACCCGCGACCGCGCCAAGCCGGCGGTGCCCTTCGGGGGCAAATACCGGATCATCGATTTCACGCTGGCCAACTGCCTGCACTCGGGGATCCGACGCGTGCTGGTGCTCACCCAATACAAGTCCCACTCGCTGCAGAAGCACCTGCGCGACGGCTGGTCGATCTTCAACCCGGAGCTCGGCGAGTACATCACCCTGGTGCCCCCGCAGATGCGCACCGGCGCCAACTGGTACGCGGGCACCGCCGACGCCATCTACCAGAACCGCTACCTGCTCGAGCGCAGCAGTGCCGAGCTGGTCCTGGTGCTGTCGGGCGACCACATCTACCGCATGGACTACGCGGCCCTGGTCAGGGAGCACCGCGCCCGCGGGAGCGAGATCAGCGTCGTATCCATGGAGCTGGACATCGGCGAGGCATCGCGCTTCGGCGTCCTGTCGGTGGACGCCGATCAGCGCGTCAGGCAATTCACCGAGAAGCCGCAAGCACCGCTCGCCCTGGCCGACAACCCGTCCCGGGCGCTGGCGTCCATGGGGATCTATCTGTTCGACAAACGCCTGCTCATCGACACCCTGGAGCGCGACAGCGCCGACGCCGCCTCCGGGCATGATTTCGGCCACGACATCATTCCGGGACTCATCGAGCGGCACCGGATCTTCGCCTACCGCTTCGGCGGGTCCCTGGGGCGGGTCTCCCAGGACCGGTACTGGCGCGACGTGGGCACCCTGGACGCCTACTACGAGGCCAACATGGCGTTGCTCGACCCGGTCCCACCGCTCGATCTCTACCAGCCGGACTGGACCATCCGCACCTACCAGGCCCAGCACCCTCCGGCGCGCACGGTGCCCGGGGAGTCCGGCAGCCAGGGGGTGTTCATCAACTCGATCGTGGCCAGCGGCAGCATCATCGCCGGCGGTGGGGTGCACCACTCGATCCTGTTTCCGCGGGTGCTCGTGAACGACGGGGCGATCGTCGAGGACGCCATCCTGTTCGAGGGCGTTGAGGTCGGCGCCCACGCCCACGTGCACCACTGCATCGTCGAGAAGGGGGTGCGCATCCCCGCCGGCACCGAGATCGGGGTCGACGCCCAGGCCGACCGCCAGCGCTTCGTGATCTCGGAAAAGGGCGTGGTGGCGATCGCCAAGGACGCCCGCTTCTGAGCGGCTCGCCGCCGGGACCCGGCGCCGCAGCATCGGGCACTCTGGAACGCCGGCTCTCGGTCGCCCCCATGATGGAGTGGACCGACCGGCGCTGCCGCTATCTGCTGCGCCTGATCAGTCGCCGGACCCTGCTCTACACGGAGATGGTCACCACCGCCGCCCTGGTGCACGGCGACCGCGAGCGGTTGCTGGCCTTCGATCAGATCGAGCATCCGGTGGCGCTTCAGCTCGGGGGCAGCGATCCCCGGGCGCTGGCGCAGTGCGCCCGGCTCGGCCAGGACCACGGCTACGACGAGATCAATCTCAACCTGGGCTGTCCTTCAGACCGAGTGCAGGCCGGGCGCTTCGGCGCCTGCCTGATGGCCGAGCCAGGCCTGGTCGCCGATTGCATCGCGGCCATGCGGGCCGCGGTGGGCCTACCGATCACCGCCAAGACCCGCATCGGCATCGATGGGCGCGACAGCTACGCCGAGCTCAGAGATTTCGTCGGCACGCTGGCCGCCGCCGGCTGCCGCACCTTCATCGTGCACGCCCGCAAGGCCTGGCTGCAGGGGCTGAGTCCCAGGCAGAACCGCGAGATCCCGCCCCTGCGCTACGATCTGGTGTACCGGCTCAAGGGGGACTTCCCGGAGCTGGCGATCATCCTCAACGGCGGCATCGCCTCGCTCGCGGCCGCGGAGGAGCAGCTGCGCCGCCTGGACGGCGTGATGATCGGCCGGGAGGCCTACCACAACCCCTGGATGCTTGCCGCCGCCGACCAGCGGATCTTCGCTGATCCGCACCCGGAGCCCAGCCGGCATCAGGTGATCGAGCGGTTCCTGCCCTTCGCCGAGGCTCGAGCTGGCTCGCGGCGTCCCGCTGACCCAGCTGACCCGCCACCTGCTGGGCCTATTCCACGGCGCGCCGGGCGCACGGAGCTGGCGCAGGCACCTGTCCGAGAACGCGCCCCGCCCCGGCGCCGGCAGCGAGGTGATCCGCGACGCGCTTGAGCGCGTCCCCAGGGCCCATTGAGAGCCACTGCGGGTCCCTGGAATGGACTGGCTGACGCTTTCCCTGCTCTGCGCCTTCAGCCTGGCCACCGCCGACGCGGCGACCAAGCGCTGGCTGCAGGGCTTCGGCACCCGGGAGATCGCCCTGGTGCGCTTCGTTTTGCCGGCTCTGCTGCTGGCGCCCCTGCTCTGGGTCCAGCCCCTGCCCCCGCTGCCGCCGGTGTTCTGGTACTGGATGGCCCTGATGCTGCCCGTGGAGATCGTGGCGATGCTGCTCTACATGCGCGCGATCCGCGATTACCCGCTGGCGCTCACCCTGCCCTATCTGGCCTTCACGCCGGTATTCGTGGTCCTCACCGGTTGGCTGTTGCTCGGCGAGCGGGTCTCGAGCCAGGGACTCGCCGGCATAGTCCTGGTGGTCGCCGGGGCCTGGACGCTCAACCTGCAGCGCCCGAATCTCACCCACTGGCGCACGCTGGTGGCACCGCTGGGCGCGATCCTGCGCAACCCCGGCTCGCGTATGATGCTGGGCGTGTCCGCCCTCTACAGCCTGACCTCCGTGGGCGGCAAAGGCGCCATGCAGTACATGCCGCCGGAGCAGTTCGGCGCCTTTTATTTCGCCTTGCTCGGCGCGGTCACCCTGCTGATGTTCGGGCTGCACCGTCCGGTCCTGGTACGGGCGCTGTGGCGCCGTCCTGTGCCTACCCTGGCGATCGGCCTGCTGATGGCGGCGATGGTGTTTACCCATTTCCTCGCGATCCAGAAAGTGGAAGTGGCCTACATGATCGCGACCAAGCGTACCAGCCTGCTGTTCGGCATGATCTACGGGGCGCTCTGGTTCCACGAGCGCGACCTGCCGGCCCGACTGCTGGCCGGTGCGCTCATGGTGATCGGCGTGTTTCTGATCCTGAGATGAGACGGTAGACGGGAAAATCGCAGGTCGGGCGAGGGCACAGCCGCTACCCGACAAATCGCTCCGATGACCGGCACCTCACCCGGGGGACCCTGCATGAGATCCCGCTACAACGAGACAAGGCCCTACATTACCAAGGACGGCTCGCTGATCCGCGAGCTGATGCACCCCGCGGTGCACGGCAATCGCGCCCAGAGCCTGGCGGAGGCCCGGCTGCCGCCGGGTGGCCGCACCCTGCTGCACCGCCACCTGCGCAGCGAGGAGATCTATCACGTCACAGCGGGCGAGGGGCTGATGCGCCTCGGCGCGGAACGCTTCGCCGTCGGTGCCGGCGACAGCATCTGCATCCCCCCGGGCACACCCCACGACCTGGAGTGCACCGGGCGGGAGGAGCTGGTGGTGCTCTGTGTCAGCGCCCCCGCCTACAGCCATCAGGACACCGAGCTGGTGGGCGAAGAAGACGGTAGACGGTAGACGGTAGACGGTAGACAGGAAAGTCGTCGGTCGGGTTGCGGCGCAGCCGCTACCCGACATCCCGCTCAGGCATACCCGCCCGGGCTCAGTCGGGCCTCGAAGGCTTTTAGCGGAAAAGGCCCTTCGGCGGGCACCGGCAGGGCGAGCCGGGATTCGGCGTCTGTCAGCGGCTCCAGGGAGCGCAGCTGCATCTCCAGCACCTCGGGGCCCGCCTCCGACGGATCGGTGCCGCGGGCCGCCCGCTCGGCGACGCGCTGGCGAAACAGCGCCGCATCGCCCTGGGGCGCCAGAATCACGAAGGGCAGACCGCGCGCGGCGGCCAGCTCGGCGAATGGCGCCCGCTGGGTCTGTCGCAGAAAGGTGGCATCGGCCACCGCCATGAATCCGGCCTCCAGGATCGTCCCACAGGCCTCGAGCAGGCGCGCATAGGTGCGCTCGGTGAGCGCCGCCGTATAGATCCCGCCCTGCAGCGCCGAGTCCGAGCGGGCCTCGGCAGCGAGCCCCGCCAGGCGCTTGCGCTCCACGTCCGAGCGCACCCGCACCGCGGGGTGAGACGCCAGCAAGGCCCCAGCCGCGCGGCTCTTGCCGGAGCCGGATACCCCCTGGGTGATCACCAGGCCCCTGGCCAGGGGCCGAGTGTAGCGCTCGGCCAGCGCCGCATATCCGGCATAGGCGGCCAGCACCTGGGCACTTTCCGGGTCGCTCAAGCCAGGCTGTGCGAGTCGAATCGCCGCGACCTTGGCTCGCACCATGGCCCTATAGACCTGGTAGAAGCGCAGTACCCGCAGGCCGGCATAGTCGCCGGTGCGCTCCAGGTAGCGGTTGAGAAAGCGCCCACCCAGCGCCGGGAGCCCCTTTTCCTCCAGGTCCATGACGAAGAACGCGAGCTCGCTCTGGGTGTCGATCCAGCGCAGGGACGGATTGAACTCGATGCCGTCGAAGATGATCACCTCGCCGGCCTCCAGCACCATGTTGCCCAGGTGCATGTCACCGTGGCACTCGCGCACGAATCCCTGGGCGCGCCGCTCAGCGAGCAGCTCCCGCAGCTGCGCATAGCGTCCCTGGGTCCAGCGCTCCAGCCGCGCCAGGCGCTGCAGCTCTGCAGGATCGTCCACCAGGGCGCGGATCTGATCGAAGTTCTGCTGCATCGGAAACAGCACTGCCTCCGGGGTGCCGTAGGGCTCGCCGGGGTCCACCGCCGGGATCCGGCCATGGAAGGCCGCCGCCTTGTCCGCGATCGCATCGATCAGCTCGGGCGTCAGCGCCTCCAGCCGCCGGGAGAGCAGGGCGTCCGCATCGAAACGGCGCATCTTCACCGCGTACTCAATGGGCTCGCCCGCCCCGCCGATCACCGGCCGCTCGGGCGTGCCGGTGATCGGCACCACCGCCAGGTAGACGTCCGGGGCCAACCGCGCGTTGAGCCGCAGCTCCTCCCGGCAGCAAAAGCACCGCCGCTCCAGGGTCGAGAAATCGAGAAATCCCAGATCCAGCGGCTTCTTGATTTTGTAGGCGAATCCGCCTGTCAGGATCACAGAGGAGATATGGGTCTCGCAAAGTCGTGCCCCGGGGTCGGGGTCGGGGTCGCCGAGGTCAATGGCGCCAAGCAGCGAGCGCACCAGCGTGCGGTGTCCGTCAAGATTCTCAATCATTGGGCAATTAAACGCTCATACGAAACATTTTCGTTCTTTTTACCGTTCAAACCACACCCGGTGCCGCTCGCTATACTTTTTAGTGAGCGAGGAAGAATTAAGGATATACGATTCGGCTTCGAACCGCAGAGGAGAAAGGCTATGGATATCAAGCTCACCGACGTTACGCTCCACATCCATGAAAGCCTGGACAGGGGGCGCCGGAGCGACATAGAGGCTGCACTTCGTGCGCTGGACGGGGTGGTGAGCGTTCACAACCCCGATGATCGCCCCCACCTCACGGTTGTGGAATACAATCCGGAAAAGACCAGCTCGCAGTCTCTCCTGGAGAGCGTAAGAGCCGGCGGAGTACACGCCCAGCTGATCGGCATGTGACCACCATGATAGGGTAGCTAGCCCGTCTCAGTATCGGCAGCAACGCAAGCGCCCTGGGGTGGGGGGACGTAACCCTGTTCTTCACCTTCTACGGCCTGGGACTGCTGAAGAAGCACATGGACCTCAAGGTCAGCCCGCTCGGCAATCCGGCCATGCCGATGAAAATGCCGTTCGGCCCGGCTGGGCTTCGCCACGCCCGCTGGACCATCCCGAGCCTCATCATGGCGGGCAGACCTGAATTCGAGACACTGGCCACCGGCCTGATGAAGGAAACGGCGGCGCAGCAAGGCATGGCAACGATCGAGGAGCTGCGCCAGCTCTGCATCGACGCCAGTGTCAAGCTGATTCCCTGCCAGATGACCGGGGATCTGTTCGGCTGACGAAAAAGAAGACTTCATCCCCGAGATCGCCGAGTGGGCGGCGGCTGCGACCTACCTCAGCAGCGCCCGCGAATGCGTCACCTGTCTGTACACCTGAGCGCGCAAGAGCCGGGGCTCCGCCGCCGAGCTCCGGATCCCCTCCCGCGGGGATGAGCGCGCCTCAGCCCGAGGCGCCGCGGCGGTCCGCATTAGCCGGCCTATGGCAAGAGGCTCGCCTACCCGTAGCGGCACGGCGCAGTTGGGTTATACTGATGCGCCCACGAACCAACGTCTGCCCGAGCGCCATGGCCAAGCTCAGAATACTCAGCGTGCTCCTGCTCTTCGCGACCCTGTCCGCCTGCGGCCTGTTCCCGACCGACGAGGACAAGACCCGCGACTGGAGTGCAAGCAAATTCTACTCCGAGGCCTCGGCCGCCCTGCAGGGCGACGACTACAGCAAAGCCATCGAGCTCTACGAGAAGCTCGAGGCCCGGTATCCGTTCGGCCGTTATGCGCAGCAGGCCGAGCTCGACGTAGCCTACGCTTACTACAAGTCCGGCGAGCCCGATTCCGCGATCTCGGCCCTCGACCGCTTCATCGAGCTTAACCCGACGAGCTCGTTCCTCGCCTATGCGTACTATATGAAGGGCCTGGTCAACTTCAACCGCAACCTGGACTTCTTGTCCCGTTTCCTGCCCACCGATCCGTCCCAGCGAGACCCCGGAGCGGCGGTCGACGCGATCAACGATTTTGCCGAAGTCGTCAAGCGCTTCCCCAACAGCGAGTATGCCCCGGATGCCGCCCAGCGCATCGTCTACCTGCACAACAATCTGGCCCGGCATGAGATCAACGCTGCCCGGTACTACATGAAGCGGGGTGCTTACGTGGCGGCCGCCAACCGGGCGAAATACGTGCTGGAGAAGTACCAGCGCACCCCGTCGGCCAAGGATGCGCTGGAGATCATGGCCCAGGCCTACGACAAGCTCGGCATGCAGGACCTGGCCGACGACGCCCGGCGGGTGCTGGCCGTGAACGAGAGCGCCGGCACCTTCGCCGCCGCACCGAAGCAGAAGAAATCGCTGCTCGGTCGGGCATGGAACCTCATGGAGCTCGACAAGAACTAGCCCTGCTGCCCCCACGCGCGGGGCCGGCCGGGCTCGGATAGCGGGCGTAACGCTCGGCTCAGGTTGGTCAACGGGCCGCCGGTCGCGGTGCCCGCGCGGGCGCCTAACCCGGCCGCGGTGCCGGCTCGCCTCAGACGGCGGCCTCGTCCTCCTCGCCCGTGCGGATCCGGATCACCCGCTCCACCTCGGTGACGAAGATCTTGCCGTCGCCGATCTTGCCGGTGCGCGCCGCCCCGGTGATCGCCTCTATGCAGACATCGAGCTTCGCGTCGTTGATGACGATCTCGATCTTCACCTTGGGCAGAAAGTCCACCACGTACTCGGCGCCGCGGTAGAGCTCGGTATGCCCTTTCTGGCGCCCGAAGCCCTTGACCTCGGTGGCCGTCATGCCGGTTATCCCCGCCGCCGACAGGGCCTCGCGCACGTCGTCGAGCTTGAAAGGCTTGATGATGGCGTCGACTTTCTTCATGCCTGCTGATCTCCCCTGGGATTCACGCCCCTCAGGCGCATTATTGTCACCACGTCGGTACGCGCCGCTAGAACCCGCTTGTCAGCGGGTAGCGCCGGTCCCGCCCGAACGCGCGCCGGCTGATCTTTATGCCCGGCGGCGCCTGGCGACGCTTGTATTCGTTGCGGTCCACCATCCGGGCCACCCGCTTGACGGTGGCCTCGTCGAAGCCCTCCGCGACGATATCGGCGACGCTGCGATCCTGCTCGACGTAGCGAAACAGGATGGCATCGAGCATATCGTAGGGGGGCAGGCTGTCGGTGTCACGCTGATCCGGCGCCAGCTCAGCGGAAGGCGGCCGCTCGATGATCCGCCTGGGGATCAGCTCGCGCTCGCCGTTGAGGTGCTCGGCCAGCCGATAGACGAGGGTCTTGTAGAGATCCCGGATCGGGGCGAACCCCCCGGCCATATCCCCGTACAACGTGGCGTAGCCCACGGACATCTCGCTCTTGTTGCCGGTCGTCAGGAGGATCCGGCCCTTCTTATTGCTGATCGCCATCAGCACCACGCCCCGGCAGCGCGCCTGGATGTTCTGCTCGCTGACATCCATCGGCATGCCGGCAAATTCATCTGACAGCATCTCGAGAAACGCCCGGAAGGCCGGCTCGATGGGCACGCTGACGCAGCGCACGCCGAGGATGCGCGCCAGCTCGGTGGCATCCGCGTTGCTGATCTCCGCGGTATAGCGCGAGGGCATCATCACCGCCTCGACCCGCTCCGCGCCCAGCGCCTGCACTGCCACGACGAGGGTCACCGCCGAGTCGATCCCGCCGGACAGACCGAGCACCGCGCCCTGGAATCCGTTCTTGTGGACATAGTCCCGGATGCCGAGGACCAGGGCCCGGCGCACATTCTCGATCTCGGGGGGATGGGCGGCCACCGGCCCGGGCAAGGGCCGAGGGACCGGGTCAGTCTCGATCTCGATGGCCGCCAGCTCGGGGACGAAGAAATCCAGTCGCTGGGTGAGCGCCCCCGCCGCGTCCACCACGAAAGAGCCCCCGTCAAAGACCAGCTCGTCCTGGCCACCCACCAGATTCAGATAGACAATCGGGATGCCCACCTCGCGCGCCCGCGCGCCCACGAGCTGCTCGCGCTCGGGCGCCTTGCCGGTGTGGAACGGCGAGGCGTTGAGGTTGAGCAGCAGCTTCGCACCCGCATCGGCCGCGCGCCGGGCCGGCGCCGAGAACCAGATGTCCTCGCAGATGGTGATGCCCACCGCAACCCCGGCAAGATCGAAAACGCAGGGCTCGCCGCCGGCCTCGAAATAACGCTTCTCGTCGAAGACGCTGTAGTTGGGCAGCAGCGCCTTGTAGTACTCGACCAGGATCCGACCCTCGCGGATCACCCCGGCGGCATTGTAGAGCTTGCCGTCGCCGGCGCGCGGATAGCCGAGGATCAGATCTATGCCTCGCACCTGGGCGCACAGCCGATCCAGCGCCCGCTCCACCCGCTGGACCAGCTCGGAGCGTAGCAGCAGGTCCTCCGGAGGGTAGCCGGTGAGGGTCAGCTCGGGGAACACGACGGCCTGTGCCCGATGCTCGGAGAGCGCGCGCTCGGCAACCTGGCGGACGCGCTCGGCGTTGCCGTCGACATCCCCTACCAGCAGATCGAGCTGGGCCAGGACGATGCGCAGGGTCACGCTGTCACTGTCTCCGCTGGATGCATCGGCCGGCGTCGCTCAGTCCGGCGGAGCGGCGTCGCTCATCGCATCAGCTCCAGCATCCGCCGGCCGATCTCGGCAGGTGAGCGCACCACCCGGACCCCGGCCGCTTCGAGCGCCTGGAACTTGCCTTCTGCGGTGCCCGCTCCGCCGCTCACGATGGCCCCCGCATGACCCATCCGCTTGCCCGCCGGCGCGGTCACCCCGGCGATATAGGCGAGCACCGGCTTGGAGACCTGCTCACGGATGAAGCGGGCGGCATCCTCTTCAGCGCTGCCGCCGATCTCCCCGACCAGGATCACCCCCGCCGTGGCGGGGTCCTGCTCGAACAGCGTCAGACAATCGATGAAGCTCATGCCATGGATGGGGTCGCCGCCGATGCCGACGCAGGTGCTCTGCCCGAGTCCGGCGCGCGTGGTCTGGTAGACCGCCTCGTAGGTGAGCGTGCCCGAGCGCGAGACAATGCCGATGCGCCCCGGGCTGTGAATGCTGCCCGGCATGATACCGATCTTGCATTGCCCGGGCGTGATGATGCCCGGGCAATTGGGGCCAATCAGCTGACAGTCGTAGCTGGCCAGGGCCGCCTTGACCTTGAGCATGTCGAGCACCGGCACACCCTCGGTGATGCAGACAATCACCCGGATGCCGGCATCGGCCGCCTCGAGGACCGCATCGGCGGCGAACGGCGCCGGCACGTAGATCATACTGGCCTCGGCACCGGTCGCGCGCACCGCGTCGTGCACCGTGTCGAACACCGGCAGCCCGAGGTGTCGCTGCCCGCCCTTGCCGGGCGTGACCCCACCGACCAGCCGGGTGCCGTAGACGAGGGCCTGCTCGGAGTGGAAGCTCCCCTGCCGGCCGGTGAAGCCCTGGCAGATGACCCGGGTATCGCGCTCGACCAGTATGCTCATATGCCCCCCGCCCTCCGGTCTCCGACCGAGCGAGCGGCCGCGACTGCGCGCTCGGCCGCCTCGCTGAGCTCCGACGCGGTGGTGATCTTCAGGCCGCTCGCGGCCAGCCGCGCCAGCCCCTGCTCGGCGTTGGTCCCCTCCAGGCGCACCACTACCGGGACCTCGACACCCACGTCCCGGACGGCCTGGATGATCCCCTCGGCGATCAGATCGCAGCGCACTATGCCCCCGAAGATGTTGACCAGCACAGCGCGCACCTTGGGGTCCGACAGCAGCAGCTTGAACGCCTCGGCCACCCGCTCAGCGGTGGTGCCCCCGCCCACGTCCAGGAAGTTGGCCGGCTCCCCGCCGTGGAGCTTGACCAGATCCATGGTGGCCATGGCCAGCCCCGCCCCGTTCACCATGCAGCCGATGTCCCCGGCGAGGGTGATGTAGCTCAGATCATGGACCCGCGCAGCCGCCTCCCGGGGGTCTTCCTGGCTGGCATCGCGCAGCCCGGACAAGGCCGGCTGGCGAAACAGGGCGTTGTCGTCCAGATTGATTTTCGCATCCAGCGCAATCAATCGGCCCTCGCCGCTGACCACCAGCGGGTTGATCTCGATCAGGCTCGCATCGCACTCGGCGAACAGCCGATACAGGGCGAGCATCAGCGCCTGCAGGTCGGCTCTCTGGCTCCCCCGCAAGCCGAGCGCAAAACCCAGCCGTCGGCACTGGAAGGGCGGCAAGCCCGCCGCGGGATCCACGTGCACCCGGTGAACCCGCTGGGGCTGCGAGGCCGCCACCTCCTCGATGTTGACCCCGCCCGCGTCGGACGCCATGAACAGGATGCGCTCGGCCGCCCGATCCACCAGCACGCTGAGATAGAGCTCGCGGGCAATCTCGGTGGGAGTCTCGATGAGCAAGCGCGCCACCGGCAGACCCGACTCGCCGGTCTGGGCCGTGACCAGCCGGCTTCCAAGCAGCCGGCCTGCGGCCTCCTGGACTGCCTCGATGCTGTCGACCAGGAGCACCCCGCCGGCCTTGCCGCGGCCGCCGGCATGCAGCTGTGCCTTGACCACCCAGCGCTCCCCGCCCAGGGCCCGGGCCACCGCCTGTGCCTCTGGCTGACTCGACACCACCTGGCCCTCCGGCACCGGGATGGCGTAGTCGCGAAACAGCTGCTTGGCCTGGTACTCGTGGAGCTTCATGGCGGGTCCGCCCTACCGAAAGGGTGCTATTCTCGTGCAACTGCGATCGATTGGCAAAACGCACTCCACCCCGAGCCGTCCGACACCTCATGGGCTTTCGCGTGCTGCTCCTGCTCGCTGTATTCGCGGCCATTTTCATGGCCGTGCGAAGGCTGGCGCGCAGACGCCGGGCAGATCCCACCGCGCGGCGCGGCTGCCGAAGCGGAGGACATGGTGCGCTGCGAGATCTGCGGCGTCCACGTGCCCCGCTCGCGCTCCCTGGAGCAGGCCGGGCACCGCTTCTGCTCCTCGCAACACCTGCGCGAGTTTCGCCCGCGTCCTTGAGGAATGGAGCGAGCGCGCGAATCCGACCCCCGGGACATGGTGGAGAGCGGGCCTGCCACCGACCCGCTGCGGTCCACCCAGACCCTGCGGGCGTTCCTGCTCTACCGGGCCACCCTGGCGGCACTCTTGCTGGTGTTCGCGCTCTCCGGGACGGGCCCGGCCTTCCTCGGTCGCTCGGCCCCCGGGGTGTTCCTGGCCAGCACCTGGCTCTATGCGCTGGTCACCCTGGGCCAGACCCTGCTCTGTTGTGCCTCCCGGCCTCCGGTACGCGCCCAGTGCTTGCTCGCGGCGGTCGCCGACATCGTGTTTCTCACCCTGATCATGTACGCCAGCGGAGGTGTGGAGAGCGGCCTGGGCATGCTGCTGGCGGTCTCGATCGCGACCGTCGGTGGGCTGGTGCCGGGACGGGTCGCGCTGCTGCTGGCCGCCCTGGCCACCCTGACCGTGATGGGGGCGCAGATCCAGGCCGACCTCAGCGAGCTGTTCCCCACCACCGCCTACACCCAGGCCGGGGCCCTGGGCGCGGTCTACTTCGCCATCGCCATCCTGGCCCAGGTGCTGAGCGAGCGTCTGCGCCGCACCGAGCAGATCGCCACGCGCCGGGAGATCGACCTCGCCAACCTCGCCGAGCTCAACGAGTACATCATCCAGCAGATGCAGACCGGGGTCCTGGTGCTGGACAAGACGCGGCGCATCCGGCTGCTCAACGGCGCGGCCTGGCAGCTGCTGGGCATGCCGGACGGCTGTCAGGGCCAGCCGGTGGCGCGGGTGACACCGAGCCTGGCCGCTCAGCTGACACGCTGGGTCGCAGGTGGCGAAGGGCGCAGCGAATCTTTCCGGGTCCTGCCCCAGGGCAAGGACCTGCGCGTGGCCTTCGCCCCCATAGGCAGTCGCGCAGATGCAGGCATCCTGGTGTTCCTGGAGGACGCGGCCAAGATCACCGAGCAGGCCCAGCGTCTGAAGCTGGCCTCTCTGGGGCGTCTCACGGCGAGCATCGCCCATGAGATCCGCAACCCCTTGGGGGCCATCGGCCACGCCGGGCAGCTGCTCGAGGAGTCTTCCGGTCTCGGCCCGGGGGAGCGCCGACTGATCGAGATCATCCGGAGCAATACCGGGCGCGTGAACGAGATCATCGAAAACGTGCTGCGCCTGTCCCGGCGCGACCGCTCCGCACCCGAGCCCATCGAGCTCAAGCCCTGGCTGGAGCGGCTCGCCGGCGAGCTCGCCCAGCGCCATGGCCTGGCCTCGGCAGCGATCAGCGTGGACATCGCCCCGGCGGATACCCGGGTCAGCGTCGACCCAGGCCAGCTGCGCCAAGTCCTGGTCAATCTGTGCGAGAATGCGGTGCATCACTTCGATCGGGCAATCCCGCAGCTGCGCCTGCGCATCGCAGGAGGCCTGGTCAGGGAAGCGGGGGGACCGGTGCTCGATGTCTGCGACAACGGCCCCGGCATCCCGCCGGAGGCCGCCCGCCAGGTCTTCGAGCCATTCTTCACTACCCGGCCCTCGGGCACCGGCCTGGGTCTGTATATTGCGAGGGAGCTGAGCGAATCCAACGGCGTACGGCTGGAGCACCTGCCGACGCCGCTCGAGGGGAGCTGCTTCAGAATGCTGTTTCCGGATCCGCGCGCACAAGGCCTGGCCCCATGAGCCCGCCCCTGGCCCTGGTGGTCGACGACGAGCCGGACATCCGCGAGCTGCTCGAGATCACTCTTGGGCGCATGCACGTTGCCACCCGCAGCGCGGCCGATCTGGCGGGCGCCCGCCGCTGGCTCGAGCGGGCGCATTTCGATCTGTGCCTGACCGACATGCGCCTGCCCGACGGCGACGGCATCGCGCTGGTCGAGCACATCGGGCGGCACCACCCGGAGCTGCCGGTAGCGGTGATCACCGCCCACGGCAACATGGAGGCGGCGATCCACGCCATGAAGGCCGGCGCCTTCGATTTCGTCTCCAAGCCGGTCGACCTGAAGGCGCTGCGGGGGCTGGTGCAGACCGCCCTGCGCCTGCGTGAGAGCCGCCAGCACCCCGCCTCAGCGGCGGACAGCCCTGCCGCACCCGAGGGCCCCACGCTGATCGGGCAGTCGCGGGCCATGGAACGGGTCCGCGCCATGATCGGCAAGCTCGCCCGCAGCCAGGCGCCCGTGTACATCAGCGGAGAATCCGGGACCGGCAAGGAGCTGGCCGCCCGCCTGATCCACGGGCAGAGTCCACGCGCCGGCGCGCCTTTCGTGCCGGTGAACTGCGGGGCCATCCCCCAGGAGCTTATGGAGAGCGAGTTTTTCGGCCACCGCAAGGGCAGCTTCACCGGCGCCGTGGCGGACAAGGACGGGCTGTTCCAGGCAGCGGACGGCGGCACCCTGTTCCTCGACGAGGTCGCCGACCTGCCGCTGTCCATGCAGGTCAAGCTGCTGCGCGCCATCCAGGAGCGCTCGGTTCGTCCGGTCGGCGGCCAGCACGAGGCCGGGGTAGACGTGCGTATCATCAGCGCCACTCACAAAGATCTGGCGACGCTGGCCGGCGCGGGCGTCTTTCGCCAAGACCTCTATTACCGCCTCAATGTCATCGAGCTGCATATGCCGGCACTGCGCGAGCGCCCCGACGACATCCCGGCGCTCATCGAGCACATCCTCTCGCGCATCGCCGCCCAGGGCGGACACCCGCGGTCCCGGGTCGCCGAGCGGGCACTTGAGCGGCTCTCCGCATACGCCTTCCCCGGCAACATCCGCGAGCTGGAGAACATCCTCGAGCGGGCCACCACGCTCTGCGAAGGCCTGTGCATCTCCCCCGAGGACCTGCGTCTGCCCGAGCCCGCCCAGGACCCCCTGAGCCCCGCCCGGGAGCAGCCGCTGGAGGATTACCTGGCGGAGCTGGAGCGCCAGGCGATCGTAGAGGCCTTGGAGGCCACCCGCTGGAATCGCACCGCGGCCGCCAAGCGCCTGGGGATCAGCTTCCGGGCCCTGCGCTACCGCCTGGAGAAGCTCGGCCTGGACGCGGCGGACTGACGCCCTGCGTCAGGTTCTGACACAGGGGGTCATAGGAAGCCCCCGCCGCGCGGCGCCGAAAGGGCCCGGCGTGCCCGGGGCCCGAGCGCGCATCCCGCGCCCCATCAAAGAACAACAGCTTCGCGACCTTGCCGTGCAAACCCTGGCATGAATGCTGCTTTACTTTAGCCAGCATTGTCCCACCCCGCCGCCGCCGCTATGCTTAGCGTCGGTTGGCCATCACCAGGCGGACCCGGGACTGCTCGACAGACTCACTCAGACAGCCACTACCCGAGGAGAAGAACGGTGAAAAAGACCCAGTCCGGCTTCACACTGATCGAACTGATGATCGTGGTCGCGATCATCGCCATCCTGGCCGCCATCGCCATCCCGGCGTACAACAACTACATCCGGGAGGCGCGCATGGCCAAGGTCACGGATCACTACGACGAGGCGGTGCGCTCAATCAGGGCCGAATTCGCCAAGCGGGTGGCTCAGAGTGCGCGCGGCGTAACCCCGAGCCACGCTCGACTTCACCGACTTGGTTAACATCGTCAATCCGGACGGCGCCAAGGCGCCAGAAGCCGGCGCGGCCGCCTACGCAGATGCGGCCGACGCCGCCAACGGCGTGATCGGACTCAACGGTTACGACAACGCGCTCGGACAGGAGCAGCTCACTATCAATAAGCCGAACTACCTGGACCTGAGCGCGCAGAGCACCACGGTCGACGCGACCAAGATCTGATTCGAGCGGATCGGAGCGCCCGCGGGCCCAGGCCCGCGGGCGCTTTTCGTTGCGGGGGGTCAAGGCCGTGGGTGCGTCGGGCCCGGGTGGCCGGCTGGCGAGGGGTCATGAACGGATGCGGCCGATCTGGACTATACTGCCCCCCAGGGAGCGCGGCGTCGGGCACCTAGGACGAGCAACGCAATGACCGTAAAGGGCTTTTCTCTCATCGAGCTGATGATCGCCGTGGCCATCCTGGCGATCATCACAGGTATAGCGATCCCTCTGTACTCGGGCTACATCAAGGAATCGAAGCTGGGCGCGGCCCGCGCCAACGTCGAGCCGCTTCGGACCGCCCTGGAGGACTATTGGCTCGACAACGGCACCTACACTGACGATGCCAGCACCGCCACCCGGGACGAGGTCTGGGAGCCGAATGGAACGAAGACTCTCGAATCGGGCACGCTGGGCTGGAAGCCCGAGGGCGACAACGACAAGTTCATCTATGTCGTTGCGGCCTCCGCCAGCTCGTACACCATCACGGTCAACTACCTCGACCTGCCTGACGCCGGAGACGCGGTCACGTTTCACAAGGGCTGAGCTCACGCCCCCGGCCCCCCGGCCCCCCGGCGACGCCATGCAGCTCGGCAGACAGCTCTGTTGCGCTTCTTGCCGAGTCAGCCGCACCCACAGTTAAATGACCCCCGGCAAAGCCGGGCGCTTATTGGGTAAGCGCCCCGAGGGCGCGATGAAACCTGGAGCCGCCCCTGGCGGCTGGGCGATTGCTCCAGCAACTGACTCCGCTCTCTCTAGCGATCCGGGGTGGGTCTGGCGGGACCGTGAGCCGCCTGGACGGCGGCTCCCGAGCCTCCAGGGATGGATTCACGGCGTGTCCCGACAGGCCCATCCCGGACCGCACTCCCGCAACGCTCCGCTCGGCACTCAGACCGTCTTTTTAGGCCGACCGCCGCAAAGGTCAAACCTCGTGAGTCCCCCGGCAAAGCCAGGGGTTTCCCCAGGTGAATGACTCCTACGCCCGGTGCCTGGCACCAACGGGCCCGCGGGAAGACGAAAACCGCCGCAGCGTTTACACTTGTGCAATAATTGCGATGAAACTAAGCATGTGACCCGAGGGGCTTGGGGCCTGAAACCGGCTGACCCATGGCGACCACCATCCTGAACCCGAGCCTGAGCGGCCTGGCGAGGCGCCTGATCCTCGACGGGCTGATGTCGGAGCAGGAGGTCCTGCAAGCCACCGAGCAGGCACGCAAGAAGCGCGTCTCCTTCGTCCCCTATCTGGTCGAGAGCAAGATCCTCAGCGGCCGGGAGATCGCCGAGTCCGCTGCCCAGGAATTCGGCATGCCGCTGTTCGATCTGAATGCCCTGGATATCCGCCAGGCGCCGGTCAGCCTGGTCCAGGAAAAGCTCATCCGCAAGCACCACGCCCTGCCCCTGTTCCGGCGCGGCGGCCGGCTGTTCATGGGCGTCTCCGACCCCACCAACCATCAGGGACTGGACGAGATCAAGTTCCACACCGGGCTCTCCACCGAGGTGATCCTGGTCGAGGAGCACAAGCTCGAGGCGAGCATCGAGAAAGGCCTGGCCGCCCAGGACACCACCATGGCCGCGATGCTCGAGACCGACCTCGAGAATCTCGACATCGCCATCCAGGGCGAGGAGGCCCCGGGCGAGACCGATCTCGATGTCGATGACGCGCCCATAGTCCGGTTCGTCAACAAGGTGCTGGTGGACGCCATCTCCAGCGGGGCATCCGACATCCACCTGGAGCCTTACGAGCAACGCTTCCGCATCCGTTACCGCCACGACGGCCTGCTGCACGAGATCGCCAGCCCCCCGCTCAACATCGCCTCGCGGGTGGCCGCCCGCATCAAGGTCATGTCGCGGCTGAACATCGCCGAGCGGCGGGTCCCCCAGGACGGACGCATCAAGATGGTGCTGTCCAAGAACCGATCCATCGACTTTCGCGTCAACACCTGCCCGACACTCCATGGGGAAAAGGTGGTGCTGCGCATACTCGACGCGGCCACCGCCAAAATGGGGGTCGACGCGCTCGGCTTCGAGCCCTATCAGAAGACGGCTTTCGTCAAGGCGATCGGCAAGCCCTATGGCATGATCCTGGTCACCGGACCCACCGGCAGCGGCAAGACAGTGACCCTGTATACCGCGCTCAACATGCTCAACCAAGAGGACGTGAACATCTCCACCGTGGAGGACCCGGTGGAGATCCAGGTGACCGGCATCAACCAGGTCAACATGAATCCCAAGACCGGACTGACCTTTGCCGAGGCGCTGCGGGCCTTCCTGCGCCAGGACCCTGACATCATCATGGTCGGCGAGATCCGGGATCTGGAGACCGCTGAGATCGCCGTCAAGGCGGCCCAGACCGGCCACCTGGTGCTCTCCACTCTGCACACCAACGACGCACCGCAAAGCCTCACGCGTCTGGCCAACATGGGGGTTCCGCCGTTCAACATCGCCTCATCGGTGCTGCTGATCATGGCCCAGCGCCTGGCCCGCAGGCTGTGCGAGAATTGCAAGGTTCCGGACGAGCTGCCCCGGGAGGTCCTGCTCGACGAAGGCTTCACCGAACAGGAGCTCCCGGGAATGAAGCTCTTCAAAGCGACAGGATGTGACCGGTGCACTAAAGGCTACAAAGGGCGGGTTGGTATCTTTCAGGTGATGCCCGTTTCCGAGGAGATCGGCCGGCTCATCATGGAGGGCGGCAACTCCCTGCAGCTGGCCGAGCAGGCAGCGCGGGAAGGCGTCAAGGATCTGCGCCAATCGGGCCTGGTCAAGGTCCGGCAGGGGGTCACCAGCCTGGAAGAGATCAATAGGATCACCAAGGATTAAACCATGGCGGCAACGGCTCAGCAGGCGCAAAGAAACCGGCTCTTCGTCTGGGAGGGCACAGACAAGAAGGGCAAGCGCGTGCGCGGCGAGAGCCGGGCAGCGAGCGACGCGATGGTCAAGGCCGACCTGCGCCGTCAAGGGATCAATGTCCTCAAGGTCAAGCGCAAAACGAGCGCGCTGCTCATCAGCCGCAAGAAGAAGATCAAGACTAAGGACATCGCGATCTTCAGCCGCCAGCTGGCTACCATGATGGCCGCGGGTGTGCCCTTGGTGCAGTCGTTCGAGATCATCGGCCGGGGCCACGAAAATCCAGCGATGCAGGACCTGCTGCTCGCCATCCGGTCCGATATTGAAGGCGGCTCGGCCCTCGCCGAGGCCCTGTCCAAGCACCCCTTGTACTTCGATGATCTGTTCGTGAACCTGGTGGAGGCCGGCGAGCATGCAGGGGTGCTTGAGGCCCTACTGCATAAGATTGCGACCTACAAGGAGAAGACGGAATCCATCAAGGGCAAAATCAAGAAGGCGCTGTTCTATCCGGCGGCGGTGATCATCGTCGCGATCCTGGTGACGGCGATCATCATGATCTTCGTGATACCGCAGTTCGAAGAGTTGTTTTCCAGCTTCGGGAGCGATCTGCCGGCGTTCACCAGGGCGGTGCTCAATCTCTCCAAGTTCGTCCAAGGCTGGTGGTGGGCCATGCTGGGCGCCGCCATCGGTGCTGTTTATGCGTTTACCGCGTTCTGGAAGCGCTCGCGCAAGTTCCGGCACAACGTGGACAAGTTGCTGCTGAAGCTGCCGATTATCGGCGTCGTGCTGCACAAGGCCGCCATCGCTCGCTTCTGCCGCACGCTCTCGACCATGTTTGCGGCCGGCGTGCCGCTCGTCGAAGCACTGGAATCCGTTTCCGGCGCTACCGGCAACGTGGTCTATGGCGAGGCGGTCCTGCGGATGCGCGAGGATGTAGCCACTGGCCAATCCTTGCAGCTGTCCATGCAGCAGCAGACCCTGTTCCCGCATATGGTGATCCAGATGGTCGCTATCGGGGAGGAATCGGGCTCTCTCGACAACATGCTGGGGAAGGTTGCCGACTTCTACGAGGAAGAGGTGGACAACGCGGTCGATGCCCTGAGCAGCCTGCTCGAGCCGCTGATCATGGTGATCCTGGGGGTCCTGATCGGCAGCCTGGTCATCGCCATGTACCTGCCCATATTCCAGCTCGGAGCCGCCGTGCTCGGCAACGAGGGCCATTGACCGCTGTCACCATTCTCTGGGCGGTGCACCCACCGCCCGGAGAATGCTGGTGCCTGCCGGCTGTTGTTGCATTCCTTTCAGAGCTTGCTCCATGTCCCCGGTCGACCTGTTCACGCAGCACCCCACCCTGACCCTCGCGGCGGCCGCCGTAATCGGCCTCGCGGTGGGCAGCTTTCTCAATGTCGTGGCGCACAGACTGCCCCGGATGCTCGAGCGCGGCTGGCGCAGCCAGTGCGCCGAGCTGCTCGACGGCGACCCGGGGCCGGCATCGGCCGCCGAGCGCTATGACCTGCTGTTTCCGTCGTCGCACTGCCCCCATTGCGGCCATCGCATCCGGGCGACCGAGAACGTCCCGATCCTCAGCTACCTCTGGCTGCGCGGACGCTGTTCCGGGTGCGGCGCCCGAATCTCGTTGCGCTACCCAACCGTGGAGGCGCTCACCAGCCTGTTGTCACTGGTCGTCATCGCCCAGCTCGGTCCCGGCTGGGCCGGCCTCGCCGGTCTGGGTATGACCTGGACCCTCATCGCCCTGACCCTTGTCGACCTCGAGCACCAGCTGCTGCCCGATATCGTCACCCTGCCCCTGGTGTGGGCCGGCCTGCTGCTCAGCCTCGGGCCCTTGTTCACGGACCCCCGCTCCGCGATTCTGGGCGCAGCAACCGGTTACTTGAGCCTCTGGGTGGTGTTTCACGGGTTCCGCCTGCTGACCGGCAAGGAAGGCATGGGGCACGGCGACTTCAAGCTGCTCGCAGCATTCGGGGCCTGGCTCGGCTGGCAGTACCTGCCACAGATCCTGCTGATCTCGACCCTGGTCGGCGCCCTCTCCGGCATCGGCATGGTCCTGCTGCGTGGGCAGGACCGCCGACAGCCCATACCTTTCGGCCCCTATCTCGCCGCCGCGGGCTGGATCGCGCTACTATGGGGAGACGTGGTCAACCAGACCTATCTGCGCTGGAGCGGACTCGCCTGAGGCGCCATGCTGGTGGTGGGGCTGACAGGCGGTATCGGCAGCGGGAAATCGGCCGTCGGTGCGATCTTCGCTTCCCTGGGAGTGCCTGTGCTGGATGCCGATCTGATCGCCCGCGAGCTGGTACTGCCTGGCACCGCAGGCTTGAGCGCTGTGGCGGCCGAATTCGGAGATGCGATCCTGGACCCGGGCGGCGGGCTCGACCGGGCCAGCATGCGCCGACGGATATTTCGGGATCCGCAGGCCCGAGAACGCCTGCAGTCGATCCTGCACCCACGGATCAGGGCGGAGATGCTCAGGCGCCTGTCCGGGCTCGCGGGGGACTACGCCGTGCTTGTCGTGCCACTGCTGCTCGAGACCGGACAGACCGACCTGGTCGATCGGGTGCTGGTCGTGGATGTGCCCGAGACGCTGCAGATCGAGCGGGCTTCCCAGCGCGATGGGGTGAGCGCGGAGCAGGTGCACGCGATCCTGCGCAGCCAATGCACCCGCGCGCAACGCCTGAGCGCGGCGGACGATGTGATTGATAACAGCGCGGACCTGGAACGGCTGGCCGCGACGGTCAAGACACTGCACGCGAGCTATCTGTCGAAGGCGCAATGCGCCGCGAGCTGATCGGGACGCCGTTTGCGGCGCCCCGTAAAGTACCAGAAAATGCTGATGCATTAGCCCGTCGCCACCATCACCACCCCAGCGAGACTTCCCGGGGGGCATGTGCCCGAGCAGATCATCTACGAACACCCCGTCACTGAAAAGACGCGGACCTTGCTGCGCCTTGAGCACCTGTTCGACCAGGCGTCCTTTCATATGCCGATCAAGGACCCCTGGAACAGCCGGGCCGCCGTCGGGAGCATCCTCGACGTCATCAGCATCGTCAACCGCACGGACCTCAAGACGGATCTGCTCAAGGACATTGAGCGTCATCTGGCCACATTCGGGCGGTTCTCGCGCGGCCCGGGGATCGACGTCCAGCGCCTGGACCAGGTGCTCGCTCGGCTCGGTCAGTGCCGCGAAGTGCTCAACGGACATGCCGGAACCCTGGCCCAGGGTCTGCGCGACCATGAGCTGCTGAAGGCGGTGCAGCAGCGGGCGCCAATCCCCGGGGGCAGCTGTGCTTTCGATCTGCCGCAGTTCCATTTCTGGCTGGGACGGCCACACAGCCAGCGCCTGGAGGATCTGCAGCACTGGATGCACCAGCTCTCGGCGCTCGAGAAGACCATACGGCTGTTGTTGACGCTGATTCGCGGCAGCGCGGAGAACAGTCGCGAGACGGCGGCACAGGGCTTCTTTCAGATGAGTCTCGACCCCCAGGCACCGGTGCATCTGGTGCGCGTTGCGGTGCCCGCGGCGCTGGATCTGTTCGCCGAGATCAGCGGCGGCAAACATCGCTTCAGCATCAGGTTCATGGCACCCAAGGGGCCGGATCGCTCGATACAGAGCCAGGAGGATGTCCCCTTCACGCTCGCCTGTTGCGCGGTCTGATATCGGAGCCGCTGGCACTGGCCTGCCCGACCTGCGCCCGCCGCCCGGTCCGAAGCGCGGTCTAGCCCGGCCAAAGCGTGCTTATACCGGCGATGCCCTGGGCGCCGGCGCCCCAGGCCTGCTCCAGCACCGCCGGGTGCATGCCGCCCAGCGCGTACACCGGAATTCGCGCTGCGGCCACCAGCTCCGCAAACCGGGCCCAGCCCAAAGGTCTCGCCTGCGGGTGACTTGCTGTAGCCAGCACCGGAGAGAGCACCGCGAAGTCCACCCCCAACCGCTCGGCCCGGCGCAGCTCCGCGGCGTTGTGGCAGGAGGCGGCAACCAGAAATTCCGGGCCCAGGGGGCGGCTGTCCAGGGACATCAAACGGCGACTGCTCAGATGAACGCCGTCCGCCGCGAGTGCCGTGGCGAGCTCCGGCGTGGCATTGACCAGCAGGCGCCCTCCGCGCTCCCTGCAGAGCCGGATCGCTTCGCGGACCTCGGGCGCGTGCAGCCGTCGCGCCTCGCACTTCACGCGCAGCTGGACCAGGCGCGCGCCGGCCTCCACCGCCCGAGCCAGCGCAGCCGGCAGCCACCCCCTGTCCAGGGCATGCGGGGGCGTGATCAGATAGCGGTCCGGCAAACGCAGGGCGCTGACGATGGGCCGATCCGCCGCCGGCAGCGGGTACAAGTCCAGGGCCTCCGGCAGGACCCAGGCAAGCGGTTGCCCCTCCAGTCCCCGTGCGACACCCGCATAGTCGGTGACCAGATGCACATCGAGCAGCACACGCCGCTCGGCATAGGCGTGGCAGATGCTGATCAGCGGCCGGTGGCCGCACACCTCCAGCCCGAGCTCCTCGCGAATCTCCCGCTGAAGGGCCTGGGCCGGTGTCTCGCCCGCCTCCAGCTTCCCTCCGGGAAACTCCCAGAGCCCCCCTTGGTGGACCTGATCGGGACGGCGGCTGAGCAGCACCCGGCCCTGGGGATCGCGGATCACCGCCACAGCAACCCGGACCGGGCGTTCGCGCTCGGCGGTCTTAGGTGCGGTACTCCGCATTGATGCGCACGTACTCGTAGGAAAGATCGCAGGTGAGCAGGCTCGTCGAGGCCCGGCCGCGGCCCAGGACCACGCGGATCGGGATCTCGGGGCGCGCCATCACCGCCCTGCCGGCCGCCTCGGTATATGCGTCGCTGCGCGCCCCACCGCTGACGATGCAGACCCCGCCGAGCCAGATCCTTACCCCGCCGATGTCCAGCCCGCCGAGTCCGGAGCGCCCGACTGCCGCCAGAATGCGCCCCCAGTTGGGATCGGATGCGAACAGTGCGGTCTTGACGAGTGGGGAATGGGCGATGGTGTAAGCGACGCGCCGGGCCTCCTGCACATCCGCGGCCTCCTCGACCTGGATCTCGACCAGCTTGGTCGCCCCCTCACCGTCGCGCACGATCGCCCGGGCCAGCTCCATGCAGACTTCGGTCACCGCCCCGGCGAGGGCGTGGAACGCCTCACTGGCACGGTCGTCAATCAAGGGCGTGTCGCTACGGCCCGAGGCGATCAGCACGCAGGCGTCGTTGGTCGAGGTGTCGCCGTCGACACTGATCGCGTTGAACGAGGGCGCGACCGACTGCTCCAGACACGCCTGGATCTGGCTGCGGGTGACACGGGCATCGGTCGCCAGATAAGCCAGCATGGTGGCCATGTCCGGACAGATCATCCCGGCGCCCTTGGCCATACCGGTCACCGTCACCGCCCGGCCACCCAGCTCGTACTGGCGGGAGACCAGCTTCGGGACAGTATCGGTGGTCATGATCGCCCGAGCCGCGACTGCCCAGTGGGACTCATCAAGGGACTCCAGGAGCTGAGGCAGCGCCGCGATGATCTTGGCGGTGGGCAGGGGCTCCCCGATCACCCCGGTGGAGAATGGCAGGACCTGCTGCAGCGCGCAGCCCGCTGCAGCCGCCAGAAACCGGCAGGTCTCCCGGGCATCGCGCAGACCGGGCGCACCGGTGCCCGCATTGGCATTGCCGGAGTTGATCAGCAGGTAGCGCGGCGCTCCCGCGGCGAGGTGCTCGCGGGCCACCAGGACCGGCGCGGCGCAGAAGGCGTTACGCGTGAACACCGCCGCGCAGACACCGTCATCGGGGATCTCGATGGCGACCAGGTCGTCGCGGTCCGGGTACTTGATACCCGCCCGCGCCGTGCCGAGACGCACACCGGCGACCGGAAGGAATTCCAGCTGCCCGCTCATTGCCGGCTCAGGCTACTGCAGCCGGCCGTGGCACTGCTTGTACTTCTTGCCCGAGCCGCAGGGACAGGGCTCGTTGCGGCCGATCTTTCGCTCGGTACGCACGAACGGCACGGCCGACTCGGCCCCCGGCTGCTCCTCGGCCGGGTCGGGCTCGCTGCCGCCAAGCCCCGAGAAGCTCTTCATGCTTGAACTCGAACGTCTGCGGAGCAGGCGCCTGACGCTCCAGGGGCGGCGGCTCCTCTTCCCGGACCTGCACCTTGGAGAGCACGCCGACCACCTCGCCCTTGATGGCATCGAGCATTGCCGAGAACATCTCGAAGGCCTCGCGCTTGTACTCCTGCTTGGGATTCTTCTGCGCGTAGCCGCGCAGATGGATCCCCTGGCGCAGATAGTCCATGGCGGCCAGGTGCTCCTTCCAATGGCTGTCGAGCACCTGCAGCATGATCGCCTTCTCGTAGTAGCGCATCACTTCCGCACCGACCTTCGCGGTCTTTTCCGCGTAGCTCGACTCGAGCTCGGCGATGATGCGCTCGCGCAGGGTCTCCTCGTGCAGGCTCTCATCCTCGTCGAGCCAGCGCTGCAGGGGCAGATCGGCCCCCACCTCATCCTCCAGCGCCTTGGTCAGCCCCGGAATGTCCCACTGCTCCTCGATGCTGTCGGGCGGGATGTAACCGCTGATCAGCGCGCCCACCACGTCCCGGCGCAGGACCCGGATGCTCGCGGAGATGTCCTCCACTTCCATGAGCTCGCTGCGCTGCTGGTAGACCACCTTGCGCTGGTCGTTGGCCACATCGTCATACTCGAGCAGCTCCTTGCGGATGTCGAAGTTGCGGCCTTCTACCTTGCGCTGGGCGTTCTCTATGGCCTTGGTCACCCAGGGATGCTCGATCGCCTCGCCGGCCTTCATGCCCAGCTTCTGCATGATCGTCGACACCCGATCGGACGCGAAGATACGCATCAGGTTGTCTTCGAGGGACAGATAGAAGCGCGTCGAGCCCGGGTCGCCTTGCCGGCCGGAACGCCCCCGCAGCTGGTTGTCGATGCGTCGCGATTCGTGCCGCTCGGTGCCCACCACGTGCAGCCCGCCGGCCGCGAGCACCCGCTGGTGGCGAGCCTTCCATTGCGTGCGCACCTGGTGAATCTGCTCGGCGCCCGGCTGGTCGCCCAGGTCCGCGATCTCCGCCTCGGGACTGCCCCCGAGCACGATGTCGGTGCCGCGTCCCGCCATGTTGGTCGCGATGGTCACGGCCCCCGGGCGCCCGGCCTGGGCGACGATCCCCGCTTCGCGCTCGTGCTGCTTGGCGTTGAGTACCTCGTGGGCGATCTTGTCCTCGGTCAGCAGCCCGGCGATCAGCTCGGAGGTCTCGATGGACGCCGTGCCCACGAGCACCGGCTGGCCGCGGGTCACGCAATCCTTGATGTCGTCGATGATCGCCTGGTACTTCTCCTGCTGGCTCAGATAGACCAGGTCGCCCATGTCGTTGCGGATCATCGGCTGGTTGGTGGGGATGACCACCACCTCCAGCCCATAGATCTGCTGGAACTCGTAGGCCTCGGTGTCGGCGGTGCCGGTCATGCCGGCCAGCTTGCCGTAGAGACGGAAATAGTTCTGAAAGGTGATGGAAGCCAGGGTCTGGTTCTCGGCCTGGACCCGCACTCGCTCCTTGGCCTCGATCGCCTGGTGCAGACCATCGGACCAGCGCCGCCCGGGCATAGTGCGACCCGTAAACTCATCCACGATGACGATCTGGCCGTCGCGCACGATGTACTCGACGTCCTTGTGAAACAGCGCGTGGGCGCGCAGCGCCGCACCCACATGGTGCATCAGGCCGATGTTCTGACTGTCGTAGAGGCTCGAGCCTTCGCGCAGCAGCCCGGCCTGCGCAAGCACGCGCTCGATCTTCTCGTGACCTTCCTCGCTCAGGTAGACCTGCCGAGCCTTTTCATCCACCGAGTAGTCGCCCGGCCCGAAGTCGGGCTGCCCTTCGTCGTTGGTGATGGGCTCCTGGCGCTCCAGCGCAGGGATCATCTCGTCGATACGACGGTACAGATCGGAGCTGTCCTCGGCCGGGCCGGAGATGATCAGCGGCGTGCGAGCCTCGTCGATCAGGATCGAGTCGACCTCGTCGACGATCGCGTAGTGCTTTTCGCGCTGCGCCCGCTGATCGATGCTAAAGGCCATGTTGTCGCGCAGATAGTCGAACCCGAACTCGTTGTTCGTCCCGTAAGTAACGTCGCAGGCGTACGCCTCCCGACGGGTACAGGGGCGGAGCTGGCGGTAGCCGCCATCGGACTCGCGGTGCTCCGGATCGAAGCGGTAGGAGGCCGAGTCGGGGCCGGTGCCGCCGGAGGAGTTGATGACGCCGACGCTGAGGCCGAGAAAATCGTAGAGCCGGCCCATCCAGGTCGCATCGCGGCGAGCCAGGTAGTCATTGACCGTCACCAGGTGCACCCCCTTGCCGGGGAGCGCGTTGAGGTAGACGGCCAGGGTCGCGACCAGCGTCTTGCCTTCGCCGGTGCGCATCTCGGCGATCCGTCCCTGGTGCAGCACCATGCCGCCGATCAACTGTACGTCGAAGTGGCGCATCCCCAGGGCGCGCTTGCCCGCCTCCCGGGCCGTGGCGAAGGCTTCAACGAGCAGGTCGTCTACACTGGCGCCTGCGCTGACCCTGGCACGCAGGTCGTCCGTGCGGGCCCGCAGATCGGCATCGGACAACGCCTCGATCTCGGGCTCGAGGGCACCGATATCGGCCACCACCCGACCCATGCGCTTGACCAGCCGCTCGTTGCGACTGCCGAAGACCTTCCTGAGAATGTTGCTGACCATCGACTAAATTCAGGCGCGCCTGGCGCAGATAAAGAGGAGTGCGGATGATACCGTAAATACGTCCTGCTCTCAGGGAATTCAAACCCACGCGGCCACCCGCAGGCGACAACGCCTGGCCGAATCGCACCGAATCGGTGCGATCAATTCACAGCCACGTACTTAGATGGGTCGATCTTCTTACCGTTGCGCACCAGCTCCAGGTGCACGTGGGGACCGGTCGAGCGCCCGGTGGAGCCGATCAACGCGATGGCCTGGCCCTTGGACACCGTATCCCCGGGCTTGACCAGGATCGCCTTGTTGTGGCCGTAGCGGCTGACGTAGCCATCTCCGTGGTCGATCTCGATCATGTTGCCGTAGCCGCCCTCCTCGCCCACCCAGGTCACCACACCGGCGGCCACGGCAAGCACTGCAGACCCGGGCTTGGCCGCGAAATCCAGGCCCTCGTGGAACGCCTTCTTGCCGGTGAACGGATCGGTGCGCGTGCCGAAGCCGGAAGACAGCCAGCCGTGCCTGACCGGCGTGCCCGTGGGGCGCACCTCCTCGCTGAGCTTGCGCGTCATCAGCAGCTGCTGCAGCAGCTGGAGCTTACGCTCGCGGTCATCGAGCAGCCGGGTGAAGCCTCGCATGTCCGCAACCAGCTCCGAGGGTGTCTCAGAGACGGCTTGCGGTGACTCCAGCCCCCCTTGGGGCGGTACATGGTCGAAATCGAATTCGCCGGGATCGAGCTTGCCCATCTCGGTCAGTCGCTGTCCCAGGGCATCCAGGCGCATCACCCGGGCCTGCATCTCACCCAGGCGCAATGCCAGGGCATCGAAATGGGCCTGGGTCTTGGCCCGCGCCTCGTCCAGCTCGCGCGTCTGGCGCTCGACCTGCAGGGCAATGGATTGCGCTTCGGCCCCCGGACCGGCCCCGAGCTGGGCCATCCGGTACCCGCCCCAGAAGCTGGCGCCGACGGCCAAGGCCAGGATGACGACGAAACCGGCGGCGAGCTTGGTGACGCAGAAGCTCGACATTACCCGATCGGTTGCAGAATTTCGTGACCAGCAGTACGTTCATAGCGTCTGTTTTCTCCAGTTCCCCGAAATTCCCGGTGCAAGAGCGGTCATGCCATTTCGCCCCTCCCCCCTGGCCGACATCCTCGATCGCAGTCCAGGACTGGAGCCCCTGCAACGCTCGCTACGCTGGCGCCAAGCGCTGCTGGCGCGGGTGAGGAAGGCACTGCCGTCCCCGCTCGACAGCCACTGCGTCGCGGCCGGCCTGTCCGGCGATCGGCTCGTCCTGTTCGCCGACTCCCCGGTCTGGGGCAGCCGGTTGCGGTTCCTGGCGCCGAGTCTGGTCGCCGCTCTCAGCAGGGCCGGATTTGCGGCCAGGGACGCCAGCGTGCGGGTCCTGATCGCCGCGGATCCGCCCGCGAAAAGGGCGCGGCCACGGCCGGCCCTGTCCTCAGCCAACGCCGACCTGCTGGCGCAAGTCGCTGAGGAAATCGGCGATCCCGCGCTTCGCGAAGCCCTCAAGCGGCTCGCGCGGCGGGGCAGCTGATCTTTCGTCAGGTCGCTGCGGGCACCTCGCCCGGGTCAGCTCGCTTGGACAGGCGTCATGTAGGAGATTGGCACCCGATCCCCGTCCCGGAACGTCACTTCTTCCCAGGCCTGCTTGTCAGCCAGCAGCGCCTTGAGCAGCCGGTTGTTCAGGGCATGCCCGGACTTGTAGCCGCTGAACGAGCCGACCAGGCTGCGCCCCAGCAGATACAGGTCGCCGATGGCGTCCAAAATCTTGTGCTTGACGAACTCGTCCTCGTAGCGCAGCCCGTCCTCGTTGAGGATGCGATAGTCATCGACCACGATCGCGTTGTCGAGGCTGCCGCCCAAAGCCAGCTTGCGCTCTCGCAGCATCTCCAGGTCCCGAAGAAAGCCGAAGGTGCGGGCCCGGCTGACCTCCCGCACGAACGAGGTCGAGGAGAAATCGATCGAGGCGTACTGGGTCCGCTCGGTGAAGGCGGGATGGTCAAAGTCGATGGCGAAAGACACCTTGAAGCCGTCGAACGGCTCGAAACAGGCGCGCTTGTCCCCGTCCTCCACCACCACCTTGCGCTTGATACGGATGAACTTCTTCGCCGCGTTCTGTTCTTCGACACCGGCCGACTGGATCAGAAACACGAACGGACCGGCGCTGCCGTCCATGATCGGCACCTCGGGTGCGCTGACATCGACATAGGCGTTGTCTATGCCCAGGCCGGCCAGAGCGGACAGCAGATGCTCGACCGTGGAGATCTTCACGCTGCCGTTGACCAGGGTGGTGGAGAGACGCGTATCCCCCACGTGCTCAGGGCTGGCCTTGATCTCCACGGGATTCGGCAGGTCCACCCGCCGGAACACGATCCCGGTATCGGGTGCGGCGGGACGCAGCGTGAGATACACCTTCTCACCCGTGTGGAGGCCGACCCCCGTGGCCCTTATGATGTTCTTCAGCGTGCGCTGGCGTATCATTTTATGCATCGCCCCCGTCAGATCGCGGCCGGCCGAAAACCCGCGCGGATCGTACCATAAGGCACGGTAATATACCAATCTAGCGGGGCAACAGGCCGACCAGCCCCGCCGAAACGCCAAGCAAACTTCGTACCACAGAGCCCCGCATATACGCCGGTCCCACCGGGCTCAGTCGGCCTGTCGGCGCAGGAACGCCGGGATGTCCAGGTAGTCCATGTCCTGGTCCTTCGGCAACTGCCCGAAGGGCTTCGCCGGCTTGCGGTCCCGGCGCATCACCGTGGGCCGGTCCATGTCGTTGTAGTCCACCGCGGCCGGCTCGACGATGTCGCTGCTGACCAGACGCACCGGCTTGGCCTCGGACTCCTCGGGGCGCGGCCTGGCCGCGCGAAGCGGGCCGAGCCCGGTGGCAACCACCGTGACCCGCAGGTCCTCGCGCATCTCCGGATCGATGACCGTGCCCACCACCACCGTCGCGTCCTCGCAGGCAAACTCCTTGACCGTGTTGCCGACCTCGTCGAACTCGCCGATGGACATGTCCAGCCCGGCCGTGATGTTCACCAGTATCCCCTTGGCCCCCGACAAGTTGACGTCCTCCAGCAGGGGGCTGTGGATGGCCTGCTCCGCGGCTTCCCGCGCACGGGTCTCGCCTTTGGCGGAGCCGGAGCCCATCATGGCCACCCCCATCTCCGACATCACGGTGCGCACGTCGGCAAAGTCCACGTTGATCAGACCTGGGCGCGTGATCAGCTCGGCGATGCCCTGAACCGCGTTGTAGAGCACGTTGTTGGCACACTTGAACGCCTCGAGCAGCGAGATACCCTTGCCCAGCACCTGCAGCAGCTTCTCGTTGGGGATGGTGATCAGGGAGTCGACGAACTGGCCAAGGTCGGCGATGCCTCGCTCGGCTACCTGCATGCGCTTGGTACCCTCGAACGGGAAGGGCTTGGTCACCACGGCCACCGTGAGTATACCGAGGTCCTTGGCGACCTCCGCCACCACCGGAGCCGCCCCGGTCCCGGTGCCGCCGCCCATGCCGGCGGTGATGAAGACCATGTCCGCACCTTCCAGGGCCTCCTCGATACGGTCGCGGTCCTCCATGGCGGCGCTACGCCCGATCTCGGGGTTCGCCCCTGCCCCGAGACCTTTGGTGATATTGGAGCCGAGCTGTAGCACGGTCTTCACCGCGCTGCTCTTCAATGCCTGGGCATCGGTATTGGCGCAGATGAACTCCACGCCCTCGATATTGCCGCTCAGCATGTGGTTTACGGCGTTGCCGCCGCCGCCGCCCACGCCGACGACCTTGATGACCGCGTTCTGGCTGTAAGCATCCATCAGTTCAAACATGTCTCGATCCTCCACTCTGTTGTTGCGCCGCCGCCCGACCGCACGCCGGGTCAGCCCTGGGAATACCTAGAAATTGCCCTGGAACCAGCTCTTCATGCGCTCCCACACCGACCTCATGCCGCGCCCGCTCGGCAGCTCCGGGACCTGCCCCGTGCGGTTGCGACATCCGAACAGCAGCAATCCGACCCCGGTGGCGTAGATCGGGTTGCGCACCACGTCGACCAGCCCGGTCACGTACTGGGGCACCCCCAGTCGCACCGGCATGTGAAACACCTCTTCGGCCAGCTCGACCAGTCCCTCCATCTTGGCGCTGCCCCCGGTCAGGACCACCCCGCCGGCGATCAGGTCCTCAAACCCGCTGCGGCGCAGCTCCCCCTGGACCAGGCTCAGCAGCTCCTCGTAACGGGGCTCCACCACCTCGGCCAGGGTCTGGCGGCTCAGCCGCCGGGCCGCTCGCTTGCCGATGCTGGGGACCTCAATGGTCTCCTCGGCCGCCGCCAGCTGGGTGAGCGCGCAGGCGTACCTGATCTTGATCTCTTCGGCGTGCTGGGTCGGCGTGCGAAGCGCCACCGCAATGTCGTTGGTAACCTGGTCCCCGGCGATCGGGATCACCGCCGTGTGCCGCACGGAGCCGTCGGTGAACACGGCGATGTCCGTGGTCCCGCCACCTATGTCTACCAGGCAGACCCCCAGCTCCTTCTCGTCGTCGGAGAGCACCGAGTAGCTGGAGGCGATCTGCTCGAGGATCAGGTCGTCGACCTCCAGGCCGCAACGACGCACGCACTTGACGATGTTCTGGGCGGCGCTGACCGCGCCGGTCACCATGTGGACCCGGGCCTCCAGGCGCACTCCGGACATTCCGACCGGCTCGCGAATTCCGTCCTGGTTGTCGATGATGAATTCCTGCGGAAGGATGTGCAGGATCTTCTGATCCGCGGGAATGGCCACGGCGCGGGCAGCGTCGATCACGCGGTCCACGTCCCCCGGCGTCACCTCCCGGTCCTTGATCGGGACTATGCCGTGGGAGTTGAGGCTGCGGATATGGCTGCCGGCGATCCCGGCATGCACCGAGTGGATCTGGCAGCCGGCCATCAGCTCGGCCTCCTCCACCGCCCGCTGGATCGACTGCACGGTGGACTCGATGTTCACCACCACGCCTTTCTTGAGGCCGCGCGACGGGTGCGAGCCTATGCCCACGATCTCGATGTCACCATCGACCTTGATCTCGCCGACGATTGCGACCACCTTCGAGGTGCCGATGTCGAGGCCGACAATCAGGTTCTTCTCGCTTCGCTTGGTCATTCGCCTGATTCCCCTCTACGCCGGCGCCGCCGCCGACCCGGAGGCCGGCCCGCCATCACCGCGGCCTGGCGGGGCCGGCTCGGTCGGCACACGCAGCACCGCCACGCCGTTGTCGTAACGCAGATCCACCCGCTTGACGCGCCCCTCCCCGGCGGAGCGCAGCAGCGGATAGACGCGCAGAAAGGTCTCGACCCGCGCCGCCAGGTGCTCGGTCCCGAACAGCACCAGGGTCCCGTCGGAGAGCTGCGCAGACCAGTCCTCGCGGGCGGTCAGGGTCAGACGGTCGATACGCATGCCCTGGGAGTCGAGCCGTGTCTGGATCGATCGATAGGTGTCCACCACGGTCTTGGCGCTGCCTTCGGGACCCCCGAGCCAGGGCAGATCGGGCGCCAGCGGGTCCTCGGGCGCAGGCTGAAAGACATCTCCGCGCAGGCTCACCAGCTGCTTGTCGTTCCAGTGGCCCAGGGGCTCGCGCTCCTCGACGCTCAGGGCGAGGGTGTCTGGCCAGACCCGTCGGACGCGCACTGTTTCGACCCAGGGCAGGGCTTGGGCCGCAGCACGCACCCGGTCCACGTCCACCGAGAAGAACCCGCCCCGCGCCACCCCCGCCACGGCGCGCTCGAGTGCGCTGCGGTCCATGTGCCGCAGCTCGCCGGTGATGCGCACCACCCGCAGCGGAAATAGCTCGGCATCCAGCTGGCCTTCGAGCCCTCGGGGGCCGAGCACCAGGGCGCCGACGAGCGCGGCCAGCAGGCCCCCGCGCAGCAACAGACGCTGCCACGCGCGGTGTACGCGCTGCTCGGACCCTTTGCCCCTCGCATCCGCCACCTCAGGTCCTCCCCAGGCTGTCTTCCAGGATCCGCCAGACCAGCTCGTCGAATGCGATACCCCGCGCCCGGGCGGCCATCGGCACCAGACTGTGGTCAGTCATCCCGGGCGCTGTATTGATCTCGATGAGCCAAGGCTGGGACGCCTCATCGAGCATGATGTCCACCCGCCCCCAGCCGCGCGCCCCAACCGCCTCGAAGGCCGCCAAAGCGAGGCCCTGGATCTGCCGCTCGATCTCCGGGACCAGGCCGCTCGGACAGTGGTAGCGGGTAGTGGTCGCGAAATATTTGGCCTGGTAGTCGTAGAAGGCATGCGGCGTCTCCAGGCGGATCAGCGGCAGCGCCTGGTCTACCAGCACCGCGCAGGTCAGCTCGGTGCCCACGACCCAGCGCTCGGCCAGAACCTCGGCGTCGTAACCGCTCGCCGCTTGCCAGGCCGCCTCGAGCCCATCCGGACCACCAACCTTGGTCATACCGATGCTGGAGCCCTCGTGGGCGGGCTTGACGATCAGGGGGTAGCCCAGGGCATCGGCGTCAGCCAGCTCCGTGGCCGACCTGAGCATGACGAGCTCCGGGGTAGGCAGGCCGCAGCCACGCCAGACCAGCTTGCTGCGGTACTTGTCCATGCCGATGGCCGACGCCATGACTCCGCTGCCGGTATAGGGCAGCCCGAGCAGCTCCAGGGCACCCTGGATGGTGCCGTCCTCGCCACCGCGCCCGTGCAGGATCAGGAAGGCGCGGTCGAAGCGACCTTCGTCCAGACGCGCCAGGACGTCCGCCCCGACGTCTAGCGCGCTGGCATCCACGCCCCGGCGCAGCAGCGCCTCCAGCACCGCGGTACCGCTCTTGAGCGAGATCTCGCGCTCCGCCGAGCGGCCGCCCATCAGCACCGCCACCCTGCCGAAATCCGCCGCCTGAGTCGTCATCGATCAGTCCACCTCGCCGACTATGTGCACCTCGGTGCACAAGCGAATGCCGCTCGCCCGCTCCACCGTCTCGCGTACCCGCTCGATCAGCCGCTCGATGTCCGCAGCACTCGCATCGCCCGTGTTGATAATGAAATTGGCGTGCTTGGTCGAAACGCAGGCCGCGCCGATACAGCTGCCCTTCAGACCCGCCGCCTCGATCAGCCGCGCGGCATGATCCCCCGGCGGGTTCCTGAACACCGACCCGCAGCTCGCCTGGCTGGTCGGCTGAGTCTGGGCGCGACGCTCCAGCAGGCTGCGAATGCGTGCCTGGCCCGCCTGCGTGTCCCCAGGCTCCAGGGCCAGGCTCGCCGAAAAGAACCATTCATCCGGCGCACCGCGGACCTCGCGATAGCCGATCCGGAAGTCCCCAGGCAGGCGCCGGTGAAGCTGGCCGCGCCGATCGAGGGTCTCGACCTCCACGACGCGCTGCCAGGTCTCCCCGCCGAAAGCGCCCGCATTCATCGCCAGGGCCCCGCCCAGGGTGCCCGGGATCCCGGCGAGAAATTCCACCCCGCACAGGCCTTGATGCGCCGCGAACCGGGCGACCTTGGCGCAGGCGACGCCCGACTCGGCCCGCACCCGGGCACCGTCCAGCCGCTGCAGGCCGGTGAGGCGCCCCTGGGTGAGCACCACGGTGCCCCGGAAGCCGCCGTCGCGTACCAGCAAGTTGCTGCCGAGGCCGACCCAGAGCAGCGCCTCATCCTCGGGAAGGCCGGCCAGGAATGCGGCCAGATCGGCCGCGTCCGCAGGTCTGTAGAGGCGTGCCGCCGGACCGCCCGCCCGCCAGCTGGTGTAGCCGGCCATGGACTCGCCGAGCCGCATCTCGCCGCGCAATCTGCGGGTCTCGGCCATCGCTATCATCCGCGCCGTCCCGCGCGCTTGCGCGGACACACTGGCTGCTCCGCCGTGCCACGCCCGGCGTTGGGGCGTCCGGCCTTGAGCTCGCGCGTGCCGTTTCGCTGAGCGAGGTTGCGCAAAGACTCCCCGCAGCCCATCTGCAAACGTCTGTTCATCGGCTCTCCCCCCTTTCCCGACGCCTTTCGCACACCAACTCTGGCAGTCTGGCCGCGATCACCCCGATGTCCCCCGCGCCGGCCGTCAGCAGGATGTCCCCGGGCTCGAGCAGCCCGTCGAGCACCCCGGGAAGGTCCCCGACCGGGGCGACGAAGACCGGCTCGACCTGCCCACGCGCCCGGATGGCTCTGGCCAGATCACGCCCGTCGGCCCCCGGAATCGGGGCCTCACCGGCCGCATATACCTCCGTCAGCACCAGCACGTCGGCGCGCGAGAGCACCTGCACGAAGTCGTCGAACTGTTCCTGGGTGCGGGTGTAGCGGTGGGGCTGGAAGGCCAGCAGCAGGCGGCGCCCGGGCCAGCCCTCGCGGATCGCATCCACGGTCGCGGCGAGCTCCCGGGGATGGTGCGCGTAGTCATCCACGAGCATGACCTCGCCATCCGGGCGGCCGCATTCCACCGCATTGAACCGCCGGCCTATCCCCTGGAAGCCGGCCAGCCCCCGCCTGATCGCCTCTTCCCCCACACCCAGCTCCCGGGCCACAGCCACCGCCGCCAGGGCATTCAGCACGTTGTGCCGACCCGGCAGATTGAGCAGCACATCCAGGGGCTCGAAGCCGCGTTGGCGGACCCGAAAGCGGGTGCGCAGCCCCGACGGGCTCACCGCCTCGGCCCGTACGTCCGCGGCCGGATCGATCCCGTAGCTGGTCACCGAGCGGGTGACCTCGGGCAGGAGTCCGCGGATCACCGGGTCGTCGATGCAGAGCACCGCCAGCCCGTAAAAGGGCAGGTGATGGAGAAACTCAAGGAAGGTGGCGCGCAGACGTCCGAAGTCTCCGCCGTAGGTCACCATATGATCAGCGTCGACGTTGGTAACCACCGACAGCATCGGCTGCAAGATCAGGAAAGACGCGTCGCTCTCGTCGGCCTCGGCCACCAGAAGATGGCTTTCGCCCAGGCGCGCGTTGGAGCCCGCGCTGTTCAGGCGTCCGCCGATCACGAAGGTCGGGTCCAGCCCGCCCTCGGTGAGCAGCGAGGTCACCAGGCTGGTGGTCGTGGTCTTGCCGTGGGTCCCCGCCACGGCGATGCCGAAGCGGAAGCGCATCAGCTCTGCCAGCATTTCGGCCCGGGGCACCACCGGAACCCGCAGGGTACGGGCAGCCACCACTTCGGGATTGTCGGAAGCGACTGCGCTGGACACCACGACGACGTCGCAGTCGCGCACATGCCCGGCATCGTGGCCGACCTGCACCCGGGCACCCAGGGCCGCCAGGCGCCGAGTGGTCGCGCTGTCCTTGAGGTCGGAGCCGGAGACCTGGTACCCGAGGTTGAGCAGAACCTCGGCGATACCGCTCATGCCAGCCCCGCCGATCCCGACGAAGTGGATGTGCCGGATGCGCCCCATCCGGCCCACTCGGGCACGCCCCTGCTGGTCGCCGGCCGCGCTCATCGGCGCGCCTCCAGACAGGCATCCGCGACAGCCTCGGTCGCCCGCGGGCGCGCCTTGGCGCGGGCCGCCAGCGCCATTGCCAGCAGCCGTCGGCGATCGCCGAGCAAAACCGAGAGCCGGTCGCCCAAGCGCTCGGGAGTAAGCTCGGACTGGATGATCAGCTCGGCCGCTCCTGCAGCGCTTAGAAACAGGGCATTGGCGCGCTGGTGATCGTCGGCGGCATGGGGATAAGGCACCAGGATCGCACCCAGCCCGGCGGCCGCCAGCTCCGCGATGGTGAGCGCCCCGGCGCGACAAACCACCAGATCGGCCCAGCCGTAGGCCTCGGCCATATCCTCGACGAACTCGACGACCTCGGCATCGACCCCGGCTTGGTGGTAATCGGCCTGGGTGGATTGCGCCTTGCCGCGCCCTGCCTGGTGACGCACCCGCGGGCGGGACCCGACCGCCAGCCGCGCAAGTGCCTTGGGCAAGGTCTGGTTCAAGGCCTGGGCCCCCAGCGAGCCACCCAGCACCAGCAGGCGCGGCGGCCCCTCGCGGCCCGCCAGACGCGGCGCCGGCGCGGCCAGACCCGCTATCGGCGCACGCACCGGATTGCCGGTCTCGCGGGCGTGCCGCGCGGCGGGAAAGCTGTCAGGGAAGGCCTCCAGCACCCGCGTCGCCCAATGCGCCAGCCAGCGGTTGGTCAGCCCAGGCACGGCGTTTTGCTCGTGGATCACCAGAGGGATCCCCAGCAGCCGGGCCGCCAGGCCGCCAGGCCCGCTGACAAAGCCGCCCAGCCCGAGTACGACATCGGGGCGGCGCCGGCGCAGCACCCGCAGCGCCTGGACGAGCGCACGTCCCAGATCCAGGGGGGCGGACAGCCAGCCGAAAGCACCCCTGCCGCGCAGGCCGTGTACATCGATCCACTCGACCTCAAAGCCTGCCGCGGGGGCCACCCGCGCCTCCAAACCCTGGCGAGTGCCGAGCCAGAACGGCTCGGCCCCGAGCTCTCGCAGGCGCTCGGCCACAGCCAGGGCGGGAAACACGTGCCCACCCGTACCGCCGGCCATGACCATCACCCGCGCTGCCATGGATCGGCCTCCCTGGAAGGATCGGAGAGCCGCCGACGATTTTCGTAATCGATGCGCAGCAGGATGGCCGCGACCAGGCAGGCCACAATGATGCTGTTGCCGCCGTAGCTCATGAAAGGCAACGTCAAACCCTTGGTGGGCAGCAGACCCACGTTGACGCCGATATTGATGAACGCCTGCAGGCCCACGCCCAGGCCAAGCCCGTAGGCCACGAAGGCGCTGAAGCGCTGTCCGAGGCGCTCGGCGAGCGCCCCTATGGCGAAGGCCCGCCAGGTGATGAACGCAAACACCGCGATCACCGCCAGGCTGCCCAGCAGACCGAGCTCCTCACCGACCACCGCCATCAGGAAGTCGGTATGTGCCTCGGGTAGATAGAACTGCTTCTGGATGCCGCTGCCCAGCCCCACGCCGACCCAATGCCCGCGGCCGAAGGCGATCAGCGCCTGGGCGAGCTGGTAACCGGTGTTTTGGGCGTCTGCCCAGGGATCGAGAAAGGCGGTCACCCGAGCGAGCCGGTAGGGGGAGACCAGTACCAGCGTGACCAGCGTGCCAGCGGCGAGCAGGATCAGGATCATGAACTGCCGGAGCGGTACCCCAGCCAGGAACAGCATCCCCAGAGCCGTCATAACGAGCACGGCGGTGGTGCCGAAATCGGGCTGCAGGAGCATCAGCAGACAGGCGATGGAGAGCAGCGCCATGGGCTTGACGAAGCCCCACACGCTTCTCGCCACCTCGTCGCGGCGCCGCTCGATGTAGCCCGCGATATAGATCACCGCGAACAGCTTCATCAGCTCCGAGCTCTGAAAATTCAGCGGCCCGAGCGGGATCCAGCGGGTTGCCCCGTTGACCTCGCGCCCGACCCCCGGGACCAGCACCAGGGCGAGCAGCAGCACGCCGAAGAAATACAGCAGGGTGCCGCCGCGCCGCCAGACTGCAAGCGGCAGCTGGGCCACCATCGCCCCGCCGGCCAGCCCCAGGCAGAGCGCCAGCAAGTGGCGCAGCACATAGTGGAAGGGGTCGCCGGCGATCTTGTGCAGCGAAGCTGAGGCGACCATCACCAGTCCGAAGCCGAGCAGTCCCAGCACAGCCACCAGCAACGCGTAATCGATGACCGGGATGCGCACGCGCCGCGTGCCCGCGGTCGCCTGGGTCGTCTTGCTCACGGCGGTCATCCGACCAGCCTCCGCACCGCCTGGGTGAACACTTCGCCGCGGTGCTCGTAGTTGCGGAACATGTCGAAGCTCGCGCAGGCCGGCGACAGCAGCACCAGGTCGCCGGGGCGCGCCTGGGCACCGGCCAGACTAACCGCCTGCTCCAACGTGGCGGCACGCCACATCGGGGCTGCCCCCTCCAGGGCGCGCTCAATCAACGGGGCGTCCCGCCCGATCAGCACCAGGGCACGTGCGGTGCGCTGCACGGCCGGTCGCAGCGCGGAGAAATCCGCGCCCTTGCCGTCGCCGCCCGCGATCAGGACGATGCGCCCGCCCCCGGCCGGACAGAGGCCCTCCAGGGCGGCGATGCAGGCGCCCACGTTGGTGCCCTTGGAATCGTTGTACCAGCGTACGCCGGCGCGCTCGCCGACCAGCTCGGTGCGGTGGGCGAGGCCCGGGAAGCTGCGCAGGGCCTCGAGCATAGGCGCTGTGGCAAGCCCCAGACCCATACCCAGGGCCAGCGCCGCCAGGGCGTTGGCGCAGTTGTGCCGGCCCTGGATACCCAGCTCGGAGACCGCCATCAGGGGCTCGGCGCCCCGGCACAGCCAGGGCCCGCCGTCACGCTCCCGAATGCCGAGATCCTGGCCGCCCGGCTCACCCAGGGTGAAGCCCAGGCGTTCGGAGAGCCCTGCGGCCATGGCCAGCACAGCGGGATCATCGAGATTGACCACCCCGCAGCGGGCACCACGAAAGATCCGGGCCTTGGCCTCGGCGTAGGCCTGCAGGGAGCCGTAACGGTCCATGTGGTCGGCGCTGAGGTTGAGCACCACAGCCACCTCCGGCGCCAAGGAGACCGTGGTCTCCAGCTGGAAGCTGGAGAGCTCCAGCACATACAGCTGCACCCGATCGTCCAGCAGCTCGAGGGCCGGCTCACCGAGGTTGCCACCGACCGCTACGCTCAACCCGGCGCGCCGCGCCATCTGGCCGAGCAGGCTGGTGACGGTGCTCTTGCCGTTCGAGCCGGTGATCGCTGCCACCGGGGCCCGGGCCGCGCGGGCGAACAGCTCGATGTCCCCGACCACGGGCACCCCGCGCGCCCGGGCTTTGGCCACCAACGGCTCGCTCAGGCTCACGCCGGGACTCAGCACCAGCGAGCCGGCCGCCTCGAAGGCATCCGGGTGGAAGCCGCCCAGGAACAAGGCAACGTCCGGCATCTCGGTGCGCAGCGCCTCCAGCCCGGGCGGCTGGGGGCGGCTGTCGGTCACCGCCAGGGGCACGCCGCGAGCACGCAGAAAGCGCGCGCAGGACAGCCCGGTCTTGCCCAGCCCGACGATGAGCGTCTTGATGCCTGGATCGGCCAGCGGATGCCTGGAGGTGCTCATCAACGGATCTTCAGGCTCGACAGCCCGATCAGGACCAGGATCACGGTGACGATCCAGAAGCGCACGATCACCCGCGGCTCGGGCCAGCCCTTGAGCTCGAAATGGTGGTGCAGGGGTGCCATCCGGAAGATCCGTTTGCCGGTCAGCTTGAATGAGACCACCTGCAGCATGACCGAGACCGTCTCCATGACGAACACCCCGCCCATGATGAACAGCACCAGCTCCTGGCGAACCATCACTGCGACCACGCCGAGCGCAGCGCCCAGGGCGAGGGCGCCTATGTCCCCCATGAACACCTGTGCCGGGTAGGCGTTGAACCAGAGGAATCCGAGCCCCGCCCCGACCATGGCACCGCAGAAGATGGTCAGCTCGCCGACCCCGGGCAGATGGGGAATCAGCAGGTAGCTGGAGAACGCGGCATGACCGGCGGAGTAGGCGAAGATCCCCAGTGCGCCGGCGACCAGCACCGTCGGCATGACCGCCAGCCCGTCCAGCCCGTCGGTGAGGTTGACCGCGTTGCTCGAGCCGACGATGACCAGGTAGCCCAGGACCACGAAGCCCATGCCCAGGGGCAGCGATCCCGCCTTCAGGAACGGGATCAGCAGCCGGGTCTCGCCGGGGACCGTGGCGCTGACATAGAGAAACCAGGCCGCACCCAGCCCGACCACCGATTGCCAGAAGTACTTGTAGCGCGCCGCGAGCCCCCGGGGGTCACGCAGCACCAGCTTCTTGTAATCGTCCACGAAGCCGATCACACCGAACAGCAGGGTGGTACCCAGGGCGACCCACACATAGCGGTTGGCCAGATCCGCCCAGAGCAGGGTGCTTACGGCGATGGCCACCAGGATCAGCGCCCCCCCCATGGTCGGCGTACCGCTCTTGGCGAGGTGGCTTTGGGGGCCATCGTCGCGCACCGTCTGACCGATCTGGTGCACAGCCAGGCGGCGGATCATGGTCGGGCCGACGACGAAGGAGATGATCAGCGCGGTGAGCGAGCCCAGGATCGCCCGCAACGTGATGTACTGAAACACCGCAAAGCCGCTCTCGAACCGGGTCAGGTATTGCGCCAGGTAATGCAGCATCTCACCCCCCCCCGGTCGCCAAGGCGTCCGCCACCAGATCCATGCGCGAGGATCTGGACCCCTTGATGAGCAGGAAATCGCCCGGCCCGCAGGCCTGCAGCAGCGCCGCGGTCAGGCGCTCGCTATCCTCAAGCCAGCTCGCCCCGGTGCCGAACCTGTCCACCGCTGCCCGGCTCAGGGGACCGACCCCGTAGAGACGCTCCACCCCACACCGGCGCGCCCGCTCTCCGAGCCCGGCGTGCAGCGCCGGGGCATCCCGACCCAGCTCCGCCAGATCCCCGAGAACCAGAATGCGCCGCCCCGGCGCGCTGACCAGCACCTCGATGGCGGTCGCGACCGAGTCCGGATTGGCGTTGTAGCTGTCATCGATCAGCTGCATGCCGTTAACGCCGCGCCGGGGCTGCAGCCGACCGCGCACCGGACGCAGCCCGGCCAGTCCATTGCGGATCGCAGCGGCATCGGCCCCCAGGAGCTGGCAGGCGGCGATCGCCCCCAGGGCGTTCATGCGGTTGTGTCGCCCGCCCAGCCGCATCTCGACCTCGATCTCGCCCTCGGGAGTCAGCGCCCGGAATCGGGTCAGGAACCCCGCCTCGACCCAGTGCGTCTGCGCTTCCGATTCCGGGCTGCGTACGTCGGCCGCCGCCCGAATGCCGAACGACCGGACAGGCCGGCCACGGGCCGATGCAAGCGCCCGCCACAGTCCTGCGTGGGCATCATCGGCGTTGAGCACCAGCACGCCGTGCTCGCCCAGCCCCTCCAGGATCTCGGCCTTGGCGCGGGCCACCGCGTCCAGGGAGCCGAAGCCTTCCAGATGGGCGGTGCCGGCGTTGTTGAGCAGCGCCACGTCGGGACGCGCAATGCGACTCAGGTAGGCGATCTCGCCCAGGTGATTGGCCCCCATCTCCACCACCGCGAACGCCTGGTCCTGAAGCCGGAGCAGGGTCAACGGCACCCCGATGTCGTTGTTCAAATTGCCCTGGGTGGCGAGCGTCTCGCCCAGCTCCCCTAGGATCGCCGCGGCCATCTCCTTGACTGTGGTCTTGCCGTTGCTGCCGGTGACCGCCAGCAGCCGAGCGCCGCAGCGCTCGCGCCACAGCCGAGCCAGCTCGCCCAGTGCCCGGCGGGTGTCGTCCACCAGCAGCAGGGGAATAGGCGCCTCGGCAGGGCGGCTGACCATGGCCGCCACGGCCCCGCGCGCTGCCGCCTCCGACAGATGGTCGTGCCCGTCGAAGCGCGGCCCCTTGAGCGCAACGAACAGGCTGTCGGTCGGCAAGGTGCGACTGTCGGTGGCCACGCGACTGAAGCTCAGGTCGCCACCCAGACAGCGGGCGCCCATATTGGAGGCCAGGTCGAGCAGGCTCATCCTCACGCTCCGGCGGCCTCCTGCAGGGCCAGGCGCACTTGCTCGCTGTCGCTGAACGGCAGGCGCAGGTCGCCAACCAACTGGTAGTCCTCATGGCCCTTGCCACACACCGCCACCAGGTCCCCGGGGCCACTACCGGTCACGGCGGCGCGAATGGCGGCGCCGCGGTGCCGCTCCACCAGAGCCCGCTCGGGAGCTGAGAATCCGGCGAGGATTTCTGCAATGATGCTGGCGCCGTCCTCCCCCCGGGGATTGTCGTCGGTCAGGATCACACGGTCGGCCAGGCGCTCGGCCAGAGCCCCCATCTCTGGGCGCTTACCCCGGTCGCGCTCCCCGCCGCAGCCGAGCACGCAGGTGAGACGACCGGCGCAGTGCTCGCGCAGAGCCGCAAGCACCTTCTCCAGGGCGTCGGGCGTGTGCGCATAATCGACCACCGCAAGCGGGCCGCGCCCCTTCCCGATCAACTCCATGCGCCCCGGCACCGGATGCACGGCCTGCAGCCGCTCGACCGCGCTCTCCAGGGACAGGCCGTGCAGCAGCAACACCCCCAGCACCGCGAGCAGATTGCTGGCGTTGAAACGCCCGAGCACGAGGCTCTGCAGCCGCGTGTCCCCCCAGCTGGTATGCAGGTCAAGCTCCAATCCGGCCAGCCCTGGGGTAACCGTCTCGGCCCACAGGAAGCCCTGCCAGTGGGCCTCTGAGCGCCGGCGGCCGATGCCGTAGACGAGGGTCTGCACCCGCGGCTCCAGCGTCGCGAGCACCACCCTGCCAAAGGCATCGTCGACGTTGACCACGGCGTGGCGCAGACCAGGGAAGCGAAACAGGCGCAGCTTGGAGGCCGCGTACCGGTCCATGCTGCCGTGATAATCCAGGTGGTCGCGGCTGAGGTTGGTGAGCACCGCGGTCTCGAAGCGAACCGCAGCGGCCCGGTGTTGATCCAGAGCGTGGGAGGAGACCTCCATAGCGACCGTGCGCGCCCCCCGCGACAGCAGCCCCGCCAGCACTGCCTGGAGCTCGATCGGATCCGGCGTGGTATGGCGTCCCGGGCGCAGCTCGCCCGGGAAGCCGTTGCCGAGCGTGCCGAGCAGCCCGCAGCGCTCCAGCGGAGCCAGGGCCTCGGCGAGAAACTGGGTGCAGCTGGTCTTGCCGTTGGTGCCGGTCACGCCCACCACGCTGAGGCTGCGGCTCGGCTCTGCGTAAAAGCGCGCCGCCAGGGCGCTGGCATGCCGGGACAGCTCCGCGAGCGAAATCAGCGGGACGCGCAGCTCCCGGGCGGCCATGCGGATGCGCTCGACGCCCCAGCCGCCGGCCGGCTCGGCCAGCACTGCCGCAGCACCTCGGACCACCGCCTGGCCCAGATGATCCAGACCGTGGCCCCGGGTGCCCACGCAGGCGAGAAAAAGATCGCCGGGCTCTAGCGCCCGGCTGTCGACCGCCAGACCGCTGATCTGCACATCGCCCCCGGGGTCCATGGCGGCCAGACCCTCGAGCAGTGCCGAGAGCATCCAGACAGGCGAAACGCTGGGGCGAGCCATCATCGGTCCGCCCCCGCGGCAGCCATCTGCGGGCCAACCCGCGTATCGGCGTCGCGCGCGATGTTGAGCAGACGCAAGGCGCCTGCCATCACCCGGGAGAACACCGGTGCCGCAACCAGGCCGCCATAGTAGGGTCCGGCCGTCGGCTCATCGACCATGACCACCATCACCAGGCGCGGGGCGCTCGCCGGTGCTATGCCCGCAAACACCGCCCGGTAGGTGTGACGGGTATAGCCCCGGGCCCCCACCTTTTTGACCGTTCCGGTCTTGCCGGCCACCCGGTAGCCCTCGATCGCGGCACGCGGGGCAGTCCCCTGCTTGGAGACCACGGCCTCCATCATATGGCGCACCTCCCGGGCGGCCGCAGCGCTCATGACCCGCTTGCCGGCGGGAGGGACATCCAGCTTCAGCAGAGAGACCGGCCGGAGCACACCGTCGGCGGCAATCACTGCATAGGCCTTGGCCAGCTGCACGGCGGTCAGCGAGATCCCGTACCCGAAAGCCAGGGCCGCCTGATCGAAGCGGGACCAGCGGGCATAGGGCCGCAGCTCGCCGCCCGCCTCACCGGGAAACGCCGTGGCTGTCATGTGCCCGAAGCCGACCTCGTCCATGACCTGCCAGAGCTGCTCCCTGGGCAGGGCCAGGGCGATCTTGCTGATGCCGACATTGCTCGACTTGCGGATCACGCCGGCGACGTCCAACAACCCGTAGTCGTGGACGTCGCGCACCGTGTGTCGGCCGACCTGCAGGGTCCCCGGGCTGGTGTCGATCGGGGTGTCCGGCTGGAAGCGGCCGAGCTCCAGGGCCTCGGCGACAGTGAACGGCTTGAGCGTCGATCCAGGCTCGAACACGTCGGTCAGCGCCCGATTGCGAACCGCCGATCCGATGCCGGCGCGGTCCCCGTTGGGGTTGTACGACGGCTGATTCACCATCGCCAGGATCTCTCCCGTGGTCGCGTCCAGGATCACCGCGGTCCCGGCAAGGGCCTGATCCTGACGCACCGCGGCCTTGAGCTCGCGGTAGGCGAGAAACTGCAGGCGCCGGTCCAGGCTGAGCTGCAGGTCCCGTCCCGGCCTGGGCTCGCGGATGCTCTCTATGTTCTTCACAATACGGGCAAGTCCGTCACGCACCACGCGCTTACTGCCCGGCGTGCCGCCCAGCCAGCTCTGATAGGCAAGCTCCAGACCTTCCTGACCCTGGTCGTCGATGTCGGTGAACCCCAGCACATGGGCCGTGACCTCACCGGCCGGGTAGTAGCGGCGATATTCGCGCTGCAGGCCCACCCCGGGGAGACCGAGCGCCTCGACCTGCTTGGCGACCGCCGGCGTCACCTGGCGCGCCAGATACACGAAGGAGCGGCCACTGCGCCGCGACAGCAGGCTCACGAGCTCGTCCACATCGACGCCGATGATCGCGGCCAGTGGCGCCAGGGTGCGGCGATCGGCGCCCAGCTCGCGGGGATTGGCCCACACCGAATGGACCGGCGTGCTGATCGCCAGAGGCTCGCCCTGTCGGTCAAGAATCATTCCGCGATGGGCGGGAATCTGGACCACGCGCAGATAGCGCCGCGCCCCTTCGTGCCTCAGGAAATCGGTCTCGAAGATCTGCTGGTCCACAGCGCGCGCGACGACCGCCAGGCAGGCCAGGCCGATCAGCCCGAGCACCACCCCACGGCGGAAGCGGGAGCTCGCCAGCGGCGCATCCTCGGCTGCGCTGAAAGGCCGCTTAGGGCGTCGCGCAGCGATCATTTGTGCCCGGGCACCAGGACGAAGACCTCGTCGGGTCTGGGCTGACGCATGCCGAGGCGCTCCACGGCGAGCCGCTCGACCCTCCCGTGGGCCCCCAGGGTGCTCTGCTCGAGCTGCAGTTGACCCCATTCGGTGTCCTGGGCGTCGCGCTGCTCTCTGAGCCCGTCGAGCTCCACGAACAGCTTGCGGCTCAGATACTTCGCGTACACCACCCCCACCGCCGATGTCAGCACCAGCAGGGCGAGCACCGCCAGAGCCAAGGCGCCGCCCGCCCGTCTCATGCCACCATCTCCGCCACGCGCATGACAGCGCTGCGGGCCCTGGGATTGTCCAGCACCTCCTGGTCGCTCGCGCGCAGCGCTTTGCCGAGCAGGCGCATGCGCGGGCGCAAGCGATCGGCTGTGACCGGCACGCCCTTCGGCAGATCGTCGCCGCGCGCCTGATCGCGCATGAAGCGCTTGACGATGCGATCCTCCAGCGAATGGAAGCTCACGACCACCAGCCGCCCGCGCGCCGCTAGCAGTCGCAACGACTGCTGGAGTGCCTCACGCAGCTGCTCGAGCTCCCCATTCACGCGGATGCGAATGGCCTGAAAGCTGCGGGTCGCCGGGTGCTTGTCCTTCTCCCAGGCGGGGTTGGCGGCCGCGATCACCTCGGCCAGGCGCCCGGTCCGGGTGATCGGCGCCTGGTCGCGCGCCCGCACTATGGCTCGGGCGATGCGGCCGGCGAAACGCTCCTCGCCCAGGTCACGCAGCACCGAAGCGATCTCCCGCTCGGTTGCCGTGGCGATCCATTCGGCGGCACTCGGCACGCTGTCGGGGTCCATACGCATGTCCAGGGGACCGTCGGCCAGAAAGCTGAATCCCCGCTGCGGCGCATCGAGCTGGGGGGAGGAAACACCCAGATCCAGCAGGATGCCGTCGACTCGCCCGAGCCATCCCAGGCTCCCGGCGAGCGCAGTCATCTCACCAAAGGCCGCCTGCTCGAGCCGCATCCGGGACTCCCCGGCAAACTGCACCCGCCCGAAGCTGATGGCCCACGGGTCCCGGTCGATGGCGAGCAACTGCCCCTCGGGTCCGAGCCGGGCCAGGATCGCCCGGCTGTGGCCGCCGCGACCGAAGGTCCCGTCGATGTATCGCCCCGCCGCCGATATGTTCAAAGCGCCGACCGCCTCGTCGAGAAGAACCGATTGATGACGCAGATGTCCGTCCATGCCTCAGTAAGCCAGGTTCTTGAGCTCGGGCGCACCTTCCAAGGCCTCGAAATCGGTCTCCTTTAGCCACAGGTCGCGCTGCTCGTTCCAGAGCGCCTCGTCCCAGAGCTCGAATTTGTTCATCTGGCCGGTGAGCACCACCTGGGATTGCAGGCCGGCGAAATCGCGCAGCGGCGGGGGAATCAGCACCCTGCCCTGGCGATCCATCTCCATGGGGTGTGCATGCCCAACCAGCAGCCGCTGCAGGCGCCGGGCCGTCTTGTTCAGGCTCGGCAAATCGGCCAGCCGCTGCTCGATCTTCTGCCACTCGCCATGCGGGTAGATGAGCAGGCAGCGGTCGGGATCGATGGTGACCACGAGTTGGGAGGCACAGAGCTCCTCCAGACGATCCCGATAACGAGTCGGAATCACCAGGCGCCCCTTGGCGTCCAACGCGAGACTGTTGACCCCGCTGAACAAGACCCGCCTCCCCCTTGGGGAAATTCAGTTCCAGAATTTCCCACTTCCCCCCACTTCTTACCATATTAGGAACGGATCACCGGGGCTGTCAAGGATGATCAAAGCAAATTTTCTTGTACGACAGAGACTTACGCCCGTAAATTGAACGAGGGCAAGATCCATGATGATCTCGAAGAAACAGACGCATGGAGATCGTAGTTAAAGCAGTTTCTGAGGTGTTGGGCCGGCGGCCCGGGAACGGCGAGTGACGCCGCCCCGTGGAAGAGGAGGGAGCCGGCCTGTAAGCCGGGTTCTGTCGCGAACGGTCATTCATCTGGGACGGGCGTCACCGCCCGCCTCGAGCGACCTACCCGGGAGCGCCTGCGGACCACAGGCTGCGGCCGAGGCCGCGCGCTCCCCTATTTGGTCTTGCTCCGGGTGGGGTTTACCCTGCCACCGCTGTTACCAGCGGCGCGGTGCGCTCTTGCCGCACCATTTCACCCTTACCGGCCCTGGCATCCAGGGCTTGGGCGGTATATTTTCTGTGGCACTTTCCGTAGGCTCGCGCCCCCCAGGCGTTACCTGGCACCCTGTCCTGCGGAGCCCGGACTTTCCTCTCCCCCGGCTGTGCCGGGGCAGCGACCGTTCGGCCGACTCCCAGACTCAACATAAGGGCGCCGCCGGTGAAACACAACCGGTATCGCCGCAGCGCCAGGCGCGGCCCCGTGCATCAGGGATGTGCCCGGGGGCCGGAGTCCTCCTTGGCGAGCCGGCGCGTCAGATCGCCGTCAAGCGGTGAGCGGGCGCCCAGCCTGCCGATCATTGCCCGCCCGTTCGCCAGGCAAGGGCCAGACGGTACAGGCTGTTCTTGCTCTGCCCGGTGATTCGGGCGGCCAGGGCGCAGGCCTGCCCCAGGGGCAGCTCCTCCGCCAGCACCCGCAGCACCCGCTCGGCGTCGACCCCCACAGAAGCGAGCTCGGCAGGCTCGGCGCCGCTGACCAGAAGCACCATCTCACCCCGGCGCTGGTCCTCATCGCGCCGCACCAGGGCCTCCAGCTCCTCCAGCGTGGCCGCCACCAGGGTCTCGTGCAGCTTGGTCAGCTCCCGGGCGAGCACCGCCCGACGCACCGGACCAAGCACGGCGACCAGATCCGTCAGACTCGCCAGCAGACGGTGGCTGGACTCGTAAAGCACCAGCGTCCGAGAGTCCCCGGCGAGCTCCGCCAAGCGCGCCCGGCGCTTCTCGGCGGTGCGCGGCAGAAACCCCTCGAAAACGAACCGGTCGGTGGGCAGACCGGCCACCGACAGCGCACACAGCAACGCGCTCGGGCCCGGCACCGGACACAGGCGCACACCGCACTCCTGGGCCGCCCGCACCAGGGCAAAGCCCGGATCGCTGATCAGCGGCGTGCCAGCATCGGAGACCAGCGCCACCGACTCGCCCCGGCTCAGGCGCTCGAGGACCGTCTTCAGGGCTTGCCGCTCGTTATGCTCGTGCACCGCCAGCAGCGCAGTGGAGATGCCGAAATGGCTGAGCAGGACCCGGGTATGGCGCGTATCCTCGGCAGCGATCAGGTCGACCTCTGACAGGACTCGGGCCGCTCGCGGGGAGAGATCTTCCAGGTTACCGATGGGGGTCGCGACGACGTAGAGCACCCCGGGCTGATTTGACACGCCCAACCCCACCCAAAATAATGGCCGGGCTACATCCTGCCTCCGGAACCCTCTGCATGCAACCGATCCGCTTCGGCTCGATCCTGTGCTGTCTCATCGCACTGGCCGCCTTGCTGGCCGGCTGCGGCGCACTCACCGGCACCCGACCGGCGCTGCAGCCGGCTCCTGCGGCGGAGGAGCCCCTCGCCAGACGGGCTCTGGCGCTCCAGCGAGCCGGGGCGCACGCGCGGGCAGCGGCCCTGTTTCTGGAGCTGGCCAAGCGCGGCCGCCCCGAGGACCGGGCGGCATACAGCCTCGCAGCCGCTGAGAGCCTGCTGATGGACGGGCAAACAGCGGAGGCCAGCCGGGTGCTGCGCCAGGTCGACACCGCACGGCTCGATCGCGGCGGCCTGGTCAGGACACGCATCCTGACTGCACGCATCGCCCTGGCCAGCGGATCACCGGCCGCGGCAGCCGCAGCCCTGGGGCCGCGGCCGGCCGCAGACTTGGACGCGCAGCTGCAGCGCGCCTACTACGCGACGCTCGCCGATGCGGCCAGGCAGGCCGGCAACCTGACGGGCAGCGCTCGGGCCCTGGCTGATCTCGACCGCTGGCTCCAGGACCACAGGGCCCGTCAGGACAACCAGCTCGCGCTGCTGAGATTGCTGACCGTCCTGCCCCCGTCCCAGCTCGCAGAGCAACGCAGCACGGCCAAGGGCGACTACGCGGGCTGGATCGACCTCGCATTGATTGTTGGACAACACCCAGGGGACGCCGACGCTCTGCGTGCCGGCATGAACGAATGGCGCCTGCACTATCCCCGGCATCCGGCCGACCAGCCATTCCTCGTCCAGCACCTCGCTCGACTCGGCGGCGCCCTCCCGTACCCCCGCCAGATCGCCGTGCTGCTTCCCCGCCAAGGCCCCTATGCCGAGGTATCGGGCGCCTTAACCGAGGGCATCCTGGCCGCCTATTACCAGCAGCCCCAGGCAGCGCGCCCACTGCTGCGCTTTTACAACGTCCCGGACACCCAAAGGATCTGGCCCCAGCTGCAGCGCGCCGTGCAGGAGGGCGCCAGCTTCGTCCTGGGCCCACTGCAGAAGGCGGGCGTGACCCTGCTGGCGCGCGCCGGCAAGCTGCCGGTGCCGGTGCTCGCGCTCAACCGCGTCGACATGAGCGCGCCCCCGCCCCAGGGGCTGTTTCAGTTCGGCCTGCCCCCCGAAGACGAAGCGAGGCTGGTCGCCGAGCGGGCCTGGCTGGACGGGGCCAGACAGGCATTGACGCTGACCCCCAAAGGGCCCTGGGGCGAGCGCCTGCTACAGGCGTTTCAGGACCGCTTTGCACAGCTCGGCGGCCACATCGTGGAGCAGGCCGTCTACGACCCCGCGAAAAACGATTTTTCCGACACCCTGCGCGGATTGCTCAACATCGACGAGAGCGAGGCACGGCAACGCAGCCTCCAGCAGTTGCTGGGGCAGCGGCTCGAATTCGAGCCGCGGCGTCGCCAGGACGCGGACTTCCTGTTCCTCGGGGCCAACGTGGTAAGCGCACGCAAGATCCGCCCACAGCTGCAGTTCCATCACGCCGCCGACCTGCCGGTCTACGCCACCTCGCAGGTGTTCTCCGGTGCCGCCGACCCGCGCAACGATCTGGACCTGGACGGGGTGCTGTTCCCGGACATGCCCTGGCTGCTGCTGGACAAGCCGGGCGACCCCCTTAGCCGCAGCGCGCTTGGGCCCGTCCTGCCTCAGAGCGGCCGGGATCTGCCGCGGATCGTCGCCTTGGGCATAGACAGCTACCGCTTGATTCCCCAGCTCGAGCACCTGCAGCTGAGCGCCGCCACGGCCTTCGAAGGCGCCACCGGCATGCTCTGGGTCGATGCGCGGCGCCAGATCCACCGCCGCCTGCCCTGGGCACGCTTCCGCCGGGGCGTGCCCCAGGTGCTGGGCTATCCTCCCGCACTGCCGTCGCCCGTCCCGCCCCAGTCGTCCGCGGGCGACGGGCCGGCCCCGCGGCTGCCGGCTCCGGCCCCGTGAGCCGAAGCGGTCAGGGAGCCGGACGCGAGGCGGAGGACCAAGCGCTCCGCACGCTGCGTAGCGCAGGCCTGGTGCCGGTGGCGCGCAATTACCGCTGCCGGATGGGCGAGATCGATCTGGTGATGAGTGAGGGCGCGACCCTGGTCTTCGTAGAGGTGCGCTTTCGCCGCTCGAGCGCCTTCGGCGGTCCGGCGGCCAGTGTCGATCGGGCCAAGCGGCGCCGCATCCTGAGCGCCGCCCAGCATTACCTGCAGCGCCATCCCGAGGCGGCTAAACGTCCCTGCCGCTTTGACGTGGTGGCGATCTGCCCGCAGGACGATCCGCCGCTCGACTGGATTCGCGGCGCCTTTGGCGCTGACTGAATGCGCAGCGAGTCGCGACCGCGGACACCAGGCTTGTGGCGGACGGTCCACCATGGCATGTTCAACGCTTGCGAGCGACCCACCGCGACCCCCCTAGTGCCATGGATCTGCCAGAGCGCGTCAAGCACAACTTCCGGGCCAGCATTCAGGTCAAGACCCAAGCCTTGGCACAGCTGCCGGAGTGCATCGCCGCGGCCTCCGAGCTGATCGTGCGCCGGCTGCTCGAAGGGGCCAAGGTGCTGAGCTGCGGGAACGGAGGCTCGGCCGCGGACGCACAGCATTTCGCCTCGGAGATGGTCAACCGGTTCGAGCGTGACCGACCCGGGCTAGCCGCCCTGGCGCTGACCACCGACAGCTCGGCCCTGACCTCGATCGCCAACGACCACGCCTACGAGCAGGTGTTCGCCAAGCAGGTCCAGGCGCTGGGCAATCCGGGAGACGTGCTGCTCGCCATCTCCACCAGCGGCACTTCGCCCAACGTGGTCACCGCGGCACTGAGCGCCCACGGCCAGGAGATGCACGTGGTTGCGCTCACCGGGCGCGACGGCGGCGCGCTCGCGGCAGTGCTGGCGCCCGGGGACGTGGAGATCCGAGTTCCTGCCGACTCCACGGCCCGCATCCAGGAGGTTCACCTCCTCATCATCCACTGCCTGTGCGACCTGATCGACGCACAGCTGCTCGGAAACTGACCCAAGATAAGGATTGCACCTCACATGAACAGGCACCTGAAAACGGCGGCGTTGGGCGCAATACTGGCGGGAGGGATGCTGCAAGGCTGCGCAGCGGTGCTGGTGGGTGGCGCCGCGACCGGCGCCGCAGTCATGCACGACCGGCGCACGGCCGGGGCCCTGGTGGACGACAAGCGCATCGAGCTTGCGGCTTACGACATCAAATACAAGGACGCCCAGATCGGCAAAGACAGCAGCATCGGCATCACCAGCTATAACGGCAAGGTGCTGCTCACCGGTGCGGTCCCTTCGGCGGAGGTTGATCGGCGCTTCGCGGGCCGGGTCGCCGAGATCGAAGGCGTGCGCAACGTGATCGACGAGCTTCTCGATCGGCAAGCCGCGGAGCGTCTCGGATTCCGCCAGGGACAGCTATATTACCTCCAAGGTCAAGATCTCCCTGTTCGGCGTCGACGGCAAGCCGAGCGACCCGACCTATATCAAAGTGGTCACCAGCGGCGGCGTGGTTTATCTGATGGGCCTGGTAACCCGGGCCGAGGGTAACGCCGCAGCCAATCAGATCCGTTACATCGAAGGCGTACAGCGGGTAGTAAAGCTCTTTGAATACCACTGAGCACGCGCCGCCCCTGCCGAGACCGCTCGAGCGGTCGCTGCGCTCAATCCTGGGTGCCGGCGCCCTGCTGACAGATCCCGCCGACTGCTGGGCCTACGGATACGACAACAGCCGCCGCCAGGGCCTGCCCCAAGCCGTAGCGTTCGCCACCGAGCATGAGCAGGTGCGCGAGCTGGTGAGGCTCTGCAACGAGGCGGATCTGGCGCTGATCCCGCGCGGCCGCGGCACGGGCACCACCGGTGCCACCGTTCCCTTGAACGGGGAGCTGGTGCTGTCGCTCGAGCGCATGGACCGCATCCTGCTGATCGATGCGGCCAACCGCATCGCGCGGGTCGAGCCGGGGGTGACCAACCAGGCTCTCCAGGACGCCCTGGCACTGCAGGGCTTCTTCTGGCCGCCCGACCCCACCAGCGCCGAGGCCTGCACCATCGGGGGCAACCTCGCCTGCAACTCCGCCGGTCCGCGCGCGGTCAAGTACGGCACGCCCCGTGAAAACACCCTGGGACTGCGGGCAGTGACCGGCGGCGGAGACGAGATCCGCACCGGGGTGGCGACCACCAAGGGCGTGGTCGGCTACGACCTCACGCGGCTTATTATCGGCTCCGAGGGCACCCTGGCGGTGGTCACCGAGGCCGTGCTCAAGCTCACGCCGCTGGCAGAGGCCAAACGCACGCTCCAGGCCAGCTATCGCGACATCCACGCCGCCGCCCGGGCGGTGTCGGCCCTCATGGCCCAGCCCATCATCCCCTGCGCCCTGGAGCTGCATGGACGGCGCCTGTCTGGAGCTGGTGCGCTCCCATCAGGACCTGGGACTAGACGCCTCAGCGGGGGCCTTGCTGATGATCGAGGTCGACGGACCGGCCCACTGCATCGAGCTGGCCGCCGCCGCTGTGGCGCAGACCGCTCATGTCGAGGGGCTGATCGACCTGCGCGAGGCCGCCAGCGACGCCGAGGCCGCGCGCCTCTGGCGGGTGCGTAAGGCGCTGTCGCCGGCGTTGCGCAACGCTGCGCCCAAGAAGATCAACGAGGACGTGGTGGTGCCGGTGTCACAGATCCCGACCCTGATCGCCCGCCTCGACCGGCTTTCCGCAGACAGCGGCGTCCGGATCCTGAGCTTTGGGCACGCGGGCAACGGCAATCTCCACGTCAACCTGCTGTTCGATCCGGACGATCCGCGAGAGGCCCAGGCCGCACGCGGCTGTCTGGACGCCCTGTTCGACCTGGTGCTCGCGCTGGGCGGGACCCTCTCCGGCGAGCACGGCATAGGTCTGGAGAAGCGCGACTTCGTCGCCCGGGAGATCGATGCCGTGACCCTGCGCCTGATGCGGGACATCAAGCGTCAGTTCGACCCGCGCAACATCCTCAATCCGGGCAAGGCCCTGCCACCGGCCTGAGCGCAACCCCGCAGACAGGGGCCAATCAAGCGGCGCAGCAGGGTACGCCACCAGCCATCAACCTCGAAAGAGGATTTGAACCGCCAAGGCGCAAAGGACGCCAAGACGGATGCGCACCGACTGCAAAAGCACCTTCTTCACCCAGAAGGTGCCTCAGGTTTCGAGGATATGTCATCGAAGCGCTTCGCGGCTTTGGCGACTTGGCAGTTCCAACTGCCGTTTTTTTCGGATCAAGGCAGGCTCGCCACATAGGTCGCGACTGCGAGCATGCTCTCGTCGCTGCCGAGCATGTTGGCCACTGCGGCCATCCAGGGGTTGTAGCGGGGGCCGGTGCCGTCCTTGAGATCCTTCAGCATCTTGACCATATAGCCGGGCTGCTGTCCGGCCAGCCGGGCATAGCCGTCCTTGGCCTTGGCGTCCACACCGTGGCACTCTACGCAGAACTGCTCGTAGAGCTGCCGGCCCTTTTCCATCAGCTTGGGATTGCCGCCACCGGCCGCGTCGGCACTCTGGGCTGCATAGTAGAGGGCGAGATCGATCTTCTCGTCCTCGGTGAGGATGTGGGCCAGGCCGCTCATCCAGTAGTCTTGGCGTCGCCCGTCGGCGAAGCGGTCAAGCTGATCGACCAGAAAGACGGCGCTCTGCCCCGCCAGACTGGGAATGTCCGGGTTGGCCGAATTGCCATTCTCTCCATGGCAGTAAGTACAGAGCATGACCCGCTCCTGCGCGTGGGGCAGGTACAGATCACCCCTGGCCGCATCGCGTTGCAGCTCGGCGATGCGCCGCTCGATCCCGGCACGCACGGAGAGGTCCTTGTCCTTCATCGCCTGTTGCTCCTCGGGCGTCGGCTCCGGCGTTTGCTGCGACGCCGGCGCCGGCGCACCCCGTCCAACGGCCCCTACCGACCCGGTCAGTAGCGCCCCGGCAATGACGATCAGCAGCGCGACCGGTCTGTTCATCTTCTCGCCCCTCCGTCACCCTGGTACGCATCCGCGTCTTGGGCCCTTGTAGTCGTGTTGGGCGCCGGATTCAACCGGCAATGTCGCCGTCAGGCCGACTGGGCGGTGTCGCACCCAGTCCGCCAGGCTTACCCCACAGCCGCTCGCCGGGCACCCAGGCGCGGGCGCTCGGGCGCAGCACCGCCTCGCGGAGCCGCTCGGCCCGGCACCACAGACCCAGGCCGACACGCGCGCGGGTGCTTGCGGTGTACACCAGCCGCGCGCGGCGTCCAGCCCCCCGGCGTCGGACAGCTCCCGCAGCTCGGCCCAAAGCCTGGCGCGATGGCGCCCGCGTGGCCCGCGGTGAGCAGCCGCCAGAGTCGTGCCTGCCAGTAAGTCTGCTCGCCGCGCTCCCAGGCCAGGATCCAGTCGCGGCGATAGACCTCCTGGTACTGGTCGAACAGATCGGCGAGCGGGTAGCTCAGCACCTCGGCCCGGGCCACCCGGCCGCGGCGAATGGCAATCCGGCGCGCCATTTGCCAGAATTCTCTCCCCGCGGCCGTGGCTCGCTCCGCTGCCCACCGCAAACCACCAAGCCGGAGACGAGATGAGAAACCGGGCCCTTCACCTGGCGGGGGTATTGCTCGCCGCCCCTGCCCTGGCCGCCGCAGCGGAGACCTCCCCCACCCATCTGGACCTGACCGGGCACTGGGTCGGCCTGACCGCTCTGGCCCTGTTCATCCTGGCCTACGCGCTGGTCATGGCGGAGGAATTCACCCATCTGCGCAAGTCCAAGCCGGTGATCCTGGCCGCGGGGCTGATCTGGGCGCTGATCGCGGGGGTCTATTACAGCCACGGCCTTCCCGACGAGGCCGAGCATGCGGTACGCCACAATCTGCTCGAGTACGCCGAGCTGATGCTGTTCCTGCTGGTGGCGATGACCTACATCAACGCCATGGACGAGCGCAACGTCTTCGAGGCCCTGCGCTCCTGGCTGGTACGCAAGGGCTTCGGATTCCGCAAGCTGTTCTGGATCACCGGGCTGTTGGCCTTCCTGATCTCACCGGTGGCGGACAACCTCACCACGGCGCTGCTGATGTGCGCCGTGGTGCTCGCCGTAGGCGGGGACCGCCAGCGCTTCGTGATGCTCTCCTGCATCAATATCGTGGTGGCCGCGAACGCCGGCGGGGCGTTCAGCCCGTTCGGCGACATCACCACCCTGATGGTCTGGCAGAAGACCATCCAGACGCCCCAGGGCGCGGTGGATTTCTGGTCGTTCTTCGCCCTGTTCATCCCCGCCGTGGTCAACTGGCTGGTGCCGGCGCTGCTGATGCATTTTGCCGTGCCGGACGCCCAGCCCATGGAGTGCGGCGAGCAGGTGGGGATGAAGCGCGGGGCACGGCGGATCATGCTGCTGTTCCTGCTGACCATAACGACCGCCGTGAGCTTCCACAACTTCCTGCACATGCCGCCGGTGATCGGCATGCTGACCGGCCTGTCCTACCTGCAGTTCTTCGGCTACTACCTCAAGAAGACCTTCCATCGGGAGCTGGCCGCGGGCCCCAACGCAGGGCGCGAGGAGCTCGAGCGCGACGAGAACATGGGCGACGTGGTCGCGTTCGACGTATTCAACAAGATCGCCCGGGCCGAGTGGGACACGCTGTTGTTCTTCTACGGGGTCGTGCTGTGCGTGGGCGGGCTAGGATTTATCGGCTATCTCACGCTGCTCTCCGAGGCGATGTACACCCACTGGGGCAGCGCCCTGGGATTGAGCGCGGCATGGAGCGCGACCCCCGCCAACCTGACCGTGGGGCTGCTCTCGGCGATCGTGGACAATATTCCGGTGATATTCGCCGTGCTGACCATGATGCCCGACATGTCGACGGGCCAATGGCTGCTGGTGACGCTGGCCGCAGGGGTCGGGGGCAGCCTTCTGTCCGTCGGCTCGGCAGCGGGGGTGGCGCTGATGGGCCAAGCCCGCGGCAAGTACACCTTCTTCGGCCATCTCAAATGGACCCCGGCGGTGGGGCTCGGCTATTGCGCCAGCGTGGCAAGCCACCTCTGGCTCAACGCCGCCTTGTTCTAGTTCTAACCCGCCCGGGGCGGCGCGTGCTTGCCCTCGTGGCCTCCCTGCTCCCCGCCCGGCTGCTCGGCCGTGCGCCCCCCGGCGATGGCAGACCCGCCGGGCTGCGCCGCGGAGCCTGGGTGGTGCTCGACACCGGCGCGCTGCGACTCCCCGGCGGGGTGTCCTGGAACGGCGCGCGGTTATGGTATATTCCCGGGCTCTGCACGGGATGGCAGGCTGTCGAAAGGCGCCGGCCTTCCGAGAGCCTGCGGCAAGACAGGCCCAGAGAAATCCAGGATCGCCATCCAAATCGCAGGAGAACATTCCATGTCGAAAAAGCATCCCGTCGTTGCGGTGACCGGCTCGTCCGGAGCCGGAACCACGACCGTCAAGCGGGCCTTCGAGCACATCTTCTTCCGGGATGGCATCAAGGCCGCGGTGATCGAGGGCGACAGCTTCCACAGCCTCGATCGGGCCGAGTTCCGGGCCGCGGTCAAGGTGGCCGAGGACAAGGGCAACCTCACGTTCAGCCACTTCGGCCCCGAGGCCAACCACTTCGACAAGCTCGCTGAGCTGTTCAAGATCTACGGCGAGACCGGCAGCGGCCAGAAGCGCTACTACCTGCACAGCGAAGAGGAGGCCGCCGAGCACAACACCCGCCTCGGAATCGACCGGCAGCCGGGAGAGTTCACGCCTTGGGAGCCGATCGATTCCGGCACCGACCTGCTCTTCTACGAGGGACTGCACGGACTGGTGCAGACCGAGACCGCAGACGTGGCCCAGCACGTGGACCTGGGCGTGGGCGTGGTGCCCATCGTCAACCTCGAGTGGATCCAGAAGATCCACCGCGACAACGCCGAGCGGGGCTACTCCGCCGAGGCGATCGTCGACACCATCCTGCGGCGCATGCCCGATTACATCAAATTCATCACCCCGCAGTTCACTCTGACCGACATCAACTTCCAGCGCGTCTCCACAGTCGACACCTCCAACCCGTTCATCGCCCGCGACATCCCGACCCCCGACGAGAGCTTCGTCGTGATCCGCTTCAAGGAGCCGAAGAAGTTCGACATCGACTTCCCTCTTCTGCTGGCGATGTTGGGCGACTCGTTCATGTCGCGGCGTAATACCATCGTCGTGCCAGGGGGCAAAATGGGGTTCGCCATGGAGATCATTCTGCAGCCGATCATCGAGCGGATGATGGACGCTCGGAAGGTCTAGCCTCCGCAGCGAAAGAAAGACCTTGAATGGCGGCCCGAGGGCTGCCATTGTGCTTGGATATGCAGCCTTTCCCGATTGCACACGTCGATGCCGAGGACTGGAGGAGCGCTTGCCGGGCCGCGCTCGAAGCCCTAGGGGCCATAGCGGCGGAGCGCACCCTGGGGCTGGTTTACGCCAGCCAGCAGCTGGCGCCTGACTTCGAGCGGGTGATCGAATACCTGAAGAGCCACTCGCCGGTGACCACCTGGGTGGGCACGGTCGGCAGCGGCATCTGCAGTAGCGGCAGGGAGACCTACGACCAGGCGTCCCTCGCCCTTCTGGTGACGGACCTCACCGCTGAGCAGTTCCGTATCGTCCCGGGCATCAAGGAAGACTGTGCCGCGTTCCTGGCCGCCACCGCGCTTTGGCGAGCGGCTACCGGCAGCTTTTTCGGCGTGGTGCACGGCGATCCCAGAAATCCGCTGACGCCGGAGCTGATTGTGCGGCTTGCGTCGGGGCTCGAGAACGGCTATCTGGTCGGCGGGCTCACCTCCTCCGAGGGGGAGTTTCCCCAGGCCGCGGGATCGGTTACCAGCGGCGGCATCTCGGGGGTGCTGCTGGCAGGCGAGGTCAGGATCGTTACCGGCCTGACCCAGGGCTGCTCGCTGATCGGCTCCAAGCACCGGGTCACGGCGTGCCAGCGCAACCTGGTGGCCGGGCTGGACGGCCGGCCCGCCCTGGAAGTGCTCAAAGAGGACGTCGGCGACTTGCTGGCGCGCAATCCGGCGCGCATGGCCGGCTATATCTTCGCGGCCCTGCCGGTGCCGGGCTCCGACACCGGCGACTACCTGGTCCGCAACCTGATCGGGATCGATCCGGAATCCGGCGTAGTGGCCATCGGCGAGCGCGCGGAGGAAGGGATGGCTCTGCAGTTTGCCCGGCGTGATGCGAGCACGGCCCGCGCCGATCTCGAGCGCATGCTCGAGGCAGTCAAAGCCCGACTGCCCGGCACACCCAAGGGCGCGCTGTACCACAGCTGCCTGGGGCGAGGGCGCTACCTGTTCGGCGAGCACTCCGAGGAGCTGCGGATCGTTCGCGAGCACCTGGGAGACCTGCCCCTGGTGGGGTTCTACGCCAACGGCGAGATCTCTCACCAACGCCTCTACGGCTACACCGGCGTGCTCACCCTGTTCTGCTGAGCCGGTCAGCCCTGTTCAGCCGTTGCCGGCCACCGCCGGCCCGGCGGCGACGCCCAGCGCGGCCCGCACCGCTCCGAGGATCCCCGCCACGTCCAGACCGCACTCTGCCAGCTGTTCCTCCCGGGTCGCGTGGGGGACGAAGCGGTCGGGCAGCCCCAGATTGAGTATGCGGCAGCTGCGGCCATGGGCCGCCAAGCGTTCATTCACCGCGGAGCCGGCGCCTCCCGCCAAGGCGTTCTCCTCCAGCGTGACCAGCAGATCATGGCTGTCGGCGAGGGAGAGTACCAGCGCCTCGTCCAGGGGCTTGACGAAGCGCATGTTGGCGAGCGTGGCATCCAGGGCCGCGGCCGCCGCCCGACCCGCCTCGACCATGCTGCCGAAAGCGAGCAGCGCCACCCGGTTGCCGCGCCGGCGGATCTCCCCGCGACCCACCTCCAGAGGCGCAGCGCTGCTGTCCACCGGAGCGCCAGGGCCGGTGCCCCGCGGATAGCGGACCAACGCCGGCCCCGGGTACAGATAGGCGGTCTGGAGCATCCTGCGGCACTCGCTCTCGTCGGCCGGGGCCATGATCACCAGATTCGGCAACACCCGAGCGAAGCTCAGATCGAAAGCCCCCGCATGGGTCGGCCCGTCGGGCCCTACCAACCCTCCGCGATCCACCGCCAGCGTGACATCGAGATCCTGCAGCGCCACGTCGTGGGCCAGCTGGTCGAAGGCCCGTTGCAGGAAGGTCGAGTAGATAGCCACGACCGGCTTTAGCCCCTCGCAAGCCAGGCCGGCCGCGAAGGTCAGGGCGTGCTGCTCGGCGATCCCGACATCGACATAGCGGGTGGGAAAACGCTTGGAAAACTCCACCATCCCGGAGCCTTCACACATGGCCGGGGTAATGCCTACCAAGCGCGGGTCCTCGGCGGCCGTGTCGCACAGCCAGTCACCGAAGACCTGGGTGTAGGTGCGCCCAGCAGCGCGCTTGCGCATCTCCCCGGTCTGCGGATCGAAAGGCGTCACCCCATGGTACTGGGCCGGATCGCCCTCGGCCGGCCTGAAGCCCTTGCCCTTCTGGGTTACCACGTGCAACAGGCGCGGGCCGGTCATGTCGCGCATGTTGGACAGGGTGGGCACCAGGGCGTCGAGGTCGTGGCCGGCGATCGGGCCGATGTAATTGAAGCCCAGCTCCTCGAACAGGGTCCCGGGCATCACCATGCCCTTCATGTGCTCCTCCCAGCGCCCCACCAGCTCGCGGATGCCCGGCATACCGCGCAGGGCGGTCTTGCCGCCCTCGCGCACGCTGTTGTAGAGGCGCCCCGAGAGGATCCGGGCCAGATGGCTGCTGACCGCCCCCACCGGCCTGGAGATTGACATGTCGTTGTCGTTCAGGACCACCAGCAGGTCCGTCTTGGAGGCCCCCGCATGGTTCAGGGCCTCGAAGGCCATGCCGGAGGAAAGGGATGCGTCACCGATCACGGCTACCACGCGGCGGCTGGATCCCTGGAGGCGGGCGGCCTGGGCCATGCCGAAGGCGGCGCTGATCGAGGTGCTGGCGTGACCGGCCCCGAAGCTGTCGTAAGGACTTTCGTCGCGCTTGAGGAATCCGGAGATGCCGCCACGCTGGCGCAGGCTTTCCATGCGATCGCGCCGACCGGTCAGGATCTTGTGGGGGTACGCCTGGTGCCCGACGTCCCAGACCAGGCGGTCCTCCGGGGTGGCGAGCACATAGTGCAGTGCCACGGTGAGCTCGGTGACGCCGAGCCCGGCCGCCAGATGGCCGCCGGTGCGAGAGACGGTCTCGATCAGGAACCAGCGCAGCTCCTGGGCCAGCTGCGGCAGATCCGATACCGGCAGGCGGCGCAGATCGGCGGGCGAATCGACAGTCGCGAGCAACGGATAGCGGTCAACCAGGCGACCGGAGCGCATAACGGGCGGCTGTCTCATCGAAGCGGCTGGAGCGGACTGCCAGGAAAAGGTACGGGATTATAGCCCAATCGCCTCAGGGCCCGCTGCCCTGTGGGGCGAGGTCCAGACGTACCCAATCGCCCAGGGCCTGTCGGATCTGTTTGATTGACGGGGTCCGGGCCCGCGATGGCAGGTCGAAGGGCCCGCGGCAGCTCAGGCGCATCACGTCGGGCTGCTGCGCCGAGAACAGGTACATGTGCACCGTGGGCGCAACCAGGGCGCCGTCGCTATCCCCCAATTCGAGGCCGGCGAGGCTCAGTGCGGCGACCTCCAGCGGCTCCCGCAACGCCACCTCGACGTAGGGCTGGGTTTGAACGCGGGTCACGTGGAAGGCGCCGGGGCGGATCGCACGCGTCCCGTCGCTGAGCGTGCGCACCTCGAAATTGCAGATCGCACCTCCTCGCCCGGTCCCTGGAGGCGCCCGGCCGGCCGGCACAAACGCGCGGGTCTGGCCCGCAGGGACAACGATCTCGCGGGTTACCTCGAAGGTCGAGCCCACCGGCACGTAAACGTAGTACAGATTCTCGTCGCCGCTCTGAAACGCGGCACATCCCCCGAGCACCAGGGCCAGGAGGGCAGCCGCCGACGGTCTCAAGACGTGCATGACATCGGGCTCCGCTTTGTCTCGGGAATCAGGCGGCGCCAGGGCCCCGGCGAGCTCCGCCGTGCCGGCCTAGCGGGCTCGGCCCGCCCTGAGCGGGCCGGCTCCGCAACCAGCACAACGGTAGCTGAGCATCGGCTCCTTCAGCCCCCGGATGGACGAGAGCGAGGCGCGGCCGCAGGCGATGGTCTGGCTTTGGCAAGCGCGCCGATGCCGGCACGTCCCAGGCGTACTAGGCAACCGCCCGGGACATCTCGGGCATAGGGCGGGCGACCTCGCGCACCGGGCGCAACAGCAGCGATCGCCCAGTCATGCTAGCCGGCTTGGGAAGCCCCATCAGATCCAGCACCGTCGGAGCAATATTGGCCAAGCTGCCACCGATGGAGAGCTGCCAGGAGAGCGCATCGACGATCATGCAGGGCACCGGATAGACGGTGTGCTGAGTTTGCGCCATGTCGGTCACGGGGTCGAGCAGCTCCTCGCAGTTACCGTGATCGGCCGTGAGGATCGCCGTGCAGTCGTGGGCAACCGCCGCATCGAGCACCCGCCCCGCTTCCTGGTCCAAGGTCTCCACAGCCCGGATCACGGCATCCTGAACTGCGGTGTGCCCCACCATGTCCCCGTTGGCGAAGTTCACCACCACGAAGGCGTAGCGCCCGGACTGGATGGCCTCAATGGTCGCGTCGGCGACCTCGGCGGCGCTCATCTCCGGCTTGAGGTCATAGGTCGCAACCCCGGGCGAGGGAACGAGCCGGCGGTCCTCCCCTTCATAAGGGTCCGAGCGCCCCCCGTTGAAGAAATAGGTGACGTGGGCCCACTTCTCGGTCTCAGCGCAGTGGAACTGCCGCAAGCCGAGCGCGCTGATGGTCTCGCCCAAGGTGGTGCCCGCTTCGTCGGGCTCGAAGGCATACGGCAGCCCGAGCCCCGGGTCGTACTCCATCATACAGGTGGCGCCCACCAGCGCCTTGTCGCCGCGGTCGAAGCCGTCAAAATCGGCCTGGGTCAGGGCCGCCAGGATCTGGCGGGGCCGATCCTTGCGGAAATTAAACAGCAACACGTGGTCCACCGCTGTCAGACCTTCGAAGCCGGGCAGCAGTGTGGGGCGGATGAACTCGTCGTTCTCCCCCGCCGCGTAAGCCAGCTCCACCGCCTGCTCCGCGCTCGACGCCCGGCGGCCCTTGCCGAGGGTCAGCATCCGCCAGGCGAGCTCGGTGCGGTCCCAGCGCCGATCCCGGTCCATGGTGTAGTAACGTCCGGACACCGAGCCGATGGCGCCGCCCGCCCGGCGCAACGCCTCCTGCACCTCCGGAAGAAAGGTGAGTGCCGATCGGGGGGGCGTATCGCGCCCGTCGGTGACCATATGCACCAGCGGGCGTACGCCCTCAGCCCGGCACAAGTCGAGCAGCGCGATCAGGTGGCGCAGGTGGCTGTGGACGCCGCCGTCGGAAACCAGGCCAAGCAGGTGCAAGGGGCGGCCGGCCGCGCGAGCCGCCCGAGCGGCTGCCAGCAACGCCGGATTGGCCGCAAAGCTGCCGTCGGCGATCGCGTCATCGATTTTCACGAGATTCTGCCGGATCACCTTCCCGGAGCCGAGGGTGAGATGGCCGACCTCGGAGTTACCCATCTGCCCATCGGGCAGACCGACCGCCTCGCCGGACGCCTGGATCAGGGTGTGACAATACCTCGCAAGGTAGGCATCCAGCCTGGGAGTTCGAGCGGCCGCGATGGCGTTGTTGAGCTTGCAGGGATTGACGCCGTATCCGTCCAGGATGATCAGGACCAAGGGGCGGCGGATCGGGTGCGGATTTTGTGTCATGGCCTGGCTTCGCTTGGGAAATGTCCTAGTCAGTAATAACTAGCAAATGTTGCGCCTGTTGTTAAGGGCCACAAGCGTCGGCATCACGGCGCCAGACCCTACCATAAACGAGGGGATGCCTCTCACCCACCGGGGGCGGGTGCGCCCACATAGGACGCGAGCCCGGGCCGGCGTACTCAAGCCTGAGACCCGCCGTGCGGGTTTTCGTTCGCCACCGGCGACAGCAAAAGGGGCACCCAAGCCGGTCCCCGGCCACCGATGCGCCGCTGACTCCAAGGCCCTCAGCCGGCCAGAATTGCCCCAGATCCGCGCTCTGAACATAGGCCCCGCCCGGGAGCGGGAGCCCGACGTGCTATGCCTACCCCCCCGGCTCCTCGAATGCCTTGTATACATGGGCGCCTCTAGAGCAACCCGGCCGCCCTCCGAGATTCCGGCTGTTCGGGACACCGGGGCCGCTCTGCGCCCAGCACGGCGCAAAAAAAGAGGCCTCCGAAGAGGCCTCCAGGGTTGAAGCGCGTTGTTGTTGTTCGATCTTAATCGAACTGCCAGGAGACACCCGCCTTCGCCGACCAGGTGCTGTCGTCCGCTGCGCCTACGCCGAAGTACAGCGCAGTGCCCTTCTCGTCCAGGAAGCCCGAGCCTGTCACGCCGATCGCCCCCTCGCCCTTGAAGTACCCGGCACCCGCGGTGACCCGATAGCGCTTATCGGGGTCGGGCAGGAAGGTCTCCATGGCCGAGGCGATGGCGATCCCCTTCCGGGCCTCGTCGCGAACGTCGTTCAGGGTCCGCAGATTCACCGCATCGGTCGGGTTGACCGGATCATCGACGTTGGTCACCCGGCGCGGGTTCCAGGCATTGCCCATGGACACGGTGTTCGGAGCCACCGCAACGGAGCCGGCACCGATCGCGGTGGAATAGGGACCGATCGCCTTGGAGCGCAGGCCCAAGGCCGTGGTGCCGAAGCTCCACGCGGACGCACGATCGCCGATCGCGACGCCGCTCTGGCCCTGGACAAACGCGTTCTGGCCAACGACCGTCGCCCGGTTGCTATTTGCCGTGCTGCCGATACCAAGGACCACCGAGTTGCGCGCGCTGTCCAAAACATTGTTGGAACGCCCGAACACCGTGTTCAGATCGCCGCCCTGGGTGATGTTGTTGTTCGCACCCACCACGATGTTGGCCAGGCTCTGGTTGGTGGAGCCGCCGTAGGTGACGCCCGAGACGTGGTTGCCAACCCCCGACACGAAGTTGAGCGAAGAGTCGGTCACGCTGTTGAGTGAGCCGTCGACGGTGTTGCCCACGGACACACTGTAGTTGCCCTGGACCGTGTTCGCCCAGCCCGACACCCCGTTCAGGCCGGCGTTCGCGACCGAGTTGCCGACCCCCATGACGCCGTTGGCGAGGCTGTTGGTAAGGCTGTTGTTATTGCCAATGACGCTGCTCAGGGCGCTGTTGTGAACGTTATTGAACGAGCCGGTCACCACGTTGAGCAGGCTGGGATCGACGGTATTGCCGATACCCGTGACGAAGTTCAGGGCGGAATCGGAGACCGAGTTGCCCGAGCCCACAACCACGTTGGCCAGCGAGTTGGTCACCGTGTTGGCCTGGCCGTCCACCGAGGTCGCAGCGGAGTGCGACACTACGTTGCCGATGCCGCTCGCGGAGGTGTACGTTGAGCCGTCCGTCACCACGTTGCCGGTACCGTCGATTGCCGTATAGGTCGAGCCCTGGTCGACGACGTTCGAGCTGCCGTCGACCACGCCCACGGCGGCGTTGTCGATGGTGTTCCGGCTGCCGTTGATGTTGAATTGGCTGGCGTCGTGCACCATGTTCAGATTGCCCGCAGCGGACACCTGGTAGGCGTTGGAGAGGTAGTTGAGGCTACCCGACAGCACGGTGTAGTTGCTGTTCAGCAAGGCGTTGGCGTTGCCCGACACCAGGTTGTTCGAGCTGTTGCCGATCTGGTTCAGGTTGCCGCTGATCCCGTTGTAGTGGCTGTAGCCCAGCAGGTTGGCGTTGCCCGAAATCTCATTAGTGTTGCTGTGGTCCAGCATGTTGGAGCTGCCGGCGATCTCATTGCTGTTGCTCTGTAGCAGTCCGTTGCTGTTGCCTGAGATCGAGTTCACGTTGCTGTGGTCCAGCCCGTTGGAGCTGCCCGCGATCTCGTTGGTGTTGCTGTGGGTCAGCCCGTTGGTGTTGCCCGAGATCGAGTTCCCGTCGCTGTACTCCATGCCGTTGTCGTTGCCCGCGATGACGTTCTGGTCGGCGTGGGACAGCTGGTTGTACGTGCCGGTGATCTCGTTGCTGCTCGAGCGGGACATCAGGTTGTAATTACCCGAGATCTTGTTGTTATGGCCGTACTCCATCTGGTTTTCGCTGCCCGAGATGACGTTCTGGTAGGAATCGCGCATCTGGTTGCTGCTGCCGGCGATCTCGTTGGAATAGGCGCGCAGCAGGCCGTTATCGTTACCCGAGATCCTGTTGTCATTGGCATCCTGCAACCCGTTATTGCTGCCGGAGATCTCATTCCGGTAGGCACGCAGCAGCCCATTCTCGTTGCCCGAAATGTTGTTCGAGCCGGCATTCATCAATCCGTTACTGTTGCCCGAGATCTCGTTGCTGGTGGCGTACTCCATCTGGTTGGCACTGCCCGAGATGAGGTTCTTGCTGGCATAGGCCATCAGGTTGAGGTTGCCCGACACCCCGTTGGTGTACGCCTTCAACAGCAGGTTGGTGTTGCCGGATACCGTGTTGGCATCGCTGTAGGCGAGCAGGTTGCTAGCCCCGGAGACCTCGTTCAGATTGCTCTGGTACATCAGGTTGGCATTGCCCGAGACCAGGTTCTGGCTGCTGTAGGCCAGGAGGTTGAGGTTGCCCGACACCGCGTTGAGACTGCTCAGCAGCATCAGGTTGCCGCTGCCCGAGACCCCGTTGGCCTGGCTGCCGACCAGCAGGTTGGCGCTGCCCGTGATCGCGTTGAGATTGCTCGCGTACAGCCCGTTCAGGTTGCCGCTGATCGAGTTGTAGTTGCTGTTGATCAGGGCGTTGCTGCTGCCCGAGATCGTGTTGTAGTTGCTCGGGTCGAGGAAGTTTCCGTTGCCCGAGATCGAGTTGCCGTTGGAGTTGAGCACGATGTTGCTGCCGCCGTCCATGACGTTCTTGGCCGAATCGTACATGACGTTCGCGGTGCCCGACACCTCGTTGGTGTAGGCCTTCAGCATCAGGTTGGCGTTGCCTGAGACCTTGTTCTGGCTACTGTAGGCCAGTACGTTGGTGCTGCCCGTGAGCTCGTTGCTGTAGGCCTTGATCAGCCCGTTGCTGTTGCCCGAGACCAGGTTGTTGCCGGCGTAGGCCAGTACGTTGGTGCTGCCCGTGAGCTCGTTGCTGTAGGCCTTGATCAGCCCGTTGCTGTTGCCCGAGACCAGGTTGTTGCCGGCGTAGGCCAGTACGTTGGTGCTGCCCGTGAGCTCGTTGCTGTAGGCCTTGATCAGCCCGTTGCTGTTGCCCGAGACCAGGTTGTTGCCGGCGTAGGCCAGTACGTTGGTGCTGCCCATGAGCTCGTTGCTGTAGGCCTTGATCAGCCCGTTGCTGTTGCCCAAGACCAGGTTGTTGCCGGCGTAGGCCAGCACGTTGGTGCTGCCCGTGAGCTCGTTGCTGTAGGCCTTGATCAGGCCGTTGCTGTTACCCGAGACCAGGTTGTTGCCGGCGTAGGCCAGCACGTTGGTGCTGCCCGTGAGCTCGTTGCTGTAGGCCTTGATCAGGCCGTTGCTGTTGCCCGAGACCAGGTTGTTGCCGGCGTAGGCCAGCACGTTGGTGCTGCCCGTGAGCTCGTTGCTGTAGGCCTTGATCAGGCCGTTGCTGTTGCCCGAGACCAGGTTGTTGCCGGCGTAGGCCAGTACGTTGGTGCTGCCCGTGAGCTCGTTGCTGTAGGCCTTGATCAGGCCGTTGCTGTTGCCCGAGACCAGGTTGTTGCCGGCGTAGGCCAGTACGTTGGTGCTGCCCGTGAGCTCGTTGCTGTAGGCCTTGATCAGCCCGTTGCTGTTGCCCGAGACCAGGTTGTTGCCGGCGTAGGCCAGTACGTTGGTGCTGCCCGTGAGCTCGTTGCTGTAGGCCTTGATCAGCCCGTTGCTGTTGCCCGAGACCAGGTTGTTGCCGGCGTAGGCCAGTACGTTGGTGCTGCCCGTGAGCTCGTTGCTGTAGGCCTTGATCAGGCCGTTGCTGTTGCCCGAGACCAGGTTGTTGCCGGCGTAGGCCAGCACGTTGGTGCTGCCCGTGAGCTCGTTGCTGTAGGCCTTGATCAGCCCGTTGCTGTTGCCCGAGACCAGGTTGTTGCCGGCGTAGGCCAGTACGTTGGTGCTGCCCGTGCAGCTCGTTGCTGTAGGCCTTGATCAGGCCGTTGCTGTTGCCCGAGACCGAGTTGCCACTGGCGTAGGCCAGCAGGTTGGTGCTGCCCGACACCTCGTTCGTATAGCCCTTGAACAAAACGTTGCCGTTGCCGGAAACCAGGTTGCCGCTACTGTAGGCCAGGAGGTTCAAGTTGCCCGAGACCGAGTTGACCTGGCTGGCCAGCAGCAGGTTGGTGCTGCCGGTCACCTCATTGAAGTTGCTCTGATACAGGCCGTTGAGGCTTCCGGTCACGGCGTTGTAGTTGCTGTTGATCAGGCCGTTGAAGTTACCGGAGATCGAGTTGTAGTTGCTCGGATCGAGCAGGTTGCTATTGCCCGAGATCGAGTTCGAGTTGGAGTTGTACACCCGGTTGAGGTTACCGGTCACCGAGTTGGAATTCGCGGTTCCCCCCAAATAGCCGGCCAGGAGGTTACCGCTGCCCGAGACGTAGTTGTTGCTCGCGGCTCCCCCAGTCGTGCCCACCACATTGTTGTTGCTACCCGACACGACGTTCCCGTCGGCGGTGCCGGTGTCGTTCTTGTCCATCCCGCCCGCAACATTGTTGGTGTTGCCGGAGACACTGTTGCCGCTGGCGGAGCCGCCATTGTAAGCGACGACGTAGTTACCGTTGCCGGACAGGTTGTTGAGGTTGGCGGCGGCGTCCCCGTACTTGCCCATCACCAGGTTGCCGATGCCGCTCTCCAGGTTGCCGCTCGCATAGCCGTAGAGGCCCAGGGCCTTGTTGCCGACGCCCGACAGAACGTTATCGTTGGCGTAGGCGTTGGAGCCGTTGCTGTAGGCGATGGCCTGGTTGTACGCACCGGACAGGACGTTGTTGCTCGTGGAGGCGACGCCCAAGCCGGTGGAGCCCAGGTTGGCGGCCCCCACCTGGTTGCGGGTGCCGTCGAGCAGGTTGTTGTCCACGTGAGCGCCGCCGGCGTATGCGAAGGCGAGCGCCTGGTTGTAGATGCCGTTCGCCGTGTTGCCGTCAACGCTGACGTCCAGGGCAGCGGTGTTGGCCGCGCCCACCCCGATGAAGACGTTGTGGGTGCCGAAGGCCAGGTTGTTGCTGGCGCTCATGCCGGCGACAACGCCATTGCCGTACCCGACGGCCAGCGCGGTGTTGTACCCGCCGAAGAAGTAGTTGCCGTCGGCGTTCGCCTTGGCATCAGGCCCGGCACCATAGGCCGCAGAGACGTTGCCCACGCCTTCCAGCTTGTTGCCCGAGGCGCTGGCAAAGCCGCCGTACTTGGCAACGGCTACCGCGAAGTCCGCGTCCCCGTGGAGGCGGTTGTCGTTGGCATAAGACCGCGAGCCCGTGCCCGTCACGGTGTCGGCGTAGTCCGAAAGGGCCAAGGCGCCGTTCAGGTTGCCGATGATCTTGTTGCCGTTGGCCTGGGCGATGTCTCCGTCACCCACGGACAGGGCGTAGGCGAAGTTGGCCCCGCCGAAGAAATAGTTGCCGTCGGCGGACGCGCCGCTGTTCACCCCAAGGGCATTGGCGCTGGCGATGTCGCCGTTGCCCACGATGACGTTACCAGAGGCCGAGGCGGCCGCCCCGGCGTTCAGCGCGTTGGCCTGGACGGTATCGACGTTGCCCCAGAGGATGTTATTGCTCCCGTAGGCGAACGCACCGTCGCCCTGAGCGGTCGCCGATACGGAGTCGTACAGCCCCTTCATGTAGTTGTGGCCGGCATACGCGATGGTGCCGTCCCCGATGGCGCTCGCGCTCACCTTGTTGAGGTTGCCCCAGAGGACGTTGTAGTTGGCGCTCGCGAAGGTCGCCGCATTGCCGTTGGCGTACGCGGTGACCGAGTTGAGCTTGCCGTTCAGGATGTTGTTGTTGGCGTAGGCGTTACTGTCCGCCGCGATGGCACTGACCGTGTTGTACAGGCCGTGCAGCAGGTTGTTGCTGGCACCGGCGTTCGAGTAGGCACCAGTGGCCCCTGCGTAGACGCTGTTCAGCTGGCCGAACACATAGTTGTTGTTGGCGGTGGCGTTGGCGTGGTCGTTCAGCGCCGCGGCACTCACCATGTTCAGCTGGCCGTTGATCAGGTTGCCGCTGGCACTGGCAGCGGCGTAGCTGCCCGCCCCGGAGTTGGCCTGAGCCTCCACCAGGTTCCAGCCGCCGCGCAGGATGTTGCTGTCCGCCGAAGCGCTGTCGTGCGAGCCCTGGGCGATGCCGAACACGAACTCGTGGTCATCGAGCAGATAGTTGCCGCTCGCCGAAGCGGAGCTGTTGGCGCCGGACGCGTAGGCCACGGCGAAGTCGAACTTGTCGCCGTGGAGGATGTTGTTGTCCGCGTGGGCGGTGCTGGTGTCGCCCAGCCCCAGGGCCGCCACGATGTTATGGCTGCCGATAAGGTAATTGCCGTTGGCCGTGGTGACACCGGCGCCTGCACCCGTGGACGCGCTCAGTACGTGATTGTGGTCGCCGATCAGGGCGTTATAGGTGGCGGTGCCGCTGGAGCCCACACCCATCCCCACTGCAGTGACGCTGTCGCGCTCGCCCAGCAGCAGGTTGTGATCGACCCCGGCGGTACCTGACCCGGCCAGGGCGATGGCGCGATCGTTGGAGCCCAGCAGGGCATTGTGGGTGGCATAGGCGGTCGAGCCATCGTACAGGCCCACCGCGGCGACGTGGTCGGAGTCCCCTTTGAGCAGGTTGTACTCGGCCGTGGTCGTCGAGCTGTCGCCCAGCCCCATGGACAGCACGTGGTTGTTGTCGCCGAGCAGCGCATTGTAGCTGGCGCCGGCATTGGCGCCCGCCCCGTAGGCCAGAACGCGGACCGTATCGCTGTCGCCGTTGAGCAGGTTGAACGCACCCACGGCCGAGGAGTAGGTCCCCATCGCCACGGCCCCCACGACGTCCTGATTGCCGCGGAGCAGGTTGTAGGCGACCGCGGCGTTGCCCGACCCCGCCAGCGCGAAGGCACGGTTGTCCTGACCCAGCAGGATGTTGTTCTCGGCATAGGCGGTGGCGCCGTCGTACAGACCCACCGCGGAGACCCGGTTGGAGTCGCCCTTGATCAGGTTGTACTCGGTCGCCACCGTGGAGTTGTTGCCGAGCTCCGCCGCCAGCACGTGGTCGTTGCTGCCGAGCAGCGCGTTGTCGTTGACGTAGGCGCCTGAGTCCGACCCGTAGGCCAAGGCACGGGCCGTGTCGTTGTCGCCGTTGAGCAGGTTGAATCCGGTCGTCACGTTGGAGTTGCTGCCGATTGCGACCGCCAGCGCGCTGTCGTTGTCGCCGTTGAGAATGTTGTAGGTGCCCAGGGCACTGGAGCCGCTGCCCCACGCCACCGAGCCCACGACATCCTGGTTGCCGTTGAGCAGGTTGTGATCTACTCCGGCGGTCCCATAGCCCGCCAGCGCGAAGGCGCGGTTGTCGAGACCCAGGACGGCGTTGTGGGTGGCATAGGCGGTGGCGCCGTCGTACAGACCCACGGCCGAGATCTTGTTCGAGTCGCCCTTGATCAGGTTGTACTCAGTCGTGACCGTGGAATTGCTGCCTATCCCCAGGGCCAGCGCCCGGTCGTTGTTGCCGAGCAGCGCGTTGAAGCTCGCGTTGGCACTGGAGCCGTTCCCATAGCCCAGGGAGCCGACCAGATTGCTGTCGCCCTTGAGCAGGTTGTAGGTCGTGGTGGCACTGGAGTCGTCGCCGCTCGCCCAGGCGAACGCGGCGTCGTAGTTGCCGGCAAGCAGGTTCTTCTGGGTGGAGGCGGTGACGTTGGCGCCATAGGCGCGGCTGAGCAGGATATTGGAATTTCCCAGCGCCGCGTTGTACTCGGTCAGCGCGGTGGTATCTCCGCCGGCGTCCTTGGCGAAGGCGCCGAAGAAGTTGCCGTTGCCCGATGAGATGTTGTTCTTGGCATAGGCCGTGGCGGTGGTGCCGCCCTGGGCGAAGCTGGCGAAGACGTTGTTGTCACCCTTCGCCAGGTTGTACCCGGTGAAGGCCAAGGCCGCCCCGCCGCTGGTGTAGGCGTTGGCATAGCTTCCGAAGAAATTGCCGTTGCCCGCTGCGATGTTGCCGGCGGTACCGGCCCCGGCGAGGACACCACCGTTGGTGTTGGCAACGCTGCCGAAGAAGTTGCCGTTGCCGTAAGCGCCGTTGTATTCGGTATAGGCTCTGCCAACCCCGACCCCGCCGCTGGCGTTGACGGAGCTCGCGAAGAGGTTGGCGTCGCCGCCGACGAGGTTGGATTTGGTGTAGGCCAGGGCGGTAGACCCATCGGCCGCGTAGGCGTAGCTGCCAAACAGGTCCCCCTTGCCCAGCGCAAAGTTGCCTTGCGTCGAGGCACCCGCCACAGTCGCACCCGCGGTGCCGTTGGCATGGGCGTAGGCGCCAAACCCGTTGAAATACCCGATGGCGTAGTTGTTGGCGACAGCGGCGGTAGATGTCGTTCCCAGCCCTGTCCCCTCGGTGTGCGCGTAAGAGCCGAAGGCGTTGCCGATGCCCAGCGCACCGTTGTTCGAGGTGTTGGCGACGGCGCTACTCGCCAAACTTGTCGCGTCGTTGTAGGCGGAGCTGCCGAACAGGTTGAGAACACCCAGCCCAGCGTTGTAGGAGGTAACAGCCGTGGCGGTGTTGGCAAGGGTCTGGCCGTCGGCCCAGCTGCCGAACAAGTTGCCGTAGCCGACGCCCAAATTGTTAAGCGTATCAGCAGTCGCAGCCTTCCCGAGGGCGCCGGCATAGCCACCGTTGAGGACGCCCACCAGGGTATTGTTGTAGACGCCCGCGAAAGCCGCGGCTAAGCCTCCGTCATTGGCAGCGAAGAAATTGAGGCCGAGGTTGGTGTTGGGCGCTGTAACCGTTGTCGCACCCACCGGCGCCGAGGCGATGGCGAGCGCCACGCCGGCCGCCAGCGCTCGAAGCCTGAACCCCCGGGGATCGGCGCCGCCGCCCTCGGTCGGCCCGGAGTCTTTCCCTCCAGTGATGGAGCCCTTGCCTTGTTCCCAAGAATTCTTGCGGACCATTGTTATTCCCCTCGGACAGCGGCTGAATCTGTGGTTATGCGGGTGCGATAGACTATCACACACGCTCTGCAACCTGATGAAATTCGAAATCTGTTACCAAGCCATGAACGATCTCCCCGAGCAGGCAGCTTGGGCCGGCACGACACGTAGCAGCCCCCGGCTGCCGGTCGCCCCGGCAACGGCAGAAGGCTTGCTCTCCCACGAAGCGGCTCGCGCGATACACTCGAGTCTTGGCGTCTGCTTGTTGTTAACCCACGGCCCGAAAGGCCATCAGGTCGGGCTGGTATGAAGTTACTACAGCAATTGACGGTTGTCTACGGCGCTGATGGCTTTTTTGCGACCAACGGCGCCCTCTCCGGTAGGTCATTGTTTTGCTGTGGGATTATATAGTATAAGGTGTCGACAACAGCCTTACGGGAGCCGGGCCGGCGTCGGCTTCCCGGGAATCCCGCGACAAAAACCCACAATCGACAGGCTCGTTGTGTTCCTGCAACACCCGGTCCTGAGCCCCGCGACGGGGCCTCTAGGCCCCGGCGAGAGCGGCTGTGGTCGGCGCAAACCGGCGCGGCTCGGGCCCGAGCAGGAACTGGCGGAACGCCTCGGCCACCGGGGATAGACGCTTGCCCTTGCAGTGGACGATGTACCAGTGGCGCAGGATCGGAAAGCCCTCGACGTCGAGGATGGCCAGTCGGCCGGTCTCCAGCTCCAGCTCCAGGGTATGGATCGACACTATGCCCAGCCCGAGCCCCGCCTCCACGGCCTGTTTGATGGCCTCGTTGGAGGTCATCTCCATGCCCGCCTGGAGATGGATGCCGCGCTGCCTGAAGAACCGCTCCATGGCGATGCGGGTCCCCGAGGCCCGCTCCCTGACCACGAAGGTCTCGTGCTGGACGCGCGACAGCGGCACGGGGCGTGGCGCCCGGCTCAGCGGGTGGCCGGGGGCGGCGATCACCACCAGCGGGTTCTCCATGAAGGCGGTGGCCTGCAGCTCCAGCTCGGCAGGAGGCTTGCCCATGATCACCAGGTCGGTGTCGTTGACAGCGAGCTGGTCCAGCAGACTCTTGCGGTTGGTCACGTCCAGGCTGAAGCTGGTGCCCTCGTGGGCCTGGCTGAAGGCGGCCAGCAGGCGCGTGGCGAACGAGTTGGCCGTGGTGGCCACGCTGATGCGCAGGTGTCCGCGGCGCAGCCCTTTCAGCGCCGTGATCACCTCCTCGGCCTCACGCAGCTGCTGACCTATCCCCTGGCTGTAGTGGAACATCTCCCGCCCCGCCTCGGTGAGATGGATGCGCTTGCCGAGCTTCTCGAACAGGGGCAGACCGACCGCGTCCTCCAGCTGGCGCACCTGCATGGAGACCGCCGGTTGACTCAGATGGAGCTGCTCGGCAGCCCGCGTGTAGCTGAGGGCTCGGGCGACCGATTCGAACACCCGGAGCTGTCTGAGTGTGACGTGCAAGGTTGCTGCGCTCCCAGATCACCGGAGCACCGCATGGCGCCCGCGTTGGATGTAGTATAACCTTTTGCTTATTATACTTATCAAAAAATCTGACTGTTTATTATATCTAAGCCTCCTATAATTCGAGAGCCGTCGGACATCAGTGGCCGCGTGCCACGATCGTTGCAGCTTCTGCCAGGTCCTTGGAGCAAGCTTCCTCGGAGCGGCAAACCGATTAAGACCCATCCTTCACAGGAGGACTACGGAACATGGCCAAGACCTACCACGCGGGCGTCAAAGAATACCGCGAGACTTACTGGATGCCCGATTACACGCCCAAGGCGACCGATATCCTGGCGTGCTTCAAGATCACCCCCCAGCCGGGCGTGCCCCGGGAAGAGGCCGCTGCCGCGGTGGCCGCCGAATCCTCCACCGGCACCTGGACCACGGTCTGGACCGACCTGCTGACCGACCTGGACTACTACAAGGGCCGCGCCTACGCCATCGAGGACGTGCCGGGCGACGATACCTGCTTCTACGCCTTCATCGCCTACCCGATCGACCTGTTCGAAGAGGGCTCGGTGGTCAACGTGTTCACCTCGCTGGTGGGCAACGTGTTCGGCTTCAAGGCGATCCGCGCCCTGCGTCTGGAAGACGTGCGCTTCCCGATCGCCTACGTCATGACCTGCAACGGCCCGCCCAACGGCATCCAGGTCGAGCGCGACAAGATGAACAAGTACGGCCGTCCGCTGCTGGGCTGCACCATCAAGCCCAAGCTGGGCCTGTCGGCCAAGAACTACGGCCGCGCCTGCTACGAGGGCCTGCGCGGCGGGCTGGACTTCACCAAGGACGACGAGAACGTCAACTCCCAGCCGTTCATGCGCTGGCACCACCGCTTCGATTTCGTCATGGAGGCCATCCACAAGGCCGAGGCCGAGACCGGCGAGCGCAAGGGCCACTATCTGAACGTCACCGCGCCGACCCCGGAAGAGATGTACAAGCGCGCCGAGTACGCCAAGTCCCTGGGCGCCCCGATCATCATGCACGACTACATCACCGGCGGCTTCTGTGCCAACACCGGCCTGGCCCAGTGGTGCCGCGACAACGGCATGCTGCTGCACATCCACCGCGCCATGCACGCCGTGCTCGACCGCAACCCGCACCACGGCATCCACTTCCGCGTGCTGACCAAGATCCTGCGCCTGTCCGGCGGTGACCACCTGCACACCGGCACCGTGGTCGGCAAGCTCGAAGGCGACCGCGAAGCCACCCTGGGCTGGATCGACCTGCTGCGCGAGCCCTACATCGAAGGAAGACCGCAGCCGCGGCATCTTCTTCGACCAGGACTGGGGCTCCATGCCCGGTGCCTTCGCGGTTGCCTCCGGCGGTATCCACGTCTGGCACATGCCGGCGCTGGTCACCATCTTCGGCGACGACTCGGTGCTGCAGTTCGGTGGCGGCACGCTCGGCCACCCCTGGGGCAACGCGGCCGGCGCCGCAGCCAACCGCGTCGCGCTCGAGGCCTGCGTCGAGGACCGTAACAAGAACGGTGCGGAAGGCCTGGAGAAGCGCGGCAATGACGTTCTGCGTCAGGCAGCCAAGTCCAGCCCCGAACTGGCCGCGGCCATGGAGACCTGGAAGGAGATCAAGTTCGAGTTCGACACCGTCGACAAGCTGGACGTGGCGCACAAGTAATCGTTTCTTTGGAACCGCAAAGGCGCGAAGGACACAAAGAAAACCGGCAGGTTTTCTGCGCGTCCAGCGCCCGAAGCGGGATCGGAAACGGGTCTGTTAATTCTACCCTTGAACCGCAAATCAAGCACCAAGTACCCTTTGCGCTCTTTGCGCCTTTGCGGTTCATCTTGAGGAAAGAGACATGAGTGAAATGCAAGACTACAAATCCAGCCTGGCGGACGTCAGCAGCCGCAAATTCGAGACCTTTTCCTATCTGCCGGAGCTGTCCGCCGAGCACATCCGCAAGCAGGTCGAGTACATCGTCTCCAAGGGCTGGAACCCGGCCATCGAGCACACCGAGCCGGAGAACGCCGTCAGCCACTACTGGTACATGTGGAAGCTGCCGATGTTCGGCGAGACCGATGTGGACCGCATCCTGGCCGAGGCCGAGGCCTGCCACAAGGCGCACCCGAAGAATCACGTGCGCCTGATCGGCTTCGACAACTACGCCCAGTCCAAGGGCGCCGAGATGGTGATCTTCCGCGGCAAGCCGGTCTGATCGACCGACCGCGTTTGCGCTGAACGCCAGCCCCTGCTCCGTCACGCGGGGCGGGGGCTTTTTTAACCGCAAAGGCGCAAAGGACGGGAAAGGACCGGCTGGGTTTGTGGGTATCCGGCACCCGACACGGGCTCTGAGGCGGGACCCCTGCTGACACCAACAACCGCAACGTCAAACACGCTTCGCGCTCTTTGCGCCTTTGCGGTTCAAATTCTTCAGAAAGGCGATCTCCATGACCGACATCGACCGCGACCAGTACCTGATCAAGAGCGAGCCCTACTACCGCCCCGTGGCCAACGAGGTCGCCATGTACGAGGCGGCCTACGCCGCACGCATGCCGGTCATGCTCAAGGGCCCGACCGGCTGCGGCAAATCGCGCTTTGTCGAATACATGGCCTGGAAGATGCGCAAGCCGCTGATCACCGTGGCCTGTAACGAGGACATGACCGCCTCCGACCTGGTGGGGCGCTTCCTGCTCGACATCAACGGCACCCAATGGCAGGACGGCCCGCTGACCGTAGCCGCGCGCATCGGCGCGATCTGCTACCTGGACGAAGTGGTCGAGGCGCGTCAGGACACCACCGTGGTGATTCACCCGCTCACCGATCACCGCCGGGCGCTGCCCCTGGAGAAGAAGGGCGAGTTGGTCCGCGCGCACACCGACTTCCAGGTCGTGATCTCCTACAACCCGGGCTACCAGTCGCTGATGAAGGACCTCAAGCAGTCCACCAAGCAGCGTTTCGGCGGCCTGGATTTCGACTACCCGGACGCCGAGATCGAGACCGAGATCGTCGCTCACGAAGCTGGTGTGGACACCCAGTTGGCCGAGAAGCTGGTGCAGGTCGCGCACCGCTCGCGCAACCTCAAGGGCCATGGTCTGGACGAAGGCATGTCGACCCGCCTGCTGGTCTACGCCGCTCAACTGATCCGTAAGGGCATAGACCCGCAGGCCGCCTGCCAGATGGCCCTGGTCACCCCGCTCACCGACGACCCGGACATGCGCGACACCCTGGGGGCTGCGGTGAATACCTATTTTTGACGCAAGGCGGAACCGCCAAGGCGCAAAGGACGCAAAGGAAACCTCATGGAGCCAGACGCGCGCCTCGAGCGCCTTGCCCGCGAGACCATCGGCGCGGCGCTCGAGGTTCACCGGAATCTCGGCCCGGGGTTTCTGGAAAGTGTCTACGAAGCGGCTTTGGCAGTTGAGCTCGAAGGGCGAAACGTGCCGTTTCAACGCCAAGTCCTCATTGGCATCGCATACAAGGGCGTCACGGTGGGCGAATCCCGGTTGGACCTGTTGGTCGGCGAAAGACTCGTCGTGGAGCTCAAGGCCGTCGACGCCTTGCTGCCGATCCACAAGGCCCAGATCATTTCGTACCTGAAGGCACTGAGCTCGCCGCTTGGTCTATTGATCAACTTCAAGGTCGAAGTCCTGCGCCAGGGTATCCAGCGCATCATCCTTACAAAGTAATCCTTTGCGCCCTTTGCGCCTTAGCGGTTCAAAATGACCATCGATTTCAGCGAATACGTCTCCTGCCTCAAGACCGATCCGGGCCACGAGCACCGCCAGGCCCTGGAGTCCTCCTATCACGAGGCGGGCCGGGTCATGTCGCCCCAGGGGCTCGACCACTACCTGACCGGGATGAAGGCCATGTGCACCCTGAACAAGGGTGAGGACCTGATCCTCACCTACGTGCAGGAGATGCCCCGCGTCGCCAAGGAAGTCGGCGAGGACATCATCCCGGACGTAGTCGGCGCGCTGATGAAGCTCGCCTCGCACACCTCGGGCACGGTGATCACCCTGGTCATGGCCAACCTGCCCCTGGCCGCCCAGCGCCTGGGCGACGCCGAGGTGCTGCGAGGCTATCTCAATCTGCTGCACCAGCTGGCCGGCAAGGCGCCGCGCGGCCTGCGCCCGATGATGGAGAACATGGACGAGCTGCTCTCCAAGCTCACCCTGGGCGGGCTGCGCCGCTGGGCACTCTGGGGTGCTCAGGCCCATGCCCGCGACCTGGATGGGCAGATGGCCTACTTCGGGCTCAAGACCGAGTCGGCCCGCGCGGTGCTGCAGAAAGAACGCCGCGGCACCCTGTTCGTCGACAACCAGCGCAAGCTCAATTTCTACCTGCGCGCCCTCTGGGCTCGGGCGTTCTTCATGCGCCCCACCTCCGGCGACTACGAGACGCGCCAGGGCCTGAAGCCATTCATCGAAGACTTCCAGATCCACCTGCCGGACGCCTTCGACGGCTTCCGCGGGATAAAAGGGATAGAGGTCTACCGGGCGGCCGCCGCCCACTGCGCGGCGCACATGGTCTACACCCGCCAACGGATCAGCGCCGAGCAGCTCAACCCGGCCCAGATGAAGCTCATCGAGCTGTTCGAGGACGCACGCATAGAGCGCCTGGCGATTCGCGACTTTCCGGGCCTCAAGAAGCTCTGGCTGAGCTTCTTCACCGCACCCCTGACGCCAGACGACGAGGCCAGCGAGCTGCATCCCATCATGGACCTGATGATGCGCATGGCCCAGGCCCTGCTGGACGAGGACTATCGCGACGCCGACCCGCTGATCAACGCAAGTGCCGCCGCGTTTCGCACCGCGCTGGCCGAGCGTGGGGAAGACAACCAGATCAGCTGGGATGCCGGCGTGACCTTCTACAACGCACTCATCCACAAGGTCGCCCTGCCCAACCTGCGCATCCTGGAGAACTGGCCGCTGCCCTACCGGGACGACAACCGCTACCTGTGGGCGTTCAGCGACAACCTGTTTCTGGAGCGCGGCCTCGACTACCTACCCGCTCACCACAAGCAGGTGCGCAGGTATGTCTCGGCCATGGAGATGGCCAATGAGGTCGACTGCGAATTCGCCGGCGACGATGCCCAGGAGATCTGGACTTGCTCCACCGAGCTCTTCCCCTACGAGGACCACGGCGTCAGCTACAACGAGATGTGGGGCAAGGAGTCGGTCTCCGAGCCCTACCACTACGACGAATGGGACTACCAGGTTCAGCTCGCCAGACCCGAATGGGCCACAGTGATCGAGCGCCGCCAGCCCAAGGGTGACCCCGAGCGGATGGACCAGATCCTCACCAAGCACAAGCCCATCGCCTCGCGCATCCGCCACCTGATCGACGCCCTGCAGCCCCAGGGCATAGTGCGCCGGCGCGGCTACGAAGAGGGAGAGGAGCTCGACCTGAACGCCGCGGTGCGCGCCATGATCGACATCCGCCGCGGCATCATGCCGGACCCGCGCATCAACATCCGTATCACCCGCCACATCCGCGACCTGTCCATCGTCGTGCTGATGGACCTGTCCGAATCGACTAACCAGAAGGTCGGCGTCAAGGAGGGCGAGCCCGGCTACGCGGAGGCCGCCTCGATCCTCGACCTGACCCGCGAATCCACCGGCCTGCTGGCCTGGGCGATCGACTCCATCGGCGACAACTTCGCGGTGCACGGCTTCGCCTCGGACGGCCGCCACGACGTTCAATACTACCGGTTCAAGGACTTCCAGCAGCCCTATGACGACGAAGCCAAGTCGCGCCTGGCCGGCATGCAGGGCGGCCTCTCGACGCGCATGGGCGCGGCGCTGCGCCACGCCGGCTGGCACCTGACCCAGCAATCCGCGCAGAAGCGCATGGTTCTGCTGATCACCGACGGCGAGCCCGCCGACATCGACGAGCGCGATCCCCAATACCTGCGCCACGACGCCAAGAAGGCGGTCGAGGACCTGGCCATGAAGGGAATTTACACGTACTGTCTGACCTTGGATCCGCAAGCGGACCGCTATGTGGCGAGGATTTTCGGCGAGAACAACTATTCGATCGTGGACAATGTGGAGCGCCTCCCGGAGAGGTTGCCTGCGGTCTTCGCGGCCTTGACCGGGTGAGCAGGCGGCCATCCGTGGAGTTTTGACTGGGTGGGCACTCGGGCATCCCTGCGGGCTTAACGGGCTAAGGGCGCGGTCACCCATGCCGGTTTGACCAGGTGAGCACGCAGCCATCCATGGCGCGGGGTCGGAGGTTTCACCGACCCTGAGCCCGGACGTCCTGTCCGGGCGTTCGCCGCGCTGCGATCCCGGCGCTTCGCAATCCTGCTTCGCTCGGGCACCCGCCCCGGCCGTCCTGGCCCGGGCGCTCGCGACTCCTGTTTCCGCCGCTTGCCCACCGGACGTCCGGTCGCGGCTCACCCATGTGGAGCTATTGCGGGAATGCGGTCTGGCATGGGCCTGTCGGGACACGCCGTGAATCCATCCCTGGAGGCTCGGGAGCCGCCGTCCAGGCGGCTCACGGTCCCGCCAGACCCATACCAGACCGCCTGAGAGAGTGGAGTAGGTCGCCGGAGCAATCGGTTATCCGCCCCGGGGCGGCGTAAAACTTGGTGGCGCCTTTGGCCCGCGCATCGGATAGGGCCGCGGCTTTGCCGGGGGTCATTTAGCTGACGGCTCGGCTTGTAGTGCCGACCTTTTCAGCTCCGACCTCAACCAATCAATTAGGTTACGCTCGTCCATATCCCCGACTTGCGGAATTCGGGTTAGAGGCGCCGGCCACCCATTAATCAGGAACCCTGCATCCGGCCCTCAACCCGTTGCGGACGAGTCCTTTTGAAGTACTGCCCGCAGCTCGATCAACTGCTTTCTGACATCTTCCGCAACCTCCAGAACCTCCGCCGGCACGCGCACATCCTGCCCCGCCTCAAGCCGCAAAGCCACGATGAGCGGGAACACTTGATCACGCTTTTCCGGATTCGATTCGAGAAGATCAATGAGATCAGTCGCAGGCACGCCGATTTCCAGAAGCATCAGACTGATCCATTGGAAGCTGCGCAACGTATCCGGATTCGTTATCGGAACACCTCGATACCAAAGCGAATAGAGTCTCGCGGTGGTTTCCGGATTCCCGTCGATCCAGGTTCGTCCCAGCGCCCTCGCAATAAGTAGTTGCAGCTCCAGCGCCCCAGCGTCGGCAAAGCGTTCCACGACCTCTTGGACGTTTGCGAGCGCCTCTTCCGGCCGGTCCAGCTTGCCCAGGATCACGCCGCGATTGAGAAATGCCCTAGCCACCGGCTCCTTCAATGCGGTATCTACGGCATCACCGAAGCGGTCAATGACCTCGGCATAACTGGCGAGTGCCTCCTCCTGCCGTTCCAATATGCCGAGGTTAACGCCGCGATTGACCAATGCCATGGCCACCTGCTCCTTCAACGGCATATCCGTGGCATCACCGAAGCGGTCTATCACCTCGGCACAACTGTCGAGCGCCTCTTCCCGCCGATCCAGCTTGCCCAAAACCGCGCCCCGATTGACCAGTGCCCGAGCCACCCACTCCTTCACCGCCGGGTCGGTGGCATCACCGAAGCGGTCTATGGCCCCGGCAAAACTGGCGAGCGCCTCCTCCCGCCGTTCCAGCTCATCCAGGACCACGCCGCGACTGAGAAATGCCCTAGCCACCCACTTCTTCAACGCGGCATCTGCGCCATCACCGAAGCGGCCTATGACCTCCGCGTAACTGGCGAGCGCATCTTCCCGCCGGCCCAGCTTTCTTAGGACCCCACCGCGATTGACCAATGCGCCGGCCACCGATTCCTTCAACGCCGTTCTCGCAGCGTTACCGAAGCGATCCGTGACCTCTGCATAACTGCCAAGCGCCTCTTCCCAGCGTTCCAGCTCAGCCAGGACAACGCCGCGATTGACCAATGCCCTGGCGACCTCCTCCTTCAACGCCGTTTCTTCGGCGTCACCAAACCGCCCGACGATTTCATTGAGACGCGCCAAAGCGGACTCGTACTTCTGGCGCGAATAGTCCTCGAACGCGAGCGAGTCGCGGCTCCTGGCCCACTCCACCGCGTCGCTCTGCTCACCGAGGGTCTCCAGCACGTCTTCGAAAGACATGTAGCTGATCAAACGCTCGCGAATGCCGGAGTCCGTGGTCATGGCAAGCCGCAGTCCCTGCCGGATGCCTTCCACCTCCCGGCATTCGTCGAGAATGGACCTGACCATCGACTGGAGGTCCGGCCCGGTGTAGAAGACCGCCATGAAGCGCACCAGCCCCTGCACCACAGCCGCTTCGTTGCGCTCGCGGCGCAGCTTGTAATAGATGCTGTAGAGCCGTTCGGCGGCCACGTAGGTCTTGCGCTTTGCCGATTGGTCATCCACCGTCACGGCGCCGCGGCTGACCAATCGTCCGAGCAGCGATGAAGCTGTACGGATGTCCATCCGCGCCCGTCCCGCCACCTCCCGGGCCGTAGACGGCTGCCACAGATCGATCAGTGCGATGTATGCCCGCCTCTCCTTCGCCGGCAAGGCATCGAGGTGCCCACGGAAATACTCGGTATGGTCGTCGATGAGGGTCACCAGTTCTTCCATCAACTGGCGCATGGAATGGTGGTTGGAAAAGCCGGCGATGAAAATCAACAGCCGCGGGCTACCACCCGTCAGAATGCTGAGCGGCGTGATCTCCCGCTCACCGATGGCATCTCCGGTCGCGGCCTGCCAGAGCTGGCGGCATTCCCCGTTGCTCAAGGCCGGCAGGGATATCTCGCGGAAGGTTTCGAAGAAGGACTTGTCGGCCTGGTCCAGGGTGGCAAACCGGCTGGTTGCGGTGGCGATCACCATGATGCGCGGCTCGTGCTGCAGGACCTTGCGCAACTGCCAACCGAAGTCCTCGCCGGCGTCGCTGGCCAGGTCCTGCAGGTTCTCGAGCATCAGCACCAGCCGCCTGTCCAGCGCATCGGCCACGTCCAGCACCGCGGCGCGGGCGCGCTGCTCCAGGGTCTTGTCGTCCATGATGGAAGCCAGCTCGGCGCGGCTGGCGCGCAGCGCCGCGGCCCGGTCCGGATGGCTCGTGCTCAACGCATTGGCGAGATGCAGCAAGCATTCGAGCCAGAAATCGGCGATTCCCAGCACCTCCATGCTTTCTTCCATGAAGCGCACCGGCAACAGACGCTTTGCCAGGGATCTGTCCATTCGCAGCTCGGCCGCGACCCTCGCCAGCAACATAGTCTTGCCCCGCCCCCGCGGCGCGACCAACAGCAAGTGCTGATTCGAGCTTGCATCCAGGTTGTCTCGCAGCACATTCATGATGGTGTTGAGCTGATGGCCGCGCACGACGAACTGGCGCGCGATCTCCTCGTCGCTCTGCATGGCGCCCGGGTTGAACTTGCGAAGGGTGAAAGCCCTGGCTTGGTCGGCGGACATGATCATGCGCTCCCTTTGCCCCGGCCGTTATCGTCGAGGCGACTGCACAGGGGCTCATAGTGACCCTCGTATCTGGCCCGCCACCAGTCCCTCAGCAAGCGGGATTCGAACCCATAGCCCGTATCGGTCCGACTCAGATAACCGTCGTGCTGCAGCACTTCCAGGACATCGCTGATGCGCTCTTCCACATCGGGGATCAATGGCTGGTAAAGCTTTGCCAGGCAACGTCGGGAGCTGTCATCGAAACGCTGCGCAATCGCCGCCTCGGTGAGAATCTCCATCGCGATCTCATGGGTCTTGTCATCGAGTCCTTCGCGCAGGCGTTTTTCGTAATGGGCCAGATCGTTCTGCCCGGAAGGCCCGAGCATGCCATTTCGGTAAAGGCGCTCCACGTCATCGAGGGATACCCGGCCACGGCCGTGCATGACGGCGTCCTCGTGCAGTCGGGTGAAGAAGGCCTGGACGTGATGGGGAATGCCGATGCCAAGCAGCTCGTACACCTTTTCCGGTACGCGCGGCTCCAGATCAAGACCGTAGTGATTCGCCAGCGCATGCAGGCATTCGGCGCTGGTCGTCTGGTCCCAGGGACCCACACGAAAGGGGGGCTCAAGGTGATTGATACGGTCGGAGAGGCCGAGCCTGCGCACAAGGGGCTCCAGGCCTATGCTGCCGGACACCAGTACGACGAGACTCCCGTCGGAATGAGTCTGGAGCTGTCGCCTCAGCCAGCTGAGAAAGTTCTCGACCTGGCGTCTGCCCTCCGGGTCGGTGCCGTTTGCTTTCGGGCCACGATTCAGCAGCCGGGTCAGAAAGATCGGCAGCTCGTCGATCGCCAGCAGTACCGGTTTTGGGTGGCGGGCGCAGGCGGCGAACAGCTCTTCACCGCGGCCTTTCCAGGAGCCCGCGTCCAAGCCCGCACGCACCTTGAGCTTGAACTCGTAGGCGCTGATCTCTTCGACATTCTCTCTGAGATAGTTCCGCATCCGCTCGGTGAAACGGCTCAGCATCCCCTGAACAGGGTGAGCGGCCTCGGCAATTTCGGCGACGAGGTCCTCGGGGCTTTCGGCATCTTCGACATCGGCAAACAGAAAGACCCAGCCTGCCTCCGACAAGCGCCTGCCCAGCTCCTTGGCAATGCTGGTCTTGCCCATACGCCGCTGCCCCGTCAGCAGCACATGGCTGCCGGCTTCGACGCGCGCCCTCAGCAGCCCTAACTCGCGATCGCGATTGAAAAAATCCGCACCGACCACCCAGCGACCATTCGCCGACTTCAGTCTTGCCATTTCCCACCCCCTCGGTTCAACAGATATGTTGAATAATATCTTCAACACTTCTGTTGTCAACATTTTCGTTGAACGCGTTCTGCTGGTGGATTCGGAAGCCGTTACCAAACACTGCATTGGGTGCTCAAAAGGTTGGCGCAGAAGCCCTTGGTGCTGCTGATCACCGACAAGGTCCCGCCCACATCGACGAGCGCGACCCCCCAGTACCTGCGGCGCCACGACGCCAAGCAGGCGGTGGAGGATCTGGCCACGAGGGGGATCTCTACCTATTGCCTGACGTTGAACGGCAAGCCGACCGCTATGTGGCGAGGATCTTCCGGGAACACAACTACTCGGTCGTCGACAATGTGGAGCGGCTGCCGGAGAGGTTGCCTGCGGTATTTGGGGCGATTACGGGGTAAGGGATTAGCCGTCCATGGCGTAACCGAGGAGGTTTAGCTCCAATACCATTGAGTTAGCGTTGTGACGAGCTGCTGGAGCGCTGTCCGGGACCCATTCCGAGGGCGTTTGCGGCCAGGACGGCCGCAACCGAGCCCCCAGGGATGGGTTTACGGCGTCCCTCGGAACGGGGCCCGGACAGCGCGCTCCGTAATTTGACGCTATTGGGCTTGGCCCAAGCCCCAGCCGCGCCATCCCTGGCAGCGCGTTCACCGTGCTGCGATCCCAGCGCTTCGCAATCCTGCTTCGCTACGAAGATTGGCCGCACCTCCGCAAGGGCGTGTCTCGGCCCCCGGTGAGCCGCTGTTTGTCGTCCCGGCGCATCGGGGATAAGCTGCGTGCGGCCCGATCGGACACCCCGGACATGACCCAGCCCACCAGCCCCAGCACCCCTGCCACCGCCGCTGACCTCGGCCGCCTGGCCCGCGAGGCGCTGCGGCGCCGGGACTATCCCGAGGCCCTGCGCCACCTGGCCGCGCTGGAAGGCCTCGCGCCGAGCGCCGCCAATCGCCTGGACATTGCCTTCTGCCACTTCCACCTGGGGCATCTGCGGATCGCCAGGGACTGGTACCGCAGGGCCCTGGAGCTGGAGCCGGGCAACGCCACGGCGGTGAACAACCTTGCCCGGGTGAGCGCCCAACTGGCGGAGTTGGAGATTCGCGACGAGAAGGCCCTGAGCGCGGAGACCTGGAACAGCCTGGGCCAGGCGCAGTACAACGCCGGCAACTTCGGGCTGGCCCGCAAGCTGTTCGAGCTGGCGACCGAGGCCGACCCGGACTACATCACCGCTTATCACAATCTGGGAAGCCTGATCCGCGACCAGGACATCGAGCCCTGGATCGCCCGCCTGGAACAGCGCCCGCCTAACCGGGCTGCACACTCACCCGCACTCCAGTTCCTGCTGGCAAGGCTCTACGACCGCAAGGGCGAATACGCCCGGGCGATGGCGCTGTACAAGCATGCCAATCACCTCAAGTACGCTGAGGCGCCTCGGGCCTACGACGAGGCGCGCCACGGCCGGCTGGTCGACGCCATCATCGGCTGGTTCACGCCCCAGCGCTGCGCTGGGCTGCGGGAGCGCCTGGCCGGCCTGCCCCTGAGTCCTCAGCCGGTGGTGTTCGTCGTCGGCATGCCGCGCAGCGGCTCGACCCTGATCACCCGGATACTGGCGGCCGATCCGACAGTGCAGGATCTGGGCGAGGCCGGCTTTCTCCTCGATTGCCTCAACGCCCTGATCCAGCGCGACGGTCAGGGCTTTCCCCAGGTGCTGGATCGCCTGGATGACCGGGGCTGGCTGCAGCTGCAGCAGTGCTATCTGCAGCGCATCGCCCAACCGGGGAGGCTGCTGGTGGACAAGTACCTGGAGGGCTTCCTGTTTCTCGGACTCATCGCGGCGCTGTTCCCCGGGGCCCGCGCGGTGCACGCGGTGCGCGAGCGCGACGACATCATGATCTCCTGCTACAAGCGCATGTTCCCGGACGGCGCCCCATGGTCCTACGACATCCCGCAGATGAAGCACTACTACGAGGCCTATCGACGACTGATGGCGCACTGGCAGGCGGCCCTACCCCCGGGGACCATCCACGACCTGGTCTACCGGGACCTGGTGGAGCACCCGGAGCGGGAGATCCCCCGGCTCGCCGCGCACTGCGGCCTGGGTCCAGACCTGGCCGAGCGGCAGTTCCACCGGCAGCCGGGCCTGGTCAAGACCGCCAGCGCCCAGCAGGTCCGCCGGCCGATCTATCGGGATGCGCTGGGCTCATTCGAGCGCTATCGGCCCTATATCAGCTTCGATTGAGGGCCGGGCCTTACCTGCGGGCGGGCCACCGCCATCCGAAGAGCCCGGGCGCGCCGCCTCAGGAGCCTGTCGGCATGAGAAAGCGCTGCCCATGCCACTCCAGCACCATCCCGGACCGCTCGATTCCCACCAGCAGTAGCCCGCTCATCAGCTCCTCGCCAGCGCGGTAGCGGCGCCCGTTGACCAGCACGAAGCGACGTAGCGGGTCCCGCGAATAGAACAGCACCTGCACCTCCAGGGACGGGACGGAGTCCTGAAAGTCCGCGGGCAGCGCGGCAAATGCCGGCACTTTGCCGGGTGGGGGCAGGGGGGCGACAACCGCCGAGGCGGCGGGCCGGGCCGGCGCAATCGGTTGGTGCGGCACCAGTTGCGTCGCGAGATCCGCCTCGCCCGAGGCCTCGGCGGGCGCCGGGGCAGGGGCCGGCGCCTTGGCTCGCGGCCGGCTCGGCGCCGCCACCGGGGCCCTCGAAGGAGGCGGCAGCAGCTGGGCGGCAAGGTCCACCACCTCGGGCTCGGCCGCGGGCTCCGGGGTGCCGGCCGCTGGCGAATGCAGCGGGGCTGCACTCGGTGTCGGTGCCGACGCGGGCGCCGCCGGGCGGCTCGGGACCAGCGGGGCCGAGACCGGCGGCTCGGCCATCGGTACCGGCCTGATCCGGCTGGGCTGCTCGCTGATGTGGGGCATAGGGGCGAGCGTCGGAAGCGCTTCCAGCGCCGGGGGGGGCGCAGCACTATCGCCGCGGGGGCTCGGAGCAAGCAGCCACCAAAGGAGTGCCAGAAACAGCAGCAGTGCGGCCGCCCCCGCGGCAAGGGCCGACACCCGGGGCCTGCGGCGCCGGCCCGGACCCGAGTATCCGGTCGGGACCGCCACCATGGCGCTCTCTCCAGCCAAAGCGCTGCGCTCCCGTTCGGACCTGCGCAAGGCCTCCAGGATCAACGACATCTCAGCGGCTCCCCCCGGACAGGCGCGGGCCTTGCACCGAGGAGGCCGCGCCGTTGAGCTGGATCAGGGTCTGCTCGCCGACTATGCCGTCCTGGGTAATCCCCCGCTCGGCCTGGAATCGGCGCAGCTGCTGCGCCAGCGGCCGGTCAAACAGCTGGGGATCGGCCTGGGCCGCGACCCGCCGGCCGGTCACCTCGGCGAGCCTGTCGCGCAGCCAAAGCACCGCCTTGCCGCGATCTCCGGGCCGGATCAGACCGGTCGGGACTTCCGGCGGAAGCGCCCAGAGCAACAGGAAATCGCCTTGCCAGAAGGGCTCCACCGCCGTGCGCGGGAAGCTGATCCGGTGGTCGCCGATCTGAAAACGGGCGAGCCGGCCGTCAAGCCCGACCAACGCCAGCTGGTGCTTGCGCCCCTGGACGTCGCGCACCTGGATCACCGCCGGACGATCCAGGTGCGCGAGGCTGGTCCAGTTGCCCCGGTCGAGCAGGCAGCGCAGCCCCGTCTCGCGCGCCACCGCGCAGCCCGGTCGGCCGTTGGGCCGGAAGGCCTTTCCCCAGGCGGCAAACAAGGCGCTAAGGGCAGTACGCGAATCGGTGACAGAGCCATTCGACACCAGCCAGTCCGTAAACGAGGGCGGCGGGGCGGGCGCCACCGCTGGCGCAGTCTTGGGCGCGGCAGGGACCGACATCTCCTGGGTGGGCGCCGCCTCCGGGACGGCTGCGGGAGCGGGCGTGCTCGGCTGGGGCTCCGCAGACTCTGCGGTGACGGGGGGGCCATCCCCGACGGCAGCGGCCAGGACAGGGGGCGCCTGGGCGGTCTCGCCCCCCCCGCCGAGCCACCAGCCGGCGACCACGCCCAGAGCCAAGACCAGGGCCGCCGCGGCGGCCCGCCCCCAGCCGAGGCCGGCGCGGTGCCGGCCCCCCCCGGACTCGCCCCGAACCTGCCCGGCGGCCTTCCTGACCAGGCCTCTCTCGACGCGCTCGCTACCCTCGGCGTAGGCCCCGAGCAACGCCCGGTCGGCGATCACGTTGATCAGCCGGGGCACACCCCCGGAGGCCCGGTGGATCTCCCGCACCGCCGCGTCGCTGAACAGCGGCCGCTTGGCCCCGGCTACCGACAGGCGATGCAGCAAGTAGTTGCGGGTATCCTCCAGGGTGAGCGGCTCCAGGTGGTAACGCGCGGTGATGCGCTGGGCCAGCTGGCGCAGCTCCGGCCGTCCCAGGCTGTCGCGCAGCTCCGGCTGGCCGACCAGCACGATCTGCAGCAGCTTCTCGCGGTTGGTCTCGAGGTTGGTAAGCAGCCGTACCTGCTCCAGCACCTCGGTGTCGAGCGCCTGGGCCTCGTCGATCACCAGCACGGTGCGGCGCCCCTCGGCGAAGCTACCGAGCAGGCGGGCGTTGAGCCGGTCGATGAGGTCCTTGACGCTGGCCTCGTCGCGGGCGTAGTCGATGTGCAGCTCGTCGCACAAGGTGGCGACCAGCTCCCGGGGTGAGAGCCTGGGATTGAAGATCAGCGCCAGGGAGACCTTGTCCGGCAACTGCTCAATGAGGCTGCGGATCAGCGTGGTCTTGCCGGTGCCGACCTCGCCCGTGAGCTGCACGAAACCGCCGCCCGCGCCGACCCCATAGAGCAGGTGCGCGAGGGCATCCTCGTGCGCCTGGCTCAGATAGACGTAGCGCGGATCGGGTGCGATCGAGAAGGGTCTTTCGGTCAGACCGAAGTGGGCCTCGTACATGGGTGCCGCCGTTGCCTCGGGGATCGATACTCTAACCTGCCCGGCGCCCGCGCGCAGCCGCGGCCCGGATCAATGCTGGCGATGGGCCGCAAATGCCAGGCGGTCGAGCACCCCCATCATCACCGCCGAGACAACAAAGGTCAGGTGGATGATCACGTACCACATGAGCTTGTTATTGTCGATCAGGCGTTCCATGGTTCCCTGCTACTATCCGAAAGACAGCAAAGGGCGCCATCTTACCGGGATCGGGCCCGCAAAGGCAGAGCCCGGTGCCCGAAGCTACCTGGGACGCAATGGCACAACCCTGAAGCCGTCCTGCCCGTCGCTCGGGCGGTCGCGCCGACGGGCCTCCATGAGCTGAAGCGCCCGGTCGAGCTCCCCCACCAGGCGCCGCTGCACCTCCTCCAGGCCGGCCCGGTAATAGACCAGCTCGCAGGGCACCGGATCGCTGAGAGATGCGATCTCGGCGAGCGGTCGCGGCCGCCAGGCCAGCAGGATCAACCGCCCGCCCTGACCGTCCTGGACCCGGTAGCCGCCCAGGGCATCCACGAAGATCAGCTCCTCGGCATCGATCACCGCCTGAAACTGCATGCTGCGGATGGGCACGAAGGCACACCGGCCCGGACTGCGACGCAGCGCCTGCTGAGCGCGCCGGAACAGGGTTGCCGGCATGGTCCAGGGACAGCGCGCGGTCGCTTCGGGTCGGAAGAAGGTCTCTGTCAGGCGCATCGGACTCCCCTGGCTGTTCGATGTTGCGGCTGAGCCACGACTCGGCCGGCGCGGGCTAGGCGCAAGCCCGGTCGGCTCCATGCTCGCCGTGAGCGCGACCCGGGCCCCCGCTGGCGCGGCGCCGAGCTGGGAGCCACCAATGAGCTTCTGTATACTTAAATGTTCTTCGCAGCAACTTTGCCACATGCGACCGACACCCGGGCCGATGCTCATGAAATACCAGACGGACGACGTCCGAATCAAAGAGATCAGGGATGTAGCGCCGCCCACGGACGTGCATGCGGCCTTCCCCATCAGCGAGGCCGCCGCGAAGACCGTCCACGAGACCCGGGAGGCGATTCACCAGATCCTCGAGGGCGCCGACGATCGGCTGCTGATCGTCATCGGCCCCTGCTCGGTGCACGATCCGCAGGCCGCCTGCGAGTATGCCCGGCGGCTCAAGCCGGTGCGCGAGCGCCTGGCCGCGGACCTGCTGATCGTGATGCGCGTGTACTTCGAGAAGCCGCGCACCACCGTCGGCTGGAAGGGGCTGATCAACGACCCTGACCTGGACGGCAGCTTCCAGATCAACAAGGGACTGAAGCTGGCCCGCAAGCTGCTGCTCGATATCAACGATTTTGGCATGCCGGCCGCCACCGAATTCCTGGACCTGATCAGCCCGCAGTATGTCGCAGACCTGATCAGCTGGGGCGCGATTGGCGCGCGCACCACCGAGAGCCAGGTGCACCGCGAGCTGGCCTCCGGGCTGTCCTGCCCGGTGGGGTTCAAGAACGGCACAGACGGGACGCTGAAGATCGCGGTGGACGCGATCCGCGCCGCCGCCCAGTCCCACCATTTCCTGTCCCTGACCAAGTCCGGCCACTCGGCAATCTTCTCGACGCGGGGCAACAACGACTGCCATGTGATCCTGCGCGGCGGCAAGCGTCCGAACTACGATGTCGAGAGCGTGAACATCGCCGCCCGGAGCCTGGAGGACGCCGGCCTGCCGGCCCGGCTGATGATCGACTTCAGCCACGCCAACAGCCAGAAGAATTATGACCGCCAGAGCGAGGTCGGGCGCGACGTGGCCGGACAGATCGGCCGCGGCGACCGCCGCATCATCGGTGCCATGATCGAGAGCCACCTGGTGGCGGGCCGCCAGGACCTGACCGAAAACCCCGGCGCCCTGGTGTTCGGCCAGAGCATCACGGATGCCTGCATCGGCTGGGATGCGAGCGTTCCACTGCTGGAACTGCTCGCCCAGGCAGTGCGCAGCCGCCGCCAGGAGGCGCGCACCGCAGCCTGACCACGGCAGGGGCCCGGGATTCAGGACCGGGCCGGGGCGCGCGGCGAGGGCGTCGCGGTAAAAGCCGCGAACAACGCCAGCACACAAACGACCAAGGCCCCCGCCGGCAGATCCAGTATGGCCGCCCCCGCCAGCCCCGCGGCGTAACCGGCGGCCCCGATCCCGTAGCCTAGCCAGAGCACGTGGCGCCCGGCCCGGCGCGAGGCTAGGGCGGGCAGGATCAGGCTGGCGAACACCAGGTAGACCCCCACCAGTTGTACCGAGGCCGTCACCGAGACCGCAAATAGCAGGTAGAAGACCGGGGGCCAACCTCGGGGTCGCGGCCAGGCCCAGACGGCGAGCACCAGCGCATAGAGTCCGGCCACCCACAGCAGGTCGGAATAACCGACCCAGAGGATCTGGCCGACGAGCAGGTCCTTGAGCTGCTCACCACCGTGCGGATCCTGCGCCAACAGCAGGATTGAGAGGCTCGCGGCCACCACGAAGGACGACCCGATGAGCGCCTCCAGCACCTGGGGCCAGCGCCGCTCGCAGGTATACAGGGCCGCCACGCCGAGCAGCGCCGCGCCGAAGGCGGTGAGCTGCATCGCCCAACCCTCGTGGCCCAGGCCCATGGTGTCCGCGACGATTACCCCCAGGCCGGCGAACTGGGCCACCGCCAGGTCGATAAAGATGATGCCTCGGGCCAGCACTTGCCGGCCCAGGGGCACATGGGTCGACAACACCAGCAGGCCCGCCGCGAAGGCGGGCAGCAGGATGCTGGGCTCCAGCCCGTCGAGATTCACTTGAGCGCGCCCAGCAGGCGGTCGATAGTCACATCGAACAGCCCGAACAGGTCCTGGGCGCGGTCGTCACCGCCGACCGTGAATGGCAGCACCACCGCCGGCATCGCGACCCGATCCTGGAGCCACTGCGAGGGCTTGGGATCGTTGATGGGAGAGCGAATGATCATGTCCGCGGGCCGGCGCTTGAGCTCGTCCTGCAGCTCGGCCAGATGGGCCGGAGTGGGAGGCAGGCCGGGCTTGGGCTCCAGGGACCCGGCGCGGTCCATGCCAAGCCAGCTAAGTAGATAGATCCACTCCTCGTGGTGCACCACCGCTCGCTTGCCGGCGAGCGGCCGGGCGCTGGCCTCCCAGCGCTGGATCGCCGCCTGCCAGCGCGCCGAGAAATCCTGGCTCCGGGCCTTGTAGTAGTCGGCGTGGACCGGGTCGAGCTGGGCGAGCCGGGCGCTCAGTGCCACGGCCACCCGGGCGATGTTGCGGGGATCGGTCTGGATGTGCGGGTTGCCCCGGGCGTGCACGTCCCCTTCGGCGCGGTCCAACCGCTGGGGCACGTCTCTGAGCACCACAGAATCGGCGGCCTCCAGATAGCCGGGACGGCCCGGCTCTACGGTCGGATTGTTGGCGCTGCGCAGCACCAGGGGCAGCCAGCCGATCTCCAGCTCGGCCCCGGTGCACACCAGCAGGTCGGCGCGGCGCATCTTGGCAATCAGGGCGGGCCGGGCCTGGACGTGGTGGGGGTCCTGCCGGGCGCTGGTGGCGCTGAACACGTCGACCTGGTCCCCGCCCAGCTCCCGGGTCAGGGCCGCCCATTCGGGCTCGCAGGCAAACACCCGGAGCGCGGCCTGGGCGGCGCCCAGGGGCGCGATGGCAAACCATAGCAGTAGCCAGAATCTCATCGCCTTTCTCCTCAGTAGCTGTGGGCGCCGTGAGCGCCCAGGGTCAGGATGTACTGGAGCGTCCACTGCTGGTCGGTCTTGCCCGTGGAATCGTCCAGGGCATACTGCAGCCGGATGCGGCTGAACTCGCTGTGGGAGTAGTCGAGCATCAGGGTCCAGCGGCTCGGATCTTCGCCGTCGACCAGCCCCGTGGAGGCGAGCAGTTGCCGAGCGCGCTGGCGCTGCCCCAGCCACTGCTTGCCAAGCACACCGGCCGAGGGGTCGGCGACCACGGCGCCCAGGGCCTGGAGGCGGGCCGCCGGGTCCGACAGCGAGAGTCCGTTGTCGGCCCAGAGCCGGTCATAGCGCAAGCCGAGGCGCCAGCGCGGTATGAACTGGTAGACCCCCTGGACGTACAACCCCTGTTGATCCCCGTCGTACCCGACCACGGGCCCGAAGGGCACGCCACCCCCCAGGTCCGGGCCCGGTGTGACCAGACCGTTCTCGTGCCGATAGAAATACTCGGTCTGGAAGGTGAAGTTGCGCCGGGTCGCATCCCCGTCCGGTGCCCACTTCCACACTAGGTCGCCGATGCTCAGATCGCTGTCGCCGTCGAACTGGGCAGCCTGTCCCCTGCCGCTGGCCGAGGTGCGCGCGTCAGGACTCGCCCAGAGCCCGGACAGACCCAGGGACCAGCTGTTGCTCGCCCCCAGATCGCCGCCCAGGTGGGCGAAGGCGGTGTGGGTGGAGCCCAGCCACTGGGTGCCGCCCCCACCCCCCGGAAACTCGTCGCCGCGTAACGCCTCAACGCCAAGCTCAAGATACAGGTCGGTGGGCGCCAGCCAGGTCAGGCGCACCCCGTCGTCCCCATACTGCCCGCCGAGAAACGCCCGGTAGGCGAGCGGCGCGTCCGCGAAGTCCCAGACGTGGCTGTGGTGGCTGTTCAGGTATCCGATGTCGGAGAAGAAGCGCCCGAAGCGTAGCCCGAGGCCACCGGGCAGCCCGAGGGCATCGGCGTAGACCTCTTCCAGGGAGACCGAGGTGTCCCCCTGCTCCTGGTGCAGCGACATGGTCGCCTGGCCATATAGCCAGTCATCGACGTTGGAGTACAGGCTGAGCTCGGTCTCGTCCAAACCCAGGCCCTCGGCGCGGGGGGCGGCCTCGTCGCCGGTCTGGAATCCCCGAAGGTGCCAATGCTCGGGGTCCCGCGAGTAGCTCAGGGCGCTGCCCTGCAAGACCGCGGACACGGCCGGGTTCATGGCGCTGGCGCTGGTGGCGCTCCCGCCCGCAGGCCGGGCGGCGGCACTCGCTGCCTGCTCGGCGGCCGCGGCGCTGGAGCGGGCCTGCTTCGCCTCGTCCTCAGCCTGGACAAGGCGCTGCTCCAGGTCCTCGAGGCGGGTCTCGTAATCGGCGCGCAGGGCGTCGATCTGTTTCTGGATCGACGCCAGCGCGGCATCGCTGGCGGCACGTACCGGGGCGGCGCTCAGGGCGAGCACCACCGACAAACCGAGAATGGGTCGGCGCATGACAGACTCCCAAAGGTCGTTGACAGGCCGCAGCCGCCCGCGGGGCGGCCTGGGCGCGGGCAATCCGGATCAGATCAGTCTCGGAGTCGACCGGTAGGGAGGGGCACGCGCGGCGTATGCCCGCGGGCTGATGGGACGAAAATCGTGCCAGACCAGGACGGGCGCGAACCCATGGATGATCGAGGGCAGGACAGGCAGTGCCAGGCTGGGGATGGCCGCGTGCAGGGCACCGGCGGAGAGACAGATCGAGCAATGGTCGGGGTCGTTGCCGGCGTGCGGAAACAGCCCGGACTCGTGCCAGACCACCAGGCACTGGGCGGCCACCAGTACCAAGGCGAGCAGCAGGTGGCGCCAGGCCGGCGCCGTCCCGGGAAGCGGGTCTTCCGGCCGCGCCGGGGCGCTCAGCGCTTGGAAGGAGATCGACAGCTTCACGCGGTCTGGCCGGACGTCTCGGTGCACACCTGGGAGGATGGAACGCTCAGGGGCGGCTTTCCCGCCCCGGGCTCAGCGATCGAACCCCGCCATTCTATACCACTTCCTCGCCTCTTCCAGGTCCTGCGCTACGCCGCGACCCTCTTCATACATCATCGCCAGGGTCGTCTGAGACCCGGCCAGGCCCTGCTCGGCGGCCTTGCGGAACCAGAATGCGGCCATCTCGGCGTTCTTCGCCACGCACTCGCCTTCCATATACATGAAGCCCAGGCCGTGCTGAGCGAGCGCGTGGTCCTGCTCGGCGGCGGACTTCATGTACTTGTACGCGAGCAGCTCGTTGCGGACCATGCCCAGCCCGTTCTGGGCCATGATCGCCATCCGGTACTGGGCGTCTGGATTGCCCAGATCGGCAAGCGGCGACAGCAGCGCCGCGGCCTGGGAAAAATGCTTGGCCTCGAACGCGGCGATGCCACTGCTGAGATCCATATCCAGATTGTCAAAGTCTTGGCTCATGTCTGTCCTCTGTGAGTGGGGGGTGGGGATCTGCACGCCCCCGGGCCGCTGCGGCAACGCCCCCCGCAGTCGGGACGCCCTGGCGCGGACGCAGCGCGACCCGGTTCAGCACCCACGCCGCGAGGCGTCCGTCGGCCAGATACAGGCCGTACTCGAAGCTCGGCGTGCTGCGCCCCTGCTCGCCCAGCTCCCCGCCGATGCGCCGCACCTGCTCCGGGTCGAGGTCGAAGCGCAGCTCTAGATCAGTGCGGCCTTCACGCACGAAATCAACCCGCAGCTCCCGGGTCCATACCGAGTACCCCGGAAATCTGCGGACGCAGGCGAGCGCCGGCACCGGGTCGGCCAGGGCGGCGATGCAGCCCCCGAACATGGCCCCCCCGGGGTTACGATTGCGCCAATTGAGCGGCAGGATGATCCGCACCCGGGCCCAGTCCGGGCTCAGCTCGCGCACCCGGATGCCCATGAACCGGAACGGCGGATACCACTCCAGGCGCCTCGCCGGAGACAGCTGCCGTCGCAGCCAGCCCGGCACCGGGATCATCGCGCGGCACCGATCGGCTGGCGCTTGCCGGGGGCGTCAGCGTGCATGGCATAGGGTAAGCAGCGTGCGCCTCCACTGATCCAGCAGACGCTGGTCGGCGGCTGCTAGCGCGAGGCGCGGCGCAAGGCTCGGCTCGTTCGATACCGGGCCTTCCAGATCAAGGCTGCATCCCCCTGCCCCGCCTGCCTCAGAGAAGATCAAGCGCCCTGCCGCATAGTCCCAGAGCCGCTGCCCGCCGTGCAGATAGAGGTGCGAGCGCCCGGCGGCAAGCCAACACCAGTCCAGGGCCACCGAGCCGAAGCTGCGCTGGGACCGGAACGGCGGATGGCTGGCGAGGTTGGCGGCAAGGAGAGGCTCCAAGCGCTTGAAATCCACGATTGCGATGCACTCGGCGAGCGAAGACGGGCCTTGGGCAGGACCCAACGACCGCGTGTCAAGCCAGGCGCCGACACCGACCCGGGCATGGAAGCACTCCGCGCGGACCGGATCGTAGACCACACCGAGCTCGGTGCGACCGCCCCGGATAAGCGCCAGCGAGATGGCAAACACCGGGATGCCGGCAGCGAAATTCGAGGTACCATCCAGCGGGTCCAGGCACCAGATGCCCTCGGTCTCCCCGGCCAGCAGCCGCTCCTGCTCGGACCGCGTCATCTCTTCGCCGAGCAAGGGAATCGATGGGTAGCGCTGCGCCAGCTCGGCGGCGATGCGCCTCTGAGCCGCCAGATCAGCCTCGGTGACCAGGGTCCCGTCGGCCTTGAGGCGCGCTCCGGGGCACCCGAGCCTCGGTAGCAGCTCCTCATCGCCGACCCGCCGGAGCAGCTCGCACAAGCCGAGTCCGTCGGGTATCACCGGGTGTCTTCCGCTTCGAGATCCGGCACATCACGAGACCCGTCCAGCCAGGCCGGGAGCTGGCACGCGGCCCGGCGCAGCGTCCGATCGAGGTCCGCCGCGCCCGGCAGCCGGCTCTCCACCAAGCGCCAGAACGCCGGCGAGTGATTCATCACGCGGGTGTGACAGAGCTCGTGGACCATGAGGTAGTGCGCCAGCTCCGGAGGAAGCAGCAACAGCTTGGCGTTAAGGCTGATGGTGCCGCGGCTCGAGCAGCTGCCCCAGCGGGCGCGCTGCAGACGCACCTGGACGCGCGCGTATACCAGGCCAGTCTGGCGCGCGACCCGATCCAGCCACCCCGGCAAGGTCTCGACCGCGCGCCGGCGCAGCCATGCGCGCAGCAGTGCAAGACCCTCTGCGGTGCCGCTGCAGGACAGGCTCAGCCGGTGCCCGGGCATCATCTGCACGTCCGCTGGGCCGAGCGCGACGGGACGCTGCTCGACCTGCCAGCGCTCGCCCAGGGCCAGCAGCTCGATCGCCTCCGGGATCGCACCGCATTGGGCGCGATGCAAACGCCACCGCTGCAGCAGCCGGGCCCGGGTCCGCTCGATCCAAACGCGATGGGACTCCGCGAAGGCCAGGGCCCGACCCGCATCCGCACCCTCGGGAAGCACCAGCTCCACCTGTCCGTCAGACAGCACCCGCACCCGCACCCGCCTCGCTCGACGGCTGCGACGAATGCGCAGGGGCATGGGAGGGGGCGAGGACATGGCGGTCCATAATGGACGAGCCGCAGCTTTGCCGCAACGCCGAGCCATTCCCGCCCAACGGCGATTGCGCGCCTCCGGTCAGGGCTCTAAGCTGACGAGCTATGGAGGGATGACGAGCGCGCGGGGCCGGGGTCCCCGGGTCATGTACGTCCACCGTCGACAACCCATGCGGCTGGCACGCGCCCTGGTGCTGCTACTGGTGGCCTGCAGCTGCATCGCAGCGGCACAGGCCTCGATCGAGACGCAGCGAGCCCGCTTCCTGGAGGCGGAGAAGGCGTTGGCCCAGGGGAAACAGAGTAAATTTGAGCGGCTGGCCTCCTCGCTCAAGGACTATCCCCTGCTCCCTTATCTCGAATACCAGCGGCTGCGCGACGACCTGCGCCACGCCTCCCCGGCACAGGTGCGCAAGTTTCTCGACCACTACGCAGACACCCCGCTGGCCGGACGCCTGCGCTCGCAGTGGCTCGATCGGCTCGCCGGACAGCAGCGCTGGGGGACCTATGTGCAGTTCTACCTGGCCAGCGACGATGCCGAGACACGCTGCAATCACCTGCATGCCCTGATCGCAACGGGTCACCGTGCCGAGGCCTTCAAGCAGGTCCCGGACCTGTGGCTGCACGGCAGCTCCCAGCCCAAGGCCTGCGATCCCGTCTTCGATGCCTGGCGTGCAGCCGGACGGCTCACCTCGCAGCTGACCTGGGGGCGCATCGCGCTCGCCTTCAAGGCCGGCGATTGGCACCTCGCCCAGTATCTGAAACGCTACCTGAGCGGCACCGACGAAGCCTGGGTGGAGCTCTGGCTCAGGGTCCATCGCGACCCGGCGCTGGTGACGCGCAGTCCCGATCTGTTCAGTGCCGAGCACCCGATGCGCAACGCCGTACTGGAGCACGGGCTGAGGCGCCTCGGCCGACAGGACCCGGAAGGCGCACTCAAGGCATGGCAGGCCCTGCGGCACCGTTTCGCCTTCTCCCAGACCCAGAGCGAGCGGATCACGCGCTGGCTGGCGCTGCAGCTTGCACGCAGCCAGGACCCGGAGGCCATGAGCTACCTCGAGGCCGTCCAACCGGATGCGGACGATCTGGTGCTCGCGCAGGCGCGGGTCCGTACCGCGCTGGCGCTCGGAGACTGGAGCAGAGTGCTCGCCTGGATCGATGCGCTACCGGCTCAGCCCCGGCACGAATCGCGCTGGCGGTACTGGCGGGCTCGGGCGTTGGAGCAGCTCGGCCAGGCACGGCAGGCCAAGCCCATGTACCGCAGCCTCGCCAAGGAGCGCAGCTATTACGGCTTTCTGGCCGCCGACCACCTCGGCCTGGACTATCGCATGGACGACGTACCGCTCGCGGTGGACGCAGCCGTCGCGCAGGATGTACAGGGGCGGCCCGCCTTGCTGCGCGCCCACGAGCTGCTGCTGCTCAATCGCCTGGCGGACGCACGGCGGGAGTGGCGCTGGGCCACCCGGGCAATGAGCACCGAGCAGCTGCAGGCGGCCGCGAAGCTCGCCCAGCGCTGGGGCTGGTACGACCGCGCCATCCTCACCGTCGCCCGCACCGGCTACTGGGATGACCTGGAGCTGCGCTTCCCCCTGGAACACCGCAAGTTGGTGGAGCAGCTTTCCCAGGGCGCGGGACTCAACCCCGCCTGGGTCTATGCGGTGGTGCGCCAGGAGAGCGCGTTCGTGCACGACGCACGCTCCAGTGCCGGCGCGCTCGGCCTGATGCAGCTCATGCCGGCAACCGCCAAACAAGTGGCACGCAAGCTCGGGGAGCACCCGCCCGCGGCTCGGGCGCTGTTGGAGCCCCGCACCAACATCCGCCTCGGCAGCAGCTATCTCAGCGGAATACTCGACGAGCTCAACGACCATCCGGTGCTGGCAACGGCCGCCTATAACGCCGGGCCCGGCCGGGTGCGTGCCTGGCTGCCCGATGCATCCATCGAGGCCGACCGCTGGGTGGAGCTGATACCCTTTCGCGAGACCCGCACCTATGTCCAGAGAGTGCTCGCCTACACGGTCATCTACGAGCAGCGGCTGGGGGCGAAGCCGAGCCGGCTGAGCGAGCGCATGCATCCGGTCACCGGCGCAACCACATGGGCCGTGGGCAGCAAAGACGCGGGCAAGGATCGGGTCTGATCGCCCGGAGCCCCTGTCAGCCGGCCTGTTCCGAGAGCTTGTTGTCGACCGCTTTGGCCGGGGGCTGCACCGGGCGGGAGCCGGCTCGCCGCTTAATCCGCGCCAGCACGGCGGCGTCGGTAATCACCTCGTAGAAGTAGCGTCCCGAAGGATCGGGCTCGCCAAGCTTCCCGTCGCGCCAGCGGCGAATCGGTGCCTCGCGCACTGCCAGCCAGTGGGTGATGCCCTTGAGATCGGGGTAGCGGGTGACATAGAACCGCGTCGACTCGATGTCACCGGGCAGAATCAGCTCGACCCGGCGCAGCGCCAGCTCGCGCTTCAGCTTATGGAAGGCAGCCTGCTCCAGCTCCACGCCGTCGACGTTGTAGCGCAGCAGGGCCTCGCCCATGCAGCTTGTCGCCTCGTCCCCCGCCAGGGTGGCCACCTCGATGCCGCGTCCGGCACGGGTCGTGCACAGCGGAGCCTTGCGCAGCACCGGCGAGCACGAGGACAGCTGGTCCGCGCGGTTGATCGCTGAGGAGATCATGATCTCGCGGTCCCCATCATACAGGTAGGTGGGCGGGCCGTCCGCATAGGTGATACCCAGACCGATCTCCAGCCCGGGGAGGTTATGCTTTCGGTTTTGGGCGTTCTGGGCATCCACGACCGCGAGTATCTTGCGGGCCAGCCCGCAGGCCTGGGCCACGTTGAGGCGCCCTGCCGACGACTCGTCATGCTCGGGCAGACTGAGAATCACTGCATCGCCCTCCACGAAGACCTTGCTGGCTCCGAAATCCTCGAGCAGCGCAGTGATCGGGCCGAAGAAGTTCAGGCTGAAATGCGTAGCCGGATTGAGCCTGCGCTCCAGCAGCTGCTCGGTCATGAGCGTGGAGCCACGGACATCGGCCTTGATGATCACGTGGCTGCGCACCTGGCGGCCCTCCGCTCCGCGCTCCTCGGAGTCCATAAACTGCTGGAGGCTGCCATTGGCCTTGGACAAGGCGATGTCCTCGGGACTCTGCAGCAGCCGGATGCGGTCCATCGCGCGATAGGCGACATAGGCACACTTGAGGTCTCGGCGAAACACCGCGAAATCGCGCACAAACTGCATGAGCCGGTCGAAACGCTCGCTGCGAGTCATACGGCGCAGGCGCTGACGCCCCCGATCCAGCGCCGGCAGGGCATCCTCGGGCCCGACCGGCACCTGTGACCCCGACAGCCGACGCACCAGCTTGCGCCGGGAGACCATCCGGGCCAGATACTGAAAGATCAGCCGGGCAGGAAGCTTGCCCTGCAGCTCTTCGTGCACTCGCCGGACCTCATAGGAGGCCATGACCAGCGGCAACAGCCCGGCGCGCCAGAACCGCCAATAAAGCTTGCGCCCCAGCCCAAGCAGATGCTCCCGCCATGGGTCGGGCAGCCGGCGACGGCTGCGGCCCGGCACCGCCTTGTCGTCGCCCGCCGAAAGGAACATCCGTTCGAGGTTCTCCGGCACGTCCAGCCAGGAGGTCAGGTCATGGGCGTACTCTTCATCCCCGATCGAGCGGGTCAGCAGCAGCTCGGCCTCCAGAAATCCGTTCAGGCCTCCCTGGTCGGTGCGTTGTTTGAAGGTCACCTGGCTGGTGAATGTGCCCAGGCCTGGAGCAGGCGCGGACTCGCCGGCCGCGGGCGCCACCGCCCACTCCGGCAGCAGATCCCGGAGCAGCCCGGTGATCAGGCGGTTGACCTCCACAAACCCGCCGCGGGCATCGCGCTCGGTGAACACCAGGTTGTAGTGCACCATCGCCTGCTCGTCGGCCATGATCCCGGGCAGCAGGAACATGGGGTTCAGTAGCAGATGCTTTGGGACCGGCCACGAGGCTGCGAGCACCGACTTTCGCAGCTTTCGCAGCCGCGTGCTCTCCAGCTTGTGGACGTGGCGGAACAATTCCCGATTGAGCTTGTAGCGGATCGCCTGCTGATCCCGCGCCAGCGCCACCACCCGTTGATGCACCTCCAGCGCCGAGACCTTCGGGCCACCCGCCTCCTCGTCACGCGCCCGCTGCAGCCGACCGCGCAGACGCGCCATCTCTTCGACCACCAGCTGCAGGAGAAACTTGGTCACGGACAGCTGGAACAACACCATGAGATCGCGCTGCCCGGCCCGGCGAGCCTGATCAACGGCCACCTCGGTCAGACCGATGTAGGCACTGACGAAGGCCTCAACCTCATCCACACCGGGCTCGGCCGCGGGCTCACCCCATAGATTGACGGACGCCTCATGGGTCAGCAGGCGGCGCACGAGCTGACTCGCGGGCAACACGAAGCGCTGCCCCAGGACCACATCGATATGCACATTATCTATACCCCGGGGAAATCGCTCCAGGCGCACTCGGAGATCCTCGGGCGCAGCCAGATGCTCGATCAGCGCCTGCGCCGTCAGCTGGGTGCTCTCGTGCTTGAAAGATGAGGCCGTCACCCGCGCGCTGTCTCTCGCCGAAGGGATTGTGGGGCTGGGTCCGCCAAACTTTCCGAGTTTAGCGCAATCCAATCGCCAGGACTTGGCAGCGCGGCCGACGCGCCCCGCGCCGCACCCGGTAATGGACTAGTGGCCTATGATGTGCGGGGACAATGGAGCAAACGAGGGAAGAGCCGATCGTGAACAGCGTCAGAACAGCCGTCTTGCTCCTGCTCGTTTCGACTCAGGCGCTAGCGGGGGATGCCTTCGTGAAGACCGCCGGGCAAGGCTACAACCCCTTCGCGAACGCCATGGACATGATGATGGACGCGATGGACAGATACTCCAAGAAGCGGGCATGGGGAGACGCCCTGTCCGGCTACGGCGCCCAGGCACAGCCATGGAGCTGGGGCGCCATGCCCGGGATGACACCGCAGATGCCAGGCCAATCCCAGATGCAGCAGATGCTCCAGAGCGCACCAGCGACGGCGCAGGCCTTCGGCGGCATGGCCAGGCAGATGCCAGGCACCCAGCAACCGGGCAACCTGGGCGGTGGATTCCCTGCGCGCGCGTTGGCGCCAATCCCGGGGAGCGGCAGCCCGTTTCAAGGCCCCGGCGCCTCCGCCGACGGGATCTGGCAGGGCAGCAGCGGCGAAGTCCTGATCGTGCGCAATGGCTATTGCCGGATCTATGCTTCGCGGGAAAACTACAATGATTGTCGGTTCGCAGTGCAGGGGAGCAACGCCCTGATCACGAGTGCGACCAGCGGCCAGAGCCGCCAATACGAGTATGCCATCTACCAAGACCGGATGGCGCTGCGCGATTCCGACGGCGATCTGCTGCTCTACCGTCGCCTCCCCGAAAGCGTCCTGCATGAGCTCGTTTACTGAAACCGATGATGCGCCCACGCGCCGAAGCCTCGCGCCTCATGCAATCATCTTGAGCCCGACCGCAAGCAGCAGCACCGCGAACACCCGCCGGAGCGCCACCACGGGAAGGTCGTGGGCCAGGCGGGCCCCGAACGGCGCCGATAGGACGCTCGCCAGGGCCACGCCCAGGAACGCCGGCCAGTAGACGAAGCCGGTCGCGCCGGCGGGCAGGCGGCTGTCGCCCCAGCCCACGAACAGGTAGCCGATCGCACCGACCAGTGCGATGGGCAGGCCGCAGGCGCTGGAGGTCGCCACAGCATTGCGCATGCTGAGGCCGCAGCGGCTGAGAAAGGGCACTGTCAGACTGCCCCCGCCGATGCCGACCAGGGCAGAGACCGCGCCGATCCCGAAGCCAGCGGCGGAAAGCCCGACCGGCCCGGGAAGGGGCCGCTGAGCGCGCGGCGCCAGCTCGACGAGCATGCGCAGGCCAATCACCAGGACAAAGCCCGCAAACACCCGTTGCAGCCAGGCGCCGGAGAGCCGCTCGGCGAGCAGCGCGCCGGCCCAGGACCCGGCCACGATGCCCGGTGAGATCCGTCGAGTCAGCCCCCAGAGCACCGCCCCCCGTCGCTGGTGTGCCCGGATCGCAGACAGGGCCGTCATCACGATGGTCGCCAGCGACGTCCCGACCGCCAGGTGCGCCACCACGGCCTCGTCGATGCCGAGCAGGCGGTAAGTCCAGATCAGCGCCGGAACGATCACCAGCCCGCCGCCGATACCGAGCAGCCCGGCAAGCACACCCGCCAGCAGGCCCACTGCGAGATAGACGAGGATCAGCTCAGGCGGAAAGCTCGCAGTGACATCCAACGCAAGGCCCTCGATGCGGGCAAGGCACGACCCCCAGGCTGGGGCTCCGTGGTAAACTGCGCGCCCTCGACCGGAGTGAGTCATCGAACGGGAAAAGCCGGTGAAGGTTAACAAAGTCTGTCTGCTCGGCGGTACCGGCTTCATCGGCCGCCATCTGTGCGCGCGACTGAGCCTCGCCGGCATGACCCTGGTGGTGCCGACACGACACCCCCACCGACAGCGCGCGCTCAACGCGCTGTCGGGGGTCTCTCTGCGGGAGTCCGACATCTTCGACGTCTCCGCGCTGGCCGACGCCTTTGCCGGCTGCGAGGCGGTGGTCAATCTCGTCGGCATCCTCAATCAAGGCAAGGGCCGGGCTTCGTTCCGACAGATTCATGTGGAGCTGGTCGACCGCATCGTCGAGGCGGGGCGATCGACAGGCGTGCGCCGGCTGCTGCACATGAGCGCTCTGAACGCCGACGAGGCCAAAGGTGCGAGCCTTTACCTGCGTACCAAGGGCGAGGGCGAGAACCGCGCTCACACCCTCGGGGGCGCGACCATGGCGGTGACCAGCTTCCGTCCGTCAGTCGTGTTCGGTCCCGATGACAGCTTCTTCAACCGCTTCGCCACCCTGGTGCGCCTGCCCGGTCCCCTGCCGCTCGCCTGCCCGGAGAGCCGACTCGCGCCGGTATACGTGGGCGATGTGGCCGAGGCGTTTGTCCGCTCGATCGACAGCCCGCGCACCTTCGGCAACCGCTACGAGCTGTGCGGCCCGCGGGTACTGAGTCTGCGCGAGATCGTGCAATACACCGCGCGTCAGCTCGGCCTGCGCAAGGCGGTAATCGGTCTGCCCGATCTGGTCGCCCGGATTCAAGCCCGGATCTTCGAGCGACTGCCGGGCATGCCCTTCACCTACGACAATTATCTGTCCTTGCAGACGGACAGCGTCTGCACCCAGGACGGACTGGGGGCGCTCGCCATCGAGCCGACGGATGTCGACGCCGTGGTGCCCGATTTCCTCTCACGGCGCAACGGCGGCGGGCGCCTGGACCGGATGCGGCGCCAGACCTGAAGCGACCGACCAGCGACGTAATCTTCAGCCCACGGAGACACCCAGGTCTTGCGCGTCACCGATCCCGGAGCACGGGCCCAGCGGCCGGCATGCAGCGCTTCCTGGTAGGCGGTGCAGTGCGCGACCTGCTGCTGGGGATCGAGCCCCGGGAGCGCGACTGGCTGGTGACTGGAGCGAGCCGCGAGACGCTGCTCGCTCAGGGCTTTCGCCAGGTCGGCAAGGCATTCTCCGTGTTTCTCGAGCCCGGCAGCGGAGAGCAGCACGCCCTGCCGCGCGGCGGGGACGGCGAGCAGTCTCTGCCGGAGGATCTCGCGCGCCGCGACCTCACCATCAACGCCATGGCGCTGGACGAGCAGGGGCGGCTGATCGACCCGCTGGGTGGACGCAGCGACCTGCAGAGGCGTCAGCTGCGGCACACGCCCCACTTCGAAGCAGACCCACTGCGGGTCCTGCGACTCGCCCGCTTCAGCGCCCGATATCATGCCTTGGGCTTTCGGATCGCCCCCGAGACCGCTGCGCTGGCGCGCCAGGTGGCTCGCTCGGGCCGGGTCCAGGGCTTGAGCCCGGAGCGGCTCTGGGCCGAGATCGCCCGCGCCCTGGCCGAGACCGATGCCCGGGTGTTCTTCGAGACTCTGCGCTCGCTCGACGCCCTGGGCGCGGTGATGCCCGAGCTCGACGCCCTGTTCGGGGTACCCCAGCCGGCCCGCTATCACCCCGAGATCGATACCGGCGCGCACAGCCTGATGGTACTGGACCAGGCCTGCCGGCTGACCCCTGAGCCAGAGATCCGATTCGCAGCTCTGACCCACGACCTCGGCAAGGGCACGACCCCGCGCGTGGAGTGGCCCAGTCACCGCGGGCACGCAGAGCGGGGTGTCGATCTGATCCGCGCGCTCTGCCGGCGCCTCCCGGTGCCCCGGCGATGGGGCGAGGTCGCATGTCTGGTCGCCCGCTATCATGCCCAGTGTCACCGGCTCGCGGAGCTGCGTCCCGCGACCCTGCTGGCGCTGCTCGAGGCAATCGACGCATTCCGCAGGCCCGAGCGCCTGTATGCACTCGCGATCGCCTGCGAGGCCGACGCCCGGGGACGCGCGGGATTCGAGCAGGACCCAGTCCCCCAATGCGAGCTGCTGCTGCGGCTGTTCGAGACGGCGCGCACCGTCGACGCGTCGTCCTTGGCCCGAGGGCTCAACGACGGGCGACGGATCGCCGAGGCGATTCGCGCCGCCCGACTGAGCGCGATCCGGCAAGCGATGGCCCCGCCCAGGCCACCATGAGCCGATAACCTCAGCCTGTCTCCCAGGGAAAGCGCAGGAAGAATCCCGTGCCGCTGCCGCGCTGCACCTCGAGCGAGCCCTGGAGCTGGGCCGCCAGCGCCACCACCAGCTTCAGGCCCAGGGTCTGGGTGGCGCCGATGTCCAAGGCGTCGGGAAGCCCGACCCCGTCGTCGCATACGCACAGCTGCAGCTGATCGGCCCCATCCCGCTGCAGCTCGACGCGGATGATCCCCGCCCGATCCCCCGGAAACGCGTACTTGACCGCGTTGGTCACCAGCTCGTTGATGATCAGCCCCGCCGGAACGGCCTGATCCAGGCTGAGCGCCATGGGCTCGACCCGGGTGCGCATCTCCACCCCCTTACGCCCGCGCCGGAACACCGATAGGACGTTCTCGGTCAGGCTCTGCACGAACACCGGGGCGCTGACCCCGGACAGATCCTGCGATTCGTAGAGGGTCTCGTGCACTATCGCCATGGTCTTGACGCGCTGGCGGCTGTCCTCCAGCAGCCCTGCGGCACGCGGGTCCCGCAGGTCGCGCGACTGCAGGGACAGCAGGCCGTAGATCACCTGGAGGTTGTTCTTCACCCGGTGATGGATCTCGCGCAGCAGCACTTCCTTCTCGGCCAGAGCCCGGGCCATCCGCTTCTCGGCCTGGATGCGCTCGGTCACCTCCTGACCCAGGGTTTGGTTGAGTCGTTGCAGCTCCCCGGTACGCACCTCGACGCGCTGCTCCAGCTCGTCGTTGGCGGCACGCAGGGCAGCGTGGATGCGCTCGCGCTCCGCGTCCTGATCCTCGATGCGCTCGAGCATCCGGTTGAAGGCCCGGTAGAGATCGCCGATCTCGTCGGCCGCGTCACGGCGCACCCGGCGGCTGTAATCCTGGTGCCGGGAGATCCGGCGCGTGACCGCCGCCAGATCCATGATGGGTCCCGAGATCGATCCCTGGAGCCAATAGCCCAGTCCAAGCGACACCGCGAGGACGATGGCCACGACCACAGCCATGGCCTCCAGATAGGCGCGCACGTCCTGCCACACTCGGTGGGTACCCGCCAGCACCGACAGATTGCCGATCAGGCGCCCACGCAGGGTGATCGGCTGGGTGACCGCGTAGACGGGGCGCAGCAGCGAGAATGCCGCAGGCTCGATGGAGCGGCTCGGATCCCGATTGTGGCCATCACGCCACCACTGCGCGAACAGGGCGCCGGTCGGGTCGCGGATCTGTACACCCAGCACGCCCGGAATGGTCGCCAGATAACCCAGTCGCTCGGCGGCGCCCTCGGGATCGTCGAAGGCGACCGGAGCCACGCTAAAGTCGGCGGTGAGCCTGGCGGCGTGGGTGATGTGCGACACCTCGCGCTCCCGGAACACTTCCAGCCGGTCGACGATCGCCAGGGTGAAGCCCACGATCACCGAGGCCAGGGTCACCGTCGCGGTGATGACGACCAGCTTGCTGCGGATCGGCAGATTTTCGAAGCCCCGGCGCAGGCGCTGAATCATCATCGGCTGATCGACCTGGCCATCTCCAGCAGCCTGAAGCTCGCGCTGAGCGAGCTGGCCTCGAGCGCCGCGCTGTTCACCTCGAAGCGCACCCGGTCACCCTGGGTGAGCAGGTTGATGTGCACGCCGCGCTCGGCAAATCCCGGTGTGTCCCCCACGGTGAGCACCGGGCGGCCCGCCAAGCCGGCCAGGATCCCGGCCAGCTCGCCCGAGCGCTGACCCGGGATAAACAGCAGCTGACAGCCCGTGGGCGCTTCAGAATTGCCGAGCTGTCGAACGCTGGGCTGAGCATCCCGGTAGCGCAGGTGCAGCGCCACAGAGCGCAGCGCTGCGGTCAGCTCAGAGGGGCCAGCAACACAGATCTGCAGCGGGGCCTGATCTGCGCCCTTGGGCCATTCGAGGAATTCCGGAAACTTGAGAATGAAGCCCGCTTTCACGAGCGCGACGCGCTCCGGGTCCAGGGCAAGCGATGGGCGCAACGGCCACAGCAGGACCAGCACCAAGGCGAGGCCCGCGCGCGCCCAACCCTGGGTCAGTCGCCTGAGGGGCGCGGAGCGGACCATCTGGCTGCGGCGAGACATGAGCGGCGTGCAGATCCTTGCGCGTCGGGGCAAGCGGCCCCGCCCCCCTCGATTCGATCCCTTGCAACAGAATAGCCACTAGGTGATGATTCTGGCACCTTCCTGCCGTCAAACGGCGCGCATGGCGTCACGGCCTATGGGAACGCCAAGCATCTCGCGGAGCAGGATCATCACCCCCGTCAACCATCTTTTCAGGATAGCGCTTGCGGCCGCAGCCTTCACCGCGGGGACGCCCGGATCGGCGGCCGAGCTGCAATCCCCGGTCGATGCCGGCGCGGTAGCCGCGATGTCCCTGGAGGAGCTGCTGAGGGTATCCGTCTCGGTTGCCTCCAGGACAGAGGAGACGTTCACCCAGGCCCCTTCGTCAGTGACCGTGTTCACCCGTGCCGAGATCCAGAGCATGGGGGTGCGCACCATCGAGGAGCTGCTCAATTTCGCCCCCGGATTCTGCGCGGGCCGCTCCGCCAGCAGCAGCTATGGCGTGGGCGTGCGCGGCAAGATGTCCAGCCAGCTCTCCAACGACGTGCTGTTTCTCATCAACGGCCAGCGGCTGAACGACGACTTCTCCGACGCTGCGCTGCTGTTCAACCGGCTGCTCACCACCGACAACGTCAAACAGGTGGAGATCGTGCGAGGCCCGGGATCCGCCCTCTACGGCTCGGATGCCCTGCTCGGCGTGGTCAATATCGTCACCGCCGAGAACCTCAACGAGGTTCGTGTCGGTATGGGCAGCAACCAGCGACGCGAGGGCTACGCAAGCCTCTCGGGCCGGATTGGGGGCGCCGATGCATCGCTGTTCGTCGGCGGATTCCGGGACGACGGCGAGCCCTTCACCGATCTGTCCAGCCCGGATCTGGCGCGCGCCCGAGACCCCCAGCAATCGCTCACCGCCAACCTGAGCCTCGGCCTGGACAACACCCGCGTGGAAGCGCGCCTCGCTCGATTTCAGCTCGACGACTTCTACATCTTCGTGACACCCAGCGACCCGAACGGCGTCTACCGCTCCAGCGACGCCTGGCTCCGGATCAGCCAAGACCTCTGGACCGGCGACGACGGGCATCTCACCGCCAATGCTCGGCTGCGCAGGATCGACCATGAAAGCCTGGTCACGGTGCTGCCCGGCGAGCTGATGGCGGTCCTGGCCGCCCAGGGATGGACGCTCGGCAGCCAGGATTTCCGGGCCGGCGCGGTCGTCCAGCAGACCGAGCTCGGAACATCCCTCGACGGTGAGCTGCGACTGAGCGAGCGCCAGACGCTCGCCGCCGGCCTGGACTTCAGGCAAACGCGCTTCGACAAGACGTTGAACCAGAACAACTACGAGACCGCGGACGTCTCACGCGACCTCCCCTGCATCAATGCGCTGCTGAGCGGCAGCGCCATGCCCTTGCGCTGCAACTTTGCCTTCATCCGGCCGTATGGGCGGGTCATCGAGTCTTCGGATTTCGCTGCCACCGGGGATGCCCGAGACATCCTGGGGCTGTACCTGCAGGACGAGATCCGGCTCAGGGCGGATCTGAAGGCAACCCTGGGGCTGCGACTGGACCAGTACTCGGATTTCGGCCAGACGGTCGACCCACGCGCCGCCCTGGTCTACTCGCCGGCCGCCCACACCACGCTCAAGCTGATGTACGGGGAGGCGTTTCGCGCACCGACCGTCTCGGAGCTGGCGCTCAAGAACACCCCGGACCTGATCGGAAACCCCGAGCTGCAACCAGAGAAGGTCCGGACCATCGAAGCGGCCTGGCTGCAGAGCTTCGAGGGCGTCCAGACCACCCTGACCGGCTACTTCAGCCACGTGCGCGACCGCATCGAGCGGACCCCGCCTCAGGGAGGCCTGGACCCGCGCCCGAGCTTCGCCAACGGCGGCGGCCTGAATCTGTCCGGGATCGAGCTGGAGATCCAGGATCAGCTCACCGACAGCCTGCTGTTGCGCGGCAGCTTCACGCACAGCTTCGAGTATGCCGAGGATCCCCAGGCGGTCCCTCAGAACCTCGCCTCATTCAGCCTCAACTATCACCACAAGCGCCTGAACATGAATCTGAACGGCTTCTATCACGGCACCGCAGAGACCGGCAGCACGCCGCCCGTGAAGCTCGACGACTACTGGGTGCTCAACGCCAACCTGCGTTACGATCTCGGCCAGGTCACGCTCACCGGCGGGGTCTACAACCTGCTCGACGAGGCGTACTACACCTACACCAACTTATCCCTGCCCCAGGGCATCCCCAACCGCGGCCGGGAGCTGCGGCTGGGGGTGGAGCTTCGACTTTAGCGGCCGGCACAACGGCACAGCCGCTTCTATCCGCCCCTGGCTCAGTCACCGAGGCGGCAGCGCTCCAGGAACGCATCAATGCCGATCTCTTCGGCATAGGCCTTTAGGGACTTGGGGCGCGGTCCCTTCTCCTTGACCTGGTAGACCTGCTCGGTGTCCGGAGGGATGTTGCCGTATCGGCCCGCGGCGATCTTGATGCCGGGCGCTGGCTTGCGTCCCCGGGTCTTGGGTGCCGCCTGCTTCTTGGCGGTCTTGCGCCTGGGGGGCGCCTGCTCGGGCACCGTCTCCTTGTCCACCTGCTCCAGGACGCGCCGCACATCTCTGAGGGCGAAGCGCACCAGCGCATCGAAGCTCAGGCCAGCCTCCTTGAGCTGGGCCTTGAGCGCCTTGTACGCCTCATCGAGCGCCGCCCGCTGCTTTTTCGCTTGCTCCTTCTGCACCTTCAGCTCATCGATCTCAGCTTGTAGGGCCTGGATCCGTTGTTCGATCTCTGTGCTCATCTCCATGGACTCCGCGGGTTGGCCGAAAAGCGGCGATTGTATTTTCCGCGGCCGGCACAATGCAAACCCGCCGACAAGAAAGCGGGGCTCAAAGTCGGTCGCGGAAATCTCTTAGGGCGAATCCCAGCAGCGCCAGGTCGAGGCCACGCGAGAGCGCGAGCACCTTGAATCGCTCGCCCATCTCTGACGGCAGGGTCAGCATCTTGATCTCCTGGAGCCGCTGCAGCCTGCCCGCGGTATCCTCCGGATCCAGCCTCTCGAGATAGCTCTCCATGCCACTCGCCAGCAGAAAATGTGCCTGGGGGGCGAAGCCGTGCACGCACAGCCCGGCCTGCACGGCGGCCTCCGCCAGGGTGGTGAAATCCACATGGGCCGTGATGTCCTGCAACCCGACCAGCACCAGCGGATCGGCGTGGGCGCGGTGGCGATGGTGGCACATCAAGGTCCCTGCGCTGCGCTGGGGGTGATAGTACTCGCGGCGCGGGTAACCGTAGTCGATCAGCAGCAGCAGGCCGGCGTCCAGCCGCCTGGCGATCGCGGCGACCCAGGCGGAGGCGCGCAGGTTGATCTCCGACTCGTAGCCGTCCGCAAACGGGCCGAGCTCGGCGGCCAGGCGCGCCACCCCCGGGGCCAGGCCCGGGGTCGTGGCGGGGCACCAGCTGGCCGCGAACCGCCCCTCGTGGACGACCACATACTCTTCCAGCACCTGGCAGCGCTCGATGCGAAAGCGGCTCACCGGCATGGCATCGATCACCTCGTTGGCGATCACCAGGCCGCGCAGCGCCTGCGCCGGCAGCTCGTCGAGCCATTGCACCCGCCCGGCCAGATCGGGTACCCGGGCCTCCAGGGTGGCGCGCTGGCGCGCCCTCAGCTCAGCGCTGAGCTCCAGCATCAGGTAACGCTCGGGCAACCGATCGAGCCGTTGGAGGTCACCGAGCAGATCCGCGGCCAGGCAGCCCGAGCCTCCCCCCAGCTCCAGCACCTCGCCCCCGCCGAGATGGCCTAGCACCTGGCCGATCTGCCGGGCGAGGGCGTACGCAAACAGCGGCGAAAGCTCCGGGGCGGTGACGAAATCCCCCTGTGCGCCAAACTTGCAGGCCCCGCCGCTGTAGTAGCCCAGCCCCGGCGTATAGAGCGCCAGCTCCATGAAACGGTCGAACGGCAGCCCGCCGCCGTCTTGAACAATGGCCGTTTGGATCACCTCCGCGAGACTCGACTCGCGGAGGCGAGCGGCAGCGTCCGGCGCAGCGGAGCGAGTCGTAGGCGGAGGCATCGCGAGGTGTGTCGGCTGCGGGTTTCGGTTAAATTGGCGGCTTAGTCTACCGGATTCGCCGAGCGCTTCCGGGGCCGGGACCCGCATCCCGCCCTGCGCCGATCCCTGGGCCCCCGGCGGGCCATACCGCAAGCGTGCACGACGACCCTGAGCGCCAGCCCGTGAGAGACGATCGAGAGACCCTGGCCGGAAAGGTGGCCCTGATTACCGGCGCCGCCCAGCGCATCGGCGCCGAGATCGCCCGCACCCTGCACCAGGCCGGCATGGATCTCGTCCTGCACTATTATCGCTCGGCCCGGGCCGCCGATGAGCTCAAGCGCGAGCTTCGAGTCGGAGCGCTCCGAATCGGTCGGCCTGGTCCAGGGCGACCTGCTCGACACCCGCGCCCTGGCTAGCCTGGTGGACGCGGCGACCGACCAATTCGGGCGCCTCGACCTGCTGGTCAACAACGCTTCGACCTTCTACCCGACGCCGCTGGGCGAGGTCAGTGAGGCCCAGTGGGCTGACCTCATGGGCACCAATCTCAAGGCGCCCTTCTTCCTCGCCCAGGCCGCAGCGCAGGCCCTGCGCCGCACCGCGGGCTGCATCGTGAACCTGGTGGACATCCATGGCGAGCGCCCGCTCAAAGACCATCCGGTCTACTCCATGGCCAAGTCCGGCAACGCCATGATGGTGCGCTCGCTGGCCCGGGAGCTGGGCCCCGAGGTGCGCGTCAACGGCGTCGCGCCGGGCGCCATCCTCTGGCCCGAGCAGGGGCTGAGCCAAGCCGCACAGCACGAGATCCTCGACCGCACGGCGCTGAAACGACCCGGCGCCCCGGCGGACATCGCCCGCACGGTGCTGTTCCTGGTGCGCGATGCACCCTATATCACCGGCCAGGTGATCACCGTGGACGGCGGCCGCAGCACGCAACATTGAGCCCGCGGCAAGGGTCGAATTCATAGCTCTCAGCGGAGACCCGATGATGATCCAGATGAAGATTACCGGCATGCGCTGCGGCCATTGCAAGGCCGCCGTCGAGAAGGCCCTGAGCGGGGTCGCGGGCGTCGACCGGGTCCAGGTGAGCCTCGAGGCGGGCAGCGCCGAGGTCGAGGGCAGCCCCAACCCCACCGCCCTGATCGAGGCCGTCAAGGAAGAGGGCTACAGCGCGGAGCTGGTGTGAGCCCCCCCGGGGACAGGTGATGGGCGCCGAGACACAGCGCAGCGAGGTCCGCCTGGACATTGGCGGCATGAGCTGTGCCGCCTGCGTGGCGCGTATTGAGCGCAGCCTCGGCAAGCAGCCCGGCGTAGACCAGGCCAGCGTGAACCTGGCCACCGAGCGCGGCACCATCCGCTTCGACCCCCAGCGCATCAGCCTGCCCGAGCTGCTGGCGGTGGTGCGCGAGAGCGGCTATGAGCCCCGCACCGCTCACCTGGACCTGCCCGTGCAGGGCATGACCTGCGCGGCCTGCGTGGGGCGGGTGGAGCGGGCCCTGCTGAAGCTTCCCGGCGTGCTGGGGGCGAGCGTGAATCTCGCCACGGAGAAGGCCTCGGTGGACTACCTGCCGGCCCAGCTCGGCCCGGGGGAGCTGCGCGCGGCGATCGAGTCCGCGGGCTATCGGGTGGCACCGACGCCTGCGGCAGCGGGCACCCCTGGGGAGCAGCCGCCCCAGGACCGGGCGGCGCGGCGCGATCTGCTGCTGGCCGCGCTGCTCACTCTGCCGCTGATCCTGATCGCCATGGGACCCATGCTGGTACCCGGCCTGGCCCCCTGGATGCACGGGCTCGCGCGCCCGGCGGCCTGGCACTGGCTGGAGCTCGCCCTCGCCACACCGGTGCAGTTCTACGCCGGGCGGCGTTTCTACCGCCAGGGCTTTGCAGAGCTCAGACACCTCAGCCCCGGGATGAACAGCCTGATCATGCTGGGCAGCTCGGCGGCCTGGGGCTACTCCACCCTGGCGCTGCTGGCCCCGGGGCTGTTCCCGGCGGGCACTGTGCAGTTCTATTTCGAGGCCTCCGCGGCGATCATCACCCTGATCCTGGCGGGCAAATACCTGGAGGGCGCCGCCCGCGGGCGGACCTCATCGGCGATCCGTAAGCTGATGCGGCTGCAGCCGGCCCAGGCGCGCGTGGTGCGCGACGGCCAGGAGCTGGAGATCCCCATCGAAGCCCTGGTGCCGGGCGACCTGATCCTGGTGCGTCCCGGCGAGCGCATCCCCACCGACGGCGAGGTCACCGAGGGCAGCAGCTACTGCGACGAGTCGATGATCACCGGGGAGCCGGTGCCAGTGCTGAAAGGCCCCGGGGCAGAGGTCACCGGCGGCACGGTCAACGGCGCCGGAGGCCTTCGGCTCATGGCCACCCGGGTCGGCGCCGAGACCCTGCTCGCCCACATCATCCGCATGGTCGAGGACGCCCAGGCGGGCAAGCCGCCGATCCAGCAACTGGCCGACCGTATCGCCGGGGTGTTCGTGCCGATCGTCATGGCAGTGGCCACCCTGACCTTCCTGGCCTGGCTCGGTCTCGGGCACGAGTCTGCACTGAGCCACGCCTTCGTCGCCGGGGTGAGCGTGCTGGTCATCGCCTGCCCCTGCGCCATGGGCCTGGCGACCCCCACGGCGATCATGGTCGGCACCGGCCGCGCGGCGGAGCTGGGCGTGCTGTTCCGCAAGGGGGCGGCCCTGGAGACCCTGGCACGGCTCGACACCCTGGTGTTCGACAAGACCGGCACTCTCACCGAGGGCCGACCTGTGCTCAGCCGCATCCGCTGTTTCGACACCGAGGAGGCGAGGCTGCTGGGGCTGGCGGCCAGCCTGGAGCGGCGCAGCGAGCACCCCCTCGGCCAGGCGTTGGTGGAGGCGGCAGCGGCCCGCGGACTGCCGGCCCCGGCAGCCACGGATGTCCAGGCGGAGCCCGGACTCGGTATCCAGGGGAAGGTCGACGGCCATCGCCTGCAGATCGGCTCGGCGCGCTACATGCAGCGCCTGGGCATAGCCGCGGAGCCCGCCGCGACACTCGCCGAGGCTTGGTCCCAGGCGGGCGAGACGCTGCTCTACTGCGCGATCGACGGGCGGCTGGCGGGTCTGCTCGGGGTCAGCGACCCGATCAAAGAGGGCGCCGCCGAGACCCTGCACGCGCTGCGAGGCCTGGGCCTGGAGGTCGCGATGCTCACCGGCGATCAGCCGGGCACGGCCCAGGCCGTGGCCGCGCGGCTGGGGATCGAGCGGGTGATCGCCGGGGTGCTGCCCGACGGCAAGGCCCGGGAGATTGAGCGGCTGCAGGGCGAGGGTCGCCGGGTCGGGGTGGTGGGCGACGGGATCAACGACGCGCCGGCGCTGGCCCGGGCGGACCTCGGCCTGGCCATAGGCACCGGCACCGACATCGCCATCGAGGCGGGCGACCTGGTGCTGATGGCGGGAGATCTGCGTCGGGTGGTGGATGCGATCCGTCTTGCCCGGCGCACGCTCTGGATCATCCAGCTGAACTTCTTCTGGGCCTATGCCTACAACGTGGCGCTGATACCGCTGGCCGCCGGCGCCCTCTATCCCTTCTTCGGGATACTGCTCAACCCCATGGTCGCCGCCGCGGCCATGAGCGTCTCCAGCCTGTTCGTGGTCTCCAACAGCCTGCGCCTGAGACACTTCGATCCGGGCTGGTCCTCCCGGGCGCCCAGATCCCGGACTCAGGTCGCCAGCGCCACCGGGTGAATGGCCTGCCCGGAGCGATCGAAAGCCGCCCAGAGCTCGGCATAGGTGCGCCCATCGACGGGATGACGCTCGCCGGGGGCGACCTCCGCCAGGGGCCCCAGCACGAAGGCGTATTTCAGGATCTCGTCCCGAGGAAGCTCCAGCCCGTCGAAGTGGCCCACCCGATCCCCGTAGGTGAGCAGATCTATATCCAGGGTACGTGCGGCGAACCGGGGGCCCGCGCGCTCTCGCCCGTGGGCCGCCTCGATGGCGCGCAGCCGCCGGTTGAGCTCCGCGGGCGCCAGCTGCGACTCGAATCCGGCCACCAGATTGTAGAAGGCGGCCCCCGGGAACCCGACCGCCGCGCTCTCGTACACCCGGGACAGGATCAGCTCGCCCAGCTCGTGGCGCAGCTCCTCGATGGCCCCCCGGATGTGGCGCTCTCGATCGACATTGCTGCCGATGCTCACCCAGACGCGGGCCATCTCAGTGGCGCTCGCCGCGCTCGATGATCACGCCCACGTCACGCGCACCACGTACCGCACCCTGCTTGTTCAGGGTCAGGCGCACCCAGCGCACCCCGAACTCCTCGCGCACGATCTGCGCGCAGCGCTCGGCCAGCGTCTCCACCAGCTGAAAGCGGCTCTCGGAGACGAACTGGATCAGCCGCTTGGCCACCGCCTTGTAGTCGAGCGTGTCCTCGATCCGATCGGTGGCGGCCGCGGCGGCGATATCCGCGCTCATCTCCAGGTCCAGGACCAGGGTCTGGGTGATGCGGCGCTCCCAGCCGTAGATGCCGATCACGGTGTCGATACGAAGTTCACGCAGGAATACGATGTCCATAGAGGCTCCGGCGGCGCTGCGGGCTCGCGACATGGTAAAGCAGCCGGACAACCGGCAAAACCCGGCCGCGAGAGCGCCGTCCCGTTGACCGGGCCCGGCCCCGCACCGACAATGCCGGCTGTCGTCTGCCCGGACCCACCAGATAGAAATGCTGCCCGCTGTCGCCCTGATCGTCGGAGCCTATCTGCTGGGCTCCATCTCCAGCGCCATTCTGGTGTGCCGCCTGATGGGACTGCCCGACCCCCGGACCCTGGGCTCGAACAACCCCGGTGCGACCAATGTGCTGCGCATCGGCGGCCGCAAGGCGGCGGCCGTCACCCTGGTCGGCGACTGCCTCAAAGGCGTGCTGCCGATGCTGGCCGCCCACCTGCTGGATGCCGGTGTAGCGGTGCTTGCCGCCACCGGGATCGCGGCGTTCCTGGGCCACCTGTATCCCGTGTTCTTCGGCTTCCGGGGTGGCAAAGGGGTCGCCACGGCCCTCGGGGTGCAGCTCGGCCTGAGCTGGCAGATCGGGCTCTCGGTGGCCGCCATCTGGCTGTTCGCTGCCCGGGTGCTGAACATTTCCTCGCTATCGGCGCTGATATCCATGGCCCTGGCCCCGCTCATTGTCTGGCTGTTCTGGCCGGCCCCGGCGCTGATCGCCGCGCAGGTGCTGATCAGCAGCATGCTGTTCTGGCGCCACCGCAGCAACATCCGGCACCTTCTCAAGGGGTCGGAGGGAAAGATCTCGGAGGAGCAGGGCCCGGAGTGATCCGCCCCCGACGGGCCGGGTCGGCGCCGGCGCGCTCAGAGGTCGCCGCCGAGCGGCGCCAGATCGGTCATGGACCAGCGCGGCACGGCCCCGAATCCGAGACCGTCGTGCTGGCCGGCCCTTAGCCGCTGCCAGCCCGCGTAGGCGATCATGGCGCCGTTATCGGTACAGAATTCCGGGCGGGGGTAACAGGCCCGAACGCCAGCCTGGGCCATGGTCTCGGCGATCCGCACGCGCAGCCGCCGGTTGGCGCTCACGCCCCCCGCCAGCACCAGGGTGCGGGCACCGGTCTGGAGCACCGCACGCCGGCACTTGATCGCCAGCGTATCAACCACCGCATCCTCGAACGCCCGGGCGATATCCGCGCGGGTCTGCTCCTGCGCGCCTTCGTCACCCAGGGCCTGTTTCATGGTCGTCAGGGCGAAGGTCTTGAGCCCGCTGAAGCTGAAGTCCAGGCCCGGTCGGTCCACCATCGGCCGCGGAAACGAGAACCGCCCGGGATCACCCCGCTCGGCCAGGCGGGCCAGCGCCGGACCGCCCGGATAGGGCAGCCCGAGCAGCTTGGCGGTCTTGTCGAAGGCCTCCCCGGCGGCATCGTCCAGGGACTCTCCCAGCATCCGGTAGCGCCCCACCCCGGCGACCTCGACCAGCTGGGTGTGCCCGCCCGAGACCAGCAGGGCGACAAAGGGGAACACCGGCGGGTCCGGCTCGAGCATTGGCGCCAGCAGGTGGCCCTCCATGTGATGCACGCCCAGGGCCGGGACCCCCCAGGCCCAGGCCAGCGAGCGCCCCACAGCCGCTCCGACCAGCAGAGCGCCGATCAAACCCGGCCCCGCGGTGTAGGCCACCCCATCGAGCCGGCACGCTGCCGGGCCCGGCCTCGGCGAGCACCTGCCGGATCAACGGCAAGAGCTTGCGCACATGGTCACGGGAAGCGAGCTCCGGGACCACCCCGCCGTATTCGCCATGCAGGGCCACCTGGCTGTAGACGACGTGCGCCCCGAGCCCGAGGTCGCTGTCATAGACGGCAACACCGGTCTCGTCGCAGGAGGTCTCTATGCCGAGAACGCGCATGATCGGGGGATGATGCGGCACCCGGGCGAGTCGGTCAAAGACCATGCGCCGGCATTTCGGACTTTGCAAACGCCCGCCCAGGCAGTAGAATTTTGCGCCTTTAGCCCGGCCCCGCCGGTTTTGGCAACTATCAGAGGTCCCGATGCCCAGCGTTCGAGTCAAGGAGAATGAGCCGTTCGAGGTCGCCCTGCGCCGCTTCAAGCGCTCCTGCGAGAAGGCCGGCGTGCTCGCCGAAGTGCGTAGCCGCGAGCATTACGAGAAGCCGACCACCGAGCGCAAGCGCAAGGCCGCCGCAGCGGTCAAACGCTGGCAGAAGAAGTTGCAACGGGACAACCGGCGCTGGGAACGCCTCTACTGAGCCCCCTTCGGCCCGGGCCCGGCGCATGCTCAAGGCACGTATCCAGGACGCAGTGAAGACGGCCATGAAGGCCGGCGACAAGCGCCGCGTCGGCGCGTTAAGGCTGGTCACCGCTGCGATCAAGCAGCGCGAGGTCGACGAGCGCATCGAGCTCGACGACAGCCAGGTGCTTGCGGTGCTGGACAAGATGGTCAAGCAGCGCCGCGAGTCCATCGCCCACTACGAAAAGGCGGCCCGCGACGACCTCGTCGAGCAGGAGTCCTACGAGATCGCGCTGATCCAGGAGTACCTCCCCCAGGCCCTGAGCCAGGCCGAGATCGGCGCCGCGGTGGCCGAGGCGATCGCCGCCACCGACGCGGTCTCGGTACGGGACATGGGCAAGGTGATGGGGCTGCTCAAGCCCCGGCTGCAGGGCCGAGCAGACATCGGCGCCGTCAGCGCCCTGGTCAAACAGCGGCTCGGCGGCTGAATCCGGCCGCTTCGCTCGGCGCCCTACCCCGGCCTGGCCGCGCCTGCTAGGCTTCTCGGCCATGGCCGGGCACATCCCCCCCGAATTCACCGATCGGCTCCTCGAGCACATCGACATTGTCGACGTGGTGGGCAAGCGCATACCCCTGAAGCGGGCCGGCAAGGAATATCAGGCGCTCTGTCCCTTCCACGACGAGAAGACCCCGTCCTTCACGGTCAGCCCGGGCAAGCAGTTCTACCACTGCTTCGGCTGCGGCGCCCACGGCTCGGCGATCGGGTTCCTGATGGAATACGACCGCATGGAGTTCGTCGAGGCGGTCCAGGAGCTGGCACACCTGGCGGGCATGGAGGTGCCCCGCGAGGCTGCCGCCGCTCCCGGCGAAGACCTCGCGCCGCTGTTCCAGACCCTCGAGCAGGTCGCCCGCTATTACACCGAGCAGCTGCGCCGTCACCCCGAGGCCAGCCGCGCGGTTGCCTACCTCAAAGGACGCGGTCTGAGCGGGGAGATCGCCGCCGAGTACGGCGTCGGCTATGCCCCACCGGGCTGGGACGGTCTGACGGGAAGCCTGGGGGGGACCGGCGCACCGCTCGAGCGCCTGCGCACCAGCGGCATGCTGATCGACGGCGAGCGGGGCACCCCATACGACCGCTTCCGTGACCGCATCATGTTTCCGATCCGGGATCGTCGTGGTCGGATCATCGGTTTCGGCGGCCGGGTGCTAGGGGACGCCAAGCCCAAGTACCTCAACTCGCCCGAGACCCCGCTGTTCCACAAGGGCCGGGAGCTTTACGGGCTGTACGAGGCGCGCTCGGCGCTTCGCGAGATCCCCCGCCTGCTGGTGGTTGAGGGCTACATGGACGTGCTCGCCCTCGCCCAGTACGGCATCCGCTACGCTGTCGCCACCCTGGGCACCGCCACCACCGCCGAGCACCTGGACCGGCTGTTTCGCACCACCGCCCAGGTGGTGTTCTGCTTCGACGGGGACCGGGCGGGCCGCGACGCGGCCTGGAAGGCCCTGGACACCGCGCTCGTTCAGTTGCGCGAGGGTCGCGAGCTGCGCTTCCTATTCCTGCCCGAAGGCGAAGACCCGGATACCCTGGTGCGCCAGGAAGGGCGCGAGGCGTTCGAGGAGCGCGTCAGGGGCGCACTGCCCCTGTCGCGCCTGCTGTTCGACGCGCTGCGGGAGAAGGCCGACATCGCCAGTCCGGACGGGCGCGCCCGTTTCGTCGAGGCCGCCTCCGCGCTCATCTCCCGCGTGCCCTCGGAGGCACTTCGCGAGGAGCTGCGCAAACAGCTAGAACTTGAAGGCGGCGGACGTGTCCAACTCCGTGGCTCGCGCCCCGGCGCGAGGCGTGCGCCTCCCCCGAAGCGGCGGCTGCAGCGCCCGCTCACGCCGGTCCGCCTGGCGGTTGCGCTATTGCTGCGCTACCCCGAGCTGGCACGGGTCCCCGGCCTGCCACGGAGCTGGCACGCACTGGAGGGGGAGGGTATCGCCCTGCTCTCGGATCTGCTTGATTTGCTCCAAGGCGAGCCTAACCTAAACACAGGCATGGTGATCGAGCGTTGGCGCGGCACAGCCCAGGAGCCGTATCTGAGGAAGCTGCTACAGCTGGAGCTGCCCGGCGACGAGAGTCGGCGCGAGCAGGAGCTGCGCGACGCCCTGGAGAGGCTGGAGCGGCAATGTTGCGAGCAGGAGACCGAGCGGTTGCTCACCAAGGCGCGGAGCAGCCCCCTGGACAGCAGCGAGAAGCGGCGGCTGCAGAGCCTGCTGGCAGCCCGGGACCCGCGTCGTTAAGGTGCGCGCTCTCGCAGGCTCGCTGAAGCGATGCTATAGTTAGCGGTTATCTTTTCGCGCCTGGGTCACAGCGGCGCATCCACTTTTCGCTCAAGGCCTAGCAATGGATCAGGAACAGCAGCAGCAGCACTCCCAGCTCAAGCAACTGATTGCCAGAGGCAAGGAAAAAGGCTTCCTGACGTATTCGGAAGTCAACGACCATCTGCCGGAAGGTATCGTCGAGCCCGAGCAGATCGAAGACATCATCCGGATGATCAACGACATGGGCATCATGGTCCATGAATCGGCGTCCGAGGCGGAGCTGGAGGCAATCAGCGACCTGGTCACCTCCACCGATGAAGATGCCGTCGAAGCAGCAGCGGCAGCACTCGCCACGGTCGACAGCGAGTTCGGGCGCACCACCGACCCGGTGCGCATGTACATGCGCGAGATGGGCACCGTGGAGCTGCTCACGCGCGAAGGCGAGATGCAGATCGCCAAGCGCATCGAGGACGGTCTGAGCCAGGTATCCGCCGCGCTCTCAGGGTTTCCCGGGACCCTGTCGAAGCTGCTGGAGATGCTCGACAGGGTCGAGCAGGGTGAGGCGCGCCTGACCGATATCATCTCCGGCTTCATCGACCCCAACGAGCCCGAAGAGATTGCGCGGCCCATCGCCGCCGCAGGCACCGAGACCTCCTCGGACACGGGCGGCGAGGACGAGGAGACCCAGACCGTTGAAGATTCCGGGGTCGACCCGGAGGAGGCGGCGAGAAAAATCGCCAGCCTGCGCAAGCTCCACAAGACCTGGGTCAGTGCGCTGCAGCAAGCACGGCACCAAGGACCCCAAGACCCAGAAGCTGCGCGCAGAAGGCCTCGGCCGCATTCATGGAGCTCAAGCTGATCCCGACGGTGTTCCACGAGCTGGGCGACAACCTGCGCGGCGTCATCGACCGCGTCCGCGCCCAGGAGCGCGTCATCATGGGGCTGTGCGTAGAGACGCCCACATGCCGCGCAAGGAGTTCATCGTCTCCTTCCCGGACAACGAGAGCAATCTGGACTGGCTGCCCGCCCACTTCGACCGAAGCACCAGCTACGCGGACGGCCTGCGGGAGGTACTGCCTGAGGTGCTCGCGTGCCCAGCGCCGGCTGGTCGAGGTCGAGCGCGAGAACTTCCTCAACATCGGCGAGATCAAGGAGATCAACCGCAAGATGTCCATCGGCGAGGCCAAGGCCCGCCGCGCCAAGAAGGAGATGGTGGAGGCCAACCTGCGCCTGGTGATCTCGATCGCCAAGAAGTACACCAACCGCGGCCTGCAGTTCCTCGACCTGATCCAGGAAGGCAACATCGGCCTGATGAAGGCGGTGGACAAGTTCGAATACCGCCGCGGCTACAAGTTCTCGACCTACGCCACCTGGTGGATCCGCCAGGCCATCACCCGCTCGATCGCCGATCAGGCGCGCACCATCCGCATCCCGGTGCACATGATCGAGACGATCAACAAGCTCAACCGCATCTCCCGCCAGATGCTCCAGGAGATGGGCCGCGAGCCCACGCCCGAGGAGCTGGCCGAGCGCATGGAGATGCCCGAGGACAAGATCCGCAAGGTGCTCAAGATCGCCAAGGAGCCGATCTCCATGGAGACCCCGATCGGCGACGACGAGGACTCGCACCTGGGCGACTTCATCGAGGACTCCAGCATCACCTCCCCGGTCGAGGCGGCCACCATCGAGGGGCTGCGCGAGGCGACCCAGAACGTGCTCGCCAGCCTGACCCCGCGGGAGGCCAAGGTGCTGCGCATGCGCTTCGGCATCGACATGAACACCGACCACACCCTGGAAGAGGTCGGCAAGCAGTTCGACGTCACCCGCGAGCGCATCCGCCAGATCGAGGCCAAGGCACTGCGCAAGCTGCGCCATCCCAGCCGTTCCGAGCGACTGCGCAGCTTCCTGGACACCGACTGACCGGGCTCGGCTGTGTGCCGACGAGGGGGGGGCAGCGACTGCGTTGCCCCTTGCTCCATTTCTGGTATCGTCTCCGGCCCGGCCGCAAAGCGCATCGAGACACCGGGCTGCTCGTCCCACGCAAGCACGCAGCGAGCCGATCTGGCCTTGGCACAGGGGACGGTTGCCGCCACCGAGACGCACAACGGGTCCTTAGCTCCATGGGTCAGGCCCGACCGCTCGTCCGAGCGCAGCGGGCCAAACACCCGGCCAGGGAGGGCTGGGCAGGTCCCCCAGCACGCGCGCGGGACCGCGCCATGGACGTCTAGGACAGACTGCGGTAAAACTCGGGCCCTTAGCTCAATGGTCAGAGCAGGGGACTCATAATCCCTTGGTTGCAGGTTCGACCCCTGCAGGGCCCACCAATCCGAGCACGCCAGTCGGCCGCCGCTACCCGCACCACAACGACGCGGCAGTTGCGCGGGCGCCGCTCCTTGGTCAATATGACTGGGATATGTGCAAGTGCGCCCGGGTCGTGCCGGCGCGAGCTGGCAGATGTGCCGACAGCTTCCCGAAGCGAGACCCATTCGATGCCGAACAGAGGAGAGACACGCGAATGCTGGTAGAAAAATGGTGGGTCGAGCGTGGCCGCTACATGAGCGGAGTCGGGCTCCCGCTGGTGGTGTTTGCGGTGGGCAAGCAGGGAACCTATCGGTGGTACGGAGAGTACTTCCTGTTTGTGTCCGGGTCGGCCAATGCCTTCTACCCGCATCGCACGCTGGTCGATGCCGGTAAGATCCCGGACCGGATAGCCGAGGTCGATATCGCCTTCCTCAGGGCGGAGCTGGAGCTACAGGTACAGGGCCAGCTGTCGGCGCACCTGGGCAAAGTGGCCGCCCAGCACGGCAATGCCTCCCTGATCCGCCAGGTCCTGGGGCTCGAGCGCGGCGAAAAGGAAGATATCGTCCGGCTGTGGATGAGCGGTAAGTTCGAGCACGAGGTCCAGAAGATGAGATCCGTGACCAACTGCGACAAGCTGCGCCAGTTCTTGGACGACGTCGTCCAGCTGGAGCATTTCGTAAGAGAATTCGAGCCGGGTCACGAGACCTGAGGCCCGATGCGCGCTGCCCCCGCTACAACCCGACGTGAATCGCCCATGGCCAGAAAAGCACTCCGATGGTTGGTCTCCGCCGCCCTGTTGGTCCTGGCAGGGCAGAGTCCCGCAGCCGGCCTTACGGCCGAGATCCTGCTCAACGACTGCGTGTCCGGCAAGCCGGCGTGCGAAGCCTATTTCGCCGGCTTCACCCAGGCGGCTTTCACCTATGAGCAGATGCGCAAAGGTGTCCCAGGCATAGAGCCCCGGTTCTGCCCGACAGGTACGGTCGGGGTCCAGGAGATCGTGGGTCTGTTCAAGGAGCGGATGACCAAGTACCCGGACGCGCGACGCAGCCCGGCCATCGCGGAGGTGTTCCGCACCCTCGAGAACGCCTTCCCGTGCCAGCCCGAGCCCTCGGCCGAGCCCGAGTCGCAGAGGTAGGGACCGGGGGGGCGCAAGCCTACGCCCGAAACACCCCTGGTGACCGCCGCGGTCCACAACCTGCTGGAAGGGGCCCCACCCGCCGCCGGCGAGCATTTCCGGGAGCTGCTACGCCGCCACAACCTGCTGATCGAGCAGATCGTGAGCTCGGATCGTCCAGAGCCGCTCGAATACTGCCAGGACACGGACGAATGGGTCCTGCTGCTGCAGGGCAAGGCCCGTCTTGATCTGGCGGGCCAGGCGCTGGAGCTCGGGCCCGGCGACAGCTTGCTGATTCCCGCGAGGACCCCCCACAGGGTGCTCGCCACCTCCAGCGAGCCCCACTGCATCTGGGTCGCGGTGCACATCGATCGCTGACGCCGCGGCACCCGCTCCATGGGACCCGACCCGCCCCGGCGATACCCGTCCACCCTTGCGGCCCATCGGCCAGGGGATGGGCCACCTAGCCGCGCGCCCTCGCCTGGACCTTACCAGCCCCCGATCAGGGCGTCGATATGGGCGGCTGCGGAACGGCCGAGCGCCGAGAGTGCATACCCACCCTCGAGGATCGAGACGATGCGGCCCTGGGCGTGGCGCTCGGCGACGCTCTTGATCTGCTCGGTCACCCAGCGGTAGTCGGGCTCGCGCAGCCGCAAGTGACTCATGTCGTCCTCGGCGTGGGCGTCGAATCCGGCCGACACCAGCACCAGCTCCGGGGCGAACCGCTCCAGGGCCGGAAACCAGTGCTCGGTCACGCGCTCCCGGAACACCGTTCCGGTGACGCCGCCATCCAGGGTCACGTTGATGATGTGATCGCTGCGGGTATCAGCACCGCAGAACGGATAGAAGGGATGCTCGAAGCTCGAGCACAGCAGCAGCCGCGGCTCATCGGCAAAGATCTCCTCGGTACCATTGCCATGGTGCGCGTCGAAGTCGACGACGGCGATGCGCGCGAGCCCGTGCGCCTCAAGCGCGTGGGTGGCGCCGATCGCCACATTGTTGAAGATGCAAAAGCCGCCTGAGCTGGAGCGTCCGGCATGGTGGCCGGGCGGGCGCACGGCGCAGAAGGCCACCCGCACCGCGCCGCCCAGCACCAGATCCACGCCGAGCACCGCCGCGCCCGCGGCGTGCAGGGCCGAGCAGACCCCCGCGCGGCTGACCGCGGTATCCACATCGAGCCAGATGTGGCCTTCCTCGGGCAGCTCATCGAGGATGCGCGCCACGTAGGCCGGATCGTGGACGCGCTCCAGCAGTACCCGGTCCACCAGGGGCGCATCGTATTGTCTGAGGGCGAGCTCGAGGCCCGAGGCGATGAGACGGTCATTGATGGCATGCAAGCGGGCGGGACATTCAGGATGGTCCGGCCCCAGATCGTGGATCAGGCAGTCAGCGTGGGATATGAAGGCGACAGGCATGGGCAGTTGTCACGGGCGAACGACGCGTTATGCTGCCTGCGGATGATTGAAACGGGGCGGCAAGGTCATGGGTCATCACTTCCTAGACTACATGTTCTCCCCTCAGGCCGTTGCGGTATTCGGGGCGAGTGATCGTCCGGACAGTGTGGGCTACCGGGTATTTCGAAACCTGCTGCGCAGCCCTCTCGGGGCGAACGTATACCCCATCAACCCGACGCACAAGCGGGTCCAAGGCCGCAAGTGCTACCCACGGATCACCGACCTGAGCTCGCCGATCGATCTGGCGGTGGTCGCCACGCCCGCCGCCAGCGTGGAGGCCATCCTGCACCAGTGCGGCGCGCACGGGGTGCGCGTCGCCCTGGTCCTGTCCGGGGGCTTCGGCGAGACCGGGGAGGCCGGGGAGCGCTTGGAGCAAGGCCTGCGCGAGACCGCCAAGCGCTACGAGCTGCGCCTGGTAGGGCCGAACTGCCTCGGGATCATGCGTCCTGTCAACGGCCTCGACGCCACCTTTCTCGACAGTCCCGCCCGCAGCGGCCATCTGGCGCTGGTCTCCCAATCGGGGGCACTCTGCGCCGCCATCGTCGACTGGGCCGCGCCCCACGGGATCGGCTTCTCCGCCGTGGTGTCGCTGGGCAACGCCAGCGACGTCGACTTCGGGGATCTGCTCGATTATCTCGCACTGGACCCCAAGACTCGGGCGATCCTGCTCTACGTGGAGGGTATCCGCCGTGCCCGGCGATTCATGTCGGGGCTGCGGGCGGCCTCCCGCGTCAAACCGGTCGTGGTCCTCAAGGCCGGGCGCCATCAGGCGGCGTCCCGGGCAGCGGCCACCCATTCGGGGCCACCCGCTGGCTCCGACGAGGTGTTCGGCGCAGCCGTCGAGCGCGGCGGTGTGGTCCGCGCCGCTGACGTCAGTCAGCTGTTTGCGGCCGCCGAGCTGCTCGCCGGGGGCACCCGGGTGCGCGGTAACCGGCTGGCGATCCTGACCAACGGGGGCGGCCTGGGCGCGCTCGCCGCCGATCGGGCCGAAGAGCTGGGCATCACCCTGACCGGCTTGCAGCAGACCACCCTCGCCGCCCTCGACCAACTGCTGCCGGCACACTGGTCCCACGCCAATCCCGTGGACGTGTTGGGCGATGCACCGCCGGAGCGCTTTGCGGAGGCCGCTCGGCTCTGCCTGGAGGATAGCGGGGTCGACGGCCTGATCGCCCTGCTGAGCCCCCTGGCCATGACCCATCCCACCGATACCGCCCGGGAGCTCGTCAAGGTGGCCCGCGCTGGGCGCGACAAGGCAGTGCTGAGCTGCTGGATGGGGCAGACCCGAGTCGAGGAGGCGCGCGCCCTGTTTGCCGACCAGGCCATGCAGAGCTTCGCGACCCCCGAGCGCGCCGTGGAGGCATTCAGCTACCTGGCCCGCTTCGATCGCAATCAGCGGCTGCTCCTGCAGACCCCGCCTCCGCTCAGCGACCTGAGAGCGCCCGACATCGAACGGGGACGCGTGGTCATCGCCGGGGCCCTGGCCGAGCGGCGCAGCGCGCTTACCCCCGGAGAGGTCCGGGCCCTGGCCCAGGCCTTCCACATCCCGACGCTGCCCCTGCATGAGGCGCATGACCTGGGCGAAGCCCTGGCCGCCGCCGAAGCCCTGGGCTTCCCCGTGGCGCTGAAGATTGACAGCCCCCAGGTCGGGCACAGGTCCGATGTGGGGGGCGTGATGCTCAACCTGGCGAGCGCGCGGGAGGTTCGCAGCGCCTATCAGTCGCTCATCGAGCGGGTGAGCGCGCAGCGACCCGATGCAGAGATCCGGTCAGTCACGGTCGAGCCGATGGTCTCGCCGCCCCACGCCAGGGAGCTGCTGATCGGCGCTGCCTCCGATCCAGTCTTCGGCCCGGTGATCACCTTCGGCGCCGGGGGCACAGCGGTAGAGATCTTCCACGACACCGCCTTTGCGCTGCCGCCGCTCAACGAGGTCCTGGCGATGCGCCTGATCGACCGCACCCGGGTGGCGCGACTGCTCCGCGAGCTCCGCGGTATGCCGGCAGCAGACCTGGGGGGGGTGGTCCAGATGCTGCTGCGCGTATCCGAGATGGTCTGCGAGCTGCCCGAGGTGCGCGAGCTGACCATGAATCCGGTGATCGCCCATGAGGCCGGCGTGCTCCCCCTGGACGTGCGCATCCTGGTCGAGCGCCCACCCACCTCTCCCGAGCCCTATGCCCACATGGCCATCCATCCCTACCCCTCGGCCCTGGAGCGACGCGTTCAGCTCGCCGACGGTGCCGACCTGCTGGTCCGCCCGATGCGCCCGGAGGATGCCGAGATGGAGCAGGACTTCGTGCGCCGCCTGTCCCCCCAGTCCAAATACTTCCGCTTCATGCAGAGCATCAGGGAGCTGACACCGGACATGCTGGTGCGCTTCACCCAGCCGGACTACGACCGGGAGATGGCGCTGATCGCGGTGGTTACCGAAGCAGACCGACGCCGCGAGGTCGGCGTAGCCCGTTACGCCATCAATCCGGACGGGCAATCCTGCGAGTTTGCCCTGGCGGTCAGCGACGAGTGGCAACACCGGGGCATAGGATCGAGACTGATGGAGCAGCTCATGGAGGCGGCGCGAGAGCGCAGGTTGCGTCTGATGATCGGCGAGGTGCTGGCCGAGAACCGCCCGATGCTGGCCTTGTGCCGCGATCTGGGATTCGACATCGGCATCTCGCCCGAGGACCCGGCAATCCGCATCGCCGTGCGGCGTCTCTGAGCGTCCCGCCCGGACTCCAGCCTCGATGGCGTATCTCTGCATGCGAAAATGCAGCGTATCACAGCTGATGCCGAGCAGCCGCGGCAGCTCCAGGGGCACCACGCGCAGACGGAAATACAGGTCCTCCCGGAAGCGCCCGGCGCCAGCGCGGCAACCAGACGCTGCCCGGTCTCATCGGCCAACCCTCCCGCGACCCCATAGCTGGCGATCCGTCCACCATTGGATGCCAGGAGATACCCGAAGGTGCGGGCAGAGCCCCGACGAGCCCACTCCCCGAGACCGTAGCTGCGGGCGCCCATGATATCGCCGCACATGACGATGCAGTGCAGGGTGCTGAAAAGACCCACCGCAAAGGCGACGGCTAAGCTAAGATTCATCGCGTAGGGCGCCTCAGACCTGGGCGTCGAAGACCGAGGGCGGATCGCCCTGTCCTTGCGGCCGGCGGGTGCGAATCATTAACAGGCCTGGCCGCCGCGCGCGGCAGCGACCGAGCGCAATCCGGAGCATCTGGTGGAGCACTTACGAGAATATCTGGATTTGGGCGTATTCGGGATCCTAGGCCTGATGGGCTTTCTGTTGGCTTGGCTCGCCATTGAGCGCTTCCTTTTTTACCGCCACGTGGACCTGCACGACTACCGGCATCCTGATGAGCTCAACATTGCCCTGACGCGCAACCTCACGACCCTGTCCTCCCTGGGCACCAACGCCCCCTATGTCGGGCTGCTCGGCACGGTTCTCGGGATAGTCATCACTTTCTACGACATGGGACAGAGCGGCTCGATCGATACCCAGACGATCATGCTCGGCCTGGCGCTCGCGCTCAAATCTACGGCCCTGGGGCTCGTGGTGGCCATCCCTGCGATCGTCGTTTACAACGGACTGCTGCGCAAGGTCGATGAGCTCACGGCCCGCTGGAAGATGCAGGTCGACCGGTGAAACGGTTCGATTCCATCAACGTCATCCCGTTCATCGATATCATGCTCGTGCTGCTGGCAATCGTGTTGACCACGGCAACGTTTATCGCCGAAGGGCTGCTCAAGGTGGAGCTGCCCAAGTCGCAGACCGCCACGGCGGCGACGCCCGAGACCGTGGTCGAAGTGGCCGTGAGTCAGGACGGACAGCTTTTTATCGACGGCGCCAGCACCGACCGCGAGCACCTGCAGGAGCGTCTGGCCGCCATGTCCAGGAATACGCCGGTCAGGCTTAGGGTCGATGCCGGGGCCCGGTTCGAGAGCTTCGTCGAGGTGGTCGACATTTTGAAGCTGCTCGGCATGGACCGTCTTACGATCCTCACCCGACGTTAGCGATGCAGGACGCCCGCAGGTTCCAGCTCATCGGGTTCTTCGTCTCGGCCTACCTCACCTTTTTCGTGCTCGGCAGCGTCTGGCTCACCCTCTGGCGGCCGGCCCTGGAGGGCGGCTGGGGCCGCGGCGGCGAGACCACTGTGGGCGTCAATCTCGAGATGTTTCGGGGCAGCGCACCGGCCTCTCCTGCGCAGACCTCCGCGCCGTCGCCAATGCCGGAGCCTGCCGTGGCGCCGGCGAACGAGCCACAACCTGCTGTGGAGCCCCAGACGGCGCCCGAGGTGAAACCTCAGCCGCAACCCGAAGAGGAGCCCAAGACGAGCCCGCCGCCAAAGCCTGAGCCGAAGCCCCGGCCGACACCCAAGACGACCCCTAAGCCCCGGCCGACCCCCAAGGCGACCCCTAAGCCCCGGCAGACATCCAAGGCGACCCCTAAGCCCCGGCCCCCGTCGGCACCTGCCCACCCATCGGCCACGGCTGCGGCTCCCGCGTCAACGCCGTCGACAACCACCGAGTCGGGTGCATCAGTGGCCAGCTCGAAAGGAGACAGGCTCGGAGTCCCGGCTAGCGGCCCCAGGACCGCCTCGCAGGACTTCGATGGGGTCAAGGCAGACCGGAAGGCAGACCGGAAGGCATTCCTCCGCGGCCTCCAGCAGGCGATCAGCCGCTACCAGTTCTTTCCCGAAGAGGCGGCGCGCCGTCGCCAGACTGGCACAGCGCTGGTGGCCTTCGTGCTCGAGGGCGACGGAGCCATCACCGGGATCCATGTGCGGCGCAGCTCCGGCTCGGCGCTGCTCGACGAAGCGGCCCAGGAGACCCTGCGCAGGCTCGGACGGTACAGACCCATACCCCTCGAATTCGGGCGCAGCCGCTGGGAGATGGCGGTGCCGGTCGTCTACGAGCTCAAGCCGGGCGACTGAGCGCTCGCCCCGCATGGCGCCGCATCCGGACTCGGCCAGGCATCGCGGCGCCGCCGCGCTACGCGCCCGGTTCAGTTTCCCCCACCCGTGAGCTAGACTTCAGCGAATTTGCGTGCGAATCAGTGCCGATCGCGCTCTCGTCCCTGTTCCTGCTCATGCCGCCACCCCGTGGCTCCCGCAGGTCGGGCACACCCTGCGGAGTCAAGGAATAACGGCCATGAGCATTCGGACCCGCCTGACCTTTGCCCTGTTGACCTTCATCGGCCTGTTTGCCCTGAATCTTGCGGTCTTCGCCTGGACCCAGGCCAGGCAGAGTGCGAGCGTCGAGCAGCTCAGAACCTCGGCGTCCAAACAGCTCGACGCGGTCGCCCTGGCGCAGGCAGTGCGTGAGCAGAACCAGAAGACCTTTCTGTTGCGGACCTTGCTGCTGAGTGACGAGCACACAGTGCTCAAGGTCGAGGAGGTCGGAGCCACGCTCGCGCGGGTGCGCGACATGGAAGGGCTTGACGCCCGGGTGCAGCAGCGAGCCGACGCGACGGACCGCAGCGCGGCTTATGCCGTCAGCGACGCACTGCATCAGCTGATCCACCGCTGGCTTGATTTCTACGGCCGGTTCGCCGCCGCGAGCGCCACCGGCACGGCGGTGGACACCCCCAGCTGGGAGCCCGAGTACAACCAGCTGGTCGAGCAAGTGCGCGCGCTGCTCGAGGCCGAAAAGGGCGCGGTGGAGCTGGCGGGAAACGCCATCGAGGGGGCGAAAGTTCTCACAGATCGCATCTCCTACGCGATCTTCGGCTGCTCCCTGCTGGTCTCGATGATCCTCGGGTACTCCGCGATCTACGCCATCGGGCGCGGCGTCGGAACCCTGCGCGACGGGGCCAAACGGATCGGCGGAGGCGACCTGGAGCATCGCATCGAGCTCAAGGCCCGCAACGAGCTGGGAGAGCTGGCCCAGGCCTTCAACGCCATGACGGCCAGGCTGGCGAGCGCGGTGGCCGAGGCCCATTCCGCGCGTGAGGCCGCCGATGAGGCCAACCGGGCGAAGAGTCGATTTCTCGCCAACATGAGCCACGAGCTTCGGACCCCGCTCAACGCCATCATCGGCTACAGCGAGATGCTCCTGGAAGAGGCCGAGGATCTGGGCCCGCAGCAGCTCTCTGGCGACCTTCAGAAGATCCTGGGCGCCGGCCGGCACCTGCTCTCGCTCATCAATCACGTGCTCGACCTGTCCAAGATCGAGGCGGGCAAGATGCAGCTGTTCGTGGAGACCTTCGATCTGCCGGCCGTGCTCAAGGACCTGCGGGCCACCATCGAGCCCCTGGTGGCCAAGAACGGCAACCGCCTCGAGGTCACCTGCGCACCCGAGATCGGCAAGCTCAGCACCGACCAAACCAAGCTGCGCCAGACCCTGCTCAATCTGCTGAGCAACGCCAGCAAGTTCACCAAGCAGGGCCGGATCAGGCTCGATGCCCGCCACCAGCGGATCGGGGGCCGAGACTGGGTCGTTCTCAGCGTCGCCGATACCGGTATCGGCATGGACAAGGCGCAGCTCGCTCGGATCTTCGACGCCTTCAGTCAGGCAGAGCTGTCTACCACCAAACAGTATGGAGGAACCGGCCTGGGGCTCGCCATCAGTCGCCAGTTCTGTCACCTGATGGGCGGCGACATCGATGTGGCCAGCACACCGGGGAAGGGGACGACCTTCCGGGTCAGGCTGCCGCGCCATATCGAGCCGCCCAAAGAGGCGGCGCCGGCGCCGGCCGCGGGAACGCCCGAGCGGCGCCTGCTGGTCATCGACGACGATGCAGCGGCCTTGGAGCTCGCCCAGCGCTCCCTGGTCAAGCACGGCTTCTCGGTGGCGACGGCCAACAATGGGCGTGACGGGATCGCCCTGGCTAAACAGCTGCATCCGGTCGCCATCACGCTCGATATCCTGATGCCGGGCATGGATGGATGGCAGGTGCTGGCGGCGTTGAAAGAAGACCCGCAGACCGCTGAGATTCCCGTGATCCTGGTCTCGATGGTGGACGACCGCGAGCTGGGCCTCGCCCTGGGTGCCGCGGACTACCTCACCAAGCCAATCGACCGCGACCGCCTGAGCTCGGTCCTGGAGTGCCTGCTGCGCGACCAACAGGCCGCAAAGGTGCTGATCGCGGAGGCAGACTCGGAGAGCGCGACCGCACTCGCCAAGACCCTGGCGCAGCACGGGTTCCGGGTAAGCCGGGCGACCACCGGCAAGGAGGCACTGGCGCAAGTGCGCGAGGACACCCCCGATTTGATCTTCGTGGACATCTCACTGCCGGAGATGGAGGGCCTGGAATTTCTCGACGAGCTCTCCAAGAACCCCGAGTGGAAGGGCATTCCGGCCGTGGTGCTCAGCGACGAGGAGATGTCGGACAAGGACCGGGACCGCTTGAGCGGCGGCATCCGCAAAGTCCTGTCCAAATCGGGCACCAGCCCGGAGTATATTCTCACCCAGATCTGTGACGTAGTGGCCCAGAGCGGCAAAACCGAGCGAGGCGCAGCATGAAAAGGATATTGTTGGTCGAAGACAACGAGATGAACGCCGACATGTTGTCGCGGCGGCTCACCCGCCGGGAGTTCGAGGTATGGCTCGCCAAAGACGGCGAAGAGGGCGTGCGCATGGCCACGGCGGAGCCGCCGGACCTGATCCTGATGGACATGAGCCTGCCGGTGATGACCGGATGGGAGGCCACGCAGATGCTCCGGCAGCATGATGCGACCCGCAACATCCCGGTAATCGCCCTCACTGCCCATGCGATGGCGGAGGATCGCCAGCGGGCCCTCGACGCCGGCTGCGACGACTACGACACCAAGCCGGTGGATCTGCCCCGGCTGCTCGGCAAGATTGAAGCCCTGCTGCAGCGATCCGCCCGCTGAAGGGCGGTGTCCCCCCTGTCTCGCCGCTTGCTCGGCGCTCATATATCGGCCATCGAGGCAATCCAGCTGGCTTGATCCAGCGCCCCTTCCAGATCCGAGAGAACGCCTGGACTAGCGCAACGCCCTGCGCAGATTAGCCAGCGCCTTTTGCTTGCTCTTTAGCTCCGCCTCGGCGGCGCTCAGCTCGGTTTCCTTCTGTCCCAGGGCGTGCTTGGCGGCGGCCGACTGGGCCCGCTCCCGCTGCAGATCATCGATCAGCGAGACGAGCGCCGACGCCTCCACACGCCGCGCATAGGCGGGGTCCTCCTTGAGCAGGGTCTGCAGGTGCTGGCGCGCCCTGTCCAGGTTGCGCACCTTGCCGGTCGCCGAGATGCGCGCCAGCGCCAGCCCGTACAGCGCCTCGCTACGCTCGGGGCTACCGGCCTTTGTCGTGCCCAGCGTCGTCTCGTAGAGCCGGATACTGTCGCCGACTTCCCCGGTCGCGAGCTCCTCGCGTGCCAGAGCGAGGCCGCTTTTGCCGCCTGAGACTGCGCCGGAGGCGGGCGTCCCCCCCGAGCGCAGCGGCAAAGACGCCATCTCACATGCGGCGAGCAACGAGCAGACCAAGCCAACGATTAGTAGACGAAACCGACCCATGACCGCCAGCTCCCTGTTGCGGCTCGGGGATCCCGAGCGATGTGATAGCGCACCACCCCGCCCGGGGTGGCGCCGAGCGGCTCATACTACCGCGACGCCGCGGAATGGCAACCGCTCAAGCCCAGAGGTGCCCAAGGTCTTGTGCAAGCAGCCCCAGCCGGGGCGCGGAGACTGAGCCCCGATGTCTCATCGAGCGTCTGCCGCGGGAGTTACATATCTCGCGGGGCGGCCCGGTGAGACACGCCACTCAGGCATGATCCTAGGATGATGGTCTTGCCCATTGTCTCGCATACTTTGAAAATAACGCGCAGCATGGGCTAAGATCAGCGGTCGCTAATACGCCGAGGCACGAGCAGCATGGCCCGATTCAACCCCGCTTGCGTCCGCTCCCTTCAGGACGAGCTAAACAGTCACCCGGTCTACGGCGCATTGAGGGGCCTCGCCGACCTGCGGGTATTCATGTCCCACCACGTATTTTCGGTGTGGGACTTCATGTCGCTGATCAAGTACCTGCAGGCGCGGATCGCGCCCGTCCAGGTGCCCTGGATGCCCGCCGGCGATCCGTCGGTACGCTATTTCATCAATCGCCTGGTGCTGGAGGAGGAGTCCGACGAGGTCCCGATGCCGGACGGTGCCGTGCGCTACGCCAGTCATTTCGAGACCTACTGCGCCGCCATGAGCGAGATCGGCGCCGACGGCGACCTGCCGCCGCGTTTCCTGGAGAGGGTGCGCCGAGAGGGGTTGCACGAAGCGCTGTATTCGGACCTGGTCCCGGCGCCCGCGCGCTACTTCTGCGAGACTACCTTCGGATTCATCCGCAACGACTGCCCCCACGAGGTGGCGGCCGCCCTGGCCCTGGGCCGCGAGCAGGTCATTCCCGAGATGTTCCGCCGCTTCCTGGCACACATGCGGATTGGGGAAGATCAGGCGCCCGCCTTCCATTTCTATCTCAAGCGCCACATCCACCTCGACGAGGACTTCCACGCCCCCCTGTCCATGACCCTGCTCGACGCGCTCTGCGAGGGCGACCCGGCCCGCGTACAGCAGGCCGAAACCGCGGCCGCAGAGGCACTCTGCGCACGTATCCGCTTCTGGGATGGGGTGCTGGATGCGCTCGAGCACCGGGCCGAGGCGGCCTGAGCGACCGGCATGCGCGCGAGCCCGATTTACCCCGGAATCCATGACGACATGTTCGGCGGCATGACCGACATCGGGGGCATCATCAAGGACGCCTGGGCGCTCGGCTTGCTGGCGGAGACCGAGACCTGCAAAGGCTGGCCCTACACCCGCATCCAGGCGCTCTATGATCAGGTATCCCAGGCATGGGAGCCTTACGGGCACTCGATCAACCGCCTGCCGCCCGAGCTCAGGGAGCGGTATCTGCGGATCCAGGCGCAGGCCGTGAACCGGGCGCGGGAGCTGGGTTGGGAGCCGCCCATGGAGAGCGACGACTGACGGTGCGGCGGGCGCCAGAGCGAAGCACGCGAGCGCCTCAGGCCCATGCGGGGCAGGGACCCGGTCTATGGCCCCACGAAGGCGATCGAGGTCGCCTATTGCCCGGCCGCCGACCGCTAGGGCATGGTAGAGATGCCCTGAGCCCTGGCCAGACCCGATGACCGACGACACCCAGCTCATCGTCGACGCCCGTCGCTTCTATGCAGGACGTTTCGAGGGCGTGCTCTCCACCCACTCCCTGGAGCTCCCGGGCTACCCGCTCGGCTCCTTGGTCCCCTACAGTTTGGACCGCCAAGGCCGGCCCTTGATCCTGATCTCCCATCTCGCCCAGCACACCCGCAACCTGGCCGCGGATCCGCGCTGCGCCCTGACCCTGGTCGAGCCCGGCGAGGGCGACGCCCAGCAGCGGATGCGCCTGAGCCTGGTCGCGGAGGTCCGCCAGATCGGTGACGGCGTGGCGGAGCAGGCCGAGCGCCACTTCCGCTATTTCCCGGCGGCCCGCCCCTACTTCGAGTCGCTCAATTTCAGCTTCTACCGGCTGGAGCCGGTGCGTGCGCACCTGGTCGGGGGCTTCGGGGCGGCCCGCTGGCTGGGAGCCGACCGGCTGCTCACCGTCAATCCCTTCGATGCGGCGACCGAGCGAGGCATCGTGGAGCACATGAGCCTGGATCATCGGGACGCCCTCGCCCGCTATCTGCTCGCGCTCGGGGTGGCCGCGCCGCCTCAGCCCCCGGTCCTCGCCGGCATCGACAGTTGCGGGGTCGACATCCGCGCGGGCGACCGGCTGGTGCGGGTCCCGCTACCGCGCAGGATCTCCACTGCCGCGGACGCCCGTGCGGTGCTGGTCGCCATGGCCAGGCCCAACTGAGCCCCGGCCAAGACATCCGGACCTGCCGGTCCTGATCAGTCCTTGGCCTGGCCGATCCAGTCGGTGTGAAAAACCTCGCCCCGGGGCCTGTCGATGCGCTCGTAGGTGTGAGCACCGAAGTAATCGCGCTGGGCCTGTAGCAGATTGGCCGGCAGGCGGGCACTGCGATAGCCGTCGTAGAAGCTCAGCGCCGAGGCAAAGGCCGGCGCCGGCGCGCCCAGGCTGACCGCGGTGGCCACGGTCCGGCGCCAACCGGGCAGGGCGGCCTGGACCGCCTCGCAAAAGAATGCGTCCAGCAGCAGGTTCTCCAGCTCCGGATCGGCATCGAAGGCCCGCTTGATGTCTTTCAGGAAGCGACTGCGGATGATGCACCCGCCCCGCCACATCAACGCAATATCACCGAACTGCAGCTTCCAGCCATAGTGCCGCGCCGCCTCGCGCATCAACATGTAGCCTTGGGCGTAGGAGACGATCTTGGAGACGTAGAGGGCGTCGTGGATGTCTCGCACCAGCTCGGCCGGATCGCCCGCGAATGCGCAGGCCGCGCCCGTCAGTCGCTCCGAGGCCCGCACCCGCTCGTCCTTCATCGCCGAGAGGTTGCGCGCGAACACCGCCTCGCCGATCAGGGTTAGGGGCACGCCCAGCTCCAGGGCGTTGATCCCCGTCCATCGGCCGGTGCCCTTCTGGCCCGCACTGTCCAGGATCTTGTCCACCAGCGGCGCCCCGTCGGTGTCCCGGCGTCTGAGGATGTCGGCGGTGATCTCAATCAGATAGGAATCGAGCACGCCCCGGTTCCAATCCTCGAACACCCGCTGGCAGTCGTCCACGCCCATGCCCAGCCCATCGCGCATCAGCGAGTAGGCCTCGCAGATGAGCTGCATGTCGCCGTACTCGATGCCGTTGTGCACCATCTTGACGTAGTGGCCCGCCCCCTCTTCGCCGACCCACTGGCAGCAGGGCACGCCGTCCACCTTGGCGGCGATGTTCTGGAAGATATCCTTCAGCAGCGGCCAGGCAGCCGGGTTTCCGCCCGGCATGATCGAAGGCCCGTAACGGGCCCCCTCCTCGCCCCCGGAGACGCCGACGCCGAGAAACAGGATGCCCCGCTCGGCCAGCTCCCGGGTGCGCCGGATGCTGTCGGTGAACCAGGAGTTGCCGCCGTCGATGATCACATCGCCGCGCTCCAGATGCGGCACCAGGGCGGTGATGGTCTTGTCCACGGGGTCGCCCGCCTGGACCATCAGCATCACCCGCCGGGGTCGCTTCAGCGCGCCGACCAGCTCCTCTGCCGTGCGGGTGGCGATGATGTCGCGGCCCGTGGCGGGGCCGGCCATGAATTCCTCGGTGCGGGAGGTCGTGCGGTTGTAGACGGCCACGCGGTAGCCATGGTCGCTCATGTTGAGCACCAGGTTCTGGCCCATCACCGCGAGTCCGATCAAGCCGATATCTGCGTCTGTCATGCAACTGTCATCCGGTCCGGGTTGGCATTATGCTTAAAGCGTCGCCGTGCGGCGACGAGGCCGGATCACAATACCAGGAATTACCGGCATCCGGACACGCAGCACCAGGATCAGCGCGCCACCGCCATGACCGAAGCCAAACGCGTCGTCCTCGGCTTGGCCGAGACCGCGATCCACGACGCGGTCATGGACCAGGCCGGGCTGGTCGACCGGGCCCTGACCAAGGCCATGGACGCCCTCGAGCGCCGAGACCTCGAGCTGGCGCGCAGCGTGGTGGCAGAGGACGCCGCTATCAACGGCCTACGCCGCGGCATCGAGCGGCGCTGCCTTATCGCCATCGCCTCCCAGCAGCCCGTAGCCCGCGACCTGCGTGCCATCCTGGCCGCCATGCTGATCACCGCCGAGCTCGAGCGCATGGGCGATCATGCCTGCAGCATCGCCCGGATGCTGACCGAGCTGGATAGCGCCCCGCCCCAGGAGGCGCTCGAGCGACTGATGCAGATGGCCGCCGCGTGCTCGGCCATGATTCATCGCGTGATGAGCGCTTACAACGACCTGGATGCCGACGCCGCCGAGCAGGTCGCGGCCGAGGACGACACCGTGGACACCATGGCCCACGACCTGGTCGCTCAGGTCCTCTCCGGCATCAGCACCTCGGCCACCGAGGTCGCCTGCGGTGCGCGCTTGCTGTGGATGTCGCGCAGCCTCGAGCGCATCGCCGACCACGTCACCAACATCGCCGAGCGGGTCGTGTTCATGGTCACAGGCCAGACCAAGGAGCTTGGCTGAAAGGCAGACGCACCGGGCCTCCCGGAAGCACTCGAATCCACCAAAGACACTTGCCGCGGGCATAGTGCCCGTTCCCCGACATCGGCGCTGTGGACAAGCCGTCGGCCCGGGCGGGCTTGGCTCGCCGGACTCCTGCTGCAGCACGCGATCCGCTCGGCTGTGCGACATCGCGCTCGACGGGGGTGACCGACGCCAATCCGAGCCGCATTCGCCATCGGGTCGCTCGCTCCACACTGTCATCGCACGTCCCCACCGGTTGCGGCAGCTCCGTTCGGCGATTCCAATCGAAATCCGTGATGCCGCCGCAAAATTGATAGAAGCGTTATCCATTTGGATCAATCAACTGTTTCGGCAGCAGTCTGATGCGGGACTTCCTGGCGTTCGCCGACAGCATGCAACGCGATGTTGCCCTGGACGCAAGACCCTTGGGAGGCGGCATGGTCAAAGAACGGCTGGAGGTCCCGGTCGCCTTTTATGAGCGGTTCGCTTTTGTCACCCTGGAGCACGGCGTCACCAAGGTGCGCATGGTGAGGAGACGCCGGGCATGACGCCCCATCGCATGCGACCGGACCGGACTCGTTCCCGCTTTCCTACGTGCCCTCGCTAGAGCAGCGGGCCAAGGCGACGGTCGGCGGCTACTGCCCATTCTGCGGCAAGGACGAAAAGCGCTTCTTCGTCAACACCGAGACGGGAGAATGGCGCTGCTACGACTGCGGCGACGGCGGCGACCTGATCGATCTGGTCGCGCGGATGGAGAACACCGTTCGGGACAGGGCCCAGATCCTGCTTGCTGAGATACTCGGGCCATCGCCGATCGCAGCCGAGGCCCCCACCCGGGCGCCCCCGCGATCACCGGAGCGTCACTTTGCCGCCGGCGAACACGCAATTACTCGCTGGTATTGTTTCTTCGGGGCGACGAGTGCCCATCGCCGCACGGACTATATTGTTGTCAGGCAGCTGAGCCTGCGGCAGGGCCCCAGGCTCAGCCTCGCGCCGCCCCGCAATCGGTTTCCGGCGGCCGAATTGGAAGCGCATCTCTCTCTTCACAAGCTTGTGGCCTCCCATGTCACGACGATCATCCTCAAGAAACCTGACATTGGGTGATCGAGGGAAACCCGCAGAAGGCAACCGCAGTGCTGGTGAAGTTTTTGTCAACCGGATCGCAGGGGATCGACTGGGGGATGTTGAAGCTCACCCCCCTGCTGCGCCGAGCGCATACCCGAGGCAGGCCGCCATGACCGGTAAAGTCCTGGCCACCCCTTCGGGGGCCGTCCCCGCGGCCGAGCGGATCTTCCCGACGTTGACGCCGGCTCAGATCGCGCGCATCGCGACCCATGGAAAGGTACGTGCGACCCGGCGCGGCGAGGTGATCTTCAAGCCGGGCGACCCGGTCATACCCTTTGTCGTGGTCACGGCCGGCCGGGTCGAGATCGACCGACCCTCGGGCGAGGACGGCGTGGCCGTCGCGAGTCTGGGACCGGGTCAGTTCAGCGGCGAGATCAGCATGCTCGCCGGCCGGCGCGCCTTGGTGCGCGCGCGCGTCAGCCAGGCGGGCGAGGTGATCGAGCTGGCTCGCGAACAGTTGTTGGCACTGGTACAGACCGATGCCGAGCTGAGCGGGCTCATCCTGCGCGCCTTCATCCTCCGCCGCGTGGAGCTGATTTCCCGCGGGCTCGGCGACGCCGTGCTCCTGGGCTCCGACCATTGCGCCGGAACGCTGCGCGTCAAGGCGTTTCTGACACGCAACGGGCATCCGTATTCATACATCGACCTGGACCACGACGACGACGTCCAACAGTTGCTCGACCGGTTTCATGTCACCGTTGCGGACGTGCCGGTGCTCATCTGCCGCGGCGAGGTAGTGCTGCGCCACCCCACCAATCAAGAGATCGCGGACTGCCTGGGCTTCAACACCGGTATAGATGCGACCCAGGTACGCGACCTGGTCATCATCGGCGCCGGACCGGCCGGGCTCGCGGCGGCCGTGTATGCCGCCTCGGAAGGGCTCGACGTCCTGGTGCTGGAATCGAGCGCCCCGGGGGGCCAGGCCGGGTCGAGCTCGCGGATCGAGAACTACCTCGGCTTTCCAACCGGTATCTCGGGCCAGGATCTCACCGGCCGGGCATACACCCAGGCGCAGAAATTCGGCGCCCAGGTGATGATTGCCGAGCCCGCCACGCGCCTGAGCTGCGACCACCTGCCCTATGGCGTCGAGATCGGTGGGGCCCGGCGCGTGCCGACGCGCGCGATCATCATCGCGAGCGGCGCGGAATACCGTAAACCCGCGATCGAGAACCTGGCGCGCTTCGAAGGCGCAGGCGTGTATTACGCCGCGAGCTTCATGGAGGCGCAGCTGTGCGCCGACTCCGAGGTGATCGTGGTAGGAGGCGGAAACTCGGCCGGCCAGGCCGCGGTGTTTCTCGCACAGACGGCGCGGCGTGTGCACATGCTCGTCCGCTCCAACGGGCTCGCCCAGAGCATGTCGCGCTACCTGATCCGGCGCATCGAAGAAAACCCCGCCCTGGTCCTGCGAACGCAAACGGAGCTGACCGCCCTCGAAGGCGGCAGCCATCTCGAGCGCGTGCGCTGGCGCGACGCTCACACCGGCCACAGCGAGACCCGGGACATCCGACACGTCTTCTTCATGGCCGGCGCCGATCCCAACACGGGATGGCTCGACGGCTGCGTGGTGCGCGACGCAAAGGGGTTCATCAAGACCGGCGCCGCGCTTTCCGAGGCAGAGCTCAGCGCGGCGCATTGGCCGCTCCCTCACGCCCCTCATCTGCTCGAGACGAGTGTCCCCGGAGTGTTTGCCGTCGGCGATGTTCGCTCAGGCAGCATAAAGAGGGTAGCGTCGGCGGTCGGCGAGGGGTCGATTGCGATCGCCTTTGTCCATCAGGTGCTCCGCGAGTAACAGGTGCTCCGCGAGTAAGAGGCAAGGATCATGGCTGCCAAAATCTGCGCTCATCTCGGCTCGCTGACGAGCCTGAAAGAGCCGAAACGGCGCGAATGCGAGGCGTGCGTCGAGATCGGCGCGACCTGGGTCCATCTGCGGACCTGCCAGACCTGCGGCGCAACCCTGTGCTGTGACAGCTCGCCCAATCGCCACGCCAGCAAACATGCGCACGCCAGTGGCCATCCCGTGATCGCCTCGGCCGAGCCCGGAGAGCGCTGGCTATACTGCTATCCGCACGATGCCTTCGCCGAATATTGACGCGCGGCGCCGGGCTTGGGGCATGCCGTTGCCACCCCTGCAGCGGGCAGCCCATGGGGCGTCGTCAAGGCCGTCTCGGAGGTCCCACGACCACCCTTGCATGCGCCCGGGGCATCGCGGGACCGTCTTCGTCCGCTGATCGGCAGCGAGCTGGCGCGGCCGGCCGCCGAGCTCGCCGAATCGGCCGCGGATCACGAGCAATTCTGGCAGGCACACGTCACCCTGATGACGCGCTCCCACACGCTGACCAGGGACGACCTGTACGCCGTCGCCGAGACGATCGGCCTGGCGCGGCTGGATGCCGAAACCCAGCGGGAGGTCACCGAGCAGGCCAGAAGGCGGGTGAATCTCGACATCGAGAGCGCACGGGCGAGCGGTGTGCACTACACGCCCACCTTCTTCATCAACGGGCGCCGCTACGACGGACCCTGGGATGAAAGCTCCTTCGCCGATGCGATGCTCGGCACCCTCGGCCACCGCGTGCGCTCGGCCGCCCTGACCTTCGCCAGCTGGGCCCCCTCGGCTGGCGTGCTGCTGCTGCTCGCCTCGGCCCTGGCCCTCGCACCCACCAATTCGAGGCTCGGCCCCGCCTTCGCTGCCTTCTGGCACACCGATCTCGGGCTCACGCTTGGGGCATCGGCGTTCCGGATGTCTGTGCTGGATTGGGTCAACGACGCCTTCCTGACGGTCTTCTTTCTCGTGGTGGGACTCGAGATCAAACGTGAGGTCACTGTCGGCCATCTGGCGAGCCGACAGGCGGCGGCCTTGCCCATCGCCGCGGCGATCGGCGGCATGGCCGTGCCGGCCTTGCTCTATCTTCTCGTCATCGCGCCCGGCCCCTGGGCGATCGGCTGGGGCGTGCCGATGTCGACCGACACCGCCTTTGCGGTGGCCTTGATCGCCATGCTGGGGGCGCGGGTACCGATGGTCATATTGCGGCCAAAGACCGCCTGATGGAGATCAACTGCCGCGAACGTGACTCCATCTGAGCCAATCTGCGCAACGAGAGCGTGCATCTCGCACCGTGATAGCGCAAAGTTGGCTGATCGGCGGGGCGTTGTGGACGTGAGAATCTCGCGTCCGACAGGCTGCCAGTGCCAGTACTCGCGCTGGGGCCACAACGTCTTGCACCGGCGTAGCGCCGGGATACGCGTTACTCGGCGCCCTGCAATATCGCAACACGCCGATGCATGAGTGCCTGTATACCCCAGGCTCCACATAATCTATGGTTTTACTCAAGTACTCGCTTCCGAGTACTCCACGACCTACTCAACACGGAAACGCAGGGGGATTTGGCCATGTGGGCTCCAATCGCAGCAGTGCTCTTGGCCGTCGGCACTTATCAAACACCCTCGATGGTCACCGCCGAGCAGGCTTATCTGAAGCAGCACCCGAGCGTCCACGTCGAGGATATCCAGGCGGCCAACATCGATACCAAGGCACCCAAGATCGCCGCGCTCAACTGATCATCGGCTTAGTTGATCCACTTCGCGACAGGGCCTTGCCGGCATCGGCGAGGCCTTGTCTCTTCACTACGACGCAGCCCACACCTACATGGCCTTGGGGGCAAGGGCGTTAGCTCGCAGTCTCTCTATTTTCTGTACGCCGGTAGCGCATCAGGGCTCGCCAGACACCATGGGAGCCGGTTGGCGATCTCAAGGTTCTTTCGATCACCAGGCCCGTGCGTCTTAACGCTCAACCCCTTCGATAAGACGCTTCTGCTTCTCCAGCTCCTCGACGAGAAAAGCACGGAAGATTCGTACGCGCGCTGTCGTTCTCCCGTCAACATTGGAGAGAATCCATAAGCTCGGGCCGGGCTCCGCCACGCACCCGGGCAGCCGTTGGAGCATCGGATCCGGATCACCGAGCACGCAGGGCAGCCTTGCCACACCTATACCCTCTCGCGCCATCGCCAGCATGACGGGAAGCGAGGCCGTCCGGTAGACCCGAGTTGTGTTCGGAAAGATGGTATCGATCCAAGGCGGACGGGGCGCCTCATCACCGATCCGGACGAGGCAGGGTACATCTGGTGCATCAGGTTGAGCCAAGACCTTCTCGCTGAGTCCCTTCCTCGCATAAATGGAGAACCCTACCTGAGCGACACGTTTCCCCACCAGATTTGGCGGCGGCTCATCGGTCATGTGCAGGGCGATGTCGACCTCGCCGGCCTCGACATCCGCCAGTTCGCCGCCCGCGATGAGCTGCAGGTCAACCTCCGGGTAGCGCTCCGCGAACCGGCGCGCCACGGGCAGCAACACGCTGTCCGCGCAATACTCGGCAGTGACCCGCAGGGGCCCCTTCAGCTCTGCACCGTCCTCCACGACAACCCGATCGATCGCGTCTGCCTGCTCTGCCATGGATCGCGCGTAGGGAAGGATGCCCTTCCCGAGCGGGGTGACCTCCCAGGCGCCGTTCGACCGCCTGAATAGATGCTTCCCGAGCCGATCCTCCAGCGCCGAGATGCGGCGGCAGACGGTCGTATAGTTGATGCCAAGCCGTTCGGCCGCCCCGGCAGCCGAGCCGGCTCGCGCTACCTCCAGAAAAATGCGAATATCGCCCCACCCACACTCGTACGTCTTGTTATTCCTTTGCGACATGTCAGCGATCCCTGTGCCGGGCTCCGCTGCCCCCAGGGAGAGATCCTCGCCTCGTCTTCAGGACCAGATTGTATTTACGCATGTCATGCGGATACAGCAGAACCTGGTGACAGGGGTGCCAGAGTGCAGAATTTCGATCCACCACTGCTCCGATGCTTCCGTGGCTCCAACGAGCCAGCGGCCGACCCCAAAACGCACCAAAGATACCACGACAGCAAGCACGATTCTCGTAACCAGGGCTTGGTCGGCGCGGGCCAAGGTCGAGACCATGCGCAGCGGCACCGGTTGGCGTGCCTGCCAGTATCCGCCGGTGGCCGTGCTGCACCCCGGCAGTCCCCCGGTCAGGCGTTTGATCGCACTGTCGCTCACCGCGTTCTGGCAGGATCGATCGTCGCTCGGGGCCTGTTCCGGGAACATCCGCAGTGCCTCGGTGGGTGGAAACAGGCGCTCTCGCCGCTCAGGCAACAGCGAGTCGAGCTGCCTAGGAATTCGGAGCCGGTGAGCAGATTGAAGAACGCGCAAAGATCGGTCTGCGCGGCACGCGTACGAATGCGCCGCTGTTGCTGCGCAGGCGCGCTATGACGAGATCGCCTTGAAGCTGGCTCATGGGGGGTAGCTGCTTGTTTGGCAACATACAGCTTGTCGCCCATGCCAGACTCTTTGGCATTCTACATCCATCGATTAACCTAAAAACCGCAGTTGGAACCGCCAAGGACACAAAGGACACAAAGGACACAAAGGCAGACAAGCACCGAAAGTGAAAGAACCCGCTTCACCCAAAGGGTGACGCCCCGTTTTCAGGAAATTTCCTTGAAAAAAACATGGCGATCTTGGCGCCTTGGCGGTTCAAATGCTCTTTCTAGGATCAACGCCATTGCTTGGACCGTCCCGACCAAGCCTCGGGATTATCTGGACGTAAGTCCCCGGGACCATTCCGTGACACGGGGTGAATACTCGCTGGCGCTGCACAATCCTGCTCCGCTTGCGAGTCCTCACCCCTGTGCGCTCGGCGGCCGCTGCCATGCGGCCGACGATCACACCAAGGTCCAGGTGACCCACGTCGCTGTCTTCGCGTTGCTCCAGGAGCCTGTCGGACTTTGGCGTCCGTAGCGAGGGAGAGCGGGATCGAGACGGATTTTTCGCTCGATTGAGGAGAATAGCCGGCTCTATTTGACGAGATCGAGCGGGAAATCCGGCCGATATCCGCTTTTCCGCAGTAGGACATCCAAAGCCCGACAGGCTCCTAGCACGTGCTATCCAGAACTGGCCCGGTTTCCCTCCGCACGGCGCAGCCCCCCACGAAACGGAGGGCGACCGTGTACACGTGAGTTGACGTTCTGGCCACTCGATCCGCCACCTCGTCGCAAAGGCGCAACCGGTTGGAACACTTGATCAACGTCTTCTATCACTCGGCGGCGACCTGTTCCAGGTCGGCCCCATCCCGCGAGTGGCTGCTGCCTTCTCGACTCTCCTGAGAGCCCTGAATTCGTACACGAGCAGCCCTTGAAGATCGTCCACGTTGTCTTTGACAGCTGCGCGTAGATACTGACGCTCGCTCTGTACCGTTACAAGAAGGGCTCGTAGGTCTTGAGCAGCCGCGAGCTCGAGGTCCCCAAAGGTCGCGGCATAGAATTTGTTAGTGGCTTCACGCAACTCGCTCCAGTGTCTCGCGACCAGCTCGTATGCGGCCTTTCGAATAAATATTGCCCCGTATCGGACTTCCATCGAGAGTCGATCCGAAAGCGTCATGAGCTTTCGCGCCCTGTCGTAGTACCGTTGTACGGCATGGCCCGGGTCTTGGTCAAAATGTTGATCTGGGGAGGTGAGATCACGGATGACATCCTGCCAGTCTCCGACCATCGAGCACAATAACAAGATCTTTTCGGACCGTTGTGGGTCGATAGCGGTAAGCGCAATTCCTTGGTCGTGCGCATGTCTGGAAAGCTCGCTCTTCAGAGCTCCCGGCTTCTGGGCGAGGCGTGCCTCGTAATTCTGCTTGTCTTTGGGGAGCTGCTGATTTATCCATCGCTGAATCAACCACGCCGTGGCAGCCAGTGCTGCCGCCGCACTGCCAAAGCCAATCGAGAAAATCTTGAGTAGGTCCATAGCGTGGTCTCGGCAAGCCGCGGATCAGACGGAATCCATGCCGTCCAAGATCGACGGAATCGCTCTCCGGCGGAGCAAAGAATCGGGAACGGCCTAGCGGAAAGTATGGCTCTATTACGACGATTAGGGAACAAAAGCCTCCCCGCCACCCGGGAAATTACGCGCGTACCAGAGTCTCCCTCAGGGCACGGAAGCAGGCTCCGGGGTTTGGCGCCGGCATAGGGTCAACCCAATACCATTACTAACGAAGTCATTACTAATGCCACATCATTGTCGACCGTCCGGTGCACGTCGGTCTTGAGCCCGTCCATCCCCAGGGGGGCGACCCAGGAGAGCGCCTCCGGGGTGTTGTCCTGGCCGACATCTTCACCCAGTCCCGGGGCGCAGAATCGGCTTGCACAAATCCGGAGAAGCGTTCCCGCCCCTCGGTGGCAAACCATCAATGCATACCGCAGAGACGGACCTTGACCCGCACTCAACGTGTCGGAGGGTCCGTTTGCGCCATGCGGCCGGCAGCTGCCGATCTTTTAGCTCCGCCAGGGCCAGCGCGAAATAGCCGCAGATGAGCCCTTGCCGGGATGCTGTTAAAGTGCCCTCATGCATTTCGGGCGCAACCGATGAAGGAGCTTCGAGACCTGGAGCTGACGCTCAGCTCGCAGACGCCGATCCTGGCGATCGAGTCGCTGGAGGAGCGGCGGCTGCTGGAGATGCTGACCCGGCTGTCGATGCGGCTGACCTACCCCTTCTTCCAATGGACGGTAACCGACGGGGTGCGCCGCCTCGAGGTGGACGCGCCGCCCCAGCGGCTCACTGCCGATCCCACCGAGGCGCTCAAGCACATCAAGGCGGTGCCCTCGCCCGGTTTCTTCACCCTGCTCGACTTTCACCCGTACCTGGACGACCCCTTGCATGTGCGGCTGATCAAGGAGATCGCCCTGGGCTACGAGACGGCCGCGCGCACCCTGATCTTCATCAGCTACCGGCTTGCCGTGCCGCCCGAGGTCCGGCACATGAGCGCGCACTTCAACCTGAGCCTGCCCGACAGCGCGGGCATCCAGACCATCATCCGCGAGGAGGTACAGCGCTGGCAGGGCCGCAACGGGGGCCATCGCGTGCAGGCGGACCGGCGCGCTATGGAGCAGCTGGCGAATAATCTGCGAGGCGTCACCGTCACCGATGCCCGCCGCCTGATCCGGGGGGCCATCGAGAACGACGGCGCGATCACCTACAGCGACGTCCCGGAGGTAATGAAGGCCAAGTACGAGCTCATGGACCAGCACGGTGTGGTGGCCTTCGAATACGACACCGAGCGCTTTGCCGACGTGGCGGGGCTCACGCGGCTCAAGGAGTGGCTGGAGCAGCGGCGCAAGGCCTTCGAGGGCCGCGCCGCCTCCCTGGATCCGCCCAAGGGCGTGATGCTGCTCGGGGTGCAGGGCTGCGGCAAGAGCCTCGCGGCCAAGGCGGTGGCAGGACAGTTCGGGGTGCCGCTGCTGCGCCTGGATTTCGGTGCGCTCTACGACAAGTTCTACGGGGAGACCGAGAGGAACCTGCGCCAGGCCCTGCAGACGGCCGAGGTGATGGCACCCTGCGTGCTCTGGATGGACGAGATCGAAAAGGGCCTGGCCCCGACCGACACCGACGACGGCCTGTCGCGCCGGGTGCTCGGCACCCTGCTCACCTGGATGGCCGAACGGCGCGCCCAGGTGTTCATCGTCGCCACATCCAATGCGATCGAGCGCCTGCCCCCGGAGCTGGTGCGCAAGGGACGGCTCGATGAGATCTTCTTCGTCGACCTGCCGGATGCCGCGACGCGCCGCGAGATTTTTTCGATCCACCTGCGCCGGCGCAACCTGGCACCGGCCGGATTCGACCTGGACGCTCTCGCCGAGGCGAGCGAAGGATTCAGCGGATCGGAGATCGAGCAGGCGGTGGTCTCCGCCCTGTATGCCGCCGCGGCGAAACAGACCGACCTCGACAACGCCCTGCTGATGGACGAGCTCGCACGCACGCGACCGCTCTCGGTGACCATGGCCGAGCGCATCGGGGCACTGCGCGCCTGGGCGCAAGGCCGAACGGTACCCGCCGACTGAGCCACGCACGCGGGTGCCTGCCCCCAGCCTGTATCCTTGCGATAGAGACTCAGCAACGAGTGCAGCGTCGCCATGCAGTACAAAGACTATTACAAGATCCTCGGGGTGCCGCGGGACGCAAGCAAGGATCAGATCAAGCGCGCCTATCGCAAGCTCGCGCGCAAGTATCACCCGGACGTCAGCAAGGAGGCCGACGCCGAGGCGCGCTTCAAGGAGGTCAATGAGGCCCACGAGGTGCTGCACGACGCCGAAAAGCGCACTGCTTATGATCGCCTGGGCAGCGGCTGGCGGACCGGCCAGGAGTTCCGGCCACCGCCCGGCGCCGGGACGCGGTTCCATCACTCCAAGGGCGGGCCCGATCTGGGCGCGGGGGGCTTCAGCGACTTCTTCGAGGCGTTGTTCGGCGGCGCCGCCGGGCCCGCGACGGGGCCCACCCGCCGTCGCGCCATGGATCAGACCGCCCGTGTGGAGATCAGCCTGGAAGACAGCTATACGGGCGCCAGCCGCACGCTGCATCTCGATATGCCCGCGGTGGATGCCCATGGCCGGCTGCGCAGCCACCGCAGGACCTTGCGGGTGCAGATTCCCCAGGGCGTCACCGAAGGCCAGCAGATCCGCCTCACGGGACAAGGAGGAGCAGGGGCCGGTGGGCCCGGCGGAGACCTCTATCTGGATATCCAATTCGCGCCTCACCCCCTGTACCGCGCCGAAGCCCGAGACATCCACATGGCCCTGCCGGTCAGCCCGTGGGAGGCCGCGCTGGGCGCGACGGTCTCGGTTCCGACCCTGGGCGGGCCGGTGAGCCTGAAGATCCCGGCGGGCTCCCAGGCCGGACGCAAACTGCGTCTGAAGGGCCGCGGCCTGCCGGGCAGCCCGCCGGGGGACCAGTACGTCACCCTGCAGATCGTGTTACCCCCGGCCGACTCTGAGGCCGTGCAGAAGGCATTTCGGGACCTTGAACGGGCAGCGGCTTTCAACCCCCGCGAGCGACTCGGAGGCTGACCATGGCGGGACCATTGGAGATCATCAGCGGCGTGCTCCTCGACGAGCAGACCTGGCTGGATGCCCGGGAGCTGCGCAGCCTCTGCCGACTGTCCCCCGAGTCCTTCGTGGAGATGGTCGAGGAGGGCCTGCTGCGCCCCATAGGCACAGTGCCGGAGGACTGGCGCTTTCCCTCCAGCGACCTGGCGCGGCTGCGTCGAGCACTACGGCTGCAGCGCGATCTGGGGGTCAACCTGGCAGGTGCCGCCCTGGCGCTGGATCTTATCGAAGAGGTCGAGCGCCTGCGTGCCCGGCTGCGCATTCTCGAGCGCGCGATGCTCGGGGGGGCTTGAGGTAGGCTGTGGGCGGTGGGAGCGCCGCCCTCGGCGCGATGAGGAGAAGGCTTCCGTTCCTCGATTTCGCAAACCTCGATGACCCCCAGCCCCGCCCTCGCGGCGATCTCCCCGAGCGGACCCCTGCCACACCGGATCGGCCAGAGGGCTGGCCTCCTACTGGACGATCGGTCTCGAATCGCTTTGTGGGAGCGCCGCCCTCGGCGCGATGGGGAGTCGGCATCCATGCCGCAACGACACAGGCTCCGATGACCCCCAGCCCCGCCCTCCTGGCGGGGCGTTCGCCGAGCTGCGATCGTCCACTGGACGATCGGTCTCGGCTCACCCCTAACGGTGTGGCAGCGGCATCCCGAGGATGTTGACCCGCCCACCGTAGCTTAGTCGATAACTGCCGTCCGCGGAGGGACGCGCCAGCAGGCCCAGGGCGGCCTTTGCGCCGGGGTCCAGGGTACCCTGGGGAGTCAGGCTCAGCTGTAGCCGATAGCTCAGGGGCGGATCGAGCGTCAGCACGCCTTCGGTGCCCAGAGCCCCGGGCTTGCTATCCCAGGCGATCCCGCTCTTGTCGCCCTCGATGCGCGAGCGGATGTGGATCTGGCCCAGGTCGATCTGCGTCGGCAGCGCCAGGCCCGCGCCCTGCCAGGTCAGGTCACCCGCCAGCAACGGCAGCTCGCCGGGACGCCAGTCGAGGTGCTCAACCCGGCCCCGCGCCAGGCCGCGCAGGGCGAACGGCACCACCCCGAGCCGGTGCAGCAGCTCCGAGTCGAGGTCCAGGTCGAGCCCATCGACCTGCAGCCGCCCGCTGAAGCGCCAGGCCAGTCGACCGGAGGCGTGGCGGGCCTGGTCCCGCAGATCGATGTCCACACTGACCTCGCCCAGCAGCAATCGCCAGGGCCGCGCGCTCCAGTGCAAACTGCCGAGAGGCGTATCGCCCACCCAGAGGGTCTGGGCCGACCCGCTCCAGATCGACCCTTCGACATCCTGAAGCTGGATCGGGGCACGGGCCGGCAGCACCCAGGCGACCACCACGGCGGCCGGAAAGCTTCCCACCAGAAAAACCAGATAGGCCGCGATCACCCCAAGGGCGAGCGCGATACGCCGCCGCCAGGTCATTTCGAAGGTCTTTCCAGCGTCAGGCGTGCGTTCACCGCGTGGCTGGTCTCGACGCGGCTGAGGCTCAGGCTGGTGGTCTCTATGCCCTGTTGTTGCAGGGTGCCCAGCCAGGCGATCAGCCGATTAAAATCGACGGCCTCCAGATCGACGCGCACCATCTGGGCGGTGTCCGGCTGCATGCGGCGGATACGATCCTTGACCTGATCCTGGGTTGCCGCGCGATCGACGATCGCGAGCAGGCTCCCGCCCACATCAACCGGCGTCTTGGGCGAGCTGCGCTTGAGCACCCGGACCTCCAGCGCGGCACCCCGCATCCAATTCAGCGATCCGATCTGCTGCGCGGTGGCATGGCGCAGACGCGCCACATCGGCCACCCAAGGACGCCATACGGCCAGGTAGATCAGCAGCAGTGCCGCCACCCCCAGCCCCCCGAGCAGCGCCATGCGCTCCCTCGGGGCGAGACTGTCCAGCCACTGCTTCATCCCTTGGCCTCCCGGATGCGGAGCCGTCCGGCCACGCGCTCGCCCTCGACGTTGACCGACTGGATCTCGGCCCGCATGCCGGTGCTGGACTCCAGCGCCTGGCGCAGGGCGTCGAGCTGCTGGACATCGCCCGCCTCCACACTGAGCTCCAGGATCTCATTGCGGTACTCCATGCCCTTGAGCGTCACACCGGTCTGGGCGTGCAGCGGACCGGCAGCATCGGCCAGCATTGCGAGAAGCCCGTGCGATCCGGCACGCTCGGCCCTGAGCGCCTTGAGCGCCTGCTCCATCTGGACCCGGGGATTCTCCACCCGGCGGATCTCCGGGAAGGTATCGCGGAACACCTTCTCAATGCTCGCGTCGAGCAGCGTGCGTTGCTGCTCCAGCCGGCGCGCCTCCAGACCGAGATTGGCGAGCCCCAGAGCCGCCCAAGCCACCAGGGCCGCGGCCACCGGCCACCAGCGGCGCAGCTGGCGGGCCCGCCGCTCGCGGGCACTGAACTCGCCCTGCAGCAGGTCGGGACCGGCGTCATCGGTAAGCCCGGCGGTGAACACCGACCAGGCGCCCTGGCAGGGTTGGGGCTCAATCCGCAGCGCGAGGTCGGGGAGCTGGGCATTGGGGTCGGTGCACCAGACCTGCAGCGCCTCCGGACCCTCGTCCTCGGCTGTCGCCGCCAGCGCCGAGGACAGCAGCACCGGCAACAGATCGCGCGTGCAGGCGAATCCGCTGCCGGCGCCGGTGCGCGCCAGAGCGCGCTCCCCGTCGATCAGCACCCCCCAGCGGCGATCCACCAGCGGCAGCGCCAATACGTCGGGGATCGCCCGCGCGGGGTGGATGCCGGCCTCTGCCAGGCCAGTCAGCGCCTGCCGCAGCAGCGTGCGTCGGACCACCGCTGCGCGCACACGCTCACCATCGCCCGTGAAGGCGACATGCAGTTGCTCGAGATCCTCGGCAAGGTCGTCCTCCAGGGCGTAGGGCACAGCCTTTTCGAGCTGCTTGCGGCCGCGCACGGCGAGTGGGCGCTCGAACAGCCCCACATCCTCCGACTCAACCAGCCAGAGCACCTGTCTGCCGGTCGCCGCCACCGCCGCCTGGAGGACACCCCCGCTGCCGGTGGACACAATGCTGCCCGCAGCGTCCAGCGCCGCCCAGCTCCAGGTCTCGGCGTCCAGCCGGCCCTTGAGCAAGAGCCTTAGTGCTGCCAACTCAGCTTACCCCCTGACTGCGCGACACGACGCGTACCACACCCTTGTCGTCGCGGTAGAGCGTCGTGTTGAGTCTGAAATGGATCGCACCGATCACCGCCTCGGCCTGCAGCAGGAAATAGCTGCTGCTCACACCCAGGCGCGAGTTGTCGATCTTCACCCCCGCCAGATCGGGATCGCCCAGGAAGTCATCTAAGGATGCAAACGGCCGATCGGTCCGGGCCTGAATGATAGCCTGCGCCCGCCCTTCGTCCAAACCAAGCGCCACCAGCACCTCCTGATCGGCGGTGTTGACGTTGATCAGACTGCCCCTGGGCAGCGCCACCAGATGCGGGGCCAGCACTTGGAAGATCTCATCGGTCACCCCGCGAGCCTGGCGCAGCTCGCCCAGGCTCGCGATCTGCGCATTCGCCGCCCGATAGGGGATCTCCAGGGCCCCATAGTAATCGTCCTCGGCGCCGCTGGCACCCGAGGGCTCGGTATCGGGATCGATCCAGTCGATCAGCGCCGGAATGATCTCCTGGGGGACCTTCAGCCGCTGGAACAGCCGCATGAAACGGCCCTGGCCCACCGGATCGACCTTCACGCCATCTGCGGCGAGCAGGTTGTTGGGGTCCAGCCGACCGTTCAGGTCGGTCAGCAGGGCGCTGATGGTGCCACCCTCGACCTTGATCGGCGGCAGTGCGGTGGCCCACTCCTCTGCCAGGTTGTCCGACTTGCCTTTTGCCGCGTCTCGCTCGAGCAGCCCGATCGCCCAGGCCTCGGCCCCCAGGGTGTACTGCATGGCCTGGTCGGAGAACAGCAGGTTGCCCGTACGGTGGATATCGAGGTTCTGTCGCTCGGCGATGGTCACCGCGACCAGGGTCGCGATGGTCACGATCAGCATTACGGTGATCAGGGCGACGCCGGACTGACGCAGGGGTGCTCTCATCCGGGCAGCCCGAACAGCCGGCGCACCCGGCCCCAGCGGCTATGCTCGATCACCAGCTCCACCGCTTTCGGGGGACGCCTTGCGGTGTCCGGCGACGCCCCTAACGGCGGCCATTGGTCGTGCCAAGTCCCTTCCGTATCCATATAGCGCAGGTCCACCGTGTCCACCCCGTCGAGGATCACCGTGCTGGTCGGCTTGGTGCCGGGTGCACGATCGAGCTGGGGCCAGCTCAGACGCAGCAGCTGATCGCCGTCCAGGCTGTAGGCGACCCGCGCCAGATCGCTGCGCGGCAGCCCGGCGGGGTTCGGCCAGCCCGCGCGGGTCAGGCTGAACAACCGCTCGGGCGCCGGTCCGGAGACGAACGCAAGCTCCGTGTCCCCGTACTGGTCCCTGGCGCTACGCGGTGAGGCCTGGAGCAGATCGCGCTGGATGAGCTGCAGGCTCAGCTGGAGCTTGCTCAGGGCGTGGGAATGCTCATCGAGCTTGGCATCGCTGCTCAGGACCACCGACAGACCGCCGTAGGCTGCCGCCGCGACGATCGCGAAGATCGCCACAGCAACCAACAGCTCCAGCAGCGTAAAGCCGCCGCCCCGCGGCCGGGTGCCACACCGCCCCGTAGCGCTCATTCCTACCGCCTGGCTGACGCCGGAGGCGGCCGGCCGACGAATCCGACCAGCGAATCGATGGGCGCATCGCGGGCATCGTCGCTGGCGACCTGGATCTCGACCTTGCGGACCGATTCGTCGTCGGTATTCTGCACCTGCTGGGTCCAGCGCCACACCCTCCCGCCCATCTCCTCGCTGCCCGAAAGGCTCCCGGTGGAGGGCCAGGTCGTGGCCAGGCGCAGCTCTTCCAGGCGGTTGAGGGCCACCCAGTCGGCGAAGGTCTTGTCTTCCAGGCGCGCTGCGTTGAGCGCAGCAGTGCCGCCGATGCGTACCACGGCGGCCAGCGCTATCGCGACGATCGCCAGAGCCACCAGCACCTCGAGCAGCGTGAAGCCCCGGGCCTCAGCCATGACCGTCGGCCCCGGCGGTCTGCACCGTCCCCACGCCGTCCACCTCCAGATGGCGCTCGCGCGCCTTGTCGTCGGTGATGACCAGGCTGAACGGCGTCACCTCCCCGCTGGAGAGCAGAAACACCTGCGGGGTCTCCGGGGCCAGCGCCGCCAGCTTCACGCGCACGCCCTCCACGTACAGATCAAGCCGGAAACGCTCTCCGAGATCCCGGGGACGGAATACCCGATCGCCGCTGAGCGGCTCCCACTTGCCCGACGGGAGCCGGTGCACGAACTGATAGCCCTGGGACCAGAACGCCAGACCGCGGTCAGAGACCTGAAGCATCGCCTCGTCGCGGGCGGCTTGGAACAGTGCGGAAAAACGCCGGCTCTCCGTGTCGAGGACAGCCGCACCGCGATCCACCATGGACAGCACCACCCCCCCGACCAGCACGCCGATGATCACGATGACCACCAGTATCTCAATGAGCGTAAAGCCACGGTCAAGCCGGGGCCGGGCAGTCGACGCCATGCAGCCGCTCAGTTGAGCTCCCAATTGCCGATGTCGTCGTCGCTGGGCACGCCGTCGGGACCGAGCGAGTACAGGTCGATCTCCGACTTGGCACCCGGGGAGAGAAACTTGTAAGGGTTACCCCAGGGGTCCTTGTTCAACTGCTTGACGTAGCCCCCGGCCTTCCAATTCTTCGGCTCGGGCGAGCCGACCGGCATGGTGACCAGGGCCTCGAGTCCCTGCTCGGTCGTGGGATAGGAGAAGTTGTCCAGCCGATACAGGTCGAGCGCAGTCTCGAGCGAGCGGATGTCGGTCTTCGCCTTGGCGACCCGGGCCTGCTCGGGCTTGTCCATGATCTTGGGAACGATCACGGCGGCGAGGATACCCAGAATCACTACCACCACCAGGATCTCGATCAGGGTAAAGCCCGTTTGAGCGAGCGCTCTAGGGCTGACCCGGTTAACTCTGATAGGCATCTGCTCTCCCATGTGTCTGTGGCGCCCGGCTTCCAGGCAGGCTGCGCGGTCAGGTGACCAGTTGATTGAGCTCGAAGATCGGCAGCAGGATGGCAAGCACAATGATCAGCACCACCCCCCCCATCGTCAATATCAGCATGGGCTCGAACAACGCAAGCACCGTGCTGATGGTGAAATCGGTCTCGCGCTCCTGCTGCACCGCCGCCCGCTCGAGCATCTCCTGCAGCTGGCCGGTCGCCTCGCCGCTGGCGATCAGATAGACCGTCATGGGCGGAAAGTATCCGGTCTGCTCCAAGGCCCGGTGAATCAGGCTGCCCTCGCGAACGCGGTGCGCCACAACTTCGACCGCCCGACGCATCGGCAGGTTCGGCACCACCCGGGAGGAGATCTGCAGCGCCTGCAGTATCGGCACGCCGGCAGCGGAGAGGATACTCAGGGTCCGGGCGAAGCGAGCGCTGTTGAGCCCTCGGACGAGCCGCCCGATCACCGGCAGGGCGAGCGCCAGGCGATGAGCCTTGAAGCGCGCGGTCTCGCGGCGCAGCAGCTGCCGCACCCCCAAGCCTGCGGCCAGCACCGCGGCCAGCCCGTAGAGACCGTAGTCGCGCACCGCCGCGCTGACATGGATCAGACCCCGGGTCAGCAACGGCAGCTGCTGGCCCAGGTTCTCGAACACCTGGACCACCTGGGGCACCACGTAGCCGAGCAGCCCGCCGAGCACCAGTAACGCCATCACGGTCAGCAGCACCGGGTAGAACAGCGCCGTACTGACCTTCTGGCGCGTCACCTGGCGCGCCTCGGTGTAATCGGCCAGCCGGTCGAGCACCGCCTCCAGATGGCCGGACTCCTCGCCGGCGTCGACGGTCGCCCGATACAGCTCGGGAAAGGCCGACGGGAACTCCGCCATGCCGCCAGCGAGGCTGTGGCCTTCCATCACCCGCGAGCGCACGCCCATGATCACGCTCTTGATGCTGTTCTTGCGGCTCTGGCGCGCGACGTTTGCGAGAGCCTCTTCCAGGGGCGCCCCGGCCCGGATCAGGGTGGCCAGATGGCGGGTGAGCAGGGCGAGGTCGGCCGCCCCGATGCGGTGGAAGCCGCGCGCCCGCCCGGGCCGATCGCGCTTGCGGGTGACCTCCTGGATGTCGAGCGGTGTCAGCCCCTCGTCACGCAGCAGCTGGCGTACTTGGCGCGGCGTATCGCCTTCCATGACGCCCTTCTCGCGGCGTCCTCGGGCGTTGAGGGCGGAGTATTCGAACGCAGGCATGGGAAGGCGCTAGCCGGTGCGCGTGACGCGCAGCACTTCTTCTATCGAGGTATGGCCCGCAAGGATGCGCCTGAGCCCGTCCTGCCCAATGGCCGGGGTGGACTTGCGCGCCTGGGCCTCGACCTGCGCCTCGCTCGCGTTGACGTGGATCAGCTGGCGCATGGCCTCGTCGACCACCATGAGCTCGTAGATGCCGCTGCGCCCGTGGTATCCGGTGCCGTTGCAGGCGGGGCAGCCGACCGGGCGGAACACGCTCACGGCCTGGCTCTCGCGCACACCGAGCAGCTCGCGGTCGGCCGTGGAGAGCGCGTGCGCCTCCTTGCAATGGGCACAGAGCAGGCGCACCAGGCGCTGCGCCAGCACCGCCAGCAGCGTCGAGGACACCAGGAACGGCTCCACCCCCATGTCGCGCAGCCGCGTGATCGCGCCAACAGCGGTGTTGGTATGCAGGGTGGAGAACACCAGATGCCCGGTCAGACCCGCCTGGACCGCGATCTCCGCGGTCTCCAGGTCGCGGATCTCGCCCACCATCACCACGTCGGGGTCCTGGCGCAGGATGGCGCGCAGGCCGCGGGCGAAGGTCATGTCGACCTTGGTATTGACCTGGGTCTGGCCGATGCCGTCGATGAAATACTCGACCGGGTCCTCCACGGTGAGGATGTTGCGGCTGCGGTCGTTGATCTCGGCCAGCACTGCATAGAGGGTGGTGGTCTTGCCCGAGCCCGTGGGCCCCGTCACCAGGACAATGCCATGGGGGCGCTGGATCAGGTCCTTGATGCGTGCATGGATCGAGGGGTCCATGCCCAGATGCGCCAGGTCGAGGCGGCCGGCGCGTTTGTCCAGCAGACGCAGCACCACCCGCTCGCCGTGCCCGGACGGTAGGGTGGACACACGCACGTCCACCGGCCGGCCGCCCACCCGCAGCGAGATGCGTCCGTCCTGGGGAAGACGCTTCTCGGCGATGTCCAGACGCGCCATCACCTTGATGCGCGACACACATCAGCCCACCCAGGCTGCGAGGCGGCTCAAGGATCTCGCGCATCGCCCCATCCACGCGCAGGCGCACCGTGAGGCGGTCCTCGAAGGGCTCCACGTGCACGTCCGAGGCGTTTTCCTTGACCGCCTGGGAGAGGATGGCGTTGATGAGCCGGATGATCGGTGCGTCGTCCTGGGACTCAAGCAGGTCCTCGGGCTCGGGCAGGGACTCGGCGATGCGATCGAGATCGAGCTCGCCCTCCATGTCCGCCATCATCGACTCTGCGCCTTCGCCGCTGCGGTCGTAGGTCGCAGCCAGCAGATGATCGAAGCGCTGATTGTCCACTGCCTCGACGCGCACCGGATGGCGCACCAGGCGGCGCAGCTCCGCCACCGCAGCGGGTCGCGCGTCGTGGCGCATCACCACCAGCGCGCAGCCGTCCTGCACCTCGCCGAGCAGCACGCCGTGACGCTTGGCAAAGCCGTAGCTGGGGCGCAGGGCGGTGGCCGATGCCTGCGGTGTCTCCTCGATATCGGCCATGGGTCAGTGCGGAACCGGGCTCTCCACCGCCGGTCTTGCGGGCGCTGCGCTGTCGCCGGGGCGTTGTTGCAACGGGGCCAGCATGCCCCGGATCTGCTCGAGACGCTCTGGAAACTCTTCGGCGCCGGTGGACATCAGACCGCGCTGGTGGATCGCGGACTGAGCCTGGCGGCTGCGCAGCAAGTCGTACTTCTCGCCTGAATAGACCTGGGCTGTCTCACCATCGCGCACGATCAACGGGTGGATGAACACCATCAGGTTCTGCTTTTGCTTCTCGGTGGTGTCATAACGGAACAGATGGCCGAGCACAGGGACATCACCCAGGAGAGGGATCTTCGACACGTTGTCCTTGTACGTATCCTCGATCAATCCACCGAGCACCACTACCTGGCCGTCTTCCACGCTGACTGTGGTCTTAATGGAGCGCTTGTTGGTCACCACATCTTGGGCGTTCACCCCGGCGGGAGGGGGGATAAGACCAGAGACCTCCTGCTGGATCTCCAGCAGCATGCTCTTGCCAAGGTTGACCTGGGGACGGACCTTGAGAGTGATGCCCACGTCCTGGCGCTGGATGGTCTGGAACGGGCTCGAAACCGGGGAGCCGCTGCCGACGCTGCCGTCGACGCCGACGGTCGAGTATGAGCCGGTGAGGAAGGGCACGTTCTGCCCGACCACGATCTCCGCCTCCTGATTGTCCATGGTGAGGATGCTCGGGGTCGACAGGATGTTGGTGGCCGTATCCGCTGCCAGGGCCTGCAGCAGCACCGCCCAGTTGGTCACGCCGGGGGTCAGATCGGCGATGCTGACCGCGAACTCGTTGCCGAGCTGGGTGGGATCTTGGCTCAAAGACAACAGCGAGGCGCCGGCCTTACCCATGAAATTGCTGATTGAAACGGAGCCCCGCTGGGTCCCCTTGCGCGTGTCCAGCCCATACTGCACACCGAGCTCGCCACTCTTGTCGGTGGAGATCTCTGCGATGATGGCCTCCACCAGGACCTGGGCCCGGCGCACGTCCAGCTGGCGAATCACCGACAGCAGGCCGCGCAGCACATCCTGCGGCGCGGTGATCACCAGTGCGTTGTTCACCTCATCGGGCTGAATGTCCACCTTGGAGCCAGTCGCGGTAGCGGGGGCCGCTACCGCACCCGGCTTCTGCTGCGACTGCCCGGTCGCCGTCCCTTGCAGAATGGCAGCCATATCCTTAGCCCTGGCATATCTCAGAAAGACCACCTGGGTATTGCCACCGCTCTCCAGCGGTATATCCAGGTGCGCGATGATGGCGCGCAGCCGCAGGCGTGCCGTCAGGTCGCCGGTCATCAGAATGCTGTTGGTGCGCTCATCGGCAATCAACACCGGCCCCGCCGCCCCCTGGGTGGCCTGCTTATTCTGCTGCATCAGCGCCGTGAGCACTTTGACCAGCTCCGTCGCGGAGGCGTGCTCCAGGGGAATGACCTCCACCTCGCCGGTCTCCGCACGGTCGATGCGGCGCACGATATCGGTGATGCGCCGGACATTGGCGGCACGGTCCGAGATGATCAGCACGTTGGAGCCCGGGTAGGCCGCGAGGTGTCCCTGCTGGGGGATGAGCGGGCGCAGGATAGGCACCAGCTGGGCGGCGGAGACATACTTCACCTCTATGATCTGGGTGACCAGCTGATCGCCCGATTCGCGGATATGGTCGTTGAGCGTCGGCACCGCCTCCTGCTTGGCGTTGGCGTCCGGGACGATCTTGATGACCTTGCCCGCCGGCACGGCCGAGAATCCATGCAGCTCGAGGATGGACAGGAAGACGTCGTAGAGCTCGTCCTTCTGCATGGGCTTCGCCGACACCAGGGTGACCTTGGCCTTGACCCGGGGATCGACCAGAAAGTTTCGGCCCGTTGCCTCCGCGACAGTATCGATCAGCACCCGGATGTCGACATCACGCAGATTCAGGCTCGCCAGATCGCTGTCTTCGGCGATCGCCCGGACGGACGGAAGCGCAAAGAGCAGACAGATCAGCAGGGATCTCAGCAGTCGTGCCATGGGATTGTCACCGGGTCGAGGTCCGTGGCTTCGCCGGGCTTCTTCTGCACCGGCCCGTTCGAAGCAATTGCGCGATTCTAACCCAATCGCGTTGAAAAAATCTCTCCCGCCCCAGCCAACCCCTGATGGCGCCGGCCGCTCAGAACGAGCCATTCACCTGGATCACCTGCCCGCCGCGCTGGATGGTCGCGTTGACCTGCGAGGCAGAGGCCAGCACATTGAGCGCCCGCAGCCCCTGGGAGGCACTGGTGAGCGGGATGCCATTGACCTGAGTCACCACGTCCCCGCTTTGCAGCCCAAGCTCGCCGACTGCCGGACTGTTGGTCTGGAAGCTCAGCTGGTAGCCGATAACCTGCCCGTTCTGTCGGACCTCCTGAGCGGATACCATGCCGGCGAGCAACGCCGGGTTGCTCACCAACTGGTCGCGGAGCTGCGAGAGATCGGTCGTATTGCAGCTCGGCGGGGGTGCTGGTGCTGGGGCTGGACTGGCTGGCGGAAAAGCTCGACGCCGGCGACGCCGTGAGCCGGCTGGGAGATTCAGAAGACGCCGGCGAGGAGAGCCCGTAACGCGACCCCGCTCGGCCTGGGGCGAAGGCCGTCGCGGCGCCATTACGCATGTAGGACGGCACCCGGCGGCCCGGCGCTACCCGACTCACCCCGGTGCCCGCGCCGGAGCTCGACTCGAAGCCACTATTGTAGGAGGCCTGCGGCGACGACCCCCGGTAGGCGCCTTGCTCGCCCTGGGTCGGATCGAACAGGCGCAGGGTCTCCAGGCCGGTCGAGCCCTCGAGCAGCACGCGGTCGGCCATGACCTCCCGGAGCACAGCCCCGCCCGGGATGCGAGCCCCTACCGCGTACATCTTCTCCTCGCCGCGACTGTCGGCGATGATCGCGATACCGGTTTCTCCCCCAGTGGAGAGCACTCCGATCAGCTTGAGGTTGAGGCGGGTCTCCGGGACCTGTGCCGGTTGCGCCGCCCGCGCGGCCTTGGGCGCCTCCCCCATGAGCTTGGCCATCAGGATGCGGCTCGCATGATCGTAGGTCGCGCTGGGCACGGCGGCAGCGGCGCCGGTACCCAGCTCGCTCGGCAGCGCCGGATTGGGCATGATGGCTGTCCCGGTAAGATGCGCGGCCGCCGAAGCACCCAGCAGGATGGAGCCCGCCAAGGCTGCGCGGGGCGCCCACTCCAGCCATTTCTCGTTCATTGCAGGATCCTCCCCCCTTGCGGGGCAGCTGATGGTTGTGCCTGGGCCTATTAGATATCCGCAGCCAGCACCCCGGCAACTACGCGGTATACGGACAGCAGGCGCCCGGCCTGGGGTATCATCTCGGCGAAAATCAGAACTGTCCATGACTTCACCTGAGATCCTTGGTCGACTCGCGTCGCTGCACGAGCTGACGGCCCAGCTCATCGAGGCGGCACCCGCAGCCGACGCGGCCCGGCAGTATCATCCGGAGCTGGGCTCCCTGGCTTGGTATTTCGCCCGCAGCGTCTACCTGGAGACCTACTGGCTGCGCGAGGTGATCCTGGGCGACGACCGCCTGACCCGCAGGGTCGCCCATCTGTTCACGCCAGGCTCCATGACCCTGGCCGAGCAGTGTGCCGCCCTGCCGCCACGCGATCACCTGCTCAACTGGGCCGCCGAGATCCGCGACCAACACCTGATGACGCTGGCCAATCCAGGCAGCCTGCCACCTCATCCACTGCTCGACAACGAGCGGCTTCAACGCTTTGTGCTCCAGGAGCACGGGCGCTCCTACGAGTGCATGCTCGCGGTGCTGCAAGAGCGCATCCTGCACCAGCGGCACGCCCCGGAATACCGCGCCGGGACCGGGCTCACCGCCGCGCAGCCCAGCCCCGAGTGCGCGCTGGTCGAGCAAGGCCACTACCGGATCGGGGCCCGCCACGAGCCCTATGCCTATGACAACGAGCTGCCGCCCCAGGTGATCAGCCTGAGCGCATTTCGCATCGCCACCCGTCCGGCCTCCAACACCGAGTGGCTCGCCTTCATCGAGCAGGGCGGTTACGCGCAGCCGTCGCTGTGGAGCGAGCAGGGCTGGCGCTGGCGCAGTGCGTGCGACCGCGACGCCCCCCGCCATTGGCGCCGCGACGCCGCGGGACACTGGTACGGCATGGGCATCAGCGGCCCGGCGGACCTGCTACCCGCCGACCCGGTGACCGGCATCAGCCGCCATGAGGCACAGGCCTATGCCTGCTGGGCCGCCGGCCTCGGCGGGGCGCTCGAGGGCGCAGCGCTTCAGCATGAATACCAATGGGAGACGGCGGTGCGGATCCAGGCCGTACGCGAATTCGGCCGGGCCTGGGAATGGTGCGCCAACTGCTTCGCGCCCTACTCCAACTATGCGCCGCCGCCCAAGCCCGCGCCCGCGACCGCAGATTTCGACGGCCGGCACTTCAGCCTGCGCGGAGGCTGCCTGCACACCCAGCGGGAGCTGCGCCGCGCGAGCTTCCGTCACCGGGCCCTGCCCCACCAGGACTTCCTGTTCGCCGGTCTGCGGCTCATCTTTCCGCCCGAGTGAGCCGGCCCGGATTGCTCACCCGGGCCGCTCGCGAGACGCCGGGGAATACCAGGCGCCCCCGTGCCGGACGACAGCTCGGGCGCGGGGCCGGGCTCAATACCGAAGGCGCGGACAACAGCGCCCCGCCGCATGGGCCTGGTGAGCAAGGCTAGTCCAGGCGCATGGAGAGATCCACCGCCCGGACGTCCTTGGTCAGATCCCCCACCGAGACATCATCCACGCCGGTCTCCGCGATGGCGCGCACCGTGGCGAGGCTGACCCCACCGGAGGCCTCCAGCCGGGCCCGGCGCCGGTTGATCGCCACCGCGCGCCGCAGGCCGTCCAGGTCGAAATTGTCCAGCAGCACGCGCCGGACCCGGGCCTCCAGGGCCTGCTCGAGCTGGTCCAGGCTCTCGACCTCTATCTCGACCTCCAGGTCGGGCGCCAGACGGCGCGCCGCCTCCAGGGCCGCAGCGATGGAGCCGGCCGCGGCGATGTGGTTCTCCTTGATCAGGACTGCATCGTAGAGCCCCATGCGATGATTGGTGCAGCCACCACAGACCACGGCGTATTTCTGCTGGGCCCGCAAACCAGGTAGCGTCTTGCGCGTATCGAGCACCCGCACGCCGGTCCCGGCTACCGCCTCGGCGTAGCGCCGGGCGAGCGTCGCCGTGCCCGAGAGCGTTTGCAGGTAGTTCAGCGCAGTGCGCTCTCCGGTCAGCAGGGCCCGGGTGGCGCCCTGCAGCTCGCAGACCAGCTGCCCGGGATGGACGCGAGCCCCGTCGGAATGCATCCAGCTCACCGCAATCCCCCGGTCGAGCTGGCGGAACACCTCGCTGAGCCAGGCCGTGCCGCAGAGCACCGCCTCCTCACGGCACAGCACCCTCGCCCGCGACTCGGCATCCGCCGGGATCAGCGCGGCGGTGCGATCCCCGTCGCCGATGTCCTCAGCAAGGGCGATCCGCACCTGCTCGCGGACAAGCTCCGCTGCCGGCGGCTTAGCCCGCATGGCTCAAGGCGCCCGGCTGTGGCGTCGAAACTGTCCGGGTCTGCGACCTGGCGCTCGATCTCTCGGGACGCGACCCGGCGATCGCCGCCGATCAATCGACACCGATCAGCTCCACTTCGAACACCAGCGTCGCCTGCGGCGGAATTACGCCACCGGCGCCGGCCGCGCCGTAGCCGAGATGAGGAGGGATGGTGAGCCTGCGGATGCCGCCCACGCGCATGTCCTGGACCCCCTGGTCCCAGCCGCGGATGACCCGTCCGGCGCCCAGCCGGAAACGGAAGGTCTCGCCGCGGTCCCGCGAAGAGTCGAACTGGCGCCCGTCGCTCAACCGACCGACGTAGTGCACCTCAACCGTGCGCCCCGCCTCAGCCAGTGCGCCAGCCCCTTCGGTGAGATCCTCGACTCTCAGGCCCCCGTCCAGCATGCGCTCCGTCATCGCGTCCCCCCTCTCGGTATATGCGAGCCCGGGACTCGGACGATCGGATCCGCTCGCATGCGCAGGGATTCTAGCAGCCGGCCGGCCCCAGGACTGCGTTTCGGCGGAAAGCCCCGCAGGCACCACGGCCTCCCTTGACCGCATCCGGGTCGGCGCGGCCCTATCTCAGGCAGGCAGGGTCGAGCCCTTCGAATCGGTCCCGCGCAGGGAAGCGAGGAGAGCGGCAATCGCCCGGTCGACCAGGGCCAGGTCGGTGTGCTCTATGGGCAGCGCCCGGCCCGCCCGCAACATGCCGGCGAGCTCCTGCAGCTCCAGCTCCATCACCTTGGTGCCGCGGCTGTTGACGAGCACGCACAGGTCACTGATGTTGCTCCGCCAGGACAGCTTCACCCGCCGCGGTTTTCCGTCCTCGCTCAGCAGATCCAGCCAAGAGCCCACCTCGAGCCGGGCGGCCTGCTGGAAGCAGGCATCCTGCGGCTGGCCGGCGCCCGGCGGCGCCGCGCTCGTCGCCCGCCCGCCGCCCGGACTCGGGCGGGCCCCCGACCGGGCGGGCCCCACAGGCGCGTCGCCCGGCGAGCGCAGGGACGCGATATGCACGCTCTGCAGCTCCTTGAGCAGCGTGTTCATCCGGTGCTGATCGAAGGAGATGCTCGCCAGCCCTTCACGCAGCTTGCGCAGCAGATCCGGAATGCGCTGAAGCAGCTCCTGGCGTTCCTCGAAGCTGGCTTTGGGGGCAACGCTCCACAGCAGGTCGTCGGCGACCCGCAGCACCCCAGCCCACTCATGGCTCTCCGGTCCCTGGCGCAGCAAGGCAAGCAGCATCACGTCCTTCCAGCCGTCCTCGACCAGCGCCCGCACAACTTCCGGCACCGGCGTGGCGCAGTCCGCGAGACGCCCCGCGACCTCGTCGGCGACGCGCCTCTTGGCGAGCGCCAGCTGTTCCCTGCCGCGCGTGATCTGGGCCGCCCGCTCTTCGGCAACCCTGGCACCGCGCTGCTGTTCCTCGACGAAGCCCGCCATGTCCTCGTCCAGCCGACTGAATACATCGAGGTCCCGGTTGAACTCGGACAACACCCGCTCGACCACCGCGCAGAGCCGCCCATAGACCAGATCCTTGGCTGCATCGGCCTCGCCGCTCCATCCCAGGGCGGCAGTGGCCAGGCGGTTCAGAAGCCGCCTCGCAGGATGTGCGGTGTTGCTGAAGAAGGAGCGATCGAGCAGCGCGGCCTTGAGGACCGGAATCTGCAGCCGGCCGATCAGCACCTTCATGGCATCAGGGATGGCGCGGTCCTTGGCGATGGCCTCGAACAACAGCATGACCACCTCGATGATATCGTCCTCGAGGGGTCCGATCGTCTTGGCCGCCGCGCCACCGCCGATGCCGAACTGCTGCGCCAAGGCATAGCGCACCTGCTGGGGCGCGAGCACCGCAGCCGCGACGCCCGCACCCACCGGGTTGATCGCCCCGGTGTGCTGCAGGGACGACAGGGCGGCCACCAGGTCGGCGGGTGCCACCTGCGGGAGGGCATCGCCGCCCGTCTCACCGGATCCCGGCGAGCGGCGCTGCACATCGAGCAGCGCTCTGAGCGCCCCGAGCACATCGTCGGCCGGCGCCGCGCCGTGTGTCGCCGGGCGCCGATCCCCCTCGCGCGCCGTGGCCGCGCCCGGCTGCTCGCCGCGCAGCGCGGGCGACACCGGGTTGCGGTGGGCCTTCGGGATCAGATTCGGCAGTATCCCCTCGCGGGCCATCAGGGCGTTGAGCTCGTCGTACATGCCTCCGACGTAGTGCATCACCTGCTTGTCGAACAACTTGTACATCACCAGCTTGACCGGGACATCCACCGCCAGATCCGCGACCGCATCGCGGAACGCCTGGCAGATCGCGCCCGGCCCCAGCGGATTGATCCGGTTGTCGATGGGGACACCGCCGCCCAGACTCGAGAGCCTCTCGTTGAGCACGTAAAGCTCGCGTCGATACAGGTTTTCCCCCTTGGAGATCATGTTGGTGACGGCCAGGGTCTCTTCGAGGTCGTCATCTCCCACCAACGCCATATCCGCCTCGGCAACCGCTGGGCGTTCCGAAGGCTCGCCGGGACGGCCGCCCCAGAGCCTATCGAACCGGTCGGTAACGCTGCCCAGGAAGCGACCCCCGATGCGCGCACGCGCCTTGCGAACCGTGCGCATCACATCGAAGTAGACCGTCTGCAAGGCATCCCGGTCGGACTTGTCCGCCATGTCGAAGAGGGCGTCGTCGAGGCGCTCGAAGAGGCCGCTGAGCAGTGACGGGAGCGTACGGACCGACATCTCACGGCAGTCCTGGAGCAGCCTGCGCGAGGCATCGGAAAGCTGTACCCTGCGGGTGGCCACAGCCACCTGCATGATGTCGATGATGTTGCCGCTTCCCGCCATGATCCCCTCGCAGATCCGCCCCGGCTCGCCGCCATGCGGTCTTTCGCTTACTTTACAGCCTAGGCTTGCGCCCTCCGACTTGCCGAGATACCGGTCACAACCCGCAGAGATGCCCCTAAGCCCCCTGCAGGCCAGGCGCCGGGCTCGACCGCGCAGGCGTTAGCAGCAAATATTAGCTGGCAATGCAGCGACTTCCACGCCTTTTCGCAATTTCACTTGAATCTCCGGCAGCCGCCCTTAACAAGGCGGAGGGCCTGGTGTATGGTGACCAGCGGTCCTGTCGCTACCCGGGATCTCCCCTTTGCTGGCTCACCTGAGACGCTCTTTGCTGGAAAGCCTGCGCGACCTGCTGCCCGTCGTCGCGGTGATTGCCTTCTTCCAGCTCGTGGTGCTGCGCCAGCCGATCCCGGATCTGGCCGGCCTGCTGGCCGGAACCGCGCTGGTGCTCATCGGGCTTGCCCTGTTCGTGCACGGTCTGAAAATCGGCCTGTTTCCACTCGGCGAGGCGATGGCGCACGACTTCGCGAGCAAGGGCAGTCTATCCTGGCTGCTCGCCTTCGCCTTCGCCCTGGGGTTCGGCACCACGGTCGCCGAGCCCGCGCTGATCGCCGTGGCCGACGAAGCGGCCCTGGTGGCGGCCCGCGGAGGCCTGATTGCCAATGAGCCCTTGGCACTCCAGAGCTACGCGCTGGGCCTGCGCCTGACGGTCGCCCTGTCCGTCGGCTTCGCCATCCTGGTCGGTGTCATCCGCATCATCAAGGGCTGGCCGATCCACTATCTGATCATCGGCGGCTACCTCGGCGTGGTGGTCATGACCGCCTTCGCACCTGCCCAGATCATCGGCATCGCCTACGATTCCGGTGGCGTCACCACCTCTACCATCACCGTGCCGCTGGTCACCGCGCTGGGCATCGGCTTGTCGACGAGCATCGCCGGTCGCAATCCCCTGGTGGACGGCTTCGGCCTGATCGCCTTCGCCTCCCTCACCCCCATGATCTTCGTCATGGGTTACGGAATGTTGATCGGGTGATCGGGCCGCTGCATGCCCTGGCGGTGCTGGGTGCCACGCTGCGCGACGTCCTTCCGATCGCCGCCATCCTGTTCGGATTCCAGCGCCTGGTGCTGCGCCGGCCGGTGCCCAAGCCCCGTCAGGTGGCAATCGGCCTGGTCTACGTGCTGCTCGGGCTGGCGTTGTTCCTGCAGGGTCTCGAGCAAGCGCTTTTCCCGCTCGGCAAGCTGATGGCAGCGCAGCTCACCGACCCGCGGTTCCTGGGCTTCACTAGCGAGGCCCACCCGGCGGGCTGGCTAAGCTATCTCTGGGTTTATGCCTTCGCCGCGGCCATCGGCTTCTCCACCACCATCGCCGAGCCCTCGCTGATCGCGGTGGCGATCAAGGCCAATCAGGTCTCCGGCGGCGCCATAGGGATCTGGGGCCTGCGGGTGGCCGTGGCCATCGGCGTAGCCATCGGCGTCGCCCTGGGGAGCTACCGTATCATTACCGGCACCCCGCTGCAGTGGTACATCGTCGCGGGCTATCTGGTGGTCATGGTCCAGACGGCCCTCGCACCGCGGATGATCATCGCCCTCGCCTACGATTCCGGAGGTGTCACCACTTCGACGGTGACCGTGCCGCTGGTGACCGCCCTGGGGCTGGGGCTGGCAAGCCATGTGCCCGGTCGCGACCCGGTGCGCGACGGCTTCGGGCTGATCGCCTTCGCGAGTCTCTTTCCGATCATGACGGTAATGGGCTATGCCCAGCTCGGCGAGTGGTATATACGACGCCAGAACAGGCGTTCTGCGGAACGAGGAAGCTGACCATGCACTTCAAGCTGATCGTCGCTCTGGTCGAGGACAGCCAAACCGACCAGGTCCTTGAGGCGGCGCGCCAGGCGGGGGCCAAGGGCTCGACCGTGATCAACCAGGCCCGGGGAGAGGGCCTCGAGAAATCCAAGACCTTTTTCGGGCTGAACCTGGAGACCCAGCGCGACGCGGTGATGCTGCTGGTGGAGGAGCATCTCAGCCGTGCGGTGCTGGAGACCATCTCCACGGTCTGCCAGTTCGACGACAAGCCCGGCACCGGGATCGCCTTCCAGATCGACGTCGAGGACGCGGTCGGGGTCGGCCACCAGATCCAGGCGCTCTCCAGCGTAGTGGAGGAAGAGATATGAGCGACAAGACCATGGTACGGATACGCGACGTCATGAAGCCGGCGTTCGACATGGTGGACGGCATGGCCTCGGTGGCGGAGGCGCTGCGCACCATGGCGCACGTGGAGACCAAGTGCCTGATCGTGGACAAGCGCCACGATCGCGACGAATACGGCATGGTGCTGATCTCGGACATCGCGCGCGAAGTGCTGGCCCGGGACCGGGCACCGGACCGGGTGAACATCTACGAGATCATGTCCAAGCCGGTGCTCACCGTGCACCCGGAGATGGACATCCGCTACGCCGCGCGCCTGTTCGGGCGCATGGGGCTGTCACGCGCCCCGGTGGTGGAGAACGGCCAGATCGTCGGTATCGTGAGCATGACCGACCTGGTGATCAAGGGACTGGTCAGGATCAAGGGTGACGCTGAGCCCGAGTGAGCGGGCGGCTCATGCTGTCGCTCGACCAGTTCGAATTCCACTGCGAGCTGCACGCCCAGGCCTCGCCCCAGGGCCTCGCCCAGGGCATTGACCGCGCCCTGGCGGCGCCTGCGCAGGAGCCCCCTTGAGCACCGCTCCCGCGCTGCTGCCCGACGCACGCCAGTGTCCGTCCCCGAACCAGGACGCGCGACCGCCGGACTGCGCAGTAGAGCTGCTGGTCATCCACTGCATCAGCCTGCCGCCCGGCGAGCTCGGGGGACCCTGGATCGACGCCTTGTTCCAGAACCGGCTCGACCCGCGGGCCCATCCGTGCTTCGACTCGCTCGCCGGGCTGCGCGTCTCGGCGCACCTGCTGATCCGCCGCGACGGCGAGCTGGTGCAGTATGTGCCCCTGGAGCGACGTGCCTGGCACGCCGGCGCGTCGAGCTTTCGCGGCCGCCCGGACTGCAACGATTTCTCCATCGGCATAGAGCTGGAAGGCACCGAAGACCGGCCGTTCAGCGACGCCCAGTACCGCGTGCTGGCACGCACCACGCGCGAGATCATGGCGCTCTACCCCGCGATCACGCCCGAGCGGATCGCCGGACACAGCGAGATCGCGCGGGGGCGCAAGTCCGACCCGGGCCCCTGCTTCGACTGGGCGCGCTACCGCCGCCTGCTCGGCGACGCTTGAATCTCTGGCGTCCTTGCCGGACACTTGCGGCCCATGAGCTTCCTCGCCGTAGTCGTCGCGCTGTTTCTCGAGCGTGTGCTGGTCGATCAGGACGAGTGGCGCCAGGCGCGCTGGCTGCCGTCTTACCTCGCCCGCCTGCGCCGGCTGCCCTCCGGCGGGCGGCTTTGCGAAGGCGTGGGCGGCATGCTCGCGGCGCTGACACCACCACTGCTGTTCATCGCCCTGATCCAGGCCTGGCTGGGCCAAAGCCTGGCGGGCGTGCCGAGCCTGATATTCGCCACCGTGGTGCTGGTCTACTGCCTCGGACCGGGCAACCTCGACGCACAGGTACAGACCTTCACCGAGTCCCTGGAGGACGAGGACGACGACCTGACCGAGGAGGTTGCGTGCGACCTGCTCGGGGACGAGCCCGCACGCAGCCGCCCGAGCCTGCTGGGGCAGGTGGTCAGGGCCATCCCGGTCGAGGCCTTTCACCGCCTGTTCGCGGTGCTGTTCTGGTTCCTGGTGCTAGGGCCGCTGGGCGCGCTACTGTACCGCCTGGCACGCCACCTGCAGGCCTTCGCCGCAGACCACGGCGAGCTCGATCCGGGCTTCCGGGGCGCAGCCCGGCGCCTGGTGCGCATCCTCGACTGGGCACCGGCTCGGCTCACCATCATCAGCTACGCGCTCTGCGGATCCTTCGAGGAGACGCTCACCCGGTGGCGCGAGGCGTCGGACGCCGGGGCGGCGCCGGAGGCGCTGGTGGGGCGCTGCGCCGCCGCCGCCCTGCGCATCGAGGAGACCGATCTGCCCGAGCAGGACGGCGCACTGCTGATCGAGCGCTCCAGCACGCTGGTCTGGCGCTCAATGCTGATCTGGATAGGTCTTCTGGGACTGCTCACCCTCGCCTATTGGGCCGCCTGACCGACGCCATCCGCTGTGCCGGAGCCCCAGCTGATCGATCTGATGCGTCACGGCGAGCCGGTGGGCGGACGCCGCTACCGGGGCCAGATCGACGACCCGCTGAGCGACCGGGGCTGGGCGGAAATGCGCCGGGCCGCCGCCGACCCCCCGCCCTGGGACCGCATTCTGAGCTCGCCGCTGCGCCGCTGCGCCGAGTTCGCCGCAGAGCTCGCGGCGCGGCTGGGCATCCCCCTGGCGCTCGACGAGCGGCTGCGCGAGGTGGGCTTCGGGGTCTGGGAGGGCAGCACGGCTGACCAGATCCGGGCCGCCGACCCCGGCAGCATCGCCCGTTTTTACCAGGACCCGATGCACAACCGACCCGCAGGCGCCGAGCCGCTGGAGCAGTTCAACCGCCGCGTGATCGCCGCTTTTCAGGACGTGGCCGACCGGCCCGGGTACAGACACAGCCTGCTGGTGACCCACGCCGGAGTGATCCGCAGCGTGATCGCACACGTCCTCGGGGCCCCCCTGAGCTCGCTCTACCGTATCTCCGTGCAGACCGCCAGCATCACCCGGATCCGATGCGACGCCGAGCGGCCCCCGACCCTGATGTTCCAGGGCCGTCGTCGCCCATGATCCTAGGATGATCCCAGGATGATCAGGCTGCTGCTGGGGGGCCTGTTGCTCCTCGGCACCTGGCCCTGCGCCGGGCAGGCGGCCGAGGCCCCGGGCCCGGCCGTCCCCAAGCCCCCGCGCCTGATCGCCCTCTCCCCGCACGCCACCGAGCTGGTCTTCGCCGTCGGCGCAGGGGCCGATCTGGTCGGCGTAGTGGCCGGCAGCGACTACCCCGCCCAGGCACTGAGCCTGCCGGTGATCGGGGATTCCCAGCGACTGGATCGCGAGCTCACACTCGCCCTGAGGCCGGATCTGGCCGTCGCCTGGGGCTCGGGCAACCGCCAGGGCGACCTGCGCTGGCTGCTCGCCCAGGGGGTACGGGTGTACCGCAGCGACCCGCGACGCCTGGACGACATAGCCGACGACCTGGCGACCCTGGGTACGCTGGCGGGTCGCAGGCAGTGCGGCAGGCAGGCCGCCGGCGCCTTTCGCGCCAGGCTCGCACGGCTGCGTCGGCACTACGCAGGCCTGCCCCCGCTGCCCGCCTTCTATGCCCTCTGGCCGGCGCCGTTGATGACTCTGGGCGGCACCGCTCTGATCACCCAGGCCATGAAGGTCTGCGGCCTGGACAACCTGTTTGCGGATCAGCACGTCGAGAGCCTGGCGATCGACCCCGAGAGCCTTATCGCCAGGCAGCCGCGGGTCATCCTGGTGCCCGCGCGCACCGGGGCGGCGGCATCCGCCACGCCCTGGGATCGGGAGCACTGGCCGGCAGGGGCGGCCCCTGCGGTGATTCAAGTCGACCCGGACCTGATCGAGCGGCCCGGGCCCCGGATGCTCGACGCCATCGAGCAGCTTTGCCGGGCTCGTGTCCGCCTGTCAGGCGGATAAAGGGGGATGAGGCGCGTGTCCTGCTCGGCGCGCATGCGGCGGGTGGCGCCGCAGCGTACCGACGGGGCGCGCAGGCGATGGCGACAACGGGCGCCCGCGGCGAACGCCTGCCCGCCTCACCGAGCGGCGCGTCTCAGGCGCAAGGCGTCGATCACCAGCAGCACCGCCCCGAGGCTGATCGCGGAGTCGGCGAGATTGAAGGCCGGCCAGTGGCCGTCCGGGCTGAAGCCCGGCCAGCCGCCCAGCGAGCGGTAATGAAAATCTATGAAATCAATCACATGCCCGAGCAACAAGCGATCGGCGAGGTTCCCCATGGCGCCGCCCAGGATCAAGGCCAGGGCCGCCGCGATCAGCTGATCGCGCCGTCCGAGGCGCAGGATCCAGATCAGGATGCCAAGGCTGGCGGCAGCGGCGAGCCCCGCGAACAGCCAGCGCTGCCAGCCCCCCTGATCGCTGAGCAGGCTGAACGCCGCACCCTGGTTGTAGGCCAGCGTCAGGCTCAGGAAGGGTGTCAGCAGCTTGGGCTGGTGCAGCGCGAGCTGGGCGTCGGCCCACCGCTTGGAGAGCTGGTCGAGGACCAGTACCAGCCCCGACAGCCAGAGCCAGCGTCCCATGCTCAGGCAAAGCGCCGGGTCTCGCCGGCGCCCTCGAGGTTTTCCACACAGCGCCCACACAGCTCGGGATGCGCCCCGTGGCTGCCCACCTCGGCACGGTGGTGCCAACAGCGCACGCATTTGGCATGGGGCGAGGCGCTGATCCGCACCGCCAGCCCTTTCAGGTCGGTCGCCACCGCCTCGGCCGGGCGTGCCTCCAGGGGATGGACACGCGCCGCGGAGGTGATCAGCAGGAACCGCAGCTCTGCCTCCAGGCGCCCCAGCAGGGCCTGCAGCTCCGCATCGCAGTACAGGTCCAGCTCGGCATCCAGCGAGCCATTGCCCGCGGCCTTGAAGCGCTCCAGCTCCGGCCCCAGGGCGGTGCGGACCTGGGTGACCCGGTCCCAGAACGCGCGGTCGAGCGCATCGCCCGGGTCCAGGGTGAACAGCCCCGGGTACCAGGTATCCAGGAACACGCTCGCCGGGCGCTCGCCCGGGATATGCGGCCAGATCTCGTCGGCGGTGAAGCTCAGCACTGGGGCGAGCCAGCGCGCGAGCGCCTCGATGATGTGGTACATCGCGGTCTGGCAGGAACGCCGCGCCAAGCTGTCCGCGGGGGTGGTGTACTGGCGATCCTTGATCACGTCCAGGTACAGCCCGCCCATGTCCACCGCACAGAAGTTGTGGACCTTCTGGTAGATCAGATGGAACTGGTAGCTGCGGTAGGCCTCCAGGATCTCCTGCTGCAGGCGGTGCGCCCGGTCGACCGCCCAGCGGTCGAGCTCGATCATGGCCTGCGGCGCCACCCGATGGCGAGCCGGGTCGAAGCCGGCCAGGTTGGCGAGCAGAAAGCGCGCGGTATTGCGGATGCGCCGATAGGCGTCGGCGGTGCGCTTGAGGATCTCGTCGGAGACGCTCATCTCGCCGCGGTAGTCGGTGGCTGCAACCCAGAGCCGGATGATGTCGGCGCCGAGGGTCTTCATTAGGTCCTGGGGGCTGACCACGTTGCCCAGGGACTTGGACATCTTGCGTCCCTGGGCATCGACCGTGAAGCCGTGGGTCATCACGGCGCGGAAGGGCGCCCGCTCGCTCATAGCGATAGAGCTGAGCAGCGAGGACTGGAACCAGCCACGGTGCTGGTCCGAGCCCTCCAGGTATAGGTCGGCCGGGAAAGCAGACATCCGGCGCGGTGCTCGAGCACGCAGTAATGGGTGACCCCGGAATCGAACCAGACGTCCAGGGTATCGCGCACCTTCTCATAGTCGGCGGCGACATCTCCGAGCAGCTCGCGCGGGATCGAGGGCGTACCAGGCCTCCACACCGCCCTCCTCCACCCGACGCGCCACCGCCTCGATGAGCCGGTCGGTCTCGGGATGCAGCGCGCCGCTGCGGCGGTCCACGAACAGCGCGATCGGCACGCCCCAGGTGCGCTGGCGCGAGATGCACCAGTCCGGGCGGTTCTCCACCATGCCCGCGATCCGCGCCTGGCCCCAGTCCGGCATCCAGGTCACCCGCTCTATCTCGCGCAGCGCCGCCGCGCGCAGCCCGGCCTGCTCCATGCCGATGAACCACTGGGGGGTGGCGCGAAAGATGATGGGGGTCTTGTGGCGCCAGCAATGGGGATAGCTGTGGCTGAGCCGCTCCTCGTGCACCAGCGTACCCCGGGCCTTGAGCACCTCGATGACCCGGGCGTTGGCCGCGAGCACGTGCTCGCCCGCAAACAGCTCGGTGTCGGCGACGAAGCGCCCGTCGTCCCCGACCGGGTTGTCCACGGGCAGCCCATAGCGCTGGCCGACGACATAGTCCTCCAGGCCGTGCCCGGGCGCGGTATGTACGGCCCCGGTGCCCGCATCCAGGGTGACGTGCTCTCCCAGGATCACCGGCACCCGGCGGTCGTAGAAGGGGTGCTGGAGCAGCATCCCTTCGAGATCGGCGCCCTGGGCATAGCCTGTGACCCGGTAATCGCCGATGCCGTAGCGCCCCATCACGTCCTTGAGCAGCGCCTCGGCGACGATCAGGCGCTCGCGCCCCAGCGGCCCGCCGCACTCGACGATGGAGTATTCCAGCGCCGGGCTCAGGGCCACCGCCTGGTTGGCCGGCAGCGTCCAGGGCGTGGTGGTCCAGATCACCAGGGAGACCGGCCCGCTGCCGCAGCCATCGAGCCCGTGGTGGCAGCGCGCCAGCAAGGCCGCCGGGTCCACCAGCCGAAACCGCACATCGATGGCGAACGAGTCTTTTCCTTGTACTCGACCTCGGCCTCGGCCAGCGCCGAGCCGCAGTCGGTGCACCAGTGCACCGGCTTGTAGCCCTTGTGCACATGGCCCCGGGCGATGATCCGCCCGAGCGCGCGAATGATGTCCGCCTCGAAGCGGTGCTCCATGGTCAGATAGGGACGCTCCCAGTCACCAAGCACCCCGAGGCGCTTGAAGTCCCGGCGCTGACGCTCGACCTGCCGGCCCGCGTACTCGCGGCAGGCCTTGCGGAATGCCACTGCGTCCACCTTCTGGCCCACGCGCCCGATCTTCTTCTCCACCTGCAGCTCGATCGGCAGGCCGTGGCAGTCCCAGCCCGGCACGTAGGGCGCATCATAGCCGTCGAGCCCACGGCTCTTGACGATGATGTCCTTGAGCACCTTGTTGACCGCGTGGCCGATGTGGATCTCGCCGTTGGCGTAGGGTGGGCCGTCGTGCAGCACGAATCTCGGGCGGCCGGCGGCGGCCTCGCGCTGGCGGGCGTAGAGTCCCATCTCCTCCCAGCGGCGCAGCATCTCGGGCTCGCGCTGGGCCAGATTGGCCTTCATCGGGAAGGCAGTACTGGGGAGGTTCAGGGTGCTCTTGTAATCGGTCACTGATGATGCCTTTTACCAGGTCCGCTCGGGCCGTTTCAGCCGGAAGTCGGAGTGTCTGCCTGGGCCGGGGAGAGCCCCAAGCGCGCGCGGGCCTCGGCCGCATCGCGCTGTATCTGGCGGCGAAGCTCCTCGAACGAGCCGAAGCGGCGCTCGTCCCTCAGCTTGGCCACCAGCTCCACCTCCAGATGCGCCCCGTAGATCGCCCGCTCGAAATCGAACAGATGCACCTCCAGCAGGTATCGCCCATCCCCGCCGAGGGTCGGGCGGATACCGATGTTCGCCACCCCGGGACGGACGCCCTCGGCGAGCCCGTGGACGCGCACCGCGAAGACGCCGCGCACCGGGCTGATCCGCCGGTGCAGGCAGAGGTTGGCGGTCGGAAAGCCGATGCTGCGCCCGCGCTCGTCACCATGGCCGACCCGCCCGCAGATCCGGTAGGGGCGCCCGAGCAGCCGCTGGGCACCGGCCAGATCGCCCGCTCCCAGCGCCTCGCGGATGCGCGTGCTGCTGACGCGGCGCTCCGCCACCGCGAAGGTGCTCATGTTGTCCACCGCGAATCCCCACGCCTTTCCCTCGCGGCGCAGCAGCTCGATGTCGCCGGCCCGGGCGTGGCCGAAGCGGAAGTCATCGCCCACGAACAGATAGCGCACCCCCAGCCCGTCGACCAGCAGCCGCTGGATGAACGCCTCGGCCGACAGCGCGGCCAGCCGGGCATTGAACTCCAGCAGCATCACCCGGTCCACCCCCGAGTCGCGGATTGCCTGCAGCTTCTCCCGAAACCGTGTCAGGCGCGCCGGCGCGGCCTGGGGCGAGAAGAGCTCCTGGGGCTGCGGCTCGAAGGTGATCACCGTGGCCGGCAGTCCCAGCTCCCGGGCCTTCTCCACCAGATGGCGGAACACCGCCTGGTGGCCCAGGTGCACGCCATCGAAGTTGCCGATGGTCGCCACGTTGCCCCGATGGACGGACCTCAGATTGTGCAGACCGCGGATCAGCTCCATGGCAACGGGCAGTCGCGCTCGATGGCGAAAAGCTGATGATTATAGAAGACTAGGGCCCGCAGGGGCAGGACTTGTGCGCCGGGGTCGGTCAGATCGCGGCGGGGCGCCGCTCCCACAGCCTCCTAGGGACCAAGTCACCGCGACCGATCGGGCTCGAACCTCACCGGATCCTGCCGGCTCTTGTGGGAGCCCCGCCCCCGGGGCGATCCGACCGCCGATCGCGGCGAGGGCGCCGCTCCCACAGCCTGTCTTTTGACTTTCCCTGCCTACTGCCTACTGCCTACTGCCTACTGCTACCACCTGTCTAGCCCCGCCCCCGGGCGATCCGCCCACCGATCGCGGCGAGGGCGCCGCTCCCACAGCCTGTCCTTTGACTTTCACCTGATCGCGGCGAGGGCGCCGCTCCCACTGCCTGTCTTTTGCCCACTGTCCCTGTCTACTGCCTACTGCCTACTTGCTACCACCTGTCTCGGGAGCCCCGCCCCGGGCGATCCGACCACCGATCGCGGCGAGGGCGCCGCTCCCACAGCCTGTCTTTTGACTTTCCCTGTCTACTGTCTACTGTCTACTGTCTACTTGCTACCACCTGTCTTGTGGGAGCCCCGCCCCGGGCGATCCGACCACCGATCGCGGCGAGGGCGCCGCTCCCACACCCTGTCTTTTGACTTTCCCTGTCTACTGTCTACTTGCTACTGCCTGTCTCGTGGGAGCCCCGCCCCGGGGCGATCCAACCACCGATCGCGGCGAGGGCGCCGCTCCCACAAGGGCTGTCGCGTCAAGGGCTCGGGGACAACCCGAGGGAGGTCCCCGGACCGGGACTGTCACGGCCGGGGCCCAGATAACTCAGGCGTTCCACCCGCCAAGCCCCCGGACAACCGAAACTGCGCTGGCCTGACACCTGCGAGGAACAGGGCCGTGAAGTAGCTCAAGCCCCCGAGCGCCACCAGAGCCCCCAGGTGCCAAATCCGCGCGGCGGTACGCCATGCAAGCCATTGGCCCAGCCCCCCGGAGCCCCAGGCGAGCAGGGCTCCCATGACGAGCAGGGCCAGCGCCGTGCGCAGCAGCAGCGCCGGCCAGCCCGGCTCGGGCCGGTACACCCCAGTCCGGCGCAGCCCGCGCAGCAGCAGGGCTGCGTTGAGACAGGCCGCGAGGCTGGTGGCCAGCGCCAACCCGGCATGGGCGAGCGGCCAGACCAGCACCAGGTTGAGCACCAGGTTGGCGCCCACGGCGATGAGGGCGAAACGCACCGGCGTGCGGGTGTCCTGGCGAGCATAGAAGCCCGGGGCGAGCACCTTGACCCCCATGAATCCGACCAGCCCTGCCGAGTAGGCCCAGAGGCTGCGCCGCGCCATCTCGACATCCAGGGCCCCGAACTGCCCGGACTGGAACAGCGTGGCGATCAGCGGACCGGCCAGGACCAGCAGCCCCACCATCGCCGGCATGCCCAGCAGCACCAGCCAGCGCAGCCCCCAATCCAGGGCCGCGGAGAAGGCCCGCGGGGCCGCCTCGGCATGCCGGCGCGAGAGGTGGGGCAGGATAACTGTGCCCAGAGCGACCGCCAACAACCCCAGGGGAAACTCCATGAGGCGGTCCGAGTAGTAGAGCCAGGAGATCGAGCCGCCGGTCAGGAATGAGGCGAACAGGGTGTCGAGCATGAGATTGAGCTGGGTGACCGACACGCCGAGCAGCGCCGGCGCCATGAGCCCGAGGATCCGGCGCACACCGGGGTCCCGGGGCGCGAGCCGGAGGCGCGGCAACAGTCCCAGACGGGACAGGAAAGGCAGCTGAAAGCCGAGCTGAGCCAGGCCGGCGATCACCACCCCCCAGGCGAGTGCGGTGACGGGCTCCGCGAGGTGCGGCGCCAGCCAGAGCGCACAGCCGATCAGCGAGAGATTGAGCAGGACCGGGGTGAACGCCGGGACGGCGAAACGGCCGTGGACGTTCAGTATGCCGCCCGCCAAGGCGGTCAGCGAGATGAAGAGCAGGTAGGAGAAGGTCAGACTGAGCATCGCCGCGGCGAGCCAGAAGGTGTGCTGATCGCCGCGGAGCGCAAAGCCCGCCCCGAACAGCGAGACCAGCAGCGGCGAGGCGGCGGACCCGGCGACCGTGACCAGGAACAGCACCAGACCCAGGGTGCCGGCGACGCGATCCACCAGCAGCTTCAGCTCTGCGAAGGACCGCCGGATCTTGTACTCCGCCAGCACCGGCACGAAGGCCGCGGCGAAGGCGCCTTCGCCGAACAGGCGGCGCAGCAAGTTGGGTATCTTGAAGGCGACGAAGAAGGCGTCGGTGGCCGCATCGGCGCCGAACAGCCGCGCCACCACCAGGTCACGCACCAGCCCCAGCACCCGCGACAGCAGGGTGTTGCCTCCGACCGATGCGACGGACCTGATCAGGGAAATGGTCAGCAGGCCGCCCTCAGTGATGGCCGAGCGAAATGCAGCGGGCCGGGAGGCGCTGGACTGATCTGGATCTGTCTTGCGGGACGCAGGCTCATCCCAAGCATCCTCTCGCAGGGACGCGCGGCACGCAAAGCAAAGGCCGGTCGATCAGGAAAGGCGGCCGCCCGGGCTGGGAGATGCGCATCGTCAAGGCGCGTAACCCAGCCCCAGGGTCTCCCCGGGTGGCCTTCCGGTCCTGCACTCAAGGCACGGCATCGGGCCCCGCAGCGGCGCCAGCTCCGTTGACAAGGCACGGGAACTCCTTCAGAATTACGCGCTCTCTGCGAGCCCGTCTCGCAACCCAGATCAGGAGACCCAATCTTGGCCAACACAGCGCAAGCCCGCAAACGCGCTCGCCAGTCGGAGAACCGACGCGTTCACAACGCGTCGCGCCGCGGCATGATGCGCACCTACCTCAAGAAGGTAGTGAAAGCCATCGAGGCGGGTGACAAGGAGCAAGCCCAGGAGGCTTATAACAAGGCGATGCCGGTGATCGACCGGGCGGCGAACGAGGGCCTGATCCACAAGAACAAGGCGTCCCGCCACAAGTCCCGCCTCAACGCCCACATCCGCGCCATGTAATCCAGGCGCGGTGCGCGCCTGGAGCAAAGAACCGGCCTTCGGGCCGGTTCTTGTGTTTGGGGATCCAAGATCGCCCCACAGATTCAGACCAGCACCAGGTTGTCGCGGTGGATCAGCTCGGGCTCGTCGGCATAGCCGAGGATCTCCTCGATCCGCGCGGTTGGCTGACCCATGATGCGGCGTGCCTCCTCGGCGTCGTAGTTCACCAGCCCGCGCGCCACCTCCCGGCCCCGGGCATCCACGCAGGACACCACCTCGCCGCGGCGAAACTGCCCGGTGATTGCCTTGACCCCAACCGGCAGCAGGCTGCGCCCCTCGGCGCGCAGCACCTTGACCGCCCCGTCATCGAGCATCAGCCGCCCATGCACCTGCAGATGTCCCGCCAGCCAGCGCTTGCGCGCCGCTTCGGGCTCCTGCACCGGTGTCAGCAGCGTGCCCACCGGCTCCCCCCGGGAAACCCGAAGCAGGACGCCCTCGCCGATCCCCGGGCCGATCACCGTCGCCGTTCCCGAGCGCGCCGCCAGCCGGGCCGCCCGGATCTTGGTCACCATGCCGCCGCGCCCCAGCCCGCTGGCCGATTCACCCGCGGACAGATCCAGCCGCTCGTCATCCACCTGGGCCTCGGTGATCAATCCAGCCTGGGGATTGAGCCGGGGATCGCTCTCGAACAGCCCGGCCTGGTCGGTCAGAAGCACCAGCAGATCCGCCTCCAGGAGATTGGCGACGAGTGCGGCCAGGGTGTCGTTGTCGCCGAAGCGTAGCTCTTCGGTCGCCACTGTGTCGTTCTCGTTGACCACCGGCACGACCCCGAGGCGCAGCAGCGTCTTGAGGGTGCTGCGGGCATTGAGATAGCGGCGCCGATCGGTCAGGTCGTCATGGGTCAGCAGCACCTGGGCGGTATGCAGCCCGCGCCGCTGGAAACAGCTCTCATAAGCCTGCACCAGCCCCATCTGGCCGATGGCGGCGGCGGCCTGGAGCTCATGCAGGGTCGCGGGCCGGCGCTTCCAGCCCATCCGGCTCATGCCCTCGGCCACCGCACCCGACGACACCAATACCAGCTCGTGCCCGGCGGCGCGCAGCGCCGCCATCTGCTCCACCCAGCCCGCCAGGCGCTCCCGGTCGAGCCCACGCCCGTCCGCGGTCAGCAGCGCGCTGCCGATCTTGATGACCCAGCGGCCCGGCTGCGCAAGCGTCTCTCTGGCCGTCAGCATCGCCGCACCTCAGCCCTGCAGGGGATCCCACTCGCCTTCAGCGTCCGTCGCCTCGGCCCCCGGCAAGGACTGAGCCAGACGCTCCAGGCGGGTCATGAGAGCGAGCATCAGCTCGCGGGTGCCCGCGCCGGTCGCCGCAGACACGCCATAGACCGGCCCGCTCCAGCCCAGGGCGGCCACCAGCCGGTCGCGGCTCGCCTGGTACTGCCCCGGCGCGAGCAGATCGATCTTGTTGAGCACCAGCCAGCGCTCTTTCTCGGCGAGTCCGCCGCCGAATTTGCCGAGCTCTTCGCTGAGGCTGCGCACCTGATCCGAAGGATCGACCTGCCCATCCAAGGGCGCGATGTCGACCAGGTGCAGCAGCAGCCGGGTGCGGGCGAGGTGCTTGAGGAAGTGGACCCCGAGCCCCGCCCCCTCGGCGGCCCCCTCGATCAGTCCGGGGATATCGGCAATCACGAAGCTGCGATCGTCCTCGATCCGCACCACGCCGAGATTCGGATGCAGGGTCGTGAAGGGGTAGTCGGCGACCTTGGGTCGGGCGCTGGAGACCCGGGCAATGAGACTCGACTTGCCCGCATTCGGCATGCCGAGCAGACCCACGTCGGCCAGCAGGATCAGCTCCAGCTGCAGCTGGCGACGCTCGCCGGCGGTGCCCGGCGTCGCGCGGCGCGGCGCGCGATTGATGCTGCTCTTGAAATTGACGTTGCCGAGCCCGCGCCGGCCGCCCTGGGCCACCAACAGCGGCTGGCCGTGGGTCAACAGGTCACCGATCTGCTCGTCGCTGTCGGCGTCGCGCACGCGGGTGCCCACGGGCACCCGTACCTGCAGATCCGCGCCGCTGCGCCCGGTGCGCTCGCGGCCCATGCCGTTGTGGCCCCGCTCGGCCCGGAAGATGCGGCGGCTGCGGAAGTCGACCAGGGTATTGAGCCCCTCGTCCGCGACCAGATAGACGCTGCCCCCGTGACCCCCGTCACCCCCGTCGGGCCCGCCCTTGGGAACATACTTCTCCCTGCGAAAGCTCACGCAGCCATTGCCGCCGTCCCCGGCCTCGACCCGAATGCTGGCTTCATCGACGAACTTCATAGCCGTTGATCTTGGTGCGCGATGCGCTCGGGGGCAAGGCAGAGATGGATCCCGGGCGGTTGTCGCCGAGCAGCGGGCCCGGACGAGCCCCCCACAAAGCAAAAAGCCCCGTCCTGAGACGAGGCCTTGACGGCAGGATGGGGCGCGAGGCTCAGGCCGGAATCACGTTGACGTAAGTTCTCTGCCTCGGGCCCTTGACCTCGAACTGAACGACCCCATCGACCTTCGCAAACAGGGTGTGGTCCCTGCCGCAGCCGACGTTGAGCCCGCCGTGGAAGGGGGTGCCGCGCTGGCGCACGATGATGCCGCCTGCCGGGATGGCCTGGCCACCGAACACCTTCACACCGAGTCGCTTGGACTCGGAATCGCGACCGTTGCGGGAGCTGCCGCCTGCCTTCTTGTGTGCCATGGGTCGATCCTGATCTCTGTCAGCCTGCGTTGATACCGGTGATCCGCAGCTCAGTGTACCACTGGCGGTGGCCCTGGCGCTTCATGTGGTGCTTGCGCCGCCTGAACTTGATCATCTTGATCTTGTCGCCGCGCCCGTGCGCCTTGACGGTCGCCGTGACGCTGCAGCCGTCCACGTAGGGCGCACCGATCCTGACCTCCGAGCCCTCCCCGACCATCAGCACCTTGTCGAGCTCGAAGCTCGCGCCTTCGTCGAGGGCGAGCTTCTCGACCTTGAGGGTGTCGCCCTCGGCCACGCGATACTGTTTACCCCCGGTCTGAATCACCGCATACATTGCGAAATCTCCGAAGATACTGCACTTCCCGGTGGCCCACCCAGCACCCCGGAAAAAAAGAAGCGGAAGTTTATCCTGGGCGACGGGCAGGGTCAATCTCCCTGGCGGGAAGATGCACTGGGCAAGGCGGATCTGTTCTAGCCGGAATTTCGCCGCTCTGCGCTGTCATTCCCGCGGAAGCGGGAATCCAGAGATCGTAACGTCCTGATTGTAAGTGTATATGCATCCCTGGCATCCGGATTGCCTCCTTAGCTCCGTAAAGAGCACATCCATGTGCTACGTCTCCGGTTACCTGGCCGGAATGACGGGTATCTGGTTGAATGCCTAGCAGGTGTGTATCCAGAACGGATCAGCCCTGATGCAGTGGGTCTGACGCCTTGACAGCACCCGGGGCGCCGCCTAGGATGCCGGCTGCCAAATAAGGGTGCGGCCGGCGGTAATTCAATCACAACATGGATCTAGCGGCTATCCGCGGACTCACCGCCGACGACATGCAGGCGGTGGACGCCCTGATCATCGACCGCCTCAAGTCCGACGTTGTCCTGATCAACCAGATCGGCTCCTACATCGTCAACAGTGGGGGCAAGCGACTACGCCCGTTGATCGTGCTGCTCGCCGCTCGCTCGCTCGGCTACCAGGGGAACAGGCACATCGACCTGGCCGCGATCGTGGAGTTCATCCACACCGCCACCCTGCTGCACGACGACGTGGTCGATGGCTCGGATCTGCGGCGCAGCCGCGAGACGGCCAACGCGGTCTGGGGCAACGCCGCCAGCGTGCTGGTCGGCGATTTCCTTTACTCGCGCGCCTTCGAGATGATGGTGGACGTGAATCTCATGCGGGTCATGGAGATCCTGTCCCACGCCACCAACCGTATCGCCGAAGGCGAGGTGCTGCAGCTGCTCAACTGCAAGAACCCGGACACCAGCGAGACCCAGTATCTCGAGGTCATCCTGCGCAAGACCGCCACGCTGTTCGAAGCCGGGGCCCGGCTCGGCGCCGTACTGTGCGGGGCAGACGCGGCGGCCGAGTCGGCCATCGCCACCTACGGTCTCCACCTCGGGATGGCCTTCCAGCTGGTGGATGACGCGCTCGACTACAGCTCCTCCAACGAGGAGCTCGGTAAGAACATCGGCGACGACCTGGCCGAGGGGAAGCCGACCCTGCCGCTGATCCAGGCCATGCGGCAGGGAACGACCGAGCAGGCGCAGCTGGTTCGCGCAGCCATCGAGCACGGCGGGGCGGGGCAGGCCGAGTCGATCATGAAAATAATTGAATCGACCGATGCCATCGCTTACACTGCGCGGCTCGCGCGGCGGGAGGCCGAGATCGCCAAGCAGGCCCTGGACAGGCTGCCTCCTTCTAGGTTCCGGGAGGCGCTGGCCGGACTTGCAGACTTCTCGGTAAGCCGCAGCTACTGATTCGGGGTGTAGCTCAGCCTGGTAGAGCACCGTCTTCGGGAGGCGGGAGTCGCTGGTTCGAATCCAGTCACCCCGACCAATGCACGAACGGCGGCCCAGTGGCCGCCGTTCGTCTTTGGCACACCATAGCGTTTTCCCAGTGACTGGATGAGAGCCAGCGAAGCTGGTTCGACCGGATCGCCGGGAGCGATCCGGAACGCGCGCAGCGCGGCCCGCAGGGCGCAGGACAGGATGTCCTGCGTAATCCAGTCACCCCGACCAATGCACAAACGGCGGCTCAGTAGCCGCCGTTCGTCTTTGGCACACCATAGCGTTTCCCCAGTGACTGGATGAGAGCCAGCGAAGCTGGCTCGACCGGATCGCCGGGAGCGATCCGGAACGCGCGCAGCGCGGCCCGCAGGGCGCAGGACAGGATGGCCTGTGTAATCCAGTCACCCCGACCAATGCACAAACGGCGGTCCAGTGGCCGCCGTTCGTCTTTGGCACACCATAGCGTTTTCCCAGTGACTGGATGAGAGCCAGCGAAGCTCGTTCGACCGGATCGCCGGGAGCGATCCGGAACGCGCGCAGCGCGGCCCCCTCGGGCGCAGAGCGTGGGTCAGGTTGGCGCCGAGCGCCTATCTGACATCAAGGCTCCTCGATCTTCCTTCCAACCCCCGCTCAGGCCTTGACCCAGCTCAGGCTGTAGAGGTCGAGGCGGCGGTCGCGCAGGTTGCGCACGCTTCCCTGTCGGCGCAGCTCCTTGAGCTTGTCGAGATCCAGGTCGGCGATCAGGGTCATCTCGGTGTTGGGCGTGGCCTCCGCGGCGATGCAGTCGTGGGGAAACGCGTAATCCGAAGGCGTGAACACCGCGGCCTGGGAGTACTGGATATCCATGTTTTCCACGTTGGGCAGGTTGCCGACGCTGCCCGTCATGACCACGAAGCACTCGTTCTCGATGGCGCGGGCCTGGGCGCAGCGGCGCACGCGCTCGTAGGCGTTCTTCGTGTCCGTCCAGTAGGGAACGAACAGCATCTGCAGACCCTGGACGGCCAGCAACCGAGCGAGCTCGGGGAACTCGACGTCGTAGCAGACCAGCACCCCGACCTTACCCACGTCGGTCTCGAACAGCCCGAGCTGGCTGCCCCCCTTGAGGCCCCAATAGCCGGTCTCGTCCGGTGTGACGTGCAGCTTGTACTGGGCCTCCCAGCTACCGTCGCGCCGGCACAGATAGGAGACGTTGTGCAGGCTTTGATCCCGGTACTCCGGCATGCTTCCGGCGATGATGTTGACGTTGTGCTGGACGGCCAGGCGCACCATCTCGTCTCGCAGGCGCTCGGTGTAGCCTGCCAGCTCGCGAATCGCTTGGGCCGGGTTGTCCTGGTTGAACTGGATCATCAGAGGGAAGTTGAAGTATTCGGGAAACAGGGCGAAGTCGGCCTTGTAGTCCCCTACGACCCCGACGAAGTACTCGACCTGGGCGAGAAACTCCTGGAATGAGGCGACCTGGCGCATCTTCCATTGAACCGCCCCGACCCGGACGACCGGTTTCTCGCCGCCGAACAGCCGCGGCTTCTCCTCGTAGTGGATGTTGATCCACTCGAGCAGTGTGGCGTAGGCACGCGACTCGGTGTCCTTGGGCTCGTAATCCTTGATCACCTTTCGCACATGGAAGCCGTTGGCGAGCTGGAAGCTCAGCACCGGATCACGGATCTCCAGATCTTTGACCAGTTGGATGTAGCGCGCCGGGCTCATCTTGTCGGCATGCTGCCGATAGCCCGGGATGCGCCCGCCGGCGATCATACGGCGCAGATTCAGCCGCTCGCAGAGCTCCTTGCGGACATCGTAGAGGCGCCGGCCCAGGCGCAGGCCGCGGTAGTCGGGGTGAACGAAGATGTCCGCTCCGTAGAGGGTATCGCCGTTCGGGTCGTGGGTACCGAAGGAGCCGTCCGCGGTGATCGCACTGTAGCTGTGCCGGTCGCCGAAGCGGTCGTAATCGACGATCAGGGCGCCCGAGGCGGCCACCACGCGACCCCGGTCCTCGATGCAGATCTGCCCGTCGGGAAACCGCGCGATCTGGGAGATGAACTGCTCCCTGGTCCAGCTGCCGCCGAGGGACGGGTAGACCAGATCCATGATGGCCTTGACGTCATCGAAGTCTTCGGGCCGCGTGTTTCTGAGCAGCAGGCGGTGCGCGCGCGCGCCCCGTTTCTCGCCCCTGGCCGTCTTCTTTCGCTTGCCGGATGGCTTGGCCATGTCTGCCCCCGTAGTGCCGATCGAATGGCAGATGATAACGCATGGCGCACCGCGGACCGGCCCGGAGACCCCCGGCAAAAGGCCCCCGAAAGGGCCTCGGCGACGGCCTCGATCGATCGTCCTCAGGGGAGGTCGTAGCCACGCTCCTCGTGGAGCGCGATATCCAGGCCCTCCATCTCCTGCTCGGGCCGTACCCGCAGCCCCCCTGTAAGCCACTCCACCAGCTTGAGAATCCCCCAGGTCAGGACAGAGGTGTAGGCGACCGTGCTGAGCACGCCGACCAGTTGCACCCAGACCTGCCCGCCCATGCTGTGGATTCCCGGGGCAAACCCGAATCCGCTGAAGACGCCGAGCGAGGTGGCGGAGAAGACACCGGCCATCAGGGTGCCCAGCATGCCGCCCACACCGTGGACCGGAAAGACGTCGAGCGAATCGTCGACCTTGAGCACCCGCTTGAGATACTGGGTCGCGCTGAAGCAGACCCCGCCGGCGAGCACACCGATGACCAGCGCCCCCCCGGGTCCCACGAAGCCGGAGGCGGGCGTGATGGTGCCCAGGCCCGCCACCATCCCGGTGACCGCACCGAGGGCGGAGGGCTTGCCGAAACGCAGCCACTCGATGACCAGCCAGGTCATGGCACCGGCCGAGGCGGCGATATGGGTGACCAACATCGCCATGGCCGCGTTGCCGTCGGCCGCCAGGGCGCTGCCGGCGTTGAAGCCGAACCAACCGACCCAGAGCATGCCGGCACCGGTGACGGACATGGTCATGTTGTGGGGCGTCATGGCGGTCTCGGGAAAACCCCGGCGGGGCCCCAGCACCAGCGCGGCCACCAGGGAGGACACGCCAGCGCTGATATGCACGACCGTTCCGCCGGCAAAGTCATAGAGTCCCATGGTCTGCAGCCATCCTCCGCCCCACACCCAATGGGCGATCGGCACGTAGACCAGGAGCAGCCAGGTCGCACTGAACAGCAGCATGGCCGAGAACCTCATCCGCTCGGCGAAGGCGCCGATGATCAGCGCCGGCGTGATGATGGCGAAGGTCATCTGAAACATCATGAACAGCGGCTCGGGGATGTGCCCGGTCAACGTATCGCGCCCCACCCCCGCCAGCAGCACCCTCCCCAGGTCGCCGATGAACGCGTTGCCGGGCCGGAAGGCCAGACTGTAGCCGACCAGCAGCCAGAGGATGGAGACCATGCCGGCGATGGCGAAGCACTGCATCAGCACCGAGAGCACGTTCTTGCTGCGCACCAGCCCCCCGTAAAAGAGCGCCAGACCGGGCAGCGTCATGAACAGCACCAGGGCGGTAGCGGTGAGCATCCACGCGGTGTCGCCAGCGGCCGCCCCCGCCTCCCCGGCGAGCGCCAGGCGGGGCAGCACGAGCGTTCCGAGGAAGGCCAAAGGGAGAGTCGTGCGTAGCGAGTCCGGCATGGCGTGTTTACCCGAGGTCTGGATTAGGAGCCAATGGTCCGGGCCCAAAAGGCAGGTTTCATGCCACAAGTTGGGGCGCAGTAAACGCCTGATTGCTAAGGTGCGCACAAACGATACGCCCCGATGGCGCACCGAAATGGGGCTTTCCACGCCCAATCCGCCCTATTTCTGCGCAAAAAAAGGCCGATGCCCTCAGGCATCGGCGCAACACAGACAGCTATGTGCGAGAGGAGTCCGAAATGAGCAGGCTGCTCACATCCGGAGCCGCGGGCGGCGGCTTCTCACCGTCCGCGACACCTTTTAAGACAAGGGGCTCAGGGCCAAAGTTTCCGGAGTCGGGATCTCGCCCGAAGCGCCCACAGGCTATGCAAGACGACCGGTGTGCTGCTGTCGATGGGCAAGCGGCCCGCCGGTCCCCGGATCTGTGGTCCCCAGGGATCACAGCCGGCAGCTCCAACCGGACGGGCGCGGGCGGCAACGACCAGTTGCGGAGCCACCCCAGACTGTCGCCAGCGAGGACAGGCGATCAGCCTGCTACGCGGCGCTGTCGCGGCGGCGCCAGCTGCAGTACTTCCAGCCGGCGAACCGTGTTGGGCAGATTGGCCATGATGGTGGAGCAGACCACGTCCAGCGCCGCGACGCGCGGGAAGGTGCGCCGCCAGACCAGAGAGACCCTGCGATAGGCCGTTGGTACGGAGAGCTTGCGCGCGATCACCCCGGTATCGGTCGTCCAGCCCCCCCTGACCGCCAGCGCCGGCACCAGGGTGCAGCCGAAGCCCGCGCCGACCAGCTGCAACAGTGTCTCCAGGCTGGAAGCCCGCAGATCGGCCATCGCCCCCGCCTCGCGCCGCTCGGCCATGTGGCAGACCTCCATGACCTGTCGCGCCAGGCAGTGGCCGTCGGCGAGCAGCAGCAGGTCGAGATGCTGCAGGTCTTGCTCGGTGATCTCGTCCTTGTCATAGAGCGGGTGCTTGCGCGGATGGGCCAGCCAGAACGGCTCGTCGAACAAGGGCCGCGAGACCAGCGCCGGGTCCGAGACCGGGGTGGCGATGAGCGCCGCATCGATCTCGTGGTCGGCCAGCCGACGCAGCAGCAGGTCAGTGATCTCTTCGGACAGGATCAGGCGCAGGCGCGGATGGCTGCTGCGCAGCGGGGCCAGGATCAAAGGCATCAGGTACGGACTGATTGTCGGTATGGCCCCCAGGCGCAGCGGCCCCGCAAGCGGGTCCTTGTAGACCTGGGCGAGCTCGACCAGGGCATCCGCCTCCTCGATCGCCCGGCGGGCATGGCTGAGCAGCTGCAGACCGATAGGCGTGAGCGAGACTGATTTGTTGGTCCGCTCGAACAACGCGACGCCCAGCTCTTGCTCAAGCTTCTTGATCTGCCCGGAAAGGGTCGGCTGGCTGACGAAGCACCGATCTGCGGCCCGTCCGAAGTGACAGGTATCCGCCAAGGCGATGAAATACCGGAGGTCACGCAGATTCATGGCGATCGATCGTTAATTTCTATCGTTAATAATAGACGCAAACAATGTGCCTATGGGGTACGCCACTGGCTCCGCGAACAGCGGCAGGACGGGTCGGCTCACATCCGTGCAATTCGCGGTCCAACCGGGCAAGGGTGTAAGAGGAGGGCCCCAGGTTGGGGTCGACATGGAACGGCACAGGGCGCCGGGCCGGTCCCGGCGCGACGAAAAAAGGCGCCTGCGCGGCGCCTTCGAGTCCGCGAGATGGTAGCTACGGGTGGACTCGAACCACCGACCCCAGCATTATGAGTGCTGTGCTCTAACCAGCTGAGCTACGTAGCCGCGGAAGGGGCGCAAAGCTAAACCCGGCGGCCGTGCTTGTCAAGACGCTTGGGGGCCGGGCACCGCACCGCCGACGCGGGGCCCGCTCACTCGCGACCAGCCCCGGCGAGCCATGCACCCTAGCAGCCTAGACGTTGAAGCGGAAATGGATGACGTCGCCGTCCTGCACCAGGTAGTCCTTGCCTTCGGAGCGCAGCCGGCCGACCTCGCGCGCCCCCAGCTCGCCCCGATACCGGACAAAATCCTCGTAGGCGATGACCTCGGCGCGGATGAACCCCCGCTCGAAGTCCGAGTGGATGGCCCCGGCGGCCTGGGGGGCGGTGGCCTGCACCGGGATGGTCCAGGCACGCACCTCTTTCTCGCCCGCGGTGAAGTAGGTCTCGAGCCCCAGCAGCCGGTAGCCGGCGCGCACCACCCGGTTCAGGCCCGGCTCCTCCAGCCCCATGTCGGTCAGGAATTCCTGGCGGTCCTGTTCTTCCAGATCGGCGATCTCGGCCTCGATGGCGGCGCACACCGGGACCACTTCCGATCCCTCGGCCTGGGCATGGGCCCGCACCGCCTCCAGGTGCGGATTGCCTTCGAAGCCGTGGTCGGCCACGTTGGCGACGAACATCGTGGGCTTGGCGGTCAGCAGGAACAGGTCCCGGACCTCCAGGCGCTCCTCGGCGTTGAGGCCCATGGCCCGCACCGGGCGGCCTTGGTCGAGCTGCTCGCGCACCCGCTCGAGCAGCGCCTTGCGGGCGAGCACCTTCTTGTCACCGGACTTGGACTGCTTGGCAGCCCGGTCTATCCCCTTTTCCACCGTCTCCAGGTCGGCCAGGGCCAGCTCGGTATTGATCACCTCGATGTCGGCCACCGGGTCCACCTTGCCCGCCACATGGACCACGTCGGTGTCCTCGAAGCAGCGCACCACCTGAGCGATCGCGTCGGTCTCGCGGATGTTGGCCAGGAATTTGTTCCCGAGCCCCTCGCCCTTGGACGCACCGGCCACCAAGCCCGCGATGTCGACAAACTGCATGGTGGTGGGCACCACGCGCTGGGGACGCACGATCCCGGCGATCACGTCCAGGCGCGCGTCGGGCAGCGGCACCACCCCCACGTTCGGGTCGATGGTGCAAAATGGATAGTTCTCGGCCGCGATACGGGCCTTGGTGAGGGCGTTGAAGAGGGTCGACTTGCCGACGTTCGGCAGCCCGACGATGCCGCACTTGAATCCCATGTCTCGGAGCCCCGGGAAAAAGGCGGAAGGATAGCGAAAACGCGCCGCCGGGGCGACCCGCAGTCCCGGCGGATCAGTCTTCCGCGTCGCGGTTGTACCAGTCCTCGAGCCGCACGATGTCGTCTTCGCCCAGGTAGCTGCCGGACTGCACCTCGATCAGCTCCAGGGGAATGCTGCCCGGGTTCTCCAGGCGATGCTGGGCGCCGATGGGGATATAGGTGGACTGATTCTCCGAGATCAAAAACACCTTGCCCTCGCAGGTGACCCGGGCGGTTCCACACACCACGATCCAGTGCTCCGCGCGATGATGGTGCAGCTGCAGCGACAATGACGCGCCCGGCTTCACGCTCAGGCGCTTGACCTGGTAACGATCCCCGGCGTCCACGGGCTCATAGCTCCCCCAGGGCCGGTGTACGCGCCTATGGGTCTCGGCCTCCCGGCGGCGCTCGCGCTTCAGGTAGCCGGTAACCGCATTGACGTCCTGGCTGCGCCGCTTATCCGCGACCAGCACCGCATCGGCGGTCTCGATCACGATCAGATTGTCGACCGCCACAGCGGCGACCATCCGGTCCTGGGCGTGGATGAAATTCTCCCGGGCATCGTGGAGGAACACGTCACCGCGGATGACATTGCCCAACGGATCGCGCTCGCTCAGATCCCAGAGCGCGGACCAGGCACCGACGTCGGACCAGCCGGCATCCAGGGGCAGCACCAGGACGTCTCCCGCGCCCTCGGCCGAAAGCGGCTCCATCACCGCATAGTCGATGGAGTCCGAGGGGCAGGCGCGAAACGCCTCGGCCTCGATCCGGCAGAAGTCCAGGTCGGCGCGCGCGCCGGCCAGGGCCCTCTCGCAGCACAGGGCAATATCCGCGCGATAGTGCCGGACCAGATCCAGCCAGCGGCGGGCCTTCAGCATGAAGATGCCGCTGTTCCACAGATAGTCGCCGCTCGCGACATACCCCGCGGCGGTATCCCGGTCGGGCTTCTCGACGAAGCGCTCCAGCACGACAGCCGGTCCGGCCGGCCCCAGGGGCGCCCCTTTGAGGATGTAGCCGAACCCGGTCTCGGGTCCGGAGGGCAGGATACCGAAGGTGACGACGGCGCCGGCCGAGGCGAGCACGCAGCCTTCGGCCACCTGCTGTCGAAACTCCGCCGGATCGGCGATCACGTGGTCGGCCGGCATGGCAATGAGCACCGGATCATCCCCGTCGCGGGCCGCCGCCAGGGCGGCCAGGGTCAGGGCGGGTGCGGTGTTTCGGCCCACCGGCTCGAGGATGATCGCCTCCGCCCGACGCCCGACCTCCAGGAGCTGCTCGGCGACCAGGAAACGGTGCGCCTCGTTGCAGACCAGGATCGGATCGGAGACGCTGATCCCCCGGTGGGGATGCTCCGCTCCCAGCCCCTCCAGACGCGCCGCGGTCTCCTGCAGCATGGTCTGCGAGCCCACCAGCGGGAGAAACTGCTTGGGAAAGGCCTCCCGCGACAAGGGCCAGAGCCGGGTGCCGGAGCCACCGGATAGAATGACGGGCTGCAGACGCAAAAGAGGCTCCTCGGATCACTGAAAGATCGCGGCTACCGCCGGGCTCGGGCTCGCTGCATTCTAGCAGCCTGTCGGACTTTGGGGTCCGTAGCGAGGGAAAGCGGGATCGAGGCGGATTTTTCGCTCGATTGAGGAGAATAGCCAGCCCTATTTGACGAGATCGAGCGGGAAATCCGGCCGATATCCGCTTTTCCGCAGTAGGACATCCAAAGTCCGACAGGTTGCTAACAGCCTGCCACTCCCGGGGAACCCCGCGCGGGTCGCTCGACGTTGCGCGCGCGGTCGGAAAAGTGCACTCTAAAGGCCTTCATAATGGCGCACGGCGCGACCCGCGCCAACCGGCCAAATCAGCATAGGCACGATTCTGCGAGGACCTTCTCATGCGCCCGAAGCTTTTTCGCCGCACCCCGTCCCAGCGCTGTTTCGGCCCGCTGCGGAGCGCGCTCGCCCTGGCGATGCTCGCCAGCGTCGCCCTGACACCGGCCCTCGCTGCCCCCGCGGGTGAGAAGACCTTCGGTGACTGGCATTTCGGCTGCGCTCCCATCGACGAAAAGGCGGGCGCCAAGGCGGGCGAGGTGTGCCAGATGTTTCAGCCGGTCCTGGACAAGAAGGCGGGCAAGACCGTGCTCGCCATGATCGTTTCACGGCTGCCCCGCGAAGAAAAGCCGATAATGGAGATAGTTGTGCCGCTGGGGGTGCGGCTGGTGCCGGGCATGATGATCCGGGTCGACGGCTCCAAGGATTCGATCCACGTCCCGTTCATCGTCTGTAGGCCCGGCGGCTGCTCGACGCAGGGCCCGCTGAGCGACGAGGCGACCGACCGGTTCAAGAACGGACAGAAACTGGACGTCTCATTCATCAGTCCTGTGGGACGCCAGGTGACCCGAGAGGTCTCTCTCAGCGGCTTCAGCGCCGCCTTCGCGGCGCTCACCGCGAAGCACTGAGCGGGGCACCCGCCCCGCTTGGCGGCCCCAGGCGCCCCGGCCGCGCGAGGGGTCAGGCCTGGGGCTCCACCTTCAGCATGGTGCCGTCCACTCCCGTGACCCGCACCCGGGTGCCGACCCCGGCGTCCGCACCCTCGACCTTCCACATGGTGTCATCGACCCTGAGCTTGCCCACGCCGTTGACGATCGGCGCCTCCAGGGTGAACACCCGCCCGACATACCGCATGCCCCGGCGGTTCAGGGCCGGCTGGTCGGTCTGCGGCGGATTGTTGCGCAGCCACAGCCGCCAGAGCACGATGCTCGCGACCGAGAGCACGGCAAAGGTCAGGAACTGCCACTCCCAGCCGAGCGGGGGGAAGATCCAGAGCACGAGGCCCACGGCCAGGGCGGAGACCCCCATCCAGAGGAAGAAGAACCCGGGGAGCAGCATCTCGACGAGGATCAGAACCCCGCCGAAGATCCACCAGTGCCAGAAAATGATCGTCTCGCTCATGAGGGCTTGCCCAGGGCCTCTCTGGCCAGCTCCGCGACCCCGCCCAGGGCGCCGATCACGCCGGAGGCATCCAGGGGCATGAAGATGAGCTTCTGATTCTCCGCCGATGCGATCGCCTTGAGCGCCTCCACGTACTTCTGGGCCACGAAGTAGTTGATGGCCTGGACATTGCCGGCCGCGATCGCCGTGGACACCACCTCGGTGGCCTTGGCCTCGGCCGCGGCGAGACGCTCGCGGGCCTCGGCCTCGCGGAACGCGGCCTCTTTCTGGCCCTCGGCCTCAAGGATCACTGCCTGTTTCTCGCCCTCGGCCTTGAGGATGGCGGCCTGACGCCTGCCCTCGGCCTCGAGGATCGCGGCGCGCTTGTCGCGCTCCGCTTTCATCTGGCGCCCCATGGACTCGACCAGATCCTGGGGCGGCGATATGTCCTTGATCTCGATGCGCGTCACCTTGACCCCCCAGGGGCTGGTCGCCTCGTCCACCACCCCGAGCAGTCGCGCATTGATCTCGTCGCGCTTGGACAGCAGCTCGTCCAGGTCCATGGAGCCCATCACGGTACGCACGTTGGTCACCGTGAGGTTGAGTATCGCGTGCTCCAGCCGGGCCACCTCGTAGGCCGCGCGGGCGGCGTCCACGACCTGGAAGAAGACCACGCCGTCCACCGTGACCATGGCGTTGTCCCGGGTGATCACCTCCTGGGAGGGGACGTCGAGCACCTGCTCCATCATGCTCAGCTTGCGCCCGATCCGATCCATCACCGGGACGATCAGGTTCAGTCCGGGGCTCAGGGTGCGCGCATAACGCCCGAAACGCTCGACGGTCCATTCCGACCCCTGGGGCACGGACTTGACCCCCAGAAAGATGATGGTGACGGCAAGCCCCAGGAAGACGAGTACGAAGGTGCCGAAAAAGCTCATGGCAGTGTTCCCTTGTGTGGATTGTTCGGTCGAAAGCGGGACACACCGGTGCCCCGAACGGACTCCTCAGCACCGGATTGTGCCCGTTTGGCACGCGCCGGAGAATCCCACTGGCTGCGAGCACCTTCCGATCTCCGCCGCCCCTCGCAGACGGACGGCCTACTCCGGCGCGCCGTCGGCAGCCCGAAGCCGCTCGATCAGCTGCTCCTGGACCCCCCGACGCTGCCGATCGGGGTCTTCGATGCAGGGCACACGGCGCAGGCGCTCGATATAGTCCGCGGGCAAGCCCAGCCGCAGCGCGCCCAGCAGCACCAGGGTCCGGTACCAGTCGTAGGGTCTGAGACCGGCGTCGATGTGGCCCGCCTGGGCGAGATAGGTGAAGCAGTCGAGCCTCTCGCCCTCCACGGCCAGCACCAGGGTGCTCTCCTCATAACCCTTGCCGAGCCCCTCGCACCGGTCGAGCGACGCCCGGTCGGCGGAATCGATGCGGTACACGGCCCCGAATGCCCGATCCCGCGAATCGCCCGTGTGCAGCAGGTCGCACTTGGCCGAGCCGTCACGCCCGCGCTTGTGGAGCACGAGCCGCCGCCCGTCCAGAGCGACCGTGCGCTCCAGCCGGGCCGATGGGGCCCGCTCGCCCAGGCGCAGGGGATGCAGGTTCGAGCCATAAGCGAGATAGAGCATCGGATCAAAAGGGCGTCTAGGCCATCACGGGCGCGGTATCGAGGTGCCCCGCCAGCTCCCGGACGCCGGCCCCCGGGGCCCAGGGCAGCACCCCCAGGCAGGGCGCCGGGATGCGCTCGCGAAGGGCCCGGATGTTGTCCTCGGCGACCGGCATCTCGGGGATCGATCCGGTTGGCGACCCATCCCGCCAGGCGGCAGCCGTCCCTGGCGATGGCCTCGGCCGTCAGCAGGGCATGGTTGAGGCACCCGAGGCGCAGTCCGACCACCAGCACCACCGGCAGCCCCAGGGCGCGGGCGACGGAGCCTACGTTATCGTCCGGCCCCAGGGGCACCCGCCAGCCCCCGACCCCCTCGACCACCACCCGATCCGCCCGCTCGGCCAGACGCCGGCAGGCGCTGCGGATCACGGCTACAGAGATCACGGTGCCCTCGTGCGCCGCCGCGATGTGCGGCGCGATCGCCGCCTCGAAGGCATAGGGATTGATGTCGGCATAGGGCACCGCGACGCTGCCCTGCGCCGCGAGCCGCAGCGCGTCCTCGTTGCGCAGCCCTTCGGCCGCCCGCTCGCAGCCCGCGGCGACCGGCTTCATGCCGAGCACGCTGAGGCCCCGCGCCTGCAGCGCAGCCATCAGCGCCAGACTGACCTCGGTCTTGCCGCAGCCCGTGTCCGTGCCCGTGACGAAGAGGCCGGCAACCATGTCAGCGGCGCAGACTCGACACAGGCACCCGGGTCACGCCCGCCTCGGTGCGCTGCTCCGGCGCCCAGGCATGGCCGTAGACCACCTCCCAGGTGGCGGGCAAGCGCCCGTCAGTGCGAAGCGCCTCGTAGGCGCTGATCATGGCCCCCAGACGCGCTTTGCCGGTGAGGCCGCGCGAGCGATCCGCGGCGACATTGTGGGCACCGAGCACCTTGAGCTCGCGCATCAGGTCGAAGGCGCTGTCGTAGGTCAGGACCAAGCGGTCGACATCCATCACCGGGTCGGCCCAGCGAGCCTGCACCAGGGCGTCGCCGACATCATGCAAATCCACAAACTCGCTCACGTGGCGATGCGCGTCGGCCTGCGCCCAGGCCTCACGCAGCTCCTTCAAGGTGTCCGGCCCGAAGGTGCTGAACATCAACAGCCCGCCCGGGCGCATCACCCGCAGGATCTCCCGGAAGCTGTGGTCCAGATCCGTGCTCCATTGCAGCGCGGCATTGGAAAAAACGAGATCGACGCAGCCGTCGGCGAAGGGCAGCTGCTCGACGTCGGCGCAAACGCAGCGCGGACGGCGCAGCCAGGGGCCGCGCCGGCGCGCCCGCTGCAACATGGACAGGGCGAAATCCAACGCGATGATCCGCGCCCGCGGATAGCGCCGGGCCAACAGCCCGGCCGCATGCCCGGTGCCGGCCCCCAGGTCCAGGATGAGGCGCGGGTCCAGTTTGATGTAGTCGAGCCGCTCGAGCATACGAGCGGCAATCTCCCGCTGCAGGACCGCCGCCTCGTCATAGGCCGCCGCGGCCCCCTCGAAGGCGCGGCGGGCTTGGCGCTTGTCGATTGATTGTGTCAGGCCGCTCATGACATCAGGCTGCCGGCGAATCGATCGAGCGCCGAGAGAAACACTTCGCGGTGGGAGAGAAAGGGGGCGTGACCCGCCCCATGGATGAGCTGCACCTCAGCCGATGGGACCAGGCTGCGCAGATCGTCCGCCACCTCGCCAGGCACCAGCGTGTCACGGTCGCCGAGCAGCCAGTGGCTGGGAACATGCAGGGCCCCGGCCTCCGCCCGAAGGTCGGCGCTCTGCAACAGCCCCAGACCAACCTCCAGGGCCCGGGGGTGGGGCTCGGGCCGCTCCCGCAGCACGGCCTTGAGCCCCCGCAGGGTCGCCCGGCCCTCGTCGCTGCCATGGATCTGCAGCGCCAGAAAACGCTCCAGGGTGCGCCGGTGATCCTTGGAAAGCGTCCTTGCGAACTGCTCCAGGGTGGCCGGCGCCACGGCATGGGGCCAAACCGGGGCCTGGACGAAGCGCGGCGTCGCAGCGACCGCAAGCAGACCCCGGACATGCCCGGGGGCGTCGGCAGCCGCGCGCAGCGCCACCAGCGCGCCCAGGGACCAGGCGACCCAGATGGCCCGGGAGGGAGCGGCGTCCAGACAGGCGCCGGCCCAATCGGCGAGCGTTTCCTCGCCGCCCCAGGGACTCGCGCCGTGACCGGGCAGATCGATGAGAGTGCAACGAAACCGCGCCTGCAAATCGGCGCCGACCTGCTCCCAAACCGCGCTGTTCATCCCCCATCCGTGCAGGAAGACCAGCTCCGGGCCGGTGCCGATCCGTACCCTGTGCAGGCTCAAGGCGCGGGCTCCGCCAGCCCGGCAAGGGCATCCATGAGTCGCGCCAGCTGGGCGTCGGTATGGGCCGCCGATAAGGTGATGCGCAGCCGGGCGCTGCCTTCGGGCACGGTCGGCGGGCGAATGGCGCCGACCAGTAGACCGCGCGCCAGCAGCTGCTCCTGCCAGGCAAGCGCCCGCTCGGGGGTACCGGCGAGCAGGGGTTGGATCGGCGTTTGCGACGCCATCAGCGGCAGCCCGAGCCCGGCCGCCCCCGCACGGAACCGCGCCACCAGCTCGCGCAGCCGCTCGCGCCTCCAGCCCTCGTCTCGGGCCAGGCGCAGGCTCGCGCGGGTGGCCTCGGCGACGGCCGGCGGTGGCGCGGTGGTGTAGATGTACGGGCGCGCCTCCTGGATCAGGGTCTCGCAGAGATCCGCCGAGCCGGCGACGAAGGCCCCGAAGGTGCCGAATGCCTTGCCCAGGGTGCCGACCAGGATGGGGACCTCGTCGATCCCCAGACCGAAGTGCTCCAGGCTGCCCCTCCCCGACCCGCCGACGACGCCCAGGCCATGGGCATCGTCCACCATGAGCCAGGCGCCGGCGCGGCGCGCGGCCTGCGCCAGCTGCGGAAGGGGCGCGATGTCGCCGTCCATGCTGAACACGCCATCGCTGGCGATCAGGCGCTCTCCGTCCCCGTCGTGCGCGAGCTGCCGGGCGAGCGCCGCGCTGTCCCCGTGGGGATAGCGGCGCAGCCGCGCCCGGGCGAGGATCGCCCCGTCGATGAGCGAGGCATGGTTGAGACGGTCCTCGAAGACCCGGTCGCCGCGCCCGCACAGGGCCGCGATCACGCCCAGATTCGCCATGTATCCGGTAGAGAACAGCAGCGCGCGCGGCCGGCCGGTGAAATCGGCGAGCTCCTCCTCCAGGGCGTGGTGGGCGCCGCTGTGACCGCTCACCAGGTGGGCGGCGCCGCTGCCCACGCCCCAGCGCCGGGCCCCCAGCGCCAGCGCCTCCGCGACAGCGGGGTGGGCGGCCAGACCCAGGTAGTCGTTGCTGCAGAAATTCAGCAGCCGCCGTCCTTCGACGACGATGTCCGGCCCCTGGGGGCTGTCGACGATGCGCCGGCTGCGGTAGAGATGGGCGCCGCGACGGGCTTCGAGCGCTTGAGCGAGATCCTTCACGGGCATGCGGCGCGACGAGTCGGGCGAAGCTGGCGATGGCGCCCGCTCCAGCCCGAACATCGGGGTCCTAGGCTTCGGCAGACCGCCGACAGGGCCCTTTGGCCGCCTGCAGCTCGGTCTCCACAGACTGCTCCGTGCGGATTCCGAGCCGCTCGAAGAGCGCGCGGTCCTGGTCGGTCTCGGGGTTGTCCGTGGTGAGCAGCCGCCCCCCGTAGAACACCGAGTTCGCGCCTGCGAGAAAACAGAGAGCCTGGAGCTCGTCGCTCATCTCGGTACGCCCGGCGGAGAGCCGCACGTAGGAGCGCGGCATCAGCAGCCGGGCGACGCCGATGGTGCGGACCAGCTCCAACCCATCCAGGCGCGGCGTGCCATAGAGCGGCGTCCCCTCGATCTGGACCAGCATGTTGATCGGCACCGACTCGGGGTGCTCGGGCAGATTGGCCAGCTCCTGGAGCATCCGGGCACGGTCGCGGCGCGACTCGCCCATGCCGAGGATGCCGCCCGAGCAGACATGGATGCCCGCCTCGCGCACCTGCGCCAGGGTGTCCAGACGATCCTGGAAGGTGCGGGTGGTGATCACCTGCCCGTAGAACTCCGGGGAGGTGTCCAGATTGTGATTGTAGTAGTCGAGGCCGGCCTCCTTGAGACGACGCGCCTGGGGCCCGGTCAGCATGCCCAGGGTCACACAGGTCTCCATGCCCAGATCGCGCACCGCCTGGACCATCTCGACCACACGCTCCAGATTCTTGTCGGTGGGATTGCGCCAGGCGGCCCCCATGCAGAACCGGGTGGCACCCTTGGCCTTCGCCGCCGCGGCGGCCTTGACCACCTGATCCAGGGGCAGCAGCCGCTCGCGCTCCACATGGGTGCTGTGCCGCGCGCTCTGGGAGCAATAGCCGCAGTCCTCGGCGCAGGCCCCGGTCTTGATGCTCAGCAGCGAGCTCACCTGCACGGCGCTCGGATCGAAATGCCGCCGGTGCAGCTGCTGGGCGCGAAACACCAGGTCACTGAACGCCAGACCGAGCAGCCCCTCGATCTCATCCAGGCTCCAGTCGTGCCGCAGCACGGGCGGCTGGGCAGGTCTCTCGGTCATGCAGGGACTCCGTGAAAGGCTTGACGGGGACAGCAGACTCGGCGCCGGCACTATACTGGGTCGGGAGGATCGCTCGCCAAGCCCGCTCATGTTAACTGAGGGCCGGGCGCTGTCAACCTGGAGGGACCCAATTGGTTTACAGGCTCCCCAGCCGTTTGCTGCACTGGCTCTACCCGCCGGTCTGTGCGCTATGCGGCGCGCCTGGACACCAGGGCCTGGACCTCTGCACGGGCTGCCTGCGCGAGCTGCCCCACAACCACCGTTGCTGCCGGCGCTGCGCCCTGCCCCTGCCGCAAGCCGTGCCGGACGCAGTTTGCGGGGCCTGCCAGCGCCAGCCACCAGCCTTCGAGCGGTGCCTGGCTCCGCTGATCTACGAGACCCCGGTGCGGGAGCTGATCGCACGCTTCAAGTACCGGGGCGACCTCGCCGCCGGGCGCCTGCTCGCCGAGCTGCTCGGCACCTGGGTCGAGCAGCAGGCCGCGCCCTATCCGACATTCCTGGTGCCGGTCCCGCTGCACCCGCGGCGCCTGCGAGAGCGGGGCTTCAACCAGGCGATGGAGCTGGCGAGGCTGCTCGGGCGCAGACTCGGGATTCCCGTCGCCGCTCAGGCATGCCGGCGGATCAGAGACACCCTGCCCCAATCGCGCCTCGACCAGCGGACGCGGCACCGCAACATTCGCGGGGCCTTCGACATCCACCAGCTGCCGACGGCTCGCCACCTGGCCCTAATCGATGATGTGATGACCACCGGCAGCACCGCGACCGAGCTGGTGCGGCTGCTCAGGCACCGGGGGACGGAGCGGGTCGATGTCTGGGTCTGCGCCCGCCGGCCCTGAGATTCCCGGCGCAAGGCATTCCACTATAGTTAAAGGTCATCATGTGCGACGAAGCTCGGTGACATGGCCGGCCTTGCCCGGCGCTGGTCGGTTGCGATCAGTCTGGCCGCTCTGCTTTGGAGCAGTCCCGGCGTCTGCGCCTCGCACCATGATCTGGTGCTCGGCGTGTTCCCGCGGTTCGACGCGGCAAGCGTCACGAGCATGTTCGCCCCCCTGGCGGATTACCTCTCGGGAAAGCTCGGCTACAGGGTGCAGCTGGAGACGTCCAAAGACTTCGCGAGCTTCTGGCAAGGCGTTGTCGAGCAGCACTACGACATCGTGCACTTCAACCAGTATCACTACGTGCGCGCCCATGCGCTGTACGGCTACGACGCCATACTGTGCAACGTCGAGGGCGGCGAGCAGTCCCTGGCCGGGGCCCTGTTCACGCGTCGCGACAGCGCCGTCAAAAGGCTTACGGATCTGCGCGGTAAGCGTATCCTGTTCGGTGGCGGCACCGACGCCATGATGAGCTACATCGTGCCCCTCGAGCTGCTGCGCGACGCCGGGGTGCGCCCCTGGGAGTACCGGCCGCTGTTCGCCGTCAACCCATCCAACGCCCTGGTCGGAGTCTATTTTGAACAAGCGGACGCTGCGGGGGCCGGTACCGCCGCCCCCGCAGCACCGAAGGTGAGCAGGATCGTCGACATCAGCCAGATGCGGGTGCTCGCTCGCAGCAAGCCGCTCCTGCAGCTACCCTGGGCCGTCAGATCGGACATGCCCGAGGAGTTGCGCGAGCGGATTCAGACGCTGCTGGTCCATCTCGATGGCACCGACGAGGGCCGCCGGCTTCTGAGCACGGCCGGCCTGAGCGCGCTCAGGCCGGCTCGGGACGAGGACTACGACCCGCACCGTCGGATCATCTCCCGCGTCCTGGGTGAGATTTACTGAGCAGGCATCAGAAGCAGCCCAGGCCATCCCAGACATGCTCACGGGCATCTCCAAGCTCGGCATCAGGTTTGCCCTGCTGGTCAGCGCGATCCTGCTCGCGACCCTGGGCGGTTCCGCACTGTACATGCTGCACCTGCAGTCCCGGATCAACGCCGAGCACATGCAGGCGACGGCGCACGCCTTTGGGCAGTTCGTGGCCAGCATCAGCGCCGAAGCAGTGCTGGCATACGACTTCACCACGCTCGATGGCTACGCGACGAATATCGTCCGGCAGCCGGGCATCGTCTATGCCTATTTCTCCGACGCCTCGGGTCACCCCATCACCGCAATCCCGGACCAGGCGCTGGCGCCGCCGGTCCCAGGCAGCCAGCCCGGGCTTACGGCCGGGCTGCCCGATCCGCCGGACACCATTCGAGAAAGCTTCCCCATCGAGCAGAACGGGCGCGTGCTGGCTCATCTGGTCACCGGCGTCAGCACCCGCTGGGCGCAGACCCAGTCGTATGCGGTCATCTCCCGCCAGGGGCTGCTCTACCTGCTCATCACCCTGGTACTGAGCATCTGCATCTACCTGATCTTCCGCTTCCAGGTGCTGCGCCCGCTACGGGGTCTGCATGCGGGGGCTGGTCGGGTCGAGGCCGGCAATCTCGACACCCCCGTCGAGGTCCGCTCCCAGGATGAGCTCGGTCAGCTGGCCGCGAGCTTCAATCAGATGATGCGCCAACTGCGCACCGAGCAGGACAGCCTGCGCAAGCTCTCCCGCGCTGTGGAGCAGAGCCCCAGCGGCGTGATGATCACCGACAAGGAGGGCCGGATCGAATACGTCAATCCCAAGTTCACCGAGATGACGGGCTACGGGCTCGACGAAGTCCGCGGGCGCAATCCCAGCATCCTGAAATCCGATCAGACGCCGCCCGAGGCCCACGCCCGACTCTGGCAGACCATCTCCGCCGGCAAGGTCTGGCAAAGCGAGATCCGCAATCGCAAGAAGAACGGCGAGCTGTACTGGGAGCACGCGATCATCGCGCCGCTGAAGGGGGTCAGCGGCGAGATCACCCATTACATCGGCCTGAAGGAAGACATCAGCCTGCGCAAGGACTACGAGCAGCGACTGATCCGCCAGGCGAGCTTCGACGGACTGACCGGGCTGCCCAACCGTACCCTCGCCATGGACCGTCTGCGCCAGTTGCTCAAGGACGCACGGCGCAACGGGACCCTGGTAGCCGTCATGTTCATGGATCTGGACCGCTTCAAGGACGTCAACGACACCCTGGGACACGACGCCGGCGACCAGTTGCTGGTCGAGGTCGCGCGAAGGCTGACCGAGTCGGTCCGCGAACAGGACACGGTGGCGCGCCTCGGCGGCGACGAATTCCTGCTGGTGCTGCCGGATCTGCACCGAGCCGAGGATGCACGCCTGGTCGCCCGCAAGATCCTCGAGCGGGTGCGGGAGCCGGTTCGCATGGACAGGCGCGAATGCTTCACCTCCGCCAGCATCGGCATCGCCCTCTACCCCAACGACAGCAGCGATGCGACGCTGCTGCTCAAGCAGGCGGACTCGGCGATGTACCAGGCGAAAGAGACCGGGCGCAATACACTCGCTTTCTTCACCGCCGAGATCAACGCCCGGATCGCCCGGCGCGTGTCCCTGGAGACGGACCTGCGCAGCGCGCTCGAGCGGCGCCAGTTGGAGCTGCATTTCCAGCCCCTGATCAGGGCCGACGACGGAACATTGCTCGGCAGCGAGGCGCTGCTGCGCTGGAATCGGCCGGGCCACGGCATTCTCGCTCCAGGCCTGTTCATCGACCTGGCCGAGCAGACCGGCCTGATCCAGGACATCGGGCGCTGGGCTCTGGAGGAGGCCTGCCGCCAATGCCGGCACTGGCAGCGGTCGCTCGACAGCAAGATCCGCGTCGCGGTAAACATATCCGCGCGCCAGTTCAGCAGCGACGAGCTGCCCGCCCTGCTGCGCCACGTCCTGCAGAACAGCGGCATGGACGGGCCAAGCCTGCACCTGGAGATCACCGAGCGCGTTCTGCTCGATGACGAGCCCGGCACACGCCGACGCCTGCATGCCATCAAGGACCTCGGCATCGCCCTGGCCATCGATGATTTCGGGACCGGCTATTCCTCCCTCGCCTATCTGAAACGCTTCCCGGTGGACATGCTGAAGATCGATCGGGCCTTCCTGCTGGACGTACCTGCGAGCCCCCAGGACCGGGCCCTCATCGATGCTGTCGTAGACCTCGCCCAGGGATTCGGTCTGACGACCATCGCAGAGGGCATAGAGACCGCCGAGCAGTACGCCTATCTGCGCCAGCGCGGCATCGACGTGCTCCAGGGGTACTACATCAGCCGGCCGCTGCCCGCCGAGGAGCTCCCCCGCTTCCGGGACCGGCACATGCGCCACGCCCTCACAGCGGGTGCGCCGGTCGGCGCCAACGGCCCCTGATCGGCGCGCAAGCGCCCCGACAACGTCGGGGCACGCCCGCGACAGCTCAGAACAGATAGTCCGCGGCTAGACCGAGAAATACCGACATGCCCAGGCAATTGTTGTTGAGGAAGGCCATGAAGCAGCCGCCGGCGTCGCGATCGCGGATCAGGTAATGCTGCCTGGCCGCGAAGCCGACCGCTACGGTCAGGCCGGCATAGTAGAAAACGCCCAGCTGCACGCGCACACCCACCAGCGCCAGGGCGGCGAACAACACCAGGTGACAAGCGCCGATAAAGGACCGATCGAGATCACCCAGCAGGATGGCCGTGGACTTGACCCCGACCTTGATGTCGTCGTCCCGATCCACCATCGCATATTCGGTGTCGTAGGCCAGGGTCCAGGCGACGGCGGCCAGAAACAGCAGCCAGGCATTGAGCGGCAGGGCATCCGCCACGGCGGTGAACGCCATGGGCACTGCCCAGCCGAACGCGGCGCCAAGCACCAGCTGTGGCAGGTGCGTGTAGCGCTTCATGTACGGATAGACCGCAGCCAGGGCGACCGCGACCAGCGACATCAGCACCGTCCGCCGGTTGAGTAGCAGCACCAGCCCGAAGGAGGCAAGACCGAGCAGCACGAATACCCCGAGCGCCTCCCGAGGGCTGACCAGCCCCGCCGCCAAAGGCCGTTGCCGGGTCCGCGCCACCAAGCCATCGATGTGGCGGTCCGCATAGTCGTTGATGGCGCAGCCTGCCGAGCGCATCAGCACCACCCCCAGTATGAACACCAGGACCACCCGCCAGGGAGGCTGGCCCTGGCCGGCGATCCACAGGGCCCAGAGCGCCGGCCACATCAGCAGCAAGATGCCGATGGGGCGGTTCAGGCGCACCAGAAGGGCATAGCGCGTCAGCCGGGTCCGCCAGGACACTGGGCCGGCACGCTGCTCGATCTTCACCTCAAGCTGGCTCATCGGCAGCGTACCTGCGGACGCTCACCAGCGCCGGGAGAAAGATCTCGCTTACCAGCAACGGCCTGCCCGACAGAAAGAACAGGCTGCGGCGCCCCCAGAGCTCGGCCGGCCGTCGGGTGAGCGATCCCGTCGCAGCCTGGAACAGGCCATGGCGCGGCAGCAGGTGGGTCATCTGGGTGGGACCCCGACGCATCGCCGGGTGAGAGAACAACACGGCACCCAAGGGTCTGTTGCCGAGCCTCGCCAAGCGCCTGAGGGAGCCGCGCAGGCTGCGCGCGGGTATCACCGTGCGGGCGAATACCCAGACCGCGTCGCCGCAGCAGAGCTCGACCTCGCGCAGCATCGCCGCCTCGCCCCGGCGCATCCGCAGCAGCCGCGCCTCGCCCGATGCGGCCCGCCCCCACCCCTGATAGAGCACGCGCACCCGAAAGCCCTGCCCGCAGGCGGCCTGGAGGCGCCGGGTCAGGGAGCTGTCGTCAGCGAGCCAGCCCCGGGGCCCGGCCGGAGGGTTGCGCCAGCGCAGCTGCGACAGCGGCCTCCAGCGCGCCTCGGCGCTTGGCGCGAAGGGGGCCAGATCAGTCAAGTGCAAGCTCCGAGGCGAATCGCGAAAAACGCTATTATCGCATAGCGGCGAAACCCCATTACACCTTGCCATAGGCGAGACGCCCACCGACCCAGCGCCCGATCAACGGATCGACCTGCTCGGGGTAAAGCTCCAGCATCAGCTCGGCCGTGCTCTGCACCTCGGCCAGCAGGCCCTGGTCACGGATCAGATCCGCAATGCGCAGCTGCATCTCCCCGGTCTGGCGGGTTCCGAGCACCTCGCCCGGGCCGCGCAGCTCCAGGTCCTTCTGGGCAATCACGAATCCGTCGTTGGTAGCGCGCATCACCGCCAGGCGCTCCCGGGCGGTCTCCGACAGGGGCGCGTGGTACATCAGCACACAGCTGACTCTCCACCGTCCCGCGGCCCACGCGGCCGCGCAGCTGGTGCAGCTGGGCGAGCCCCAGGCGCTCCGGATTCTCGATAATCATCAGGCTGGCGTTGGGCACGTCCACCCCAACCTCGATCACCGTGGTGGCCACCAGCAGCTGAACATCGGCCCCCTTGAAGGCCGCCATCACGGTCTCACGCTCCCGGGGCCTCATGCGCCCGTGCACCATCCCCACCCGCAGGCCAGGCAACGCCTCGCCCAGGCGAGCCGCGGTGTCCTCGGCCGCCTGGGCCTGCAAAGCCTCGGACTCCTCGATCAGGGTACATACCCAGTAGGCCTGGCGCCCCTCGCGACAGGCGCCCTCCACCCGCGCCAGCACCTCGTCGCGCCGGGCATCCGGGATGACCACGGTGCTCACCGGGGTGCGCCCGGGCGGCAGCTCGTCGATGACCGAGGTATCCAGATCGGCGTAGGCGGTCATGGCCAGGGTGCGCGGGATCGGCGTGGCCGTCATGATCAGCTGGTGGGGCACTGCCCCTCCGCGACGCCCCTTCTCGCGCAGCGCCAGGCGCTGGTGCACCCCGAACCGATGCTGCTCATCGACGATGCCGAGGCCCAGGGCCGCGAACGCCACATCGCCCTGGAACAAGGCGTGGGTGCCCACCACCAGCTTCGCCTCGCCCGCAGCGATCCCCGACAGCAGCTGGGCACGCGCCGCCCCCTTGCTGCGACCGGTCAGGGCGACCACCGGTGCCCCGAGCGGATCGAGCCAGACCGACAGATTGCGAAAATGCTGCTCGGACAGCAGCTCGGTCGGCGCCATCAGGGCGACCTGGTAGCCGGCCTCCACCGCCTGCAGAGCGGCCAGGGCGGCCACCACCGTCTTGCCCGAGCCCACGTCGCCCTGAACCAGCCGCATCATCGGATAGGCCGCCGCCAGATCCCGGGAGATCTCGCCGACAACCCGGCGCTGGGCGCCCGTCAGCTGAAATGGCAAGCTGCGCTCGAACGCGGCGCGCAGGGCGCCATCGCCCTGCAGCGGGGGCGCCGGCACCCGGCGATGCTCCCGGCGCAGCCGGCGCAGGGACAGCTGATGGGCGAGCAGCTCCTCGAAAGCCAGGCGCCGTTGGGCGGGGTGACGCCCCGCGGCAAGCTGATCCAGGGGTGCACCCGGCGGAGGACGGTGGATGAACCGAACAGCCTCCAGCAGCTGCGGCAAGCGCAGTCGCCGCAGCAGCGCCGGGGGCAGCCAGTCCGGCAGGCCGTCGGTCTCGTCCAGTCGTGCGAGTGCGTTGCTCGTCAGCTCGCGCCAGGTCAGCTGGTGCAGCCCCTCGGTGGTCGGATAGACCGGGGTCAGGCTCTCGGCCGGGGGCTCGGGCTCGCCAGCGGTCACACGCCGGTACTCGGGGTGGACCATCTCCAGGCTCGCCGGCCCCATGCGCACCTCCCCGAAGCAGCGCAGCCGCACGCCCCGGGATAGCCCGTCCTGCTGGGCGACGCCGAAATGAAAGAAGCGCAGGACCAGGAAGCCGGTGCCATCGGCGATGCGCACCAGCAAGGAACGGCGTCGGCCCAGCCGGACCTCGGCGTGCTCGACGAGCCCCTCCACCACCGCCTGATCGCCCGGGCGCAGCCCCCCCACGGGCGCCACGCGGGTGCGGTCCTGGTAGTGCAGGGGCAGATGGAAGAGCAGATCCTGCACGCTGCGGATGCCGAGCCGTTCCAGACGCTGGGCGCTCTTGGGACCCACCCCCTTGAGCTCGGTGACCGGGACCAGATCGAGGGTTTTTGGGGGGCGCGGCGAGTCCAAAGGCATCTTAGAATAGAGTTAATACCGAACAGATGGCGCGGCGAGACCGCCGGCGCTGCATCGCCCACTCGGAGCTCAGTGCATGGTCATTCAGGAAAGCCTTCACGTCGAGACCCATCGCGGCCGGGGTACTTACGACATCAGCCGCGAGGTCGAAGCGATCGTACGCCGCTCGGGAATCGAGCGGGGACTCTGTCAGATCTTCGCGCAGCACACCGGCGCCTCCCTGGTGCTGAGCGAGAACGCCGACCCCATCGTGCGTCGGGACCTGGAGCAGTTCATGCAGCGCCTGGTCCCCGACGGCGACCCCCTGTATGACCACACCGGGGAGGGGCCGGACGACATGCCCGCGCACGTGCGGGCGATTCTCAGCAACGTCGACCTCAGCGTGCCGGTGAGCGGCGGCCGCCTGGCCCTCGGAACCTGGCAGGGCATCTATCTCTGGGAGCACCGCCTGCACAGCCATCGCAGGACGATCACCGTCACGGTCCTGGGCTGAGCCAGCGCGATCGCGCGCGTCGCCTATACTGGCTGGGAATCCACCACCCTGGGGCAGCGTTTGCGCAAACTGCAAGCCATCGCATTGTCCGCTCTGATCTGGGCACTCGCCGGCGGCGTCTGCGGCGCCGTGTTCGTCGGGCTCGACACCAGTTTTCATCAGCTGGGCCTGGGCGCCTGGCGCGCAACGGCCCTGGCCGCCGCCCTTTCCGGGGCGCTCACCGCATCCTTTTTCGGGGCTATGCCGGTAGCGGTGCTGGGCACATTGATCGGCGTCCTGGCCGGGATCGGCTACCTGATCCTGGCAGCGGACGCCTCGAGCCCGCTCCCGCTGCTGGCCGGCGCAGCCCTGGCGGGCGCCGTCGCCGGGCTTGCGTTGCCGGCCGCCGTAGTGCTGCGCTCACGCCCCCTGGGCCAGGCCGTTAGCGGACTGCTGGCGGGGGCTGCGGCCGGTCCGCTGGTGGTGCTCGCCCGGGGCGCGACCGAGCTGGTCGCCCGACCGGGCGTATCTGCCGCGATCGCGGTCGCAGGCGTCGGGCTGCTGTATGTCGTGATCTCGCGGTTCGTCGTCCGACGCTGCACCAACCGCCTCTCCCAACGACTGGGCGGCCCGCTTGTGACCGCGCTGGTGGCGGCGGCCGTGGGCGTAAGCCTCTGGCTGGTCGCGGGCACCGCGGGGGTGGTATCGGAGGCCGCGGCCCGAGCCGATATCCAGCATCTGTTCGCCCAGCTCCCACAAGGTTTGATAGGCGGGGCTCTGGGCGGAGCTATCGGCGGGATCGGCTTGGAAATGCTCGGCATCCAGCTCGGCGCCTATCATCTCTGACGCACGCCGCCCGATGCGACCTCAGCCTCCCAGCTCCATCACCGCGTCCATCTCGACTCGCGCCCCTTTCGGCAAGCTGGCCACACCGATGGCGGCACGCGCCGGATAGGGCTGCTGGAAGTACGCCGCCATCACCTGATTGACGACCGGGAAGTCGCCGAGATCGGTGAGGAACACGTTAAGCTTGGCCAGGTCCGCGAGGCTGCCCCCCGCCGCCCGCGCCACCGCCTGGAGGTTATCGAAAACCCGGCGAATCTGCGCCTGCATGTCGCCGGCCACCAGCTCCATGGTCTCGGGCACCAGGGGGATCTGGCCTGAGAGATAGACGGTCTTACCGCATTTCACGGCCTGGGAATAGGTGCCGATCGCCTGGGGCGCATGGTCGGTACGGATGATCTCGCGGGGCACGGTCTGTCTCCTCGTTCTGATGCGAGCCGGGATCTCTTCGGCCGCCAGCCCAACGGCTCCGGGGCAGGACTCAAGCGCCCTAGGTCTGCTGATGTGTCTCGGCTGTCCAGTCGACCGGTGTCAGGTAGTCGCCGCGCGCCAACCTGGCCTACGGGTCTTCCCGGTCTGCGGTCGACCGGTGTGTTGCTTTTCCCTGTCTACCGTCTACCGTCTACTGTCTACTCGTTTTCACCCCATCGCCCGCGAGATCCTCATCACCCGCGGCAGCGAGCGCAGGTTGCGCATGATCGCGGCCAGGTGCTGGCGGTTGCGGACCACGATGACAAAATCCAGCGTGGACGAGAGACCGTCGCGCTCCTCGATGCTCACATTCTCGATGTTCGACCCGGTCTCGGCGATGGCCGCGGCAACCGTGGCGAGCACCCCGCGCTGATTGCCCACCGCCACCCGGATCTCGGTGGCGAACTCGGCGCGAGGGTCTTCCTCCCAGTGCACGTCCAGCCAGCTCTCCCCCTGCTTGGGATAGTTGCCGAGGTTCGGGCAGCCCTGGCGATGGATCACCAGCCCGCGTCCGCGGTGAAAGGTGCCGATGATGGCATCGCCCGGGATGGGACGGCAGCATTTGCCGAACTTCACCACGATGCCTTCGGTGCCCTTGACCGCGAGGGTGACCGGCGAACGCTCGCCGGGCTTGCGCTCCTCCGCGGCCTCGACGCCGACCAGCCGGCGGGCCACCAGCACCGCGGGGCGGTTACCCAGGCCGATGTCCACCAGCAGGTCATCAAGCCCTTGCAGGCTCAGCTGTTGCAGGAGCTGCTCCAGCCGTCCCGGCTCCAGGGCGTCGATCCGGGCGTCAACCTCGCTGAGCTCCTTTTCCAGCAGGCGGCGGCCGAGCTCCACGGCGTCGTGGCGCTTGAGGTTCTTGAGATAGGCGCGGATGTTCGCCCGCGCCTTGCCGGTCACCACGAAATTCAGCCAGGACGGATGCGGCGCCGCCCCCGGGGCGGTGATGATCTCGACGGTCTGGCCGTTGAACAGACGGCTGCGCAACGGCGCCAGCCGCCGATCGACCCGGGCCGCCACGCAGCCATTGCCCAGCTCAGTGTGCACCGCATAGGCGAAGTCGATGACGGTCGCGCCCTTGGGCAACACCATGATCTTGCCGCGCGGAGTGAACACGTAGACCTCGTCCGGGTAGAGGTCGATCTTGACATGCTCCAGGAACTCCATGGAGTCGCCGGCCCCCTTCTGGATCTCCAGCAGGTTCGCCAGCCAGTCCGAGGCACGGGTGTTAGCCGCACCGGGCTGCTCCCCGGCCGCCTTGTAGAGCCAGTGGGCGGCTATACCCGCTTCGGCCACCTGATGCATCTCCAGGGTACGGATCTGGATCTCGATCGGCAGCCCGTGCGGACCGAACAGCACGGTGTGCAACGATTGGTAGCCGTTGGCCTTGGGAATCGCGATGTAGTCCTTGAAGCGCCCGGGCACCGGCTTGTAGAGGCTGTGCATGGCACCTAGCACGCGGTAGCAGGAGTCCACCTTGTCGACCACAATGCGAAACCCGTACACGTCCACCAGCTCGTTGAATGACAAACGCTTGGATCGCATCTTTCGGTAGATGCTGAACAGGTGCTTTTCGCGCCCCTGCACGTCGCCCGCGAGCCCCTCTTGGCGGAGCCGCTCGCGGATGGCGGTCTCGATGGTGGTGATCACCTCCTTGCGGTTGCCGCGCCCCCCGCCCACGGCGCTGCGCAGCACCGCATAGCGCCAGGGCCAGAAGGCCGCGAATCCCAGCTCCTCGAGCTCCAGCCGCACGCTGTTGATGCCCAGGCGCTGGGCGACCGGGGCGTAAATCTCCATGGTCTCCTTGGCGATACGCCGGGCCTTCTCCGGGCGCATGACCCCGAGGGTGCGCATGTTGTGCAGACGGTCGGCGAGCTTGATCATGATGACGCGCACGTCGCGCGCCATCGCCAGCATCATCTTCTGGAAGTTGGCCGCCTGGGCCTCGGCGTGAGAACGGAAATCGATCTGGGTCAGCTTGCTGACCCCGTCGACCAGCTCGGCGATATCCTCGCCGAACAGCTCGACGAGCTGGCCCTTGGCGGTCCGGGTGTCCTCGATCACATCGTGGAGCACCGCCGCCATCAGACATTTGTAGTCCATGCGCATCTCGGCCAGGATGCGGGCGACGGCCAGCGGATGGTAGATGTAGGGCTCGCCGGTGAGACGCTTCTGCCCCTCGTGGGCCTCGGCGCCGAACAGATAGGCCCGGTAAACCTCCCGAACCTGATCGGACGGCAGGTAGTTTTCCAGGTAGCTACAGAGGTCGCTGATCAGGAAACGTGGCTTCCCGTTGCGTGCCGGACCGGGCGCACCATCAGCGAGTGGGTTCCACATGGATCCATCGCGCCTTCCGCTCGCTCGCGTCCGGGGACCCGCTCCGCCGCCCGCCGACCCAGACAATGGGTCGGCAAGCGCAGCAGGCCGGAGTCTGCTCAGCCCCCGACAGAGAATTACTCCTGCCGCGCATCCTCGGGGCCCGAAAATTCGCGCAGGTTGACCACATCGTCGAGCTCGGGCACCCGGGCCTCCTGCTCCATCAGCTCCGCGGCGCGGGCGTCCTGCTCGGCGATGATGCTGTCGGAGATCAGCCCGGCTGCGATCTCGCGCAGCGCCATGACCGTGGGCTTGTCCTTCTCCCAGGGCAGCAGCGGATCGACGCCATTGGCGAGCTGGCGGGCCCGCTTGGTCGCCAGCAACACCAGGTCGAAACGGTTATCGACGTGGTTCAAACAGTCTTCAACAGTAATACGTGCCATATCCTGGAGACTCCGGAGAGCTCAGCGGCCGACAACGACGGCCTGGAGGAAGACGCGGGCGGATCAGATGCCGAGCCGCAATGAGAATCTCCTACTATAGCGGATGGAGATACCGCCCGCCAAACTTTGCGCTGCGGCCCGGAAAGCTGGGTTGCCCGGGACAGAGCCCTGCCGGGCGGGGGCCGTAGGCGGATGCGGCACCCGGCGGGATCAAGGATTGCGCCTGCCCCGGAGGAATCAGCCGCCGAGCAGCTCCGTCAGCCGGCCGCCCAGCCGCCGCACCTGGGCGTCGCGGCGCAGCCGCTGGCTGGTGACGATGGCGCGCAGCTCGTAAAGGGCCGCGTCGAGCTCGTCGTTCAACACCAGGTAGTCGAACTCGCCAAAGTGGGACATCTCGCCGCGCGCCTCGCCGAGGCGCCTGGCGATCACCTCGGCGCTGTCCTGGGCCCTGCCGCGCAGCCGTTGCTCCAGCGCCGCGGCGGAGGGCGGCAGAATGAAGATAGAGACCGCCTGGGGCATCAGCGTGCGCACTTGGCGCGCCCCTTGCCAGTCGATCTCCAGGACCAGGTCGCGGCCGGTGCAGAGCCCCGCCTCCACCGCGGCCCGAGCTGTCCCGTAGTAGTTGTCGAACACCCGGGCGTGCTCGAGCAGCTCGCCGGCCGAGACCATCGCCTCGAAGCGCGCCCGATCCACGAAGTGATAATGGGTCCCGTCCTGCTCGCCGGGGCGCGGCGTGCGGGTGGTATGGGACACCGAGACCACGATGCCCGGATCGGTGCTCACCAGGGCGCGCACCAGGCTGGTCTTGCCGGCGCCCGAAGGCGCCGAGACGATGAACAGCGTGCCCAGCGGCTGATCGGCCTGACTCATCTTTGCCCCGCGTCACTCGATGTTCTGGATCTGAAGAAAGATACTCAGCCTATCCCGCTGATAATTGGTGCCTTTTTACCAATCATTGCCACGGAGGCCAGACTAACAGCGACATATACAGTCAACATTCTGCCGTTCGGTCGTCGTCGCAGGGGGCAATACGCAATGCCGTACCCCGCTAAGCGAGCCAATTCCAGTTGGATCTGTTTGGATAGCCGTTATGAGTTGCCTCGCAATCCAAACCGAGCCCCTGGGACAAGTGCGTGACCTCGAAGACCAACGTCCGGAGCCGGCAGTACGGGCAAGCCAAGCTCCAAAAGGCGCGTTAGCAGGGATGCGCGCGGATTATTCGCCGAGGCGGCGGGTAAGAGCCAACGTGGCGTTGTCCATGAGTCAACCTCCGTGTTGCGTTGGACTAACGCGCTTAGGTTGCCCGACGTCCCCACGTGGGTCAAGCCTCGGAGGTTGATGGGACTGACGCAGAGGTGACCAGGATCGCCAGAAGGGGCTTCGGCTCCGGCCGGGTCAGAAAAGCATGCACCGGACGCGACACACAACACGCTCGCGGCCAGCACGAGCAGGGAACGGACCAGAGGGAGTCGGCCGGGGCGATTGGTTTGGTCCATGTCTGAGCGTCCTAGCATCGACGATGCGGAAACTATTGCAGAGGCCCATTGGCGGCGTCAATCCGGTGGTTAAGTGACCAATGAGCTGCGCGGAGCGCATAGATGCTGGTTGGCGGGGGAATGTCCGGAATTGGCCGGGAAGTCACCTTCAGGGAGTCCGAATATAAGCCGCATCTCAAGGACTGCCGTCGACCCTGAGCGGCCCATTCCTTGCCAGCGTTGGAGATGCGACGATGCCTGGGGCACCGATGTTGCCCCGGGCATCGGGATGAGGTCAGAGAGCCGCCCATTTTCTCCAGATGTCGGGCTTCATCATCTCATGGTCGGCCGCCGTCAACTTCCCGTGGTTAGGACTGTCCGGGTTGTTGCACCAGCCCATGCTTTGCGCGGTCACGTGCTTCTTGTCGTCGGCGACCTTTCGCATGCCGCCCCAGAACTCGCAGGAGGCACACCGGTTTTCCTCCGCGGAAGCGACCACGAGGCCTTCGCCGGAGCCTTCCTGCATGTGCTCTTCCGCGGCATGGGCGCCAATCGCGCCGAGCGCGATCGTGCCCGCAATCAACTTGCCTGAAGCAGCGAGGAAATTGCGGCGGGATTCTGATGACATGGAACACCTCCTAGATTTGAATGATTCTCAATTCTCTGTTCGGCAGGTTTGCTACCGCCCCGGGGATGGCAGCCCTTGGACCGCCACCAAACAATGCTAGCATCTCGGGCCGATGAGCACCGTGACTCAGACGAGCCCGCTAGACTGCGGCCTGGGACCTGTCTTAGGGAGGCACGTGTCCACTCGTTTGGGTTGACTGGCCCGGAATCGTCTACAGCCCGCGGCGCCCCAATACTTCCCGGTCGTTTTTTCGGGTCTGGGGTCAGCCCGTCTCGGGTCTCAGGCGCTCGATCAGCGCCCTTCCCTCGTTCCGAGGGCTGTTGACTACTTTTGGCCGAGAAGCGACCAAACCGCCGGTCGCCTCCGGCCAACCCTTCTCAGACTTCTATCTATCTGCTCCGCCATCTCCAGGGCGTCATCCACGTCGATCCCCAGGTACCGGACGGTGCTCTCCAGCTTGGCGTGGCCCAGGAGTCTGGACGACAGGGGTCAGACCCCTTTACTGGAGCTCGGCCGCTCCCGGCTCCTCGGGCGACCACGGCTCGCCTGCCCCACTTTGACCTTCAACGCCCGCTCGATATCTCCCCGGAACCGATCATTGCCCAGTGGCGTGCCGGTCTGCAGGCAAGCCCGGATCTCGCCGATGTGTTGCTCTTCGACATGACCCCGAAACCACTGCCGGTACGCCGCTCTTCGTGTCTGCGCATCCTTGCCCAGGCCAAGATACACCTCATGAGGAGATACCGCAGGGTCCGCAGCCCCCTGCGCGTTGGCGCGGTAGCTCGACCACCGATAACCCCGCGGCGAATCAACCATTCCGGCCCTTACCGGATTCAATTCGATATATCGGTAGCACCTGAGCAGATACTCCGAGGCATCGATAACGCTCGCCTTGAATCTCCCCTCCCACAAGGTCCCCGTCCGCCCGTACCTGTGGTTGACATACGGCACGTACCTCCGCCCAACGTACTGCAGCGCCCGGCTGATCGAGTCCCTGTCCCGCGGCGTCAGCAACAGGTGAGCGTGATTGGTCATCAGCACATAGGCGTGAATCGCGCAGCCATAGCGCTGCGCACCTTCTACAAGCCATCCCAGGTAGGCTCGGTAATCCGCGTCATCGTAAAAAACCGCCTGGCGGTTGTTGCCCCTTTGCACCAGGTGCGCGGGTACCCCCGGCAGGAAGAACCTCTGCTTTCTCGGCATCGTTGCCCCTTCTGTGACCCGACAAGCCGCAATACTCTGAATGTAGCACAAAAAGGGCTCCGACCCCTTTTCCCTTTTCCTGCTACCCGGCGGTCTCGCGGCGTCGACTAACACCCGTCGTGCGAGATGCCTGCGAATCTCGCGGCGGCGGCGCCGCTCCCACAAGGGACGGGCCCCCCAAAGGAATGGGGACGCACCACCGATTCGCTCACGCACGGATGTCTGCAAGTGGCCGAACGGCGACCTTCACCTCGATCTAATATTAGCCATCGCTGAAAGACTGCTGTCGACCCCTAAGCGGCCTGTTATGGTCTGACGCCCGTCCGCCCGCAATGCAGAGGCTGCAATCATGCGATTCGCGGCACCGCCGAAGAACGCCTGACCGTGCCAAGGTCCCCGTGGGACTCGCATGTCGCCTTCAGGCCGCCTATGCTCCACCCCCTGATCTTGCTACTTGATTTGCCCCCCACGCCTCAACGGAGGACGCCCGATGACGATGCTCAAGGCCCAGTACGACCACCGCGGCGCGGTCCCACGGGACGTGATACGCGCCGTGCCGCTCGAGTTGTCGCCGCCGGCTGCCGGCCAAGTGCTGGTGGCCATGCTGGCCTCGCCGATCAATCCTTCGAACCTTCTGACGCTGACCGGCGAATACGCCGTACTGCCGCCGCTGCCGGCGATTGGCGGCAGCGAGGGCGTGGGCCGCATAGCAGCGCTGGGCGATGGCGTCACCGGCCTGTCGGTCGGGCAGTTGGTGCTGTTGCCGCGCGGCAGCGGTACCTGGGTCACGCACCTGCTGACCGAAGCGCGCTTGCTGGTACCGCTGCCAGAGGGGGCTGACCCGCTGCAGCTGGCGATGCTAACGGTCAATCCGCCCACCGCGTCACTGATGCTCAGCGAGCTCGTACCCCTGGTCGCTGGCGACTGGGTGATCCAGAACGTCGCTAACTCGGGCGTTGGCGGCTACCTGATGCAGTTGGCCAAGCGGCGGGGCCTTCGCACCGTCAATCTGGTGCGGCGAGAATCGGCGGTAGCGGCGACGAAGGCACAGGGCGGCGACGTCGTGCTTGTCGACGGTGAAGATATCGCTCGCCGCGTGAGCGAGGCAACCGGCGGTGCAGCGATCCGGTTGGGCATAGACGCGGTGGGCGGCGCCGCTACCGACCGGCTGGCGCAATGCCTGGCCGAAGGGGGCACGCTGGTCAACTACGGAATGATGAGCGGCGAGCCCTGTCGCGTAGCGCCGAGCTCCTTGGTCTTCCGCGACATCACGCTGAGGGGCTTCTGGCTGGTGAAGTGGCTCCGCGACGCGAGCCGTGACGCGCAGCGTGCGTTGTACGGCGAGCTGACACAGCTGGTGGCCAGCGGGACGCTGCATGCCCGCATCCACGCGACCTACCCGGTCGAAAGAATCCGGGAGGCCGTGGCTGCCGCTAGTGCCGGCGAGCGTGACGGCAAGATCCTGGTCACCGGCGGCGCGGCCTGACCTCCATCGAATATCAGCACCACAGCTGAAGTCATTGCTCGACCGGGGTCGACTAACGACGGCTCATGGCCGGGAACCGACCTTCAGCCTCCCCATATATAAGCCGGCGCTAACGAACCGAGCTCGACCCGGAGCGGTCATGCGGATAGGGTGATAGACGAGCGAGCGGCGTCGCGGGACGCTTCCATGCTAGACCCGCTCGGCCTAGAATCCGCAGCAAGTTGGGGATTCGTCGCCGGGAGCACCTGGCGACCTGCAGACCGCGCGGCGGACCGGGCAGTGCGAGAGGATCACGGTGATGTCGCGCCAACGGGGTTATGTCAAACTGTTGCTCCAGGGCAGTAGCTACGCGCCGGCCTCTTTTCAGCCCATAGCGGCTGAAAGCAAATTTCTATCCCTTTGTTGGGAATCTTGGTACACGATGATCCAGGTGGCGCTGATCGGTTACGGTTACTGGGGTCCGAAACTCGCCTCATGCGTCATAGCATCGGGCGATCGGGCACAGCTTGCGGTCATCTGCGAGCAGTCACCGGAACGGGCGGCCTCAGCGCGCGCGTCGCATCCGCGAGTGGCAGTCCGACACGGTATCGAATCGGTGTTCGCTGATCCGGCGATCGACGCCGTCATTGTCGCCACGCCCACCAGTACCCACTATCCCATTGCCCGGCGCGCGCTCAAGAGTGGGAAGAACGTGCTGGTCGAGAAGCCGCTGGCCTACAGTTTCACCGACGCCACTGCCCTCACAGACATGAGTCAACGCAGCGGCTTGGTGTTGATGGTCGATCACACCTACCTGTTCAGCCCGCCCTTGCAGTCCATTCAGCGGCTTGTGATCGATCGCGATCTCGGTCCCCTGCGGTACTATCAGTCGATCCGGTCAAACTGCGTCGGACCGAGCCACGAAATCAGCGTGCTGTGGGACCTTGCCGTCCACGACCTTGCGATTCTCGATGCCCTGATGGCAAGTGTGCCGGACAGTATTCAGGCTGCCGGGCTTGGCAATTCGCATGGCGCTCCTGTATCACATGCCCGGCTGATGCTGTCTTATCCTGACCATGCCTTCGCGAGTGTGCTCGTGAGCTGGATTGCTCCTTCAAAGGTTCGCTCTATTCTGCTGGGCTTCGAGCACCACACCATCGTCTGGGATGATCTCATGGCAGAGTCCTGCGTACAGTTGTTCGACCGAGGCGTCGAAGCAATGTCTCAGCCTAGCACCCGTCGTCTACACCGCACCGCCGTCGAGAACATTCCGGTCAGCGGGGCGGAGCCACTCGCAAATGTCGTTCAACATTTTCTGGATTGCATCACACATGGCACGGCCCCACGGAGTAGCGGTTCGAGTGCGACAGCCGCCGTTCGGTTGCTCGAGGCAGCGGACTTGTCTCTGGCGCGCGGTAGCGGAGCCACAGCGGTCGACCTGGTATCAATAGCCCGATGATCTGTTTTACGGACCTCGACACGCAGAACGCCAGGCTAAGACCGGAGCTCGACGCGGCGATCCCCAGCGTGCTTGATCGCAGCGAGTTTGTATCAGGCCAGCCCGTCGCCGAGCTCGAGGTGGCATTCGCCGCGTACTGTGGAACCGACAGCGCTTTCGGCGTGAGCTCCGGCACGAGCGCCTTGCACCTGGCGCTTCTCGGCGCCGGCCTGCGCCCGGGCGATGAAGTGATCACGACGGCTTTCACGTTCCTCGCCACGGTGGCGGCAATCAGTTATGCCGGCGCCCGGCCTGTGCTGGTGGATATCTCGCCGGCATCCTTTGCGATCGACCCCCCACGGATCGAGGCCGCGATCACGCCACGCACCCGGGCTATCGTACCGGTGCATCTGTATGGCCAGACCGCCGACATGGACCCGATACTCGACAGCGCCGGCAGACATGGGCTCAAAGTAATCGAGGATGTCTGCCAGGCGCTTGCCGAGCGCGCGGCCTGCAAAGTCCTTTCGATCCCAGTCTACCCGAAGCTGTCCGGTGAACAAGTCGAGCAGGTGAGTGAAGCACTTGCAGCCATGTCCAAGGATCGCTACCAAACCCGGCCATCCGGCGCAATCACTCGTTCAAGGAGCAGACATGCCAGTCTCTGATACCACCCCACTCGTTGGAGCCAGGGTTCTGGTCATTGGTGGAGCAGGAATGATTGGCTCTCATCTCGTGGACCTGCTGCTGGACGCGGGCGCACGCGAGATCACGGTGCTCGACAATCTGAGCCGGGGACGATTGGAGAATATCGCCGCCGCCATGGCGCGCGGCGGCGTGAATTTCATCGAGGGTGACATCAGGGATTCGGAGCTGCTGTTTCGCACCGTTTCGGGGGTCGACGTCCTCTATCATATGGCCGCCATTCGCCTGACCCAATGTGCCGAGCAACCGCGGCTTTCCCTGGAGGTGATGGTCGACGGTACCTTCAACGTGATCGAGGCGGCGTCCGAGGCACAGGTGAAGCGATTCGTCATGGCGTCGTCAGCCTCGGTTTACGGCGCCGCGGAGATCATCCCAACAGAAGAAACCCACCACCAGTACAACGACCGCTCGTTTTATGGCGCCGCCAAGTCGTACAGTGAGGGTCTGCTTCGTTCGTTTCGCGAAGCGGCCGGGCTCGACTACGTTGCCCTTCGCCCGTTCAACGTGTTCGGCCCTCGTATGGACACACTCGGCGCCTATACCGAGGTGCTCGTTCGCTGGATGGACCGGATTGACAGAGGGCTACCGCCAATCGTTTTCGGCGATGGCGCCGATACAATGGACTTCGTCTATGTGGAGGACGTCGCGCGGGCCTTCCTGCTGGCCGCGACGCGCGGCGCTCCGGGGGAGGCATACAACGTCGCGAGCGGGGTGGAGACCAGCCTCAAGGAACTGGCGGAAGCCCTGATCCGGGCGATGTCAGTGGATATTGAGATCGACTTCGCCCCGGCCCGCGCCGGCAGCCCCGTTCCCAGGCGCCTCGCCTCGACGGCGAAAGCCAGAGCGGAGTTGGGCTTCGAGACTGAATACACGCTGGACGAGGGGCTTCAGCGCCTGGTGAGTTGGTGGAGGACGATGGGGACGAGTGAGAAATGACGCTGCACGAGATCGAGGCTACGCTTGCCGAGCGCGGATGGCTCGCCATTGATCTTCTGGATCCCTCAGCGATCTTCGAAGCGCGCAATAGCTTGCTCACGTATTTGCAGAGCCACATGCCTGGGCTGGCCTGTCTCGATGACTACCACGATCACGTCATCGACGATGAGCGGCACCTGGCGACGATATATGAACTTGCGACTTACTGGTGGAAATCGGACCTCAGCCGTCCGATCATCACCCGCAACCTCGAAGCTCTTTCGCAGGCTGATCGGCCCGGATCTGGCGATCCAATCATCACCCTACCTTCGTTGTGTCAGGCCCGGCGTAGGCGCAGATGCGGTCCCGCTCCACCGGGACACGCATTATGGAGCGAGTCCCTACGAAGTCTCCGTGGTGGTGCCTTTCACGACAATGGCGGCGAGCGCCGCGCTGCGCGTCGTCAGCAGCTCGCACATCGCCCCCGATTCGGCATTTCCGTTCACCCAGACCGTCAGTCAGGATGTTGAGATTCGGTCGCCGAAGCACCAACTCGGCTACCCCTACGCGCCGAGACTGCTTGACCCCGCGCTCATGGGGATCGCCGAACCGGTGCCGTTGGAGGTCGGACAGGTGCTCATCTTTCCGCTGCAGTTGGTTCACGGTGGCGGCACCAACTCCAGCGGGCGCACGCGGTTTTCCACCGACATCCGCCTGACAAACCTGCTCGCTCCGGTTTCATGGGACCGCGGTGTCCGCGACGGCTACTACGCGCCGCTGTGTACATCTGCGGTGACCCGCGCGGCGCAGGCGTTCCTGGCTGCCAGCATTGAGTCGCCGCCGAGACCGCAGTGTGATCAGCCTCGATCTTGATCCGGTAACGGATCCGCTCTGGTTTACCCTGGTATCGCATCGCCAGGCTGGGCTATTTCACTCACCGCAGTGGCTTGGCGCAGTGCAGGATGCGTACGCTTTCCAGATTCGGGCAAGTGTGATCGTTGATGGCGGGGGCGATGTCACCTCGGGAATCGCCTTCTCGTGTCTCGAAGCGCCTCCAGCACCACGGCTAGTGGCCGCGCCATTCTGTGATGCCTGCGATCCGCTTTTCGATCGTGAGGCGGAATGGGCTGAACTGCTCGCGATGCTCGAAACGCATCGACGGCCGATTCTGCTGCGCTGCCTGGACGTTCGACTTCCGGATCATGACCACTTCGCCGTGATCAAGCGCGCGCGCTGGCACACCTTGTCGCTGGAGGGCACTGAGCAACGCCGATGGAGTGCCCTCGATCCGTCCACGCAACGCGCGATACGCAAGGCGCGCAGGCAGGGTGTCATAATCCGGCCGCTCGCTCCGGGCCCCGAGTTGGCTGAATTTCATCGATTGCACGTCGCACTGCGAAAGACCAAGTACCGGCTCCTCGCCCAGCCCCTGAGCTTCTTCGAGGCAATTGCCCGGCGTTTTCAGTCGACGGGTAACTGGTATGCTCTCGGCGCCTGGCTGGGGGACCGGCTGATTGCTGGCACCATCTACCTGCGCTGGGGGGATACCCTTTATTACAAGTTCAACGCCTCTGCACAGGACGCTCTGGATGTGCGGCCCAACAGCATGCTGACGTGGGAGGGGATCGAACTGGCTTCCAACCTGGGTTGTCGCCGATTCGATCTCGGGCCGAGCGATGACGACCAACCCGGACTGATTCGGTTCAAGGGCCAGTTTGGCGCCGACGAGCGCGAGCTCCGGTTTCTGCGGCTCGATCCTTCTGGCTGGGACGACGCTCCTGCTATCGCGCAGAAGCGCATCCTCAGCGAGCTCACCATGCGCCTGACGCAGCCGGACGTGCCCGACGACGTTGCAGCACAAGCTGGCGCCCAACTCTATCGGTACTTCGCATGATCAGTGGACGTGCTCTGGTAACCGGCGCCTCAGGATTCGTCGGCTCGCATCTCACCCGTCGACTAGTAGCTGAGGGTCTTGACGTTCACATCTTGAGACGGGATAACTCAGATTTCTGGCGGATGCCCGATGTCCTGCCACACGTTACCGCCCACATCGCCGACCTGCGCGATGCAGCCGCGCTAAGCAAGGCGGTCGCGGCGGCGCGCCCGGACTACGTGTTTCATCTTGCGGCGGCCACGGTGGTCGCGGGAGCCACCGATGCCGCCCATGAGCTCATCGGAGCCAACTTGCTTGGCACCGTGCAATTGATCGAGGCCTGCGATGCCGTCGGATATCGTGGCATGGTGACTACCGGCGACTCGTTCGAATATACACCGTCCCCAAATCGACTGTCGGAGTCGGCAGCCTGCCACCCGACATCCCTGCATGGCATCACCAAGCTGGCCGCGACACTGCATGCCCGGGCAGTCGCGCTCGAACAGCAGCGGCCAATCGTGACGCTTCGACTCTTCTCCACTTATGGCCCTTCGGATCATCCCCGCCGATTGGTGCCGCGGGCCATCACCAGCGCGCTGGCAGGGACGGACCTAATGCTGTCTCATCCGGATGTCACGCGTGACTGGGTTTACATCGACGATCTGATCACGCTCTACCTCGAGGCTGCGCTTGGCGCCGAGCGTCATGCTGGCGGGGTTTTCAACGCCGGTTCCGGCGAATTCGGAAGTATAGGAAAGGTGGTGGAGATGATCCTCCGACAAACGGGCTCGCAGGCCCAGATCCGCTGGGGAGCATTTGAAACACCGCCGCACGATCACTATCCGTGGGTGGCCGATCCGAAATTGACGTACTCCACCTTCGCCTGGCGACCAGCGATTTCGCTGAAGGACGGATTACAACGAACCATCGAAGCTATGTGATGAGAGTCCTAGTCCTACACGACGCTTATGATCGGACGACACCAAGCGGAGAGAACACGGTGGTCGACTGGGAGGTTCAAACACTGCGTCAGCATGGTGTACCTCTGAGGCTGATAGAAACGCCTCGATCGCTCCTGAAGCAGTCCAGAATGATTACAGGTCTGCAGACATTAGGAGGCGCCTGGTCTGCTTATTGGCTGAAGCGTGTCGCGGCGGAGATTGCGGATTTCCGGCCGGACATCGTACATGTCCACAATGTTTGGCCCCGCCTGACCCCATCGGTCTACATTGCCTGCCGGAATGCGAATGTTGCGGTTGTGCAGACATTACATAACTACCGTCTCACATGTATTGGAGATATGCTCACCCGAAATGGCAGCCCATGCCATCTCTGTGTTGGGAAGCCGTTCGGGTGGCCCGGTGTATGGCACCGCTGTTCAATGAACAGCTACGCACTCAGCCTGCTCAAGGCGACCAGCACCGCGATACATACCCATCTGAATACATGGAATCGTTCAGTGAGCCTCTTTCTGGCCGTCAGCCAGTCCATGCGGTCCGTCATGATTGCAGCCGGAATCAAGGCGCAACGCATTCGCATCAAGTCCAGTTTTGCACCCGATCCAGGGTATCGTGAATCCCGGCGCGATTACTTTTGTTTCGCCGGCAGGCTGAGTCATGAAAAAGGCATAAGGCAGATGATCGATGCGTGGCGAGAGCTGCCTGATGTCGCCCTCAAGATTGCGGGTGCAGGCCCTTTGGAGGAAGAAGTCCGCGCATTTTCCGCCAGCCATCCAAAAGTGGAGTATTTGGGAACGCTGCCCGCGACAGAGGTGCCAGAGCTCATGCGCGGGGCGATTGCAACTATTCTTCCATCGACCTGGGCTGAGCCCAGCCCTGTCGTTCTTGTGCAAAGTTTCAGCGTGGGAACGCCGCTGATCGCGTCTGATTTCGGATCACGACATGAATCTGTCACTCACGGCAAGACTGGGCTTACCTTTCCCGGGGCTGAGATCGGGAAACTCGTGAGTTTGGTGCGTTGGGCTAATGAACACCCGCAAGAGTGCCAACAAATGGGCGCTGCTGCACGAGAGAAGTACGAGCAGTCATTTTCGCTATCCGCAAATCATGCACGGTTGATGGAATGTTATGAGGAAGCTCTCTCCGCGAGCGATTGAGAACCGAGCAAAATGCCTGACTCGGAGGAACTAAGATTGTGACTCTGCCCGTCGTCAGTATCGTCACGGACACTTGGCTCCACTATGGATCGAAACAGTCCACAAGTCAGCAAAGCTGCAACAGTTTAGTTGAACTTCGAGGCGGTATTTATGCTCGTATCCCTTGATCGGCAGCGCTGCCAGCAATTGTTCATGACCATTGATCCGCAGAATGAAGCAATGCGCCGGGCAGAAGCCTCGCTGTCTGCGTGGGAGGAGAGTCTTCGCAGCCACGCCCGGCGGGAGCCTAAGCAGCCCGCGGTTCTTGGGGCCGACGTGCAACTGGGCTACGGTGACCCGGAGAACTGTGTTTGCTCGCTGAGCCAGCAACTGCGGACAACCGGGACCGGGCCTGGCGATCACGTCGCAGTCTACCTCGATCGCTCCCCTCTTGCAGTAGGCGTCATCGGGGACAGACCACGATTTTCGGAGATCAGGGGCCAGGCTCGAGTTGTTGCGGAACACGTCGTCGATCAGAGAAAGGGAATTGCCATATCTGAGCTCGCACGTTCTTTCTGGCGGAAATTCGAGCCTGGCCCCTGCTTGTTTAGCTGAGTGGGCCCAACGTGGCAAATCACCGGATGCCAAAAGACGCAGAGCGAAGCGACGCGGCTTTTGGCAGTCCGAGTGAATTTGTCTTGTTAGGTTTTAGCTTGCTTTACCTGCTTCAGTTGCTTCAGGCACCTCCATAAGGTTTCCCGTTTTACAGTCATAGATATAACCATAAATTGGAATATCACTTGGAACCATTGAGTTACTTCTGATTCGCTGAACATCCTCCAAAACACTTTTTCCTTGATCACTGATAGTTAACCAATTAATGTATTTACCATCAGTTGTACCACCGCCAGCATTGCTATCATGCCAACCCGAGGCATCAACGCTTGCGGTTTTGAGACTTCCAGACAACAAATCACCCATGATTTCAGTGGTGAATGTTTCCATTCCACAATCAGTATGATGGATAACAAACCACTCTTTTGTACCCAGTAATTTGTAAGAAATTACTAATGAACGGATGGCATCATCACTTGCTCGGCCACCCGCATTACGAATCACATGGGCATCACCTTCAGCAAGACCTGCATATTTTGCAGGATCTAAACGAGCATCCATGCATGTAAGTATTGCAAACTGTCTTCCAGGAGGCATTGGTAGATTACCTTTATCTCCAAAGTCAGCCACGTAATCAGCATTTGCCGATGTTACTTCTTCTACTATTTTACTCATCATCATTCTCCTCTGGTTTGCCGCCATTTTTTCTCTATTGCCAGTTTCCACGGCGGTGATTATGGAAACCGAACAGCTCAATGACTGGAAACCTTCCGTGTTTAAACACGGAAGGTTTCCGTCTATCCATCGGGGATTTGAGCGCAACATTGCACCTCGGGGGTTTGGCTGCGGGGGTGTTTCCTCCATGGAAACAGCAAGGTAGGATAACCGCAAGGCCGCCCGGTGCCGGCCCGCCGCGGACGGCGCTGGGCAATAGGCCGACGATGTCCACTTTTCGCCAGGGTCGTGCTATCTGATGGTGGCTGGAGTAGGAACAGGCACTGCCGGAGCGTCGGCGACGGTGGATTGCCGAAAGGGGCGAGGGGCGAACAGGCGCGGCCGACCGTAGGGGATGTCGATTGGCCGGCTGCGGATCTCGCGCTAAGCGAGTAGGTTCATACATGCCTGAGCCTCCAGGCCTTGACGGTTTCTCCACTATTGCAGAGCATCGCCGCTGGCGTCAACACAGGCGATAGTGACCCGTAACCCGTCCCGCATGGCTGCTGCTCTAGGGGTCGTCGCCCCAATGTCCGGAGTGGTAACGTACGGAGCTTCGGCAGCCCCCAATATAAGCGATCCCTGAACGACTCCTGTTGGCCGATCTGAGACAACCTGCGGCATACGCTAACGCCGCCTCCAATCTCACGGCGGCGCTGGGTGCGGCTGGTGGGCCCACAACCCAGCTCTCTTAGCCCGCGCCTCGCCCTCGGCAAAGGTGTACCGCTCCCGATCATAGGGGCTCTGCTTCTGGGCATACCGCTTGAAGTGCCAAGCGTGACCGGCCGCGCGTAAAAGCAGCGTAAAAGGGTCAGAGCCCTTTACTGGAGCTCGGCCACTCCCGGCTCCTCGGGCGGCCACGGCTCGCCTGGCCCACTTTGACCTTCAACGCCCGCTCGATATCTCCCCGGAGCCGATCATTGCCCAGTGGCGTGCCGGTCTGCAGGCAAGCCCGGATCTCGTCGATGTATTGCTCTTCGACATGACCCAGAAACCACTGCCGGTACGCCGCTCTTCCTATCTGCGCATCCTTGCCCAGGCCAAGATACACCTCATCACCTCATGAGGAGATACCGCAGGGTCCGCAGCTCCCTGCGCGTTGGCGCGGTAGCTCGACCACCGATAACCCCGCGGCGAATCAACCATTCCGGCCCTTACCGGATTCAATTCGATATATCGGTAGCACCTGAGCAGATACTCCGAGGCATCGATAACGCTCGCCTTGAATCTCCCCTCCCACAAGGTCCCCGTCCGCCCGTACCTGTGGTTGACATACGCCACGTACCTCCGCCCCACGTACTGAAGCAGCCGGCTGATCGAGTCCCTGTCGCGCGGCGTCAGCAACAGGTGAACGTGATTGGTCATCAGCACATAGGCGTGAATCGCGCAGCCATAGCGCTGCGCACCTTCCACAAGCCATCCCAGGTAGGCTCGGTAATCCGAGTCATCGTAAAAAACCGCCTGGCGGTTGTTGCCCCTTTGCACCAGGTGCGCGGGTACCCCCGCCAGGAAGAACCTCTGCTTTCTCGGCATCTTTGCCCCTTCTGTGACCCGACAAGCCGCAATGCTCTGAATGTAGCACAGAAAGGGCTCCGACCCCTTTTTCCTTTTTCCCTCTGTCGATAATCGTTCGCATTCGCATTGAGAACTGCTGGGGTCTGGTACTGGCGCTTGAAATGTGCGTCCGATGGTGCTGTCATGGCATGTAACCTCATGATTACTGGAACAATGCCCCCGCAAGCGGGGACGCGAGGCTACATTGGAGAGGCGGCGGTGCCGGGGGGTTTACTCCGCGTAGCGGCTCCGTCCAACTAAGGATATCGACACTGAGCCTGTAACAGAAGACCTAGAACAACCTGCTGATATCATGATGGCCAAGCAAATGGCTATCCCCCATGGAAATACGATACACGCCCTCGGCAGATTTGATACGGTTGATACTAAATCTACAGGCGGCTGCAAGAGAAATTTTAGCTCGTGGCTACCAGGCAGTCCGGTCATACCAGATGGTCCTTCTCCATATCCGACTCTACTGAAAGCCGACTGCAATACTGATGGTAATGCTTCAATATAGTCTAACCTCAATGCTTGCAAACGGTACTCGCAAATCAATCCATATGAGAATAATCCTGATTTCAAAGACCGTGATGGAGAGTATGGCTTTCAAAATCCCTTTGCTGAATACGCTCGATTCCCTAATAGGCCTCTCCAACAGGCAGTGGCTATCATCAAGCCGGATTGCTATATGCACTGGTACGTGACGACACGAAAGTCAACCAATGGTAATGGTGAAGGCAAAGTGGTAACCATTCCCTTTGAACAACGTGTTTCAGAGGTGATCGAATATTCAGCCGAGTATTGGCTTCTTGCCAAAAAAGATGAAAAATGAAACATAACGAAAAAGTATCTCGCATACACTCAAATGATTCCCATGAAGTTTACAATCAAAGGCGCGGAATACATCTTCCCACACGTAACTTGTAACACGGTTACGTATTATTCTGGAATAGATAAAGGGTGTCGCCCAACAAAAGCCTACACTCAGACCTCGCAACGCGGCAGACGCCGCTTTGCGAGGCTGGTTATGCAGTGCGTTCGGTGACAAAGGTAGCTCAGCCATCGCTGCGAATTCAGAAAGAAGATCTATCTCGATAATTGCTGCTTCAATCGACCGTACGACGATCAATCCCATCTTCGGATACGGCTTGAAACCGAGGCGAAATTGAAAATACAAGAAGAAGTACGAAATGGCGCTTATAAACTCGTTTGGTCGTACCTATTGGATTACGAAAATAGCAAAAACCCATTCGGGGAGAGAAAGGAGCAAATCGCCAAATGGCGGGCACATGCAGTTGAAGACATAATAGAAAATGGCGACGTGCTTAGCATAGCGGGCATGCTACAAAAGCAAGGGATAAAGAAGATAGATTCATTGCACGTAGCATGTGCTATCTTTGGTGGATCGGACTACTTCCTGTCAACAGATGATGGAATCCTGAAAAGGGCTACACTTGTTCAAGGCGTCAACGTCACCGATCCAATTGGTTTCATAAAAGAGGTGTTACCATGATCACCGATACAGAAATAAAAGCCAAAGGCTTTCAGGTGCTTGCGCAGCACTTAGGCGATATTGAGGCCGAGCGTTTCGTTGCCCTTATCCAACGAGAACCGTTCGACTACACCAAGTGGCGGCAAGACATGGATGAAGAGTTGAGCCTGGAAGAAATCAGCCGCAAAGCAATGGTCATGAGAGGGAAAATCACCGAACAAGGCGCTTAACTCGGACCGGTTCAGTCGCTGGCGCTCCTTCGGCAGCCGGTCAGCGCAAGCGTTATACACAAAATCGACAAGGAAATCATCTGGGGACAGACCACGATTTTCACGCCATCTATCTGAGACATGAGCAATGATAGTCCTAATGAGCTCTGATGCGTGTAAAGACGGCAAACGGCGCCGAACCATGCTGACCTTGGCACCCGGAAATCGTGGTCCGTCCCCGATTGACCCGCACACCAAATGAGAAGCCTCATGTCAACAATTATTCAAAGCCCTACTTGGCAAGACATTTTTGATATGATCACCGATCATGATGTCGAACAGATGAAATATCAAGGCTTGGATCTTCGGAGTTACAACCAGGTATCGGCACTCGGCCACAAGATATACTACTATCTGGGGTACAAATTGATGCCACTTGGCGCTCCGTGGTCGGACGATCGAATCGCAACATTCAATAACTGGCTGATCAACGGGGTGCCAAGGGACGCGGATCACCAGGCTCAGATTGCTGCGGAGAGACTTGCCACCCTGGCTGAGTCGGGCAAGCGTATACGAAAAGATATAAACCACCTCAATGATTCAGAGAAGCAAAAGCTAAAGGATGCGTTTCAAGGACTGATGGATCGGGACCCGAATACCGAAAGTGAGTACGATCCCAACGCCCTTTGTTACTTCTCAGTCGCAGGAAAGCACTGGTATCCCGTGCCGACGTTCTGTCAGCACCACATCTATGGTTTTCTACCCTGGCACCGCTGGCAGATGTTGGATTTCGAAAACGCGCTGCGTTCCGTGCAGGGCTGTGAGGATGTAACCTTGCCATACTGGGACATTGAAACTGGTGAGTTTCCTCAACTGTTTCGTGAGGCGCCATTTAAGGAATACACCTTCCCGATCGACGTATACCCTTATTTCTACAACCCGCCGATCGGCATCGGAAGAAAGGGTACTACCACCCAGCGCAACGCCTCGTTTCAGGGAAGCGCGATGGTGAATAAATGCATTGCGAATGCCCGTACCGCGCCTAAATTTTCTGAATACAACGGAATTACGGACTACAAATACAACTCGACCCAACACCTTATTCGGGCACATGACTTCGGGCACAATGGATCCGGCAAGACTATGGCGAACCAGGATATCGCCGCCTTTGACCCCATGTTTTGGTTCTTCCATTGCGATTGGGACCGGCTTTGGTGGGAATGGCAGGTATCCCGCAACGCTACTGATTTGGAGAGCTTCAAGAAAACACTGGAGGACGGCGATAATCAAAGGTGGCTTGTCGATCCTGAGATGAGCATCAGTGATCCTTTCGGCAAAACCAACTCGGACAGCATTGACCTGAACAAGCTGGGAATCGCCTATGCTAGCCCGAAGTCGGCGCCACCAGAGATCGAGAAAAGCGCCCTCCCGCTTGCAATGGGTCCTTCCTGGCGAGATCGAAACGATGGGCACAGTGCGAGTGCCGCCTTCTCTATCGAAAAGCAGAACCTTAATCGCGTTTCGCTGCGCGTCAAAGGGGTCAATCGTATCAAGATCCCCGGTAGCTTCTGGGTCGTCTTATATCTGGGTGACGAAGAGGTTGGACGGGACGCATTCTTCCAATCAACGTTTTCCGGTAACTGTGAGAATTGCGTAGCACAGGCGCGGGTCGATTTCGACTTTATCTTTGATCGTTCACTCCTCACGGATGCGGACGGGAACCCTAAGGAGATTAAGGTCGAGGTGATAAACATAGTCACCGATCAAGTCATGCCTTTCGATGCGATCGGTAAGCCAACGATAAACATCCGGATGTTGCACTGAGCGTAAAAAAAATCGGGGACAGACCGCTATTTTTACGCCATCTATCTGAGACTTGAGCAATGATAGTCCTAATGACCTATGATGCGTGCAAAGACGCCAAACGGCGCCGGACCATGCTGACCTTGGCACCCGGGAATCGTGGTCTGTCCCCGATTGACCCCTTCGCGGTATGGCTCGTGGCCGGACTAGCCGTCGCGGGCCCAAACGATCTCTGGCAGAGCGAGCCACCCGACTTTGCCCGCGAGGGGAGCCCATGGGCGATCGGACCGTAGTTCATGGCGTTGAACCTGTTTTTCTTTTCGGACTCGCCGCCGGTGGTCCGTTGTTTCAGCCGGAAAGAAATGAGGCGCCTGTGGTCCGATTGCAGTGAGCCCTTCCGAACTTCCTGACATGAAAACAGACCACGAAAACCTCCAGTCCGATGCCCCCCTCACCTGGGTGGGTGAATACCCGGTGGTGCGGAACAAGACCGTGGCCATCTCCATTCTGGTTGTCTGGACAATTGCCTGCTGCGTGGTCGGGTTGTTTCTGGTCGGTCTCGCGGTGCACAACGGGAATTTCGAGCTCGTGCGGACCCTGCTCTCGGTGGTCGGGGGAGTCTGGCTGGCGCTCATCATCCTCTCCTTTCTCATCGCTCAGCTTTTCTTCGGCGGGAAAGTTGTGATGGAGGTCGTCATTGACAGGAGCGGGGTGACCCAAATTCAGCGAAGCAATCGCGCGAAGTGGGCCAATCGGGCGGCGATGCTCGGTGGAGCACTGGTAGGGGGTGCCCGGGGAGCCACGACAGCAGGAGCCGGGATGCTGGCTGCTTCCCGGGACGCGGAAGGATGGGCGTGGAGCGATCTATGTGAAGCCAAGGGGAGCCCGGACACCGGCGAGATCCGGCTATGGGACGAATGGCACACGGTGATGCAAGTGTTCGCGCCCCGCGAGCAGTACGATGAGGCTATGGGCCGGATCGAGGCGGGGATTGCAAAAGCCTCCGCCCATCGCAAGCCGCCTGATGATATTCCCGTTGCGGCCAAGGTGCTGGTCTGCCTAGGGGCCGTCATTTGCGGGGCCTTCCTGTTGCCGAAGTTTCCGCTGGCGTTTTCGCCGGTCTTCGCCATTCCGCTGGTGATCTTGACCTTTGTCACCATTCTTACCCGGCCGCCGATGAGGCAGTGGCTGGGGTGGGGTTTGGCAACGGCGGTCGTCGTGTCGGTGGTTGCAATTTTCCAGACGAGTCCTCCCTCGCTCCACGAGCCGGGGTCGGGCCTAGTGCTGGCGATCCAATTGGCGGTCATCGGGCTCTTCGCCTTGTTCGGTCTCTGCGCCGGCCTGGGCGTATTCAACCTAAACCCACCCTCTTTGCGCTCATGACGCGAGAAGCGCAGCGTTTCTGCACCCAATGTGGTGGCCCCCTAGGGGTGGGGGTGAAGTATTGTGAGCAGTGCGGTCATAGTGTAGGGACGTCAGTTTCAGATCCCTACTCCACGACTTCGCCGGATATGAGTCCCCCAGAGGAGGCAACCATGCCATCGCGCCGGGGCAGCGGGGAGGAACTGATCGGCCAGATTCCTTGCAAGTGGGTCACGGATCACACGGCGATCTTCGGGGGCTGGCAAACCCGCCAAGGCAATCTTCTGATTACCAGCCTACGCATCTTATTCCTTCACGAGACGGACGAGTCGAATACCGACGAAATGGCCGAGGACGAGCGGGTAGAAGAGGAGGTGAATCGTCTCGGGATCACCTTGCGGGAATATGTCCGCGATTACGACTGGCTCAGCGGACCGGGACAGCGGTTTCGCTCAAAGCCGCTCGCGGCACTGCTTGAGGAGAATTCGAGGAACTGGGAGCTGTCACTGGAGAGAATCCTCGGAGCTGAGTTCTGCCTGGAGGACGAGGACAGCCCGGATCTGGTGCGGATCGATGTCGCGGGAGAGAGCCAGCCACGCCGGGTGCATCCGTATCGCGCCAGTGGCGAAGTGCTCCTCCGATGGATGCGATCTCTCTTGGGCAGCGGTAGAGTTACAACAACAAACCAGTCACCGGCCGAAAGATGAACGAGACCGACAATCCATTTCGGAGATTCTGTACCCAGTGCGGTGCTCCGCTGAAAACAGGAATGGGCTTCTGCGAGAACTGCGGGACGGCCGTGGGTCCGCCTTCCGGGGAACCGGATCACCGGACTGCGCAGATGAGCTTCAACCCGGTGGGGACGATTCCGGGGGGATCTGCCAGCCCTCCCGCCGGGGAAACAGGTGGCGGTCGCGGCAAGCGGGTCCTGCTCGCAATCGGTATCTTCGCCGCTGTCGCGGTCGTGGCGGGCATCTGGATCGCTGCGACCTTCAATTCTGTCGCCCCGCCCGTGCGCAAGCCGCTGCCTTCCTCAGAAGAAGCCTTTCCCGTGAAACCGACCGGAATCGATTCCATCAACAACACCGTCGACGGCAAAAAGGTCGCGATCGAGGGGGACGGACACATCATGAGCTCCCCGGGCCTCGGCGTGAAACGGCCGGTCTGGGCACTCGTAGGGCCGAGGGAGTCGGTGTTCGTGGCTCCTGTTCGGAAGACGGCCAAAGAGGGCAAGGGAACTTTCAAGCCGTGGTTTCAAGTACTGGTGCCGACCTTGGTGAAACTCGACAACGACAGTACGGAAGGTCTTGCGATCCACTTGTCTCTTCAGGGCGGCGATGGCACCGTGCAGTCCATGGATTTTCGCCTCAAACCGGAAAACCGTTGGCAGCCGCTGGATGCCGCCTTCGCCTACGATTCTGCCAAAGCGCCCTACCGCCTTCGATTTGATGCCCGCGGCTTTACCGGAGCCATCTACATCGATCAGGCAACACCGGGAAAATGAGCCACAAACTCAGCTCCAAGACCATGACGACGCACAGGTTCTGCAAACTGTGCTGCGCATCGACAACTGCAGAGCTCGCTTCTCCGAGATCCCTGACATTCCGGTCGGAGAGAACCCGCAATCTCCCGTAAACCCACCAACTCATGAGGAGTCCCCCGTGAAGTCGCCAACGGCCACCGTCGCCGGTGATGTCTCCGACAGCAAGGGCGAACTGATACAACCAGTGACAGTCACGCTCATGCCTGGGACGCTGCCGGGGATATCAGCTCATACCGCATGAACAGATGATGTGTTCTATGTGGGTGACATAAGAATCAGCGCAACATGATAAAGCTTGCCAAAGCCATCCCTGCATCCGTTTTGCTGCACAACGTGACAGTGACGATTCTCGCCCTCTTATGTCTTTGCGCAATACTCCATGTGGCCGATCTGGCCGCGCAGGAACGCCCGTTGATCCAATACCGAGGCAGCTTGCCCGCCGGTTGGGTACTAAGGAATTATGCTGATGAATTCAAAACCTCGGACACCAGTTTTCATCCTGATAAGATTACCTTTGGCCTGGGGAGGAAGCTAACTCCAAATGACCTGTATGCCGCTTATTACAATTCTGGGTTGGATAAGATAACGAGCCCTATTGACCAGTACACCAATAACTCCAACATATCGGTCGGCGTCGAGTGGAAGAGCCGCAAGCAATTTGAAAAGAAGCGCGGCATAAGAACAACCAAGGAGAAGTTCGTCTTTGGCACTGCCCTTTCCTACCTGAACGTTGACGGAAACGGCGAAGGATCCTATGAGTACTTTGTCCCGATTGCGAAAGGTCAGGACATGGGCGTCTGGATTGAGTGCCTGGTTGGGCCAAGGCGCCTGGGCGGACAGCAATTAATCAAAGCCGAGATCGCGAGCATGGTTGAGAAGATGAAGGATCATGTCAACCATCTCACAATTCCAGCTTCGGTTCTGGATGACGGGAGTGGCGGACTCAGTACGCAGCAACCCGAAAGTCCGACTGAATGGACGGTGTACGTTGGGCCGATTGCAACCGGCCTGGTCGCCGGCGGCATTATATCAGCCATCGCGACCATTCTAGGGGCTCTGGGTGCTTCGATTTCTGGATCCCGTCGGACCGAGAAAAAGCCAAAAGATCCCGACAGAGTGGCTCGCTACATTCTTAATCCCAGCACCGACCGGCTGAGCCTGGCGCCCGGAAAGCGGTCGTCGTTCGAGGTTACCGCATGGGCGGTGACAGAGTCAGGCAAGCTCCGTCTGGCGAACGAAGTCGAGCTTCAGATAACCGGAACCGGAACGGCCACCAGGTGGCTTGGCCTCAGTCCGAATCAAGGAAGGGGGCGCGTACACTGTCAGGTCGAAGCCGGTCCCAACGCACAACCGTCAGTTGGCTCCATTGATGTAACAGCCTCGGGGGGTGGTGGGGCTGGTGCAGGCACAGCCTCGATCACCATCGAGATTCAGTCACTCCTCACTCTGGCCGCGGAAATGATCCACTCGCAGCGGTCGGAATCGGAGAAGGACGGTTTCGCGGTCTTTGACGCCGAGGTGAACAGGGCCGGTGATTCGTGGATTTTTCACGAGCTCGTCGCCTATTTTCACACGGCAGACTCCAACGACCCGCTTAAACCGCAATTCACCCCCGTCTGGGATGATATCACCGTCGAGCCGGACTATGTTGAGCTCACTCCGCTGACCACCGATGCAGAAGGGCTGACATGGCGCTGCAGCGCACGCATGAGACCTGGCGCAACGCCGTCGGCGCAGTGGCTGGCCGAAGAGGGGGTGGTCAAGCTGACCTACAAGTGTCAGCCCCAAAAAGTTACGGATGCCGTAGGTCCCGGGCGATACACCGCAAAGGTCGGCTTGCGGCTGCCGCCGTTGTTAGAATTGGCATATAGACTCGATGCCGAACCGGATAAGAGGAGGATTTACAAAGATTATGTACTCCAGGATACGGAGTTTGTGGCGGACGGGGAAGATTGTCTTGGTCTTGTGTTCTTCCTAAGAACGCGAGCTACGAAGGACAAGTCTCAGCAGGCCGAAGGCTTTGATCTCCGATCTGTCGACCTCGAGCTTTCTGACGACGCGGAGGGCAGGTATGAGATCAAACCCGATGAGACCTTCAAGGAGCCTGGACAATTGCGGTTTTTCTGCAAATCAAAAGACCAGATCCTGCATCGGGAGGAATCGATACCGAGCCTGGTATTCAAGGCAATCGGTGAATACGCGCGAATCGGAGAGAAGGCAAGTTCTCGCTTGCAGGAGCCGATCGAGATAACGGTGCAGCCACTTCCGCTCTTTCTTCGGCTTTGGGTGATACCGGGAAAATTGAGAGGTACTTCTGATGCCGGCGTCATCGCAGGCGCAGCGCTGCCGCGCGCACCGTGGTTTGCACCGCTGAAAGATCTGGAACTGGAGCTCGCCATCACCTCGGCGGGCGGAGGTCCGGACTTGGCAATTCAAGGTGCCTCCGCCCGTGTGACGGGAGCGCACGGTGATGCTCTGTGGATTCTCAGCTATTCGGGACTTTCATTCGGCAACATTGGACAGGGCGAGCTCCTCGTGAAATGTCGAGTCTCGGGGAGTGACGAGGCGACGACCTTTCCCATCAGCGTCGGGCGCAACGTTCTCGAGTTTCTAAAGGACCTTGAGGCGAATGCCAATGCGCTGCAGCTGACTAACCCACAGTTCCAGCACACATCACTTATTGGCGAGGCCGCCGACTATCTCTGGCCGGACTCAACACTCGGACTACTCTATAACTTCCGTGGCACAATGTCGGAAGCTGCGGAAAAGGTGTCCGACTGGAAAACACCCCCCGAATGGAAGCAATACGTCTGCGGCGAGCTGGCCAAGCGTCTTCTCCATTGGTCCATGCAGCGCAGATTCGGCTACGGCCGATACACTTTCGAGGTCGCGCAGCGGATGAACGGCATTGAGTTGGGGGAGTATGCTTTCAATCATCTGCACGACTTTTTTGGATTCAATCTCAGCGGCAACGATCCGTGGAAGGAAACCAAGTTTATAGACCCATGGTGGAACCAGGCCTTTGATGACAAAGTGGTGCTGAGTCTCACGGAGGAGCGTGTGAAGCTCGCTGGCGCCATCGCCTTTTTGCTCTCTGCAACGGCGCTTGTCGCCCTTTTCATGGGCGAAGCCTTTACCGCGCTCTGCCTGCGATTTGCTCCATCCCTGCACGAGCTCTTACTGAGGTGGCTCTGGGCATGCACCCGGGGGAAGAGTTTCAATCTGAAGCAGTCGATTGGCGTTTTCAGCACGCTGAGCGCGGCCATCACCGCGTATATTTGGCCAACGCTTTGGGCTGATATGGAGATGTTCGCCGACGACGACTTAACGACTTACAACAAGCACCCAAAGAAATGGCTGGTCGAACGTTCAGAGATGATCCAGTCCCGGGCGGAAGGCCTTCCTACCGTCGAATCGATCGAACCTTGGTAGGCGATAAGCACCATGACGAAAGCCAATCGGCATGACCTACGGGGCGGAGACTCACCTCTGCCGATCATTTTTTTGTCTGGGAAACTTGAGTCCGAGCAGATCGCGATCATGGAAGGTTTTGGCGGGGCGCTTGCCGCCATCGTACGTGATGGGTCCGCAAATCCGGGTGCGATTGAATGCATGACAAAGGGGCTTGTGCTCATGGTATCGCTCATCGGCGTTGAATCGGATTCTTCAGGGTGTTCTGGCCCGGCGTGGTGCGCGTCCCGGATCGTGTTTCCCGGCGGAGCTGAAGTCTTGACGATCGAGGCGCCTCACCGGTCGCAGAACTGGACGCTTCGGTGCCATGAGGACGGCGTCCCGTTTGCGGGCGAATGGGGATGTGCCGGAGATTGGCCGTGCCTTGTGGAGTTTCGCTTGGCAGGATCCGGGTCGAAGAGGGCGCTGCAGCTAAGTCGGGGTGGCGAAGAGCAGTCATGTACGCTGCCTGCCGATTTCGACCTCGAGTGGGCGGATCCCCCTGCCCGGCTCGCACTTTTCTCTCCGGTGGGTGAGACCGTGGCTGCTCTGCAGGAAGGCATGGCTGCACTGCTCGCAAAAAGCGAGGCGTCACGGAATGCGTTGCCAGGCGATTCAACAAAACCCGTTGCCGCCGAGGAGGTATCTTCGTCGACGGCCAAGGCCGATCCATCGGCAAGCTGTCCACATTGTGGCTCAGAGGTGTCTCCCGACGCGAAGTTCTGTGGGAAATGCGGCGGTCGGATTGAGCATCAGAAGCAGGCCAAGCCTAACACCTGCCCCGCGTGCGGTGGGACTGTCGGCTCTAATGCGAGATTCTGCGGAAGCTGTGGCCATGCTCTTGGCTCCACTCTAGAGACGGTCGACCCTTCGGATTAGATCATGTCAGCCCCTGCCAACATCTGCCTCCAATGCGGTGCGCCTCGCTCCACGAATGCCCGCTTTTGCGGTGCCTGCGGTTACGCTTTCAGTAGAGTTAGATCACCGGACAAAGCAGCAAGAGTGAGAGCGGCTACGATCTCGAATCGTTCACGGGAGGAACTGCTCCCAGTTACGGCAACTCCGTCAAAACAGACGACGCGCGGGCGCGCGCCCGGCGGGCCCGCATCGTGGGTGGTCGTAACGGGAGAGGAGGTTCCAGATTCCCTGATTCGTGACGCCGTTGCCGATGCAGGCCGCGAGGCTCAACATGCAATCGAGTTCGGCGCAAGAGCGAGACGGGCGGTCCCGCGGGGGCTGCCGCTCCGGAAGCAGACGATCTGGATGGTGCTCACACAGGCTGCCGATGTGGTAACGCAGTCAATGGGTGGACTGAGCCCGCCCTATACCAGCGAGCGGTTGATGCTCGCCTCGTGCACTGCAGTGTTGTCGGTCGCGATGAGGAAGCACCCCCGCCTTCGTCAGTGGCTGGTCTGGCTCGGCGCTTTAGGAATGGGGCTGATGCAGGGAGGATCGCTGGTGTCAGTACTGCAGCAGGCAGTCGGAGATCCTGATGTGCTGGGCAGTATTGGACCGAACCTGGCCGCTCAAGGTGCTTCGTTGGTGGCGATCCTGAAGTTGTTCAAGGCCGCTGGTTGGCGCCATTAGGGTGACCCCGACTCTGTAGGACCGCCGGAGCAATTCTGGGTTCTGTCGCGGGGTGCGCCAGCGAGGGTAGAACACCTGTTCGAGTGGTCGGAGGACGACGTGCGGTGCCGGGCATTCCGTTATTTCCACGCCACCAACACCATGAAGACGAGTTGGGGAGAGACCATCGTCTGTCTGCACCAGCCTGCTTTCCGCATGCCGCCGTTGCGTATCTGGCCGACCAGCCTGCGCGAGGACTCCTGGGGCCAAGGTGGCTGGGAGACACTCGAAGCTGATTCCGGGCACGCGTTCTTCAGCCACCATATCGTCAAGACGAGGGATCCGCGCACCGCCGCCCGAGTGCTGCGCGGCGAGCTCCTGGCGCTGCTCTATGGCCTTCAGGCGAATGCGGCTCGGAGAGAGCACAATCCACTGCAACCCGCCGGCTGTTGCGCAACGACCGCGCCCGATCACCCACCCCACCCCTGCCGCATCAAGTCTTCAAGATCCCGGCGGGCCAAGACGGCCGCGCAGTCTCGCCAGGCGTCGCCGCTGGGCTTGATGGTGTCGTTGTAGCGCAGGTCGAAGCCGGTGGCCTGGCGGCGCGCTTCGATGTACTGGTCCATCTTCTCGCCCAGGGTCTCGATGTCGTCGATCCATTCGTCCTTGATGGTGTCCGGTAGACCGCCGAACAGGTCGAAGCGGTTTTTCATGCGCTCCGAGAGGCGCTCGTAGACCGTCTCGTCCACCGTGCCCTGGTGGACCAGGTTCAACATGTCCACGCTAGAACGGGCCTGACCGAAGCGCTTGATGCGCCCGATCCGCTGCTCCAGTCGGGTAGGGTTCCAGGGCAGATCGACGTTGATCAGGGTCCCCAGGGCCTGGAGGTTCAGGCCTTCGCAGGCGGCATCCGTCGCCACCATGGTGCGAATGTCGTGGTCCGCGACCATCCGCTTCAGGGCTTCGCGGGCGATGCCAACCGCCTGGCCGCCTTGGTATAGACGGCTGCGATCCGCGCCGGCATAGAGTCCGATGATCTCGCCCGGCAGCTCCGCCGCCAGGGAGTCGGCCACCCACCGGGCCGTGTCGTGGTATTGGCTGAAGATGATGCAGCCGAGATCCAGCCACCCCTCTTCGTTCAGGTAGTACCGGATCGCCTGGAGCTTCGTATCATCGCTCATGCTTTTGAGGGCCGCGATCAGGCTTTCCAGGGCGCCGCGCTCGGCGTCGCTCTGGAGGTCCAGCTCGATCTCCTCGTCTTCGGTTTCTTCCCGGACCTTGCGCCCTTCGAGCAGGGTGCCCGCGGTGTTGATGCCGGCCACCACGCTGGAGCAGACACGTTGCTCCATCAGGTTCTTCATGAAGCCCCCGCCCTTGCCGCGCCTGGCGAGCACCTTTCCGAAAGCGCGGGCTTCCTCGTAGGCCCTGTCAAACTCGGGCGTGGCTCGCAGGGCAATCCCCTGGAACAGGGCGTTGAATCGGTGCGGGTGCTTGACCAGACCTTCCTCCGGATGGACGTTGACGGCGATCTTGTCGAGCAGCCCGCGGCTCTCCAGCGTCGCCCGCTTGCGCAAGACCACGTGGCGGACGAAGGGGTTCTCGCGCTGGAAGAAGGAGGCGCCGTCGATCACCCGCTCCAGCTCCGTTTCCAGATCGTCGCGGAGATCCCCAGGCAGCAACGCCAGTGCACCCGCCAGATGCTCTGTCCGACCCAACCCAAGCTCCTCGCGCAGGTTGCGGAACAGGCGCCGCGCATTCGGCTCGTTGGTGGACTCCATGCTCGGCAAAGGCGAGCGCAGCAGCTGCCAACCGTAGTCGATGCCGTCCACGCGCTCCTCGCCGCTCATGATGGGCAGCACACGCGCAGGGTTGTGCCAGGGGGCAAGCTCATTGCCGAGGACGAAGCCGCTGCTGCCCCGGTGCAGCACCCCCACCAAATCCCACAGATCCGCGGCTCGGGTCTGGATGGGGGTCGCGGTGCCGAGCAGCACGTGGTCTGCCCGGTTGGCGACTTTGTGCATGAAGGCCAGCAGCTCGTTTGGCTCGCCGGCCCTCTGCCCGTACCCCTGGCGAGAGCGCGCCTTATGGGCCTCGTCCAGGATGACCAGGTCGAAGGTGAGGCCGGTCAGATATTCCTTCTCCTCCGACGGTTGAACCATCAGCCCGGTGGACACAATCCCGATCCGCAGCGGACAGCGCGCGACGTGCTCCGGCCCGCTCGCGGAGATCGCACGCCCCTCGGTGTCAAGCCACACCTTGTGGCTGGAGTGCCAGCGGGCGCAGGGAATTCCGAGCTTATCGATCATCTCGGTCTGCCACTGCTCGCACAGGGTGGCCGGGGCGAAGATCACGACGGGCTTGCGGCGTCTCCCCGTCTTCTCGGACAGCAGGCACAGCGTCAGGGCCGCTGTTCCGAGCGAGAGCGTCTTACCCAGTCCGACCTCATCGGCCAGCAGCAGCCGCACCTGGCCATGATCGTTGTAGTGGCGCAGGCACTCAGCCACGAACCCCTGCTGCCAGGGTTGCAGCGCCATCCCTTCGCGGTACAGGGGTGACTCGATCAGCGCGGCGGGAGCCAGCGTGTCCTCGGCCTCGATGTCCGGCAGCTGGATCTCGTAGCGCCGGCTGCGGCGTCGGACCTCGCGACAGACCGCTTCCGGCAGGGGCCGGGCCGCGTTCCACAGGTACTCGAACTCCGCCTCGATCCACGCGACTCCCTCGGGCGAGTCGTCCTCCCAGAGGATCTCGTAATGGCGCTGCCAGCCGTGGCGGGTCTCGTTCATGGAGCCGATGAAGCCGACCTTGCGCCCGTCGGCCCGCTCGATGACCCCGGCCTTGCCGTGGACAAAGCCGCAGACGCTGTCCGGCGCGACCCGGATCACCTGGCCGCGCTGGGCCAGGAAGGCATCCAGGCGTTGGTAGCGCTCGCGGTTGAGCAGGGACTCGGCCTCGATGGAGCGCTCGTTCCAACGCCCGAGCATCCGCGCCTCGCGCAGTTGCGCGACCTTCAGGTCCTCCGGGGAGAGGTCCACGTTGCAGACAATGCGCACGTCCGGGATCGGCTCCAGCCACTCGTGGGCGATCTCAAACAGCGAGCTGGTGAAGTAGCCAGCGATGCGTCGGTAGCTGCGTGCGCCTTGGAGCTGCTCGGCCAGGAAGCTCCGGTCCAGCCGATCGG
>CAVQCX010000037.1:0-14580 GCA_963711095.1 uncultured Gammaproteobacteria bacterium | reverse complement strand
CTGCCCCGGCCGGCGCCGACCATCACCAGCACATGATCCGCGCCAGCTCCGAGGGCGCCCGGGTCGATCGGCGAGCCCTTGCCCGAGCTCCAGGGATCGCCCAGGGAAGCCTTCCCGCCGTCCAGGTCCAGATGGTCAGCCAGGCGCACGAGTCCAGCCGCAGGGCCCTGTAGGCCGAGCGGGTCACCCGGGATCAGGTAGGCTCGGTGCCGACCATCACCTTGTGCTCGCGGGGTCTGCGTCCCAGCCTTGACCCGCTCGAAGGCCTCCGGGTCTTCGGCCTTCAGCTTCTTGGCGGTCTGGACGTAGCTGGCGCAGGTGCCGAACAGCTCGGCCACCTTCTCGCGCGGCCTTGGCTCTGGCTCTGCAACTTCGGGTATTTTTATCCCGCAGTTTTAGAAGGTCCGCCTTGCGTCGCCGCCCGTCTCGCAGCCTCGCCTCCGCCTCCAGCCGCGCCAGCAGCTCCCCGGCGGATACCGCCACCGCCGCGCGCTGTCCGCTGTCCAGGTGCCGCCGGTGCAGGTTCAGCGATACGACATAGCCGAGCGGATCGGTGCCGAGGGTGCCCCCAGGACGTTCGCCACCCGCAGGCGGCGGTCTTGCGCTGGCGCATCGCCCGGGCCTGGATGCGCTCCTCGTCAGAGATCCGTGTAGCGCTCCAGCACCCGGCGGGCATCCAGCACGCCCCAGGCCCTGGAGCATCTCCGCCAGCTCGGCCCGGGACTGCCCAGCTCCGCGGCGCGGTCATCGAGCCAGCCCAGGACCCCGGGGGGCAGTCGGGACGCTCAGCATTCTTCCCTCTGGTTATTAGACGACTGCAAGCGGAATCTCAATCAGTTATCCACCCCTTCTTAGCTCCCTCTATGATGATCTCGATGAGCTGGTCGTGAGTAAGGCCATATCTTGCTGCGATCTCGTCCCTATATTTTTCTCTGAGTTGACGTTCAACGGTGATTTGTTTCATTAATTGAGCGTCTGGGATACGCGACCTAGCATCACGGGTCGCTTTATGTAAGGCCGCGGTAATAGAGCGAAAAACCTGATTTCGCGTTTCTTCGGATAGGCCAAAGCGCTCCTCAGGTCTCTGGGAGAGTGCGGCCGACCTGTCATAGTCAATTTGAACCGGCGGTTCTCCTTCGTCGCCAAAACTCTTGGCGATCATTCCTATCCAGAGACCTTGCCCGGCACGGGCCTGTTTATCAGTTCCGTATACCCGTATATAAATATTGGTTGGCGGGCTATGATTACGGAATCCGCCGCGAGCCATGGCGGCCCGATAGCGCCTTAGAATCTCGGCTTTGAGTTCGGTCTTGGTGGGAACGCCTGACACAACGATGTCCTGATTTATCTGCGTTTTTATGGGCTTATCGTAAATATTCTCTTTAACGATTGTGTAGGCGACGGGATAGGGCGGTGGGGTCGGTGTGGCCGATTCGCGCTGCTTATTCCCCATGAACCTGCACTGGTCCAGCGGAACATGTAGCTCTCGGCAACACGTAGAGCGAGGCTCCGCATCTCGAAAAGCGCCGCACACCTTAGCGGCTATGTTTCTCGCCGCTTCATCTCCTGCGGCGATGCCAACCGGCCCCATCAAGATGACTCCGACCGCGAACGCTCTGAATACTCTCCTCATCACGGTTGCTCCTTGGGCTCCTGGCCTCGACTATTCATCCACGATTGCAGGGGTTGCTGCTGGCGTCAACACTGGCGGCATGATCGGTACGCCGTCCCGGACGGCTCCTGGCGGGGTCGTCCGCTTGATTGTCCGGACTCGGCTGACCGCGAGGTTCCGCAGTCCACAATATATGCCGATCCTGAAGGACTCTTCTTGGCCGAACAGAGACAGCCGGCGACACACCCCGGCGCGGGAGCGGTCGCCGGCGTTGACGACGCCCGCCGGATCGTGGGCGTCGGTCCGTCGTCGAAGTCCTCGGGATTGAGCAGCCCCACGAGACCCCGACGGCCGTCGCGCTGCCAGGCTTCTACGGTGGCGCGGGTCGGTGGCTCGCCAGGCTGCGCGCGGAAATTACTCCACCAGGACCGCGAGCCCCCGCCCAGGGTCCCCTGGAAATGTTCCGCCAGGACCGCCTCCGCCGAACCCGGCGGCCCGCTCCAACTGCTGCAATCTGCTTCGAACGCTCATTCGGGATGTCCTCTTTGCTCCAGGGCCGTCACGCGGCTGGCCAGCTCGTCGACCTCGATTGCCCGAGCGACGTGCGCCAAGGCGGCGAGCAGTCTTTCCCCAACATCCGCCGGAACCTGTCCTTCGGCGATGGCCTGCATGATGGCGCCGGCTTGCTCAGTGAGCGTGTGCGCGGTCTCCAGGGCCGGCAGCACTACGGACCGGCCCTCCGGGCGCGGCGGCGGGCTCAAGCGCTCCAGACAGAGGCGCAGAGCGGTTGTGTCGCCGTCCAGGGCCAGACGGACCGCGGTGGCAACAAGGTCCTCCCGGTGGGGCTCCAGGAGCTGGCGCACGCGTTCCACACCAGGGACACGTCCGGCCGGGTTGCCAGAAGATCCCGAAGTGAATCTTCCCCGGCCGTCTCGGCGCGTTCGCTGAGTCATCCTGCTGTCGCCTGCAATTCAGGGTCGCCCGGCTCGACTGCTACCGCCGTCGGATACCGCTCACGGACCTCGGCCCGGGTCGCCTCTGGGAGACAGTGCAGCGAATCACAACCGCCGTCCGGGTAGTAGATCAGCCATTGCCGATAGCGGTCCGGTTCCGCGGCTTCGGATTCTGGGCTTTCAGGTGTTGCGACAGCGACAGTTGCGACAGTTGCGACACTTGGCCCGGAATCCGCCCTATCTGTCGCAAGAGTCGCAGGTGTCGCTGTCGCAAACCCCGCGGATGCACTTTTGCCTCGGATCAGATCGGCTAGGGTCATGTCGACGATCCCAGCAGCGCGGGGTTCGCCCTGATGGTCCGCCGCCGGCCTTCCTGGGCCACGCGCACGCGATCCAAGTCTTCGAGCTCCCGCAGTGCGCGCGTCAGCCGTTCACGGTCCCGCACGGGCCCGAGCCGCTGCGCCTCGCGGGTCGGGACAAGGTGCGTCCGCTCCCGCTGGCAATACTCGACCAGCCAAGCATCCAGCCGAACCGCGTCCGCCAGCTCCGGCGGCAAGGCAAGCTCACCGAAGAAGCGCCGCGCTTCGTTCAGGTGCCAGGCTGCAAGCCGGCTCGCAGCCTTCGATGGCGGCCAGCCTCGACGGCGCCGCCCGTGCCGTGCTCGAACATCCTGGAACAGGGCGGCCAAGCGGGCCGCGTTGTCGGCGGTCTTGCTCGCCACGTCGCGCACGTCGGAACAGTTCGCCACCGCTGGCAAGCTCGCGCTCGATTGCGTCATGGAAGGATATCCATGCCGCTTTCGCGTCGGGGGTCAGTGAGAGCAGTACAGGCGACAGCGCCCCGTCCTCGTCCATCTGGACCGGATCCGCCAGAATCTCGGTTATGCGCCGGTGGAAGGCGGCCAGGTGCGGCCAGTTCGACGGCGCTTCGGTGAAGGGTCGAAACCCTTGCGTCGATTCCGGCCAAGCCACCAGGAACCGGGCCAGGAATCCCGTTCCACGTGCCAGGGTCCCGGACCGTTCGAAAAAGCTCCGCAGAGCCGCCTCTTGAATTTGCAGCCCCACGGTCAGCCGCGCACCGCGCACCGTGAAGCAATCCGAAGTGCGCCGCCCGACGGAGTGCGTTCCGCCGTCCCAAAGCACATTCAGGAGCGCCAGGTTACGCAGTGCAGAATCTTTGCCCATGCCGTGCGCCCCGAGGATCAGCCCGGCCTCGGCAGTTATCACACCGGCGCTCGGCCACTTCGTCGCGAGGCTCCACGCGAGGGCCTCGGGCGTTTCATCGCCAAGCAACAACCTCGGGACCATCGGGGGCGCTGGCTTAGCAGTTTGCAGGGTCGCAAGATCGGCCCTCAGCATGTCGGTTGGCTTGCCCTTTTTGCTCGCCTCCTTGATCGCCGACAAAATCCCGTCCCACTCCGCCGTCCATGCGTCCACGTCCGCAACGTATCGGGCAAGCTCCGGCTTCATCGCCTCGGCTTGCTCGCTCTCATATCGGCGGATTTCCGACACAAAGAAGCCGTCGACTGTGCTCTTTCGCTCGCCGCTGTCCGCAATGGTCAGGTGATAAGTCCCGGCCGGGCCTTGCAGCTTGTCGGCTCGCCTCACGTCGATATGGGCTTGTGCGGCCACCGAGAGCGCCGCCAGGGCCGATGCTGCCACCAGCGGCACAGGTGCCTTGACGAATGCAGCGACCTCTTGCACGGCCGCCCGGAGGGTCGGGGGCAGGGCGTCGAGCGGATAGGGTTCGGGGGCGATCTTGGCCGCCAGCGGTTGCGGCTCCGGCCAGTGCGCCGCGGATGCAATGCACTCTCTCACCGCCTCGAGGCCACGGGCTTGGTGTAGGTCGTTCACGTCTGTTTCGCCCTCCAGCCGGTCCGGCCCGAAGTCCGGGACGGCCAGCAGCGCGCCCACCGCTCGCGCCGCTTCGGTGGCGTGCGGGTCGGGCTCGCCGCTCGACTTCACCAGATCGGCCAGGAGAATCAGCCGGGCCGCGGGGAAGCGTTCGCGCATGGTCCGCGCCACCGCTGGCAGGTTCGAGCTCGACAGCGCCGCGACAACGGGGTTCCCGGTCGCCTCCGCAGCGGATAGCACCGTCGCCACGCCTTCGCCGATCAGCAGAACCTCGACGGCAGCGGGCAGGGCCTGCGCCGCCCAAAAACCTCCCGTCTTCCGTCCGCCGGCGACCGCCGACTTGCGCCCGGTCTCGTCGATCAGCTCAGCCGTTGAAGCCTTGCCGCCGACCTTGACCGGAGCGACCAGCACGCGCCCTGCCAGCGGCTCGCCCTTCGACCTCGGCACATACCCGAGAACCGACGCCAGCGCCTCGGCGGGCAGCTCGCGCAGCGTTGGAACAGGCTTCACGCCCTTGCGCACCAAATACGGATGATCCGCGCCGGCCGGTTTCGCCGCGCGCCAGATAGCAGCCGCCGCGGTTGCCGCGGCGGCTTGTCGGCGGGCGGTCTCGGCTTCACGTTCCCTGCGGTCCGACTCGCAGCGCAGCCGGAAGGCTTCGCGCTCCGCCGCGGTGTACGGCTGCGCGCGCTCGGCCTGCCAGGTTTCGGAAAGGCCGGTCCGATGGTCGCCGAATACTCCCCCCGCCAGGTCGGGAAACAGCTTGCACCATCCGGCATCGTCGGCGCGCTTTCCGTTGCTGGAAAATCTATGCAGCCGGCCCGGCTCGATTTCATCCGGCGGGGTCAAGCCGGCGGCCTGTATGGCATCGCGGAATTGATCCTCGGGGCTCATGGCGCCGCCCTCAGCCGATCCTCGGGGAGCGCCGTCCGGTAGGGTCCGCGCGGCCAGCGCACGGCCTGGTAAAGCTGCACCCAATCGGAAAGCACGAGCAAACCGCAGGAGCGGCGCCAGGCGTAAGCGCCGGTCGGCGGCCGGGGTGTTTTTCTCGGGTTCATGCCGGCGCCCTACGCGGCGGTCTGAGTCCGAATTCCGTTCTGCTCAGCGAGCCACTCGAAAAAGCGCTCTTCGTCGATCAGAATGCGCCGGCCATTGCGGACGATCGCACGGGACTTGGCCAGGCCGTTGGTATCGGCATGAAAGATTCGATGGCGCAGTCCGCCCTCTGGAAACGCTGGGTGGCGCTCGGCGAACTGGCGAACCGTGAAAAAATTGGGGGTGCTCATCGTCGACCTCGGCGATAGTCGGCGGCCCGGTGCCGCCGTTCGAGATAACGATACACTGACGAATTGCGCTAGCCGGGCTTGCGCAAAAAACGGCCCGATAAGCTGCCGAGCCTTCTAGGTTTTCTTCGCTTTTTGCAGTTTATTCTTCGCGCGGCTTAATCGGGATGCGAGGCCCGATAGTGGATAGTCCTTCGCCCCCTCGTCGGAGCCGTTCTTGCTCACCCGGATGTGCGTTGGGGACAGGCTTATAACGTGCCCTTCGCCCGCCCGCTTGCGAAGCCTCTCCCTCAGTTCGGACGCGGTTATGCCCTGGTGTTGGTTGACGATCTTTTTGATTTCCTCGCCCAGCGGATCGAGCTTTTCCTGGCGGCCCTTGTTGCGCTGCTGTTCGCGATATTCCTGTCCCACGCGCGCAGGCATTTCGAACTCTAGCGCATGCGCACTCGCCACATACAGTCCGAGCTGAACAGCTTCCAGGGCTAACAGGTACGGATTGTCCTTTCCCCGGGATATCGCGCTCCGAACTCTCTTGGATAAGTCCGCCACCCAACGAGCGGCCCGCGCGTCAGGATCGGGTATTTCCTCCAGTCGATAGTTCCACCACCGCCGCCCTGAGCCTTGCTCGTCGTGATAGCCTTGGGCACGAAGAACACTTTCCGCTTGGGCTTTCCAGCCATCCAACAGGGCATATAGCTCTTGCTGGCAACGATAGGGTTGTTCTCTTTCCGTCGCCTCCTCCTCGGTGATCCGCTCTGAGGGTCCCTCGGGGAATATGACGCGCTCCGCATTCATTCCTTCAGCCCCCGAAAATCCGCTTGTTCATCCTTTCCACCACCCCGGCCGTGTGCGCTTCGCTCAAGTGCGAATAGCGTTTCACCATGGCCAGGGTCTTGTGCCCCAGGACTTCGGCGATCTCGGCCAGGCTCGCGCCGTTCATCGCAAGATAGGACGCTGCGGTGTGTCGCAGGTCGTGGAACCGAAAATCCTCGATACCGGCGCCTTCTTCAGCGCGGTCTCCCAGGGCGTGCGAAGGTCCATCGGCACGCTACGCTTGACCTTGCCCGGGAAGAGCAGATCAGTGTCCAGCCGCCGGACCTTCGCATAGTCCTTGAGAAGCCCCAGAGCCTTGCCGACCAAGGGCACCACGCGCCGCTCGCCGTTCTTGGTCTCGTGCAGCGTGATACGCCCGGCGGTCAGGTCCACGTCCGGCCAGCGCAAGCCCATGATCTCGCCCTGTCTCATGCCGGTGGACAGGGCCAGCACCACCACGGTGTAGAGGTAGGGGTTGTCCGATGCTTGGCAGGCTGACAGGAGCGCGTCGCGCTCTTCATCCGAGAGGAACCGCACCCGGCCCCTCGGCTCCGTGGGCTTGGTGACCTTGCGCATGGGGGAGTCGTCGAGCCAGCCCCACTCGTTCACGGCCACGCTGAAGGCGTGCGAGAGTGCGGCCAGGTAGCGGTTGACGGTCGCCGGACTCCTCGGCTCGCCATGGTTGCCGGGCTCGGTCAGCAGCTTGTCGCGACACTCGGTCACGAGCGCCGGGGTCACGTCCGCCAGGGTGTAGGAACCGATCTCATCCTTGAACCAGTTGAGCTGCGGCCCCTGGACGCCGGCCTTGGGTTTCCTGGGCAACACGTCGCGGATGTAGCGTTCGACCAAATCGCCCAGCGTGTGCTTGCGGGCCTCTGCGGTCTTGAAGTACCGCCCCTCCCGGATCGCCGCCTCGGTCGCCTGCACCCAGCGCTTGGCATCGGTCAGCCGCTCGAAGCTCGCCCGCTGCGCCGGGAAGCCCTTCAGCCGGACTTCCACCCGATAGGACGTGGAGCCGCCCTTCTTGATACGCTTCTGAATCGAAGCCATTGCCGAACCCTCCGCTCGGGTTGGTGATGGTCAGGGCCGCCCGGGTGTCTCACCACCTCGGCGGCCTGTCTATTTGTGCCCTGAGAAAAGCCTACAACAAACGGCCAGAATGGGCAACACAAGATATCTAATCCGATGTTGTCATGTCGAAACTATATGTTTGCAATCTAGTTTCTGTGTGCGCCACGGCGTAACGGCGCACTTTTGGCGCACTCCGGGTCCGAAATCGGCCGGATGACGGGATCAGGACAGGGCTCAGCGCAAGGGATCGGGCGGCCAAAAAGGAAGGGGATTGCTGCGGTTTGTTGCCGGTCAGTGCGCCATTTTTGCGCCATGACCGTGTTTTCTGGGGAGAATGTAAGCGGTCGCTTTCTCTCTAGGCCGCTTGGAATATGGAGCTGGCGACAGGAATCGAACCCGCGACCCGCTGATTACAAATCAGCCGCTCTACCGTCTGAGCTACGCCAGCGCTTGATCGTTGAAGTCTCTCCAGCCGGCCGGGGCGTGGCGCTCGGGGCGTCAGAGACCGTCCTGGCCGGACCGCTGCCGGGCGGTGGAGCGGCCTATTCTACCAAGGCCGGCCGCTCAGGGCGCCTTGACGCGCACGCACTCGCGATCAAGCAGCTGCAGGTCGGGAAAGTCGTGGGCGAAGCGGCGCTTGAGGGCTGCGGCGTTGACCCGGGTGTCGGCTGGGAAATCCAGCCAGAGCTCGTCGGATTCCGTATAGCGAGGCCGCACTTCGGCGGGGAAGCCGCTAGCGACGATCTGCGCCTTGCGCCGCTCCGCCGCCTCGCGCCGGGTGAACATGCCCAGGGAGACCGCATTCTCCAGGTCCCCTTTGATGAAGCGCCAGATGTCGGCGATGCCGGCGTCACGCAGGCGGTTCTCCATGGCGCGTGCGGCGTCGTGGCTGGGCAGCGGCGGGATCAGCACCCAGAAGCCGTTCTGCCGTTGCGTGACGTCCTCGCGCAGGATGGCGGCCACGCTCAAAGAGGCGAGCTGGGAGGCCACCTGCTCGGCGTCCTCGCGCTTGTCGAACGCGCCGAGGGTGTGGCACTTCAGCACCTTGGCCTGGTCATCCGGCTCGGCCGGTGGCTCGGCGGCGGCGACTGCAGCCGGCACCGCCGCGGGCGCCGAGGGTGCGGCGGGCTTAGCCTGAGCGGGCGCGGAAGGCGCGCCGGTCGGGGCCTCGGATGCCGGCACGGCAGGCTGGCCCGCAGGCGCCGGGTGCTGGGCCTGGACGGAGCGATCGGGCGCCAGCTGCTCCAGATCGTAGCCGCGCGGGCCGGGCTTGGCGACTGGGGCATCGCGCTCGGAGAGCAGCTGGAGGTTGGCGCCGGTGAGGCGTGGCAACGGAACTGCCTTGGGACCCGCGAGGAAATAGCCCCAGCCGGCCAGTCCGAGGTTGACGAGCAGTAGGAAGAAGAACAGCCTTTTCATAGTCCGTTCGGATCGCCGGCGAGCAGTGCCAGCCCCTCGATGACGAGGTGCTCCATGGCCTCGAAGTCACGTTCCAGGGCGGGGGCCAGGCGCGCGGCCCCGTTGCCGGTCAGCACCAGCACCGGCGCCTCGCCCGCCTTGCCCAACCGGGTCATGACGCGCTCGATCAGAGCGGCCGCGGCATACACCGGAGCCGACGCGACAGCGGTCGCCGTGTCCCGTGCCAGTAGCTCCAGCGCCGCCGATTCGCCGATCTGTCCGATCGCAGTGTACCGTTCGATGGCCCAACGCATCATAGCGAATCCGGGCAGGATCAGGCCACCCAGGTGTTTTCCGGCCGCATCGAGGGCATCCAGGGTGATGGCGCTGCCGCAGTCCACGACACAGGCAGCGGCGCCGATCCTGCGATGCACCGCGGCCATGGCCAGCAGCCGGTCGATGCCGAGCCGGCCGGGCTCGCGATAGCCATTGCGCACCCCGAGCAGCACCGGTCGGGATTCGAGAAAGCTCGGGGTCCGCCCCCAGCGCGCCGCGACCCAGGCCTGCAGGGCGTCGGCCAGCGCCGGACCGGCGACATTGGCGACCAGAACCCGGGCGGGGGCGGGCTCGGCACCCCAGCAGGCATCGAGCAGCACCGGAAGTGGGCTTTCCCGGTGCGGGGCAGCGTGCACCGGGCCGAGGCTGCCGGCGTCCCAGCGCGCCCACTTGAGGTTGGTGTTGCCCAGGTCGACGAGCAGCGCCGGGCCGCTGCCCGAGAGCGTCGGAGGCAGGGCTCAAGGCTCGGCCCCCGAGATCGGGCGCAGGCTGATCTCCCCGGCATGAAAGGCCTGCACGCGGCCTTCGACGGCCAGCAGCAGGGCGCCGGAGGCATCGATACCTGCGTGCATCCCGCGCACCAGCTGGCCAGCGCCCTGGTGCAGTGCCACGGCACGCCCGTAGAAGAGGTCGTGACGCTGCCACTCCTCGAGCCAGGGGCGCAGACCTTCCGAGCCATAGCGGCCGAGCGTCTCCACAAGGCGTGCGGCCAGACGTCCCGCCAGGCGGTTGCGCGAGATCGCCCCGGCACCGGCGACCTGGGCCAGATCGGTCCACGGCTGATCGATCGCCCGGCCGCTCTCGGGCGGCAGGAAGGTGTTCACGCCGACGCCGATCACCGCCTGGGTGGGCCCGCCCGCCTCGCCGCTCAGCTCGATCAGCAGACCGGCGAGCTTGCGGCCCTGGTGCAGGATGTCGTTCGGCCATTTGAGACCCAGCTCGAGCACACCCAGGTCGCGCAAGGCCCGGAGCACCGCCAGCCCGCAGGCCAGGCTCAGACCGCTGAGCTCGGCGGGGGCCATGGGGAAACGCCAGAGCAGCGAGAGATAGATATTGGTGCCGTACGGCGAGACCCAGGGCCGACCGCGGCGTCCCCGCCCGGCGCTCTGCCGCTCGGCCAGACACAGGGTGCCCGACGCACCACCGGCCGCGGCGATGCGCAGCAACGCGGCATTGGTGGAGTCCGCCTGCTCCAGCAAGTGCAAAGCGGGGACCCGCGCCCGGGCCTCGGGCGCCATCTCTTGGAGGATACTCAGGCTGTCGAGCGGCTCCAACGGACGCTCGAGGCGGTAGCCCCGCCCCGGTATGGCTTGCAGGCGCAGGCCGAGGTCCGCGGCGGCGCCCCGGAGGTTTTTCCAGACCGCGGCACGGCTGAGGCCCAGCGCCCGGGCAAGCGCCTCGCCGGAGTGGCAGCCGCCATCGGCAAGCAGGCGGATGAGCTGCTTGCGGGTGTCCGTCTGCGGGTCTCGGCGCTCGCTCCCCATGCCGGCTCAAGTCTCGCTGTGGAGCCAGGCCCTGCGCCGGGCCAGGCGCTCGGTACCCGGGTCCTCCAACAGCCAGAGCTCGCAGGTGTTGGCAGGGGGCGGCGCCGGGCGCAGGCTGAAGCTCATCAGCTCGTCACGCCGGAACAGATGCACGGCAACGGGCTCGCCCGCGGGCAGCCGGGCCACCAGGGCGTCCAGGTTATCCGGGCCGGCGCGCAGCCCGTCCACGGCGGCCACCCAGTCACCCGGGGCGAGACCGGCGGTCTGGGCCGGGCTGCCGTCGGGGACCAGACTGAGCTCGGCGTAGCTTCCCTGGGCCTTGTACAGGGCGCCGAGCACGGGAGCCGCCGGGGCGTCCTGCGCGCCCGGCTTGCGCAGGCCGCCGAAATCCTGGGCCCCGTGGGACGGACGCAGACGCAGACCCACACCGAGCTCCCCGAGCAAGGCCTCCAGGGGCGGGTCTTCGGTGCCGTGTACGTAGCGGCCGAAGAATTCCGAGAGCTCCAGGCCTGAAACCTCCTGGGCCAACCGCTCCACGCCGTCCTCGGGCACGCCGATACCGGTGCGGCCGTGGCGCTCCCAGAGCGCGCGCATGACCTCATCCAGCGAGCACGCCCCGCCGGTGCCGAGCCGGATCGTCAGATCCAGGGCCAGAGCCACCAGGGCGCCCTTGGCGTAGTAGCTGACGATCGCGTTGGGCGCGTTCTCGTCCTGTTTGTAGAACTTGGTCCAGGCATCGAAGCTGGACTCGCCCAGGGATTGCTTGAGCCGACCGCTGCCGCGCATCACCCGTGTGACGGTCTCGGCCAGGACCTCCAGGTAGCCGCCGGGCTTGATGCAACCGCAGCGTACCAGCGTGAGATCGTCGTAGTAGGAGGTGATGCCTTCGAACGCCCACAGCAGGCGGGTGTGCACCTCCCGGGACAGGTCATAGGGCTGGAAGCTGGCCGGGACGATGCGCTTGATGTTCCACAGATGGAAGTACTCGTGGCTGCACAGCCCGAGAAAGCGCCGGTAGCCGGTGCCGGGCTCGTCTTCGCCCACCCGGGGCAGGTCGTCGCGCCTGCAGATCAGGCTGCTCGAATCCCGGTGCTCCAGGCCACCGTAGCCGTCGCCCACGGCCAGCACCAGAAACAGGTACTGGTCCGCGGGGAATGGGCCGCCGAACAAGGCCGCCTGGCAGACACAGATGCGGGCCAGATCCCGCGCCAGCCGGTCCGGGTCGCAGCGATGCCGACCGCTGATCGCCATCCGGTGGGGCACCCCCGCCGCTTCGAATTCGATCAAGCGGAGATCCGCCATCTCCACGGGATGGTCGACCAGGGCTTGGTAGCCATCCGCCCGGTAGGTACCGAAACCAAAGGCCGGAGCCTCCAGCCGGGGCAGGGTCGTCGCCACGCGCCAGCCGCCATACTCGGCCCCCTTGGGCGGCTGTATGTCGACACAGCAAGGGATCTGCTCCTGCCCGGCGACCTGGAGGAAGACGCTGGTGCCGTTGAAGTAGGCGTGGGTCGTGTCCAGGTGGGCCGCGCGTACCGAGAGATCCCAGGCATAGACCTGGTAGCTCAGCTCCAGGGGGCCCTCGCACGGCTCGCAGCACCAGGTCTGCTTGTCCTGCTGGGTGACGCCCAGCGCCCGCCCGGCGCAACGCGCGCTCAGGCTCGACAGATTCCGGGCAAAATCGCGGATCATGTAGCTGCCGGGTATCCAGGCGGGCAGTGAGACGACCTGCCCTTCGGGCGCGGGGTGTTGCACCCACAGGCCCACGTCGAACAGATGCGCCTGAGGGGAGGCCGGTCGGATGCGATAGGCGAGACGATATTGCGGCACCATGCCCCGCCTCAGTCCCAGCGAGCGAGGGCGCCGCTGGCCCGTTCGTTCCCCGCACGCACCACCAGCCCGGTCCCGCCTAGGCTCACATGGTACAGCGCACCGTCGACGAGCGGCACAAAGGCGGCCGTGCCGTAGTAGGCATCGACCCCCGGGAACCGCCCGGAGCGGGCGAGATCCCAGAGGTCCAAACCCGGATCAGAGGACAGCGCGTGGACAGTTCTGGGCTGGCTGAGCTCGTCTTGGATACTGCCGTAGCGCCCGTTTAGCCGCTCGAGACGAAACAGCGGCGACTGACCCAGCAACGAGAACAGTGGCGTCCACTTGATGAATCGCGCATCGATCTGCCATTGATCGCCGGCAATCTGATAGGTCCGGGGATCGCCGTCGACCGGCGACAGCTCCAGCGCGAACTTTCGCTCGGCGATCTGCCGGATGCTGACATCGGCCACCGGTGCCTCGGCGGTCAAGCGATAGTAGCTCCACAGGTTGATCGACACGCCGAGCGCGAGGATGCCCGCCGAGATCGCCGCCAGCCCGGCGACACTTCGCACCGCTGCGCCGACCAGCCGGCCCGCCAGCAGGCGTCGCCCGCCGGCGAACAAGGCGATCACGCCGAGCGCGAACAGTGTCAGACTAAGGGCCGGAAACAGCATGGCGGCAGCTCATCACGCATCCGGGCGCCGGGAGGCCGCTCGGTGCTTGGCCCGGATGAATGCGCTGTGGGGGACGTACAGAAGGTCGGCGATCCGGCGCAACAGGTACTCCTCGTACTTGTCGATCCGGCCATCCGCGTAGGCCAGATCCCACAGCAGCTCGATCAGGTGCTCTCGCTGCTCGGGATCGAGATGGTCGGTCAGACGGCGGGTGAATTCGTGCAGCGAGGTCGCCCGGTCGGCCTCTGCCTCGGCCAACTCGATAAGCTCCGCGGTTTCGCTGGCATCGAGCCCATAACAGCTCTCGATGAGGGCCTGCGCCCGCGCCCTCTCCTCAGGGGCCGAGTCGAAATCCGCGCGCATGACCTCCACCATGAGCACTGCCGCGGAGAGCCGCAGCGAGCGCTCGTGGGACGTCGGATCGCCGCCGGCTCGGCGTGTCTCGAAGAATTCGAGTAGTCTCTGGATCATCGGGCACCTAGGTCGATTCGACCCGCGGGCGCCTGCCATCGTTCCGCGGCAGGCGCAGACCGGGGATCCATGCGCGCCCGGACCCGCCCGAGGCCCCGCGCCGGGCGGGCGTCGGAATAGGCCCCGAACAAAAAGAAACCCCAGCGCTACGCGCCGGGGCTCGGTATTTAAGAGCCTGGCAGTGACCTACTTTCACATGGGGAGGCCCCACACTATCATCGGCGATGCACCGTTTCACTTCTGAGTTCGGGATGGGATCAGGTGGTTCCAGTGCTCTATGGCCGCCAGGCAAACTGGCTTGTGAAAAAGGGTCAGAGCCCATTTCCCGCCCTTACCTTCAAACTGAAGGAAATGGGCTCTGACCCCTGTTTTCTCAAAATTGGCTCATCGCAGCAGGTGAGGGTCGGTATTCTCTCGTCGACCGCACCCAAAATTCTTGGGTGTTATATGGTCAAGCCTCACGGGCAATTAGTACCGGTTAGCTTCATGCGTTGCCGCACTTCCACACCCGGCCTATCAACCTTGTAGTCTTCAACGGCCCTTCAGGGATCTCGAGGATCCAGCGAGACCTAATCTTGGGAGGGGCTTCCCGCTTAGATGCTTTCAGCGGTTATCCCGTCCGTACATAGCTGCCCGGCAATGCCACTGGCGTGACAACCGGAACACCAGAGGTACGTCCACTCCGGTCCTCTCGTACTAGGAGCAGCTTCCCTCAAGTCTCGAACGCCCACGGCAGATAGGGACCGAACTGTCTCACGACGTTCTAAACCCAGCTCGCGTACCACTTTAAATGGCGAACAGCCATACCCTTGGGACCGAC
>CAVQCX010000036.1:0-10722 GCA_963711095.1 uncultured Gammaproteobacteria bacterium | reverse complement strand
GGACAGCAATGGACTCGAAAAGTCCCGTGCAATCGTCCGCAATGGTAGGCGCATCCTGATCGATGAGGAGCGGTTCTTCGACTGGCTGCGGGCGGGTGCGAAATGAAAAAGCCCCGGGCTGGCGGGCCGCGGGGCGCAGAGGGAAATACACGCATCGCGAGCATAGCACGGCCGCCCAGGCCGAGCCCGCCGAAAGCCATCTGCGCCCTGGCCGCCTGACCCTGGCCTATCGCCGGCGACTGCGCCGAGGGCGGCGATGATGACCGCCCCACGCACCCGGCCGCCGACCGGCGGCTACCAGTGGAGGCGCTCCCGCGGGCTGCTGGTGATCTCCGAGCTGATCCGCGCCTATGCCGCGGTGCGCTGGCCGCGTGGTCCGTATCGGACGCCGCTGCCCGGCGACCTGCGCGACCGGAGGTCGGCGCCATGACCCCCGTCGAGCGGCTCCAGTGGCTCTCTGCGCTCGCTTCTCGCCGCGACGTGACTGAGGCCATGCTTCGTGTAGCCGTGTCCCTGGCAGTGCGCCTCAACGGCGAGCCGCGGCCGCTTGAATTCGTCCGTTGCCAGGCTCGCAGGCGACACGGGACTTTTCCACCGCTCCGTGACGAGAGCAGTGAGGGGCTTGCAGACGTTCGGCGCCATCGAGGTCGATTATTCGGCGGGCGGCTACGGCCGGACCAACATCTACACCCTGAAAACCCTGTCCCACGAGACACTGTCCGCAGGGACATCGGTGTCCCGCCAGTCCCAAAACCCTGTCCCGCTTAGTACACAAAACCCTGTCCCCAGGGACACATGAACAAGGTTTTGAACAAGGTATGAACAGGGTTAAGTCGAAACCTGCGGTTCCGACGTGTCCGCACTCGGCGATTATCGACCTATTCCACGACGTCCTGCCGCAGCTCCCGAGGGTCTCCACATCCCGCTCGAGGAAGGGTTGCATGCGAGCGTGACTTGGCGGCGCGGAGGTGGAAAGAAGACCGGCGGCACCAGAGCCTGGAGTTCGGTATAGGTTTTTTCGGGTGGGTGAAGCTAAACCCGCACTGGCTCGGCCAGAACGACCGCAGCTGGCGAGCCGACCTTGGATGGCTGCTCCGGCGCAAGAACTTCGACGCGGCGATCGAGCGCGGTCAGGACGCAGAGCGGAGAGGCGGCCATGCCTGGACACCCTGCGAGTCCCGCCCTACGCGATCGCGGCCGAGCAAGGCGTGCTCGGCGGGCTCATGCTGGACGGCACGGCCTGGCCCGAGATCAGTGACACACTCAAGGCCGAAGACTTCTACCGTTGCGAGCATCAGCTGATCTTCCGCGCCGTGGAGGCGCTGGCCGAGCGCAAGGAGCCCTTCGACGTGCTGACCGTAGCCGAAGAGCTGGAGCGGCTCGGCGAGCCTGAGGTGGCGCGGGCCGCTCACCTGGACGTGCTTGCCAGGGATACGCCCAGCGCAGCGCAGATCCGCGCCCATGCCGCTCTGGTGCGCACCCACGCGATGAGCTCGTGGAGCGGCCAGGATCGGCCTGGAGATCCATGAGCAAGCTATGGCCAAAATGCCGATCGAGGAGGTCATGCTCGGCGCCGAGGCCGCTCTCCTGCGCATCACCCGCCACCAGGATGGCGATGGACCTGTGACCGTCGGCGACCTGCTACCCGGGCACCTGGACGAGATCGACGCGAGGGCCCATGGCGAGAGCGCCGGGCTCTCCACCGGATTCCAGGATCTCGACAAGCTGACCAACGGACTGCGGCCGGGTCAACTGATCGTCGCCGGAGGCCGGCCCGGGACGGGCAAGAGTGCGGTCGCCATGAACATCGCCGAGCATGTCGCGGTGCGGCTAGACATCCCGGTCCTGATTCTTTCGCTTGAGATGGACAAGTCCGAGCTGCTCGACCGGCTGCTGTCATCGCTCTCCGATATCCCGCTGGACGAGATCCTGAAAGGCAACGTCGCCGGCCCGAGATTCCCGGACGCCCTGTGGCAGATCCAGAAGGCTCCGCTGCACATCGACGACACCGGCGCACTGTACATGCAGCAAATACGGTCCAGGGCTCTCAGGATTGCGCGTGGGACGAGATTAGGGCTCGTGGTAGTGGACTACCTGCAGCTGATCCGAGAACGCGCTGAGTCTCGCCTGCAGGAGGTTTCGGCGATATCCAGGAGCCTCAAGGCTCTGGCCAAGGAGCTGCAGGTTCCGATCATCGCTCTGTCGCAGCTCAACCGCGAGGCGGACACCCGACCCGACAGGACCCCTCGCTTGTCGGACTTGCGCGAGAGCGGTCAGCTGGAGCAGGACGCCGACCTGGTGACCCTGATCTACCGGGGCGCCGCCGAGGGCGTGACCGTGCTCGATATCGTCAAGCAGCGCAATGGGCCCACCGGCAAGGTGTATCTCACCGAGCAGCTCGACCGGGCGCGGTTCCGCGACCACATCGGCCCGCTGAATATTCCGGCGCCCAGGGAGCGCGCGTACGAATATGAGTGATGCGACACGCCCTGGCCCGGACCATCGACCGATGACCACCACCCCCCAGCCATACAGGAGCACACGCCGATGAAGAGCGGACATAGAGAACGCGCCAGACTTGCGCCCGGCGCGGCAACCAAGCAGACACAAGGGACTGCGGGCGAGCTGGTCGCCGGTGGCGAGGCGATCTGCCTGGACCAAACGACGCTCGATCGTCTCGATACGATCGCGCAGGTGAGGGGGTGCTCGCGTGGTGCGCTGATAGCCGAGGCCGTCGCGGCGTTCGCTGAAACCGAGGTGTGGGCACTGGTCGCCATCCGCTCGGCGATCGACGATCAGGTTTTACGCTAAGGGGGATTGACGGCCTACATGTAGTTGTTCGACCCTCGGCACCATGTCCGGCGCCGCTCGGCAGGCCGGAGCGGTCCCGCGCCCGATTGCCCATCGCCAGACCCTCTCCCATACGACCGTCCGAAACAGGACGAGCTCCGAAACGAGAAGACCGGACGTCCGTCCGAATGTCGGCCGAAATGTCCACCCATGCGCCCGAGGTCGGCGCCTGCCGCCAGGCGCCATCCGCGGACCTGTCGACCGGGTTGTGAGCCCTGTCCCGGCTGCCGAGCCCTGCTGCGACTGGGCGCATGGTCGGCGCCTGCTCCCGGACAGCCGCTGGGCTGCCATACTGGACCGGAGCGGGCCCGTGGGCCCTGGCCACAGATCGACCAAGGAGTTGAGCATGTCGAGGCGAAGGAGCGGAATCCCGGGGCTGTCGTTCTCCTGGAGGCGGGCCCTGGGCATCTCGGCCGCCCAGGCCAGGCTATCCCGCAAGATCGGCTGGAGATCATGCAATGTGAGCAAGCCGAAGGATGCTATGGGAAGGCCTCAACGACAAGCTAGACGGTCGCGAGAGAATGAGCGGGCCATGCTTGAGCGGAGCGAAGTTCTGCCCCATACTGCGGGAACCGTGGCGTCGTGTCCGGTCTAGAGCCCTCAAATCACCTGCCGAGTCCATTTGACTGATGGCTACTCTATTTGAACGACCGTCTATTGTGGTTCTTGGCGGATGGAATCCAGCGATTATTGAGCCTGATTGGATCACCAAGAACGTGTTTCAAGTAGCGGAGGGGACCGAAATTCAGGTTTCGATTGAGTTCTCGCCAATCCGTGCGCCCCCCCAAAATATACCATGAAGGGCGTTACATTCGTGCCCAGCATGGAGAGGCTTATTGTGTCCGCTAGCGACGACCAAAATGAGTCATTACAAGAGATCGAACATATCCGATCCGGCTGTTGACCATCCTGCCGCATACTCCTGTGAAGGCGTTTGGGGAAAACTTTGAATGGATAGTGGATGAGCCTTCCGATGCTTTGTTGTCCGTTTTTGAAGTTCAGGATTCTGTTATGGACAGGTTCGACGGGATGACTTCAATCACAGAGACGGCCATCAACACCGTGGTGCAATTTAATGAAGGCAGATTGAATTTTTCCCGTCGAATTCGTGCAAGTGATGGGCAGGTTCGCGTGAAGTTCAATTTTCATTACCGCGTTGGCAACGCGGAGGAAGCGGCTGCGAAGATGGCTGGATCGATAGTGCGTAATAAGGAAAGGGCAATCCGTGCGCTTGAGTCGTACCGATAGCGGAGGGGCATTCTATGAAAGACACTGCCGACATGGGGCGCGAACAGGATAGCGACGCTTTCCTCGCTGATGAAGGTGAGCGCCGCTACAGGCAAGGGGTTACTGTTGCAGGGAACGAGGAGTTATCGTCGGCAGGTGAGGTCGCGAAGGCTGTATATGCTGGCTCGGCGTCCGCGGCGGATGGTCTTGTAGTTAAAGTCGTTATCAGTCCACGAACGCAATCGCGGAAAAAGGCAATCCGTGATCTCAATAGGATGATTTCAGAAAAAAATTGGGGATAATGGCCGACGATCCAATCTTCTGTTTGGCGCCATGCACTTCACCTATGAGCCCATAGGCGACGCTGACACTCACCTTCGGCAGGGCGACGTTCTGGCGCTTTCGCCTGATCTCGCCGGCTTGCTTAAGAACATATTTCCGTACTATGCCGACAAAACGGATAATACGTTTTTTGTCGTTCTGACGCAGACGTGCGATCTCGTTCGGGGGCGGAAGGGCGAGTCGTGTAAAGCGAGATATATTGCCATCGCACCCGTGCGGCCCTTGGCGCTGGTGATCGCCCGCAAGATTGAGGAATTTAACATCGCTTCGCCGTATATGAGCATACCTGTTTGCACGGACAGGGCACAATCATTGGTCGCTCAATTTCTCGAGCGCCTATTCAATAACAATGAGTCAGATTACTTTTTCCTAAATGCAGACCCGTCGGTAGGGATATCGGATGATAGCTGTGTATTTCTCAGGTTAGCTATCGCTCTGAGGGCGCACGAGCAGTATGATGTTCTGGCGGCTGCTCGGATAGTCAGCCTAACGGAAGTGTTTCAGGCGAAACTCGGTTGGCTAGCGGGAAATCTGTTTTCCCGTGTGGGTACACCGGATTGGAAAGACGAAGAATTGCGGGCTAAGGTGGATTCAGCCATAGCGGAAGAAATTGTTTGGGTTCCCAGCAAGAAAGAGAAAGAGATTAAGCGGAAGATCAAGGAGGCTTTCGCTGAGGAAGGGCGGCAATTAGACGCAGAACGGATCGAGAAGATACTTGCATCGATTCCGTCGCGGAGAGACCAAGTAATTGGGCGCCTTGAAGAGTTGATCCGGGCCAGCGCGCTTGTCACAGAGGGTACAGCCAAGGGGGTTTCCGGGCAATGCGTTAAGCAATTGATCGACAAGATCACGAGCGATCCTAAGCTTAGCAGTTACCTGAGTTGATGGACGGCTAAGCGGGGTTTGTCTAAGCTAACGCCGCTCGCAGGCCATCGCTATGGGGTTTGGACAGATCGAGGGCCGTTACGCCAACTGCACGGGGGTGGCGCTCCGCACTCCCTCGGCGGCTCCTACGTAGCCAGGGACCGGGCGGCGAGGGGCCGCTGCGATCCTAGCGCTGCTGCTAGGGGCCCACGGAACGGCCCCAGGTTGGCGTTGACATGTAGACCGTGGTCGGGCCTGGTGCGCCCGACCCCCGAGGCCTGCCCGGGCCCTCCCCGATTCAGTATGGACAATTCAGTACTGAAGTTTTGTACTTTCTCAGCGCCGCGATTGTCGACCGTCGGAAATGCTCCTGAATTAGTCGTGGTGACGTAGCGCGTCGGAATTTCGTCATCTTCAGAAAGTTAGTATATTAGCGGCTACAGGATGGTCGCCATATTAGTGGATGCTTATAGATAACCAGCTGCCCGCAGAACAAGCTGACAGCCGCATAATTGCCAGAAAAAACAGTCGCTTAAACGTGAATAGGGGCTCGATTCGAGGTATAATCAAGGTTGCATAAGCCAATGATTTACCAACAAAAAGAGCCCCTACTCGATGCCTATCTTACGCACTCTGGCCAACGATTTCCAAGCCCTGTTTCCGCGGAACGACAAGGGCGAGGAGCGCTTTCGCTGGCTCATCCTGACATTGCAAGCGATCATCGTGCCGATCACCGCCTCGCGCACCTCCAACTTGTTGCGGGCCATCGAGACACTGTTCGGTGTGAGTATCGCCCAGTGGCGCTACTACACCTTCATGGCTTCAGTGAAGCTGCCCTGGGAGCGGCTGTGGAATCTGCTCTGGCGGCGTATCCCCAGCCCGTTGAGCGATGGGCGTCTGCTGCTGGCGCTTGATGATTCCATCAACCCGAAGACCGGCAAACACATCTTCGCCTGCCAGCGCACCTTCGATCATGCGGCCAAGACCAACCAGACGCGCTATCCGTGGGCGCAGACCATCCTCACCGTGGGGCTGCTCAAGAAAATCCACGGGCGCTGGGCCTGCTTGCCGCTGGCCTTCGCTTTTTATCTGCGCCGCAAGAGCCTGGAGGACGCCGAGCTGAGGCTGCGTCGCGAGCCATTGGTCTTTCGCAGCAAGTTCGAGCAGGCCGTGCAGCTGATCGCCCAGCTTGGCAGTGTCTTCAAAGACGCGCCGATGCTGATCGCCACCGACAGCTGGTTCGGTAACAACGGCCTGTTCAAGCCACTGCGAGAACTGCTCGGTGCGCGCGCCCAGCTGCTCTCGCGCTTGCGGGTCAACTCCGCTCTCTACGCGCTCCCCGAACCAGCGAAGAAGGGTAGCGGCGGAAGACCCAGGAAATATGGTAATCGTCTCGGTAACGCGACACAGTTGGCCGAGGCGATGCGCAAGCATGCCAGGTCGTATACTTTGCATGTCTACGGTGACCTGCGCGAGGTCGTGGCCGCCGAGCGCATCGTGATGCTCAAGACGTTGCGCTGCTGCGTGCGTGTTGTCTGGGTCTACCGCAAGAGCCAATGGGTCGCGCTGATGACCACGGACCTCGATCTCAGCGTCGAGCAGATCATCGAATACTATTCGGCCCGGTGGAAAATCGAAGCCGGGTTCCGGGAGATCAAACAAGAGATCGGTAGCGCCGAGACTCAGACGCGCAAACCCGAGTCGGTTACCAACCATCTGCATTTCTGCATGGCAGCCACTACCATCACCTGGATCTACGCTGAGCACTTGCCCCAAGCCCCGGCGCGGCGCTACGCTTCCCTAAAGAGCACCGAGTTTGCCTTCGCAGACGCGAGAAGGTCTCTTGCGAGACACTTGGCCGATGAAGGTTTTGGTATCGATTGCCAGAATTCGCGGAAACCCGATCGAAATCCCTTGATCTCAATTATTATGCGGCTCGTTGCTTGAGGGAAAACAAAAAACTTCAGTTCAGTAAACGGTGATCTTCTTCCCTACGGGACTGACAGGGAGCGAATCACCCCGACAGGGAAAACCCTACCGACCCGCCCCGGACCCTGCGCATGGTCCCGCCCTGGACCGCGACCCAGGCGATGCACTCGTGGAGGTCGGCGCCGATTCCCCGGGCCCTGACCCTGGACCCTGCACCCGGCCCTGATCTAGACCCTGCCCGCCGTCGATGGTCGGCACCGAGCCTACCTGATCCCGGGTGACCCGCTCGGCCTACAGGGCCCTGCGGCTGGACTCTTGCGCCTGGCCGACCATCTGGACCTGGACGGCGGAAGGCTTCCCTGGGCGAGCCCTGGAGCTCGGGCAAGGGCTCGCCGATCGACCCGGGCGCCCTCGGAGCTGGCGCGGATCATGTGCTGGTGATGGTCGGCGCCGGCCGGGGCAGGACCTGCAGGACTTCGCCCCCGGAGATATCCCCCGGACCCTGGGCCCCGCACCATCTGCGGACGGCTCGTCGCCCCTGGAGAATGCGTAGCGCAGGCCGAGGCTCGGCCTTCCGGTAGGTTTCCGTGGCGCACTTTTGGCGCACTCATGCGCAAAAAACGGCAGTTATCCACAGCAGAGCGCAATAGGCGGGATGGGCTAAGTATATGAAAAATCGGTCGTTATTCGTTGTGGTTTGTTGCAAGTGAGCGATTTGTAATTAGCGGGTCGCGGGTTCGATTCCTGTCGCCAGCTCCATATTTTCAATGAGTTAGGAGCTTTCATCCCAGCGGAACGGCAATTGTGGACGCAATGTAGACAGGTTGACCACGGAGCGGTTTTGCGGGCTCGTAGTGGTGTGTGTCGTGCGAGTCGTGGTAACGTCCGCTCCCGGCTTTTCTCCTTCTCTATTTGCCTGCTACACGATAGGCGCTTACACTGGAACGTTAGGCAAAACCTTCGCTCATGGGGGCGCGATACCGTGAGCTACGTCGCGGAAGTATTCACGTCATCGGTTGTGGCGTTAGGCCGATTCAATCCTGCCATTTTCACTCCAGATTGGCTGGAGTTTAACGGACTGATAGGCAGGGATGACGCTCAAGGAGCCCGCGAAGGCGTCGGCAAGCAGCAGCTTATTGTGTCCAGCCAAGTGACTGCCTTCGAGAGCGAATGGTTTGCCATTCAGGTATTGCAAGAGAAATTCACGCTAGAGAGTAAGGGTGCGCTGTCTCCTGCATTCAAAGACCTTGTGGTGGGTATCTTTCAGCTTGTGCCACATACTCCGATTACTGCGCTGGGCATGAATTTTCTGGGACATTTTAAGATGCGCTCGGCCGACCTGTACCATCGGGTGGGGGATGTGTTGGCACCCGAAGGAAATTTGGAACGAATTATATCCCGATGAAATGGCGGGCCTCGGTGAACTTCAAATAGAGTCCAACAGGGGACTCGCGAGCATCCTGCCGACACCAAGGATGCGAAGCAAATCGCTGTCAAACAATCGGGACTCTTTAAGCTCGGATGTCTTCTTCTCGTATAACGACCATAGGGACTTTCGTGGCCTCTGCTGAACCACCCATGCGGCCCGCGGAGAAGGCTGCTCAACTAGTCGATCGAGAGTGGGAGGTGTCTTGGCAAGACGCGATACGCGTATTTGACGGCGTATTGACAAAGGCTCTTGAGGCGGAAGGGTGACATGGGTGCGTCAACCGCAATGTCTTTGGGCCGGAGGCTCATGCCTGAGTCTGGGATTGCCCCGCCGTTCGATGAGGCGCTCACATCGCCGGTCGAGAGAATCTCCTGACGACCAGACCACGGATGACCGAAGGCCCAGACGTTTCTCGGACTTTCGACTATAGCGATAGTTCACCCAGATTCGAACCACCTGTCGCCCCAAGCCAGCAGAGATCGCGGAAAACTCGGTTCCGATTCAGATCTGGGAAGGAACTGTTGTTGGCCTCGACCAGGAAAACAGGCTTATGACAGTGACCCTGGACGCGAAAATGGGCCAGATTGCTCGCCACACAGGGGAGATTGACCTTGAGTGGGTTTCGGAACAAGACGCCGATCTCGTTCGTCCGGGCGCGGTTTTCTATCTAATCCTCTTCAAACGTACGTCCCGCGGTAGCATCCAGAATGCACAGGAACTGCGATTTCGTCGTCGCCCCTCGTGGTCTGCAGGGCAGATGCAACAGCTAGAGGCTGACGCGGCGATGATTCTTAGGAAGATGAAGGAAGCGCCGTCGCAGCATGATCCAATACGGATCTCGTCCCGCCGCCGACGTCGTTGAAGTCACCCTCTTTGGGCCTGGCTACGGAGAAGCCTGGCTGTCCATCTCGGGGAAGATGCTTGGCTGTTGATAGACTCTTGCATCGATCCAAACAGCGGGTGCCCAGCGTCTTTGTCTTATCTAGATGCGATTGGCGTTCCACCAGATAGCGTCCGAACGGTTATCGCCTCACACTGGCATGACGACCATGTCCGAGGAATATCTTCGATTGCAGACACGTGTCACCAGGCAGAGTTTTTTCTTTCTGGGGTCCTGAACACAAAGGAGGCAGCGGCCTTTCTTTCTGCATACAACGGCCATTCCTCCGCTGGCCTCGCGCGAGGTGCGCGTGAGTTGTACTCTGTCATGAGCCGCCGAAACTTCGTAATACCCGCGCTGCACAGGACGATTGTCTTTGAAAGAAGGTTAAACGGTCACTCTGTTCTAGCAACCGCGCTGTCGCCGTTGCCGGCAGCGTACGCGCAGTCCGTTGCTAACATGGCTCGATATATCCCAAGGGAAGATGATCCAATTACGGACGCTCCCGAACTACATCCCAATATCGAAGCGGTCACGATCCACATAGATCTGGGTACCGACGCGTTGTTGCTTGGGGCAGATCTGGAAGACCATCAGCATTTCGGATGGTCGGCCTTGGTTGCAACTGCTTGGTCGAGACAACGAAGGCAGGCGACAGCGTATAAGGTCGCACATCACGGATCCCACACGGGAGACTGCGATGGTATCTGGTCTCACTTTTTTGCACCCGATCCTGTGTCATGCGTTACGCCGGTTACCTTGGGTCGTCAGCGTCTGCCTACGGACGGGGACAGGGCCAGAATCAATGCGAAGACTTCTAAAGCCTTTATTACTTCGCGGGCAAGTCGTCGCCCAGTGATGGATCGGTATCAAGAAAAGCGTCTGGGTGATATCTGCAAGAATCTTTCACGGGTCGACGCAGGCTTTGGCGCAGTCCGTCTACGCAAGCAAGTGGGGGCGGGAGTCGGCTGGCAAGCGGAACTGCTCGGCTCTGCCGGACCGATCTAACTCGCTAGGGTGAAATGGGTCGCCCGCGGATCTCACTACAGTTATTGACAGAACTCCAAGACGCCGCTGGGCCTTCGGCGCAGCGGCGACCCCTCGCCCAGCGGGTACCCTCCCCGCAAGCGGGGACCCCTCCCGCCGGGCCGCGGCGTCTCCACGAAACCCCGTGAATAATAGGGGACACGTGAATAATAGG
>CAVQCX010000035.1:0-11339 GCA_963711095.1 uncultured Gammaproteobacteria bacterium | reverse complement strand
ATGCGTACAAGCAGTGGGAGCCCCTTCGGGGGTGACTGCGTACCTTTTGTATAATGGGTCAGCGAGTTACTTCTCAGTGGCAAGGTTAACCGTATAGGGGAGCCGTAGGGAAACCGAGTCTGAATAGGGCGTTTAGTCGCTGGGAGTAGACCCGAAACCGGGCGATCTATCCATGGCCAGGGTGAAGGTGGGGTAACACCCGCTGGAGGCCCGAACCGGGATCTGTTGAAAAAGATTCGGATGAGCTGTGGATAGGAGTGAAAGGCTAATCAAGCTCGGAGATAGCTGGTTCTCCCCGAAAGCTATTTAGGTAGCGCCTCGTGTCTCACTCCAGGGGGTAGAGCACTGTTTCGGCTAGGGGCCCACCCCGGGTTACCAAACCGATGCAAACTCCGAATACCTGGAAGTGCAATCACGGGAGACACACGGCGGGTGCTAACGTCCGTCGTGAAGAGGGAAACAACCCAGACCGCCAGCTAAGGTCCCCAAACATGACTCAGTGGGAAACGATGTGGGAAGGCACAGACAGCCAGGAGGTTGGCTTAGAAGCAGCCATCCTTTAAAGAAAGCGTAATAGCTCACTGGTCGAGTCGGCCTGCGCGGAAGATTTAACGGGGCTAAGTCATGTACCGAAGCTGCGGATGCGTGCTTGCACGCATGGTAGGGGAGCGTTCCGTAAGCCTGCGAAGGTGTGTCGAGAGGCATGCTGGAGGTATCGGAAGTGCGAATGCTGACATGAGTAACGATAAAGGGGGTGAGAGGCCCCCTCGCCGAAAGCCCAAGGTTTCCTGCGCAACGTTAATCGGCGCAGGGTTAGTCGGTCCCTAAGGCGAGGCCGAAAGGCGTAGTCGATGGGAAACAGGTTAATATTCCTGTACCTCTTGTTACTGCGATGGGGAGACGAAGAAGGCTAGGCCATCCGGGTGTCGGACGTCCCGGTTTAAGCGTGTAGGGAGTGCCCTTAGGCAAATCCGGGGGCGCAATCCTGAGACGTGACGACGAGCGCTCTTTGTGGCGCGAAGTGGTTGATGCCATGCTTCCAGGAAAATCCTCTAAGCATCAGGTAACAAGGGACCGTACCCCAAACCGACACAGGTGGGCAGGGTGAGAATCCCAAGGCGCTTGAGAGAACTCTGGTGAAGGAACTAGGCAAAATAGCACCGTAACTTCGGGAGAAGGTGCGCCCCTGGTACGTGAGCGGACTTGCTCCGGGAGCGGAAGGGGGTTGCAGTGACCAGGTGGCTGCGACTGTTTATTAAAAACACAGCACTCTGCAAACACGAAAGTGGACGTATAGGGTGTGACGCCTGCCCGGTGCCGGAAGGTTAATTGATGGGGTCAGCTTCGGCGAAGCTCCTGATCGAAGCCCCGGTAAACGGCGGCCGTAACTATAACGGTCCTAAGGTAGCGAAATTCCTTGTCGGGTAAGTTCCGACCTGCACGAATGGCGTAACGATGGCCACGCTGTCTCCACCAGAGACTCAGTGAAATTGAACTCGCTGTGAAGATGCAGTGTACCCGCGGCTAGACGGAAAGACCCCGTGAACCTTTACTATAGCTTCACACTGGACTTTGAACCTGCTTGTGTAGGATAGGTGGGAGGCTTTGAAGCCGGGACGCCAGTTCCGGTGGAGCCATCCTTGAAATACCACCCTGGCATGTTTGGAGTTCTAACCTAGGCCCGTTATCCGGGTCAGGGACAGTGTGTGGTGGGTAGTTTGACTGGGGCGGTCTCCTCCCAAAGAGTAACGGAGGAGCACGAAGGTACCCTCAGCGCGGTCGGAAATCGCGCATTGAGTGCAAAGGCATAAGGGTGCTTGACTGTGAGACAGACACGTCAAACAGGTACGAAAGTAGGTCTTAGTGATCCGGTGGTTCTGTATGGAAGGGCCATCGCTCAACGGATAAAAGGTACTCCGGGGATAACAGGCTGATACTGCCCAAGAGTCCATATCGACGGCAGTGTTTGGCACCTCGATGTCGGCTCATCACATCCTGGGGCTGAAGTCGGTCCCAAGGGTATGGCTGTTCGCCATTTAAAGTGGTACGCGAGCTGGGTTTAGAACGTCGTGAGACAGTTCGGTCCCTATCTGCCGTGGGCGTTCGAGACTTGAGGGAAGCTGCTCCTAGTACGAGAGGACCGGAGTGGACGTACCTCTGGTGTTCCGGTTGTCACGCCAGTGGCATTGCCGGGTAGCTACGTACGGACGGGATAACCGCTGAAAGCATCTAAGCGGGAAGCCCCTCCCAAGATTAGGTCTCGCTGGATCCTCGAGATCCCTGAAGGGCCCTTGAAGACTACAAGGTTGATAGGCCGGGTGTGGAAGTGCGGCAACGCATGAAGCTAACCGGTACTAATTGCCCGTGAGGCTTGACCATATAACACCCAAAAATTTTGGGTGCGGTCGACGAGAGAATACCGACCCTCACCTGCTGCGATGAGCCAATTTTGAGAAAACAGGGGTCAGAGCCCATTTCCTTCAGTTTGAAGGTAAGGGCGGGAAATGGGCTCTGACCCTTTTTTCACAAGCCAGTTTGCCTGGCGGCCATAGAGCACTGGAACCACCTGATCCCATCCCGAACTCAGAAGTGAAACGGTGCATCGCCGATGATAGTGTGGGGCCTCCCCATGTGAAAGTAGGTCACTGCCAGGCTCTTAAATACCGAGCCCCGGCGCGTAGCGCTGGGGTTTTTCTTTTGTTCGGGGCCTATTCCGACGCCCGCCCGGCGCGGGGCCTCGGGCGGGTCCGGGCGCGCATGGATCCCCGGTCTGCGCCTGCCGCGGAACGATGGCAGGCGCCCGCGGGTCGAATTGACCTAGGTGCCCGATGATCCAGAGACTACTCGAATTCTTCGAGACACGCCGAGCCGGCGGCGATCCGACGTCCCACGAGCGCTCGCTGCGGCTCTCCGCGGCAGTGCTCATGGTGGAGGTCATGCGCGCGGATTTCGACTCGGCCCCTGAGGAGAGGGCGCGGGCGCAGGCCCTCATCGAGAGCTGTTATGGGCTCGATGCCAGCGAAACCGCGGAGCTTATCGAGTTGGCCGAGGCAGAGGCCGACCGGGCGACCTCGCTGCACGAATTCACCCGCCGTCTGACCGACCATCTCGATCCCGAGCAGCGAGAGCACCTGATCGAGCTGCTGTGGGATCTGGCCTACGCGGATGGCCGGATCGACAAGTACGAGGAGTACCTGTTGCGCCGGATCGCCGACCTTCTGTACGTCCCCCACAGCGCATTCATCCGGGCCAAGCACCGAGCGGCCTCCCGGCGCCCGGATGCGTGATGAGCTGCCGCCATGCTGTTTCCGGCCCTTAGTCTGACACTGTTCGCGCTCGGCGTGATCGCCTTGTTCGCCGGCGGGCGACGCCTGCTGGCGGGCCGGCTGGTCGGCGCAGCGGTGCGAAGTGTCGCCGGGCTGGCGGCGATCTCGGCGGGCATCCTCGCGCTCGGCGTGTCGATCAACCTGTGGAGCTACTATCGCTTGACCGCCGAGGCACCGGTGGCCGATGTCAGCATCCGGCAGATCGCCGAGCGAAAGTTCGCGCTGGAGCTGTCGCCGGTCGACGGCGATCCCCGGACCTATCAGATTGCCGGCGATCAATGGCAGATCGATGCGCGATTCATCAAGTGGACGCCACTGTTCTCGTTGCTGGGTCAGTCGCCGCTGTTTCGTCTCGAGCGGCTAAACGGGCGCTACGGCAGTATCCAAGACGAGCTCAGCCAGCCCAGAACTGTCCACGCGCTGTCCTCTGATCCGGGTTTGGACCTCTGGGATCTCGCCCGCTCCGGGCGGTTCCCGGGGGTCGATGCCTACTACGGCACGGCCGCCTTTGTGCCGCTCGTCGACGGTGCGCTGTACCATGTGAGCCTAGGCGGGACCGGGCTGGTGGTGCGTGCGGGGAACGAACGGGCCAGCGGCGCCCTCGCTCGCTGGGACTGAGGCGGGGCATGGTGCCGCAATATCGTCTCGCCTATCGCATCCGACCGGCCTCCCCTCAGGCGCATCTGTTCGACGTGGGCCTGTGGGTGCAACACCCCGCGCCCGAAGGGCAGGTCGTCTCACTGCCCGCCTGGATACCCGGCAGCTACATGATCCGCGATTTTGCCCGGAATCTGTCGAGCCTGAGCGCGCGTTGCGCCGGGCGGGCGCTGGGCGTCACCCAGCAGGACAAGCAGACCTGGTGCTGCGAGCCGTGCGAGGGCCCCCTGGAGCTGAGCTACCAGGTCTATGCCTGGGATCTCTCGGTACGCGCGGCCCACCTGGACACGACCCACGCCTACTTCAACGGCACCAGCGTCTTCCTCCAGGTCGCCGGGCAGGAGCAGATCCCTTGCTGTGTCGACATACAGCCGCCCAAGGGGGCCGAGTATGGCGGCTGGCGCGTGGCGACGACCCTGCCCCGGCTGGAGGCTCCGGCCTTTGGTTTCGGTACCTACCGGGCGGATGGCTACCAAGCCCTGGTCGACCATCCCGTGGAGATGGCGGATCTCCGCTTGATCGAATTCGAAGCGGCGGGGGTGCCCCACCGGATGGCGATCAGCGGTCGGCATCGCTGCGACCCGGACCGGCTGGCGCGGGATCTGGCCCGCATCTGTGTCTGCCAGGCGGCCTTGTTCGGCGGCCCATTCCCCGCGGACCAGTACCTGTTTCTGGTGCTGGCCGTGGGCGACGGCTACGGTGGCCTGGAGCACCGGGATTCGAGCAGCCTGATCTGCAGGCGCGACGACCTGCCCCGGGTGGGCGAAGACGAGCCCGGCACCGGCTACCGGCGCTTTCTCGGGCTGTGCAGCCACGAGTACTTCCATCTGTGGAACATCAAGCGCATCGTCCCGGCCAGCTTCCAGCCCTATGACCTGTCCCGGGAGGTGCACACCCGCCTGCTGTGGGCGTTCGAAGGCATCACCTCCTACTACGACGATCTCACGCTGGTACGCTGCGGTTGCATCAAGCCCGGCGGCTACCTGGAGGTCCTGGCCGAGACCGTCACACGGGTGATGCGCGGCAGCGGTCGGCTCAAGCAATCCCTGGGCGAGTCCAGCTTCGATGCCTGGACCAAGTTCTACAAACAGGACGAGAACGCGCCCAACGCGATCGTCAGCTACTACGCCAAGGGCGCCCTGGTGGCTCTGGCCCTGGATCTGACGATCCGGCTCGGCACCGGCGGGGCGTGCTCGCTGGATGAGGTCATGCGCGCGCTCTGGGAGCGCCACGGCCGCACCGGTATCGGCGTGCCCGAGGACGGCGTGGAGCGGTTGGCCCAGGAGGTTTCAGGCCTGGAGCTCTCGGAATTCTTCGGCCGCTACGTACACGGCACCGAAGACCCGCCCCTGGAGGCCTTGCTCGGGGAGCTCGGTGTGGGTCTGCGTCTGCGTCCGTCCCACGGGGCCCAGGATTTCGGCGGCCTGCGCAAGCCGGGCGCGCAGGACGCCCCGGCGGCTCCCGTGCTCGGCGCCCTGTACAAGGCCCAGGGAAGCTACGCCGAGCTCAGTCTGGTCCCCGACGGCAGCCCGGCCCAGACCGCCGGTCTCGCCCCGGGTGACTGGGTGGCCGCCGTGGACGGGCTGCGCGCCGGCCCGGATAACCTGGACGCCCTGGTGGCCCGGCTGCCCGCGGGCGAGCCCGTTGCCGTGCATCTGTTCCGGCGTGACGAGCTGATGAGCTTCAGCCTGCGCCCGGCGCCGCCCCCTGCCAACACCTGCGAGCTCTGGCTGTTGGAGGACCCGGGTACCGAGCGCCTGGCCCGGCGCAGGGCCTGGCTCCACAGCGAGACTTGAGCCGGCATGGGGAGCGAGCGCCGAGACCCGCAGACGGACACCCGCAAGCAGCTCATCCGCCTGCTTGCCGATGGCGGCTGCCACTCCGGCGAGGCGCTTGCCCGGGCGCTGGGCCTCAGCCGTGCCGCGGTCTGGAAAAACCTCCGGGGCGCCGCCGCGGACCTCGGCCTGCGCCTGCAAGCCATACCGGGGCGGGGCTACCGCCTCGAGCGTCCGTTGGAGCCGCTCGACAGCCTGAGTATCCTCCAAGAGATGGCGCCCGAGGCCCGGGCGCGGGTCCCCGCTTTGCACTTGCTGGAGCAGGCGGACTCCACCAATGCCGCGTTGCTGCGCATCGCCGCGGCCGGTGGTGCGTCGGGCACCCTGTGTCTGGCCGAGCGGCAGAGCGCCGGGCGGGGACGCCGCGGTCGGCCCTGGGTCTCGCCGTACGGCACCAATATCTATCTCTCGCTGCTCTGGCGTTTCCCCATGGCCCCCGCCGAGCTCAGCGGTCTGAGCCTGGCCTGCGGGCTGGCGGTGCTCCGGGCCTTGCGCGACCTGGGTGTGCTCGAGCTGGGTCTCAAATGGCCGAACGACATCCTGCACCAGGGCCGCAAGCTCGCCGGTCTGCTGATCGAGCTGAGCGGCGAGGCGGGCGGGCCCACCCAGGCGGTGATCGGCGTCGGCGTGAACACCTTCCTGCCGCCCGAGAGCGGCCGGGCGATCGATCAGCCCTGGACCGATCTGGCCCAGGTCGCCGGTGCCGGGGCGATCTCGCGCAACCGCCTGGCGGGACGTCTGGCCGCACGCCTTGTGGAGACGCTCGGCCGCTATGGCTCGGAAGGTCTGCGCCCCTGGCTCGAGGAGTGGCAGCGTCACGACCTCTTCTACGGGCGCGCCGTGGCCCTGCACCAGGGCGCTGGCCAGCTGGTGCGCGGGATGCACGCCGGCATCGACCCCTCCGGCGCCCTGCTGCTGGCCGTCGAAGGCCGCGTGCAGGCCTTTCATGCCGGGGAGATCAGCCTGCGCCCGATCTCGGGGGCCGAGCCTTGAGCCCTGCCTCCGACGTCTCGTCGGGCAGCGGCCCGGCGCTGCTCGTCGACCTGGGCAACACCAACCTCAAGTGGGCGCGCTGGGACGCCGGCAGCCTCGGCCCGGTGCACGCTGCCCCGCACCGGGAAAGCCCACTTCCGGTGCTGCTCGATGCCTGCTGGGGTGCCGAGCCCGCCCCCGCCCGGGTTCTGGTCGCCAATGTCGCCGGTCCGGCGCTGGCCGACGCCCTGCAGGCCTGGGTCGCGGCGCGCTGGGGGCGGACCCCGAGCTTTCTCGAATCCCGACCGGTGCTGCTCGGGGTGCGCAATGGCTATCGCGAGCCCGGCCGGCTCGGCATCGACCGGCTGCTGGCCATGGCCGCGGTGCATCGCAGGATCGGCGCCGCTGCCTGTGTCGTGGACTGCGGCAGCGCCATCACCCTGGATGCCCTCGATGCGGCCGGAAAACACCTGGGTGGCCTGATCCTGCCCGGATTCGCTATGATGCGTTGGGCCATCGAACGGTACACTGCGATCGGACAGATCGGCGAATCGGCGGCGCTGGAGCTGCTGGCACGGGACACGGCGACCGCTGTCGCGTCGGCTCCGGTGTATGCCGCGGCCGCTCTGATCGAGCGGGTCATGACCCGGTTGGGCAAGGCGGGCGAGGCGCCGGTGCTGGTGCTGACCGGCAACGGGGCCGCGCGCCTGGCCCCCGCCCTGGAACGTGACTTCGAGGCCATGGAGCACCTCACCATTGAGGGGCTGGCACTGCTCGCCGGCGATCCGAACGGACTATGAAAAGGCTGTTCTTCTTCCTACTGCTCGTCAACCTCGGACTGGCCGGCTGGGGCTATTTCCTCGCGGGTCCCAAGGCAGTTACGTTGCCACGCCTCACCGGCGCCAACCTCCAGCTGCTCTCCGAGCGCGATGCCCCAGTCGCCAAGCCCGGCCCGCGCGGCTACGATCTGGAGCAGCTGGCGCCCGATCGCTCCTTCCAGGCCCAGCACCCGGCGCCTGCGGGCCAGCCTGCCGTGCCGGCATCCGAGGCCCCGACCGGCGCGCCTTCCGCGCCCGCTCAGGCTAAGCCCGCCGCACCCTCGGCGCCCGCGGCGGTGCCGGCTGCAGTCGCCGCCGCCGAGCCACCGGCCGAGCCGGATGATCAGGCCAAGGTGCTGAAGTGCCACACCCTCGGCGCGTTCGACAAGCGCGAGGACGCCGAGCAGGTGGCCTCCCAGCTCGCCTCTTTGAGCGTGGCCGCCATCCTGCGCGAGGACGTCACGCAACGGCAGAACGGCTTCTGGGTGCTGATCCCGCCGCTGCCCAGCCACGACGCCGCACGCGCCATGGAGAACCGCCTGCGTGACGCCGGCATCGCCGACATCTGGCGCTTCATCAAAGGGGACCTGGAGAATGCGGTCTCCCTGGGCATGTTCACCCGGCGCGAGGCGGCGGAGCGGCGCAAGGCGCAGATCGTCGCTAGCGGCTTCCCCGCCGAAGTGCGGCCTCGCTATACGGAATCCGACGAGCTCTGGCTGGATTTCCCAGCCGACACCCGGGTCAACGCCGCAGCCCTCAAGCGCCGCTTCGCCCACGACTTTCCCGACCTGCAGCTGCTTGATCGCGAGTGCGTGCGCGTCAAGGCGCCCTGAGCGGCCGGCCTTGGTAGAATAGGCCGCTCCACCGCCCGGCAGCGGTCCGGCAGCGGTCTCTGACGCCCGAGCGCCACGCCCCGGCCGGCTGGAGAGACTTCAACGATCAAGCTGGCGTAGCTCAGACGGTAGAGCGGCTGATTTGTAATCAGCGGGTCGCGGGTTCGATTCCTGTCGCCAGCTCCATATTTTTCAGTAGGTTAGCCGACGAAGACCAGCCGGGGTTCTCATTGTGTAGACGCTATTGACAATGAAGGCTCAGCCGATCTGAGCGCCATCCCAACATTGGGACGCCTCCTTGCTTTTCCGAACCTTACCCAAATCTATGCAACCAGGAAGCGCCCGACACATGACCGCTTTTTGCATATACTCAACAGTGGCGTTTAGCGCCCCGATGCTTTCCGGCCATTAGAGATCCCAGAATGCAAATTCCTGAGTATCCTAGGGTGATTTATGCCAAGGCGGCGCTGGAAGAGGTGATATGCCAACTTCGCTTCCCCCCGATACTGCGTGCCACTGCCGAAGCGCCGGTAGTATTTCAGGATGCGATTAGGCGGCGCTTCCCTTACCTCGAAGAGCGCGGGCCGGAATTCCCGCAGGACTTACCGCCTCCGGTGGCTAAGGCGCTGAGAGAAATGGGTGCCCCCGGGCCCTCTGAACGTGCGTTTGAATTCCTCACCGAGGACAGAGACTGGAAGCTCTCGCTAACCAAGGATTTTCTGGCTCTCAGTACTGAGCATTACACTCGCTGGGAACGTTTTTTCGAACATTTCGAGGAACCTTTCCAAGAGCTTTGTAAAGAATATGAGCCCTCTTTTTTCTCTCGTATCGGTCTTAGGTATCGGGATGCAATCGTCCGTTCGAAGCTTGCGCTAGACGATGTTCCTTGGTCCGAACTCCTGCAGCCCCATGTCGCCGCCGAGTTGGCCAAAGACGACGTTGAGCGCTCGGTGTGGGAAGCGCAGAGGACGCTTGGTCTCGATCTTGGTGCCGACGTGGGCCGTGTGCGGATTCGACATTTCCTGCGCCGGAAAAAGCAGACGGACGAGGTAGTCTACGTCATTGATGCCGATTTCTTCTTCGAACAGAAGACGGAGCCTGCGAATGCCTTACAAAAACTTGACGAGCTCAACAAATATGCAGGACGACTATTCCGCTGGTGTATCTCAGACCGCCTCTACGAAGCGATGGGACCTGAGTCTATTTGATGAAGAAGTCCAAACGTCCAGCGGCCCCACCTATTACGTTACGTTTGCTCGGCCTGATGAGGGTACTACGCTAGCTTTGGCTGCCAGATTCACCGGCATTCCGGGCCAGATGCAGGTTATCCGTCTCTACTGCCATTACTTGGTCGCGCACATGCCCTCCAGTGCCTTGGCCGAGTTGGCAGGAGAATTAAATGAGTATCTCGAATTCTATGCTCGGAAGACTGCGGTGGCCGCGTTGCCTGGTGAGATGATTATGGAAAACCCGTTGGTCGCGCAGCGAGGCAAAGAGTATTCACGACCGCCGTTATACGTGACAGGAGAGTAGGGTTTGGCTGTTTTCTGCCGCCCATCGACTGACGGGGCTTTGCGCCAAGGAGAAGTGTTAAGTCATGTGCGGGCCTACGCTATCGCTACCGATTCCCTTGATGCTGACGGCGAATTGGTGGTGAACCCTTCGCATCACCAACACGTGATTGTACTCTCGCAAGATTGCGATCTCGATTGGGATTTCCGTGCGACTCAATCACTCCGCGAAGGCGGGACGAGCGACGAGGAATCTGCAAACCTATCGAGTCGCAAGTTGGAAGGGGTACTGTTGTGCGACGTTTTCGAGGCGACCGAAATACACGGGGCCGCAAATGTCAACAAACGTGTCTGGGATAGAATTAAAATCAACAAAGATGACCGATACCACTTTATTGAAGGAGTTGAACCACGGTACGACAGACAGGGCGAAGGATTGCCGGAAATGGTGCTAGACTTCAAGAAATATTTCACCCTTGCACCCGAACTTCTATATTGGCAAATCGAGAGGGGCGATTGTTATCGACGGGTTCGCCTGGATAGCCCCTATCTTGAACACCTGAGTCATCGGTTCTCATGTTTTATGTCGCGCGTGGGCTTGCCTGAGGACTATAAGTCGATGCCAGAATCCTAGGTTTCGGTGACTTGCAATGCGGTCGTACAGTTATTGACAGAGCTCCAAGAATCCGCAGGACCTTCGGCCCTGCGGCGACCCCTCGCTCAGCGGGTACCCTCCCCGAGAGCGGGGACCCCTCCCGCCGGGCTCCGGGGTCTCCGTCAAAGAACGAGCCGCCTCTGGGCTTGGAGACACATCCGACTTATGTCGTCTCCGTTCAACGGTCCAGACGTGCGTCCGGGAAACTGTAAGCTCTTCTCCAGGCGCCACTCCAACCAACGCTTGGGCCTTCGGCTCGCCGTAACGGGTCACCTCCCCCCGGTCTTCCCTGAAGACCCGAAGGGGCAGGTCGGCCCGCTTCACACTCGGACCGCCCATGAGGCGAACAAACCCAGCCCAGTCTCCGTCGTCGGCGAGGGCTGCGCCCGTGAGATCAGACCGCCGTCTGCGGACTCAATCAAACGTCGAAGCTCCCGCAACAGCGCCACAGGAGGACCACCGATGAACTGGAATTGCCGGACGCCTCAGACGGACGCCCAGGCGTTGACCAGCTCTGCCGCCGTGCCGGACGGGGTGCCGTACTGATCTTCCGCCATCGCATAACCGTTCTCGATCCTTGACCTGGGGCGCCTGCCTGGCTAGCCTTGACGTAAGTTAACGAAATCGGACACACGGCCGTCGGGCGGGCCTAGGAGCCTGTCGGCGGTGTCACCGAGACGGGAGCGGAGATGGTTCCGTCCGGCAAGAATAATAAGGGACGAGAGTAATAAG
>CAVQCX010000034.1:0-164106 GCA_963711095.1 uncultured Gammaproteobacteria bacterium | reverse complement strand
GGCTCTTCCGCAGAATTTGTGGGTAGGAATCGGGTAGTTAGTGTCTGAGCGGCATCCATTTTGGGCTGAGTTTTCATGGACTTGTCGCTACACGTAGAATCGAGTTCTTGAAATAGACCATCAAATGTCTCACGGGGGATATACCTTAACATACTGATTGTGCTGGTGTTTTATTGTATCGTAGCGTTTGTTCCCGAGAGCGCATTTCCGAATAATTGCAGGAGCTCGCTATGCGCCACACACAACGCCCGCAGCTGGTGCTGGGCCAGACCCCCTTCGAAGGCATCGAGATCGAGTGGGACTCGCGCGACGATATTCCAAAGATTCTCGCGGGGCTCAAGCAGGTGCAGCAAGATGAGCCGCGTCGCGAAGCCATCCTATGGCTGATCGCCCGCGACTTCGCCGAGACCGCAGCACTGGATAACGGGGCACCGGGCATGGACCTGTGGCAGGTGTTCGTGCTCGGGGCATTTCGTCTGGGTCTGCACTGCGACTATGATCGCCTGAGCGAGTTGGCCAATCATCACGATACACTGCGCCAGATGCTGGGCCACGGGCCTTTCGATAGCGACCAGCGCTACCGGGTGCGCACCCTCGGGGAGAACCTCTCGCGGCTCCAGCCCGATACCCTGCAAATGATCAACTGGGTGATCGTCGGTGCCGCCCACGAGCAGTTGGGTGTCGGCGAAGAGACGCTCTTGCATGGACGTTGCGACTCGGCGGTGGTCAAGACCGACGTGCACTATCCGACCGATGCCAACCTGCTGGTCGATGCGATCCGCAAGATCCTGTACATCGGCGGGCGCGCCGCCGCTGAGCATCCGGCGCTCACGGGCTGGCGCGAGCACCACGCCAACTTCCTCAAGTTCAGGCGCCTCTACCATCATGCGATCAAGCTCAAGCGATCGAGCTCGAGCGATGAGGCCAAGAAGCAGGCCAAGGAGCGAGCGATTCGCGAGGCCTATCTGAGCCTGCTCACCCGGGCCGAGCAGCATATCGGCTTGGCCGAGGCCTCGCTGGAGGCCATCGGGGCGTACGATCTGATCGCGGCGCACCAGATCGAATTCTTCGTCGAGCATGCCAAGCGCCAGGTCGAGCAGATCCGTGCGCGCGTGATCCGCGGTGAGACCGTCCCCCACCACGAGAAGGTCTTCTCATTGTTCGAGCCGCACACCGAATGGATCGTCAAGGGCAAAGCCGGTGTGCCGGTGGAGCTAGGTGTGCGCACCGCCATTGTGGAAGATCAGTTCGGGTGTATCCTCAACTATCGAGTCATGCATGGGCTGACCGATGAGAAGATCACCGTCGAGCTCACCGAGCAGACCCAGGTCCTGTTTGCGAACCTGCGCACCCTCAGCTTCGACAAAGGTTTCTACAGCCCCGACAACCGCGACCAGCTCGATAAGCTGCTCGATCACGTCACCCTGCCGAAGAAGGGGCGGCTGAGTCAGGCCGACCAGGAGCGCGAGTCCAGTGAAGCGTTCGTCAACGCCCGCCAACAGCATCCGGCGGTCGAGTCGGCGATTCACGCCTTGCAGGTGCACGGCCTGGATGGGTGTGGTTTCCATGCTGGACGTTTCTAGCCGTTCTTGATAAACAAAGCTGCGATAATCGCGGCAAACGATGATGCAACGCCTGAACTTGGCGGGGGTCAATTTCCGACAGCACGGTATTAGAAAAGCACACGAAGACCGTAAGTATTTGTTATTGATGATAAAACTTATCAGATCCACCGGGGTTGGCCAGTATGAAAACCACACCCGCCTGGATCGCTGCCGCGACCGTGGCATTGAAGGATTCGACCGCTACATCGCCTGGGGTGTGGTCGGGTTCAACCTGCACAAGCTCGGTGCCATTCTCTTGGAGCGTGAGCAGCGAGCGCGATCGCTCCGCTGATAAGGACACCCACCGTACGGGGACGGCCCCTACGGGCGGGCAGCGGGCGCCGCGGAGCGGGGCTCTACGGTGGGTGTCCTTGTACCTTGAAAGCGACCCGGGGATCGCGGTCCCGGTGTGTCCGATGTGGGCCCCCAACGTTGTCGTGCGTCGCCGCCACAAGACCGGCGACCATGTCTACCGCCGCAACTATGGCGCGGAGGGCACGGTCAAATAGACAGACGACAGCATGCGTGCGGTGCACTCCGGCAACAAGGGCCGCGGCGAGGTGCCGCAACCGGAGCCCGACATGGCTCTAATCGACAGAATGATCCGGGAGACCGTGCGCCAGCCAGGCGGCCGGGTACCACCGCCGCGACGCGGCGTGACCCGCTGGTTCCGTTGGGACGCACAACCCGCATGAAAGAGAGGCAACGCTATGGGTAAATCCGCGTTTTTTATTCTCGCCCTGCTGCTCGGGGCAACCGCCCTGGCCGATGGCCAGCTGCGCAGCTTGCCAGACCCGGCGCTTGATGCCCCGCTCGCCAAGGGGTCGGCGCGGCAGACGGCAGTGTTAGCGGGCGGCTGTTTCTGGGGCATGCAGCTGGTGTTTCAGCACGTAACAGGGGTGCTCTCCGCCAGTTCCGGCTACGCCGGTGGCAAGGCCGACACCGCACAATACGAGACTGTCAGCACCGGTACCACCGGCCACGCCGAATCGGTGCAGGTGGTCTACGACCCCTCCCGGATCAGCTATGGCCAACTGCTGAAGATCTATTTCGCCGTCGCCCACGACCCAACCGAGCTCAACCGCCAGGGACCGGACCACGGTAAGCAGTACCGTTCGGAGATCTTCACCACCGATACCGAACAGAGTAGCATCGCCCGGGCCTACATCCACCAACTCGACGCCGCGCAGGTCTATCCTAAAAAGATCGTCACCGAGGTGGCCGCACTGCCCGCCTTCTACCCGGCCGAGGGATACCACCAGAACTATGCCACCCTCCACCCTAACGATCTGTACATCTCTATCAATGACCGGCCCAAGCTGGACCACCTGAAAGCGCAGTTTCCAGAGCGGTACAAAAAGTAGGGAGAGAAGCGGGGGGCGGTTCGACCGTACCGCGCACCGAATGCCAAGTCACACCCCGGTGACCGCCGGCGCCAGTTGTTGCACGGGTCCACCTCAGTCAACCGGGCAGGATGCCGCTCTATTTCGCCAGCCGCGGGTCGAAGCTGAATGGCTCAATCGAGGCCCCGGCGACCACCGCGCCGAATTCCCCGTGTGCCGGATTCAAGAGCTGGTTGCGCTGGGTCGGGACCAGGGTGCTCGGGACCGAGAGCGCGAGCGACAGGCCACTGCCGATCCATTCGTCCCCGATGGCTGCGGTGGACGAGGGCGGGGGGTCGGCGCGCCAGTCCTTGGGCAGCGCGCTCTCGTCCAGCCACATCACGCCCGCGTCCGGGACGTCGAGACTGAACAGGACGTAATCGTTGAGCACGGCGCTTCGGTGCAGGTGCACCAGCAGCTCCAGGGCGGCGAGCGACACGCTGTCGGAGGCGTACACCATGGCCACACCTTTGCTGTTCCACCGCCCGCCGTGGGCCTTGGCACCTGAGCCGTCCAGCGCGGTGTCCTGGTGGCGGGCCTTGACCAGGCGGTAGGCCCGCATCAGGAGTAGACGCCGTGCTCCAGCCGGCCGATCAGGTCGTTGACCTCCGCCGCTCCGGCCTCGGTGTCCAGGTGCTTGAGCGGGGTAGCCCCGCCCAGCGCCTTGGCGGGCTCGCCAAGCCAGCCCCGGGCCGCATCGGCGTCGCCTTCGAACAGCTGCAGGGTGCTGCGGTAGATCGCCGCGATGCGGTAGATCCGGTCACTCTCCTCGGGTGACAGCAGCCCGGTCGCACTATTGCGTCGCCGAGTCAGGGTCGCGGGGGCGATCCGCACGACCTTCAGCAAGGCCTGCTGGGAGAAGCTCGAAGCTCCTCGGCGAGCTTCTCGATGACGGCGACCGGAAAACCTCGCTGGATCTGCTTGACCAGGTCGGCTCGGTTCTTGACGAGCCCCAGCTGGCGAAACAGCTGCGCGCCGATCGGCCCCGCGGCCGCAGCGGCTGGTCTGCGCGACGGCGCTCGGGGTTTATAGACTCTCACCTGCGCGGTCATGGGGTGCTCCCGGCTCTATCGAGTGGAAAAAATTATACCATCACATGGAATAGGGGGGAGTGGATGATCGCCTCGTCCCCCTCTGGCGCCAGATATTGGGGATGCGAAGGGCCTTGTTGCGCCGGGTGCGCAACCGGCGGACAGGACGTTCGGGCGGGATCAGGACAAGAAGCTCAGGGGCCTGCGGGGTACCCGAACGCAGGGCCGTCGTCCGAGAGGCTGTCGACGACTCCGGCGATCGTGCCCCGAGCCGCGCCGTAAATGGCGATGGAGTCGCTGAACCTAAAACCGCAGTTCGAACCGCCAAGACGCCAAGGACACAAAGGCAGACAAGCACCGAACGTGAAAGAACCCGCTTCACCTAAAGGGTGACGCCCGTTTCCAGGAAATTTCCTTTAAAAAACATGGCGATCTTGGCGCCTTGGCGGTTCAAATACTCTTTCTCGGGTGAACGACTTGAAGCGTCGCGGCGACCTCGGGCGCGACGGTATCTACAAGCTGCTGCGTGAGCGGCGCGAACCGGGCTATGTGCGATACCGGCGTGCGCGGGACGATCAGGGTCGGCTCAACGGTGCGCGATGCCCCGCAAGCTGGTCTCAAGCGGCCCGACCGCCTATGCGGCTTGATCGATCAACCGTCGGGCGTCTTCCAGGACCTGATCCAGCAAGGAGCGCGGCATGCTCGGCGCCTGGCTCAGGGCGCTGGCGCGCAGCAGGGCGGTGGCCTGCTCTGGCGTTAGGATGCCCTTGGGCAGGGCCTCGCTGTAGATCCAGACCGCAGCCTCCTGGGGGATGGGGGGCTGGGAGAGCCCGCCCCTGGCCGCGGCGGCCGACAGCATGGCCGAGGTCAGCAGCTCGCCCGCCGTGCTCAGGCAGCCCTGGCCGATGAGCGTCTCGGCGGCCCGCAGCTTTTCGCGGGCCAGGCGGAGCAGGGCGGGCCCGCCGGGTCGGGTCGAGCCCTGATCCAGCTCGAAGAAGGTGCGGGTCTCGCCCAGCGGCGAGGCGGCGCCGAGGCGCTTCAGGCCGATAAAGGTGCGCGGGTCGATCAGGGCGACGGGCACCGTCTCCGAAAGCCCCTGGGCGATCCGGTCGGCTTGGGCGTCGATTGGGTCCATGACCACTAGCAGCCCGCCGCGTGAGCCCAGGATGCGCTCGATTCTCGGTCCGAACGCGGACTGGATGTCTGCAATGCAGCGGGCGATAGCGGGGTCTGCCGCAGGGGTCTCCCGCGCCTGGGACGGCTCGTCGGGGAGTCCGGACGCCGCCGGCACTGGCGGTGGCTCCTCGGCAGCGGCGGGCTGCAGGGGCCCTGCGGGCTTGACCAGATCTTCCGCGAGGGTCTCCAGGAGCTTGCGGGACACGCCGACCACATCCTCGCTCGCCTCGGGGCTGATCACGTTGGTGAACAGCTCGCGCTTGCCCTGGGCGAGCGCCAGCACCCGCTCCTCGTAGGAGTCTTCCGCCACCATGAGGATGATCTGGACGGTCCTGGTCTGTCCGAGCCGGTGGATGCGGGCGATGCGCTGGTCGAGCACGGCCGGGTTCCAGGGCATGTCCAGGTTGATCAGCACCGACGCCGACTGCAGATTGAGGCCGGTGCCGCCGGCGTCCGTGGAGATGAAGACCTGGATGGCCTCGTCTTCCCGGAAGCGGTCCATCGAGCTCACCGCGACGGCTCGTCGGCACGCCGCCGTGGAGCCTGACACAGCCGATCTTCAGCCGGCGCACGACCTCTTCCACCAGTGCCGTCATGCGCTCCCACTGGGAGAAGATCACCACCTTGAGCCCGTTCTGCAGGCAGAGGTCGTCCAGCAGCGCTCCCAGCTCATCGAGCTTGGGCGATCCCTGGGTCTCCTTGTCGACCAGCCCTGCGGCGTCGCACGCCATGCGCGCCTGCTGCAGCGCAGCCATCAGGCGGTTCTGCTCCGAGGGGGTCAAAGGCCGGCGCTTGGCGATCTGTGCCAGTTGTCCGGCTGTGGTCAGGCCCGCGTCGTGCAGCTCTCGCTGCTTGGCCGTCATCGGGACGTCCAGGCGCTGCTCGATGCGCTCGGGGAGCTGGTCACGCACCAGCGAGCGGTCGCGGCGCAGCATCACCGGGGCGATGCGCCGGCGCAGCTCCGAGAGGTTGCGGTAGCCGAGCACCTTGCCGCGCTCGTCGGTGACATGGAAGTCGATCAGGTAGCGCCACAGCGGGCCGAGCACCCGGGCGTCGACCACCTGCATCAGGCTGTAGAGGTCCTCGAGCCGGTTCTCCAGCGGGGTTCCGGTCAGCACGAACGCATAGCGGGTCGGGATGAGCTTGATGCTCGAGGCGATCTTGGTGCGCCAATTCTTGATGCGCTGGGCCTCGTCCAGGACCAGCAGATCCGGTCGCAGCTGCTCGTTGATCACCGAGAGATCGCGCAGCACCAGCTCGTAGTTGATCACCACGAAGGTCTTGGGCTTGCGGTACTGGGCATGCCGCAGCTCGGGTCCGCCCTGAACGATCTGGGCCTGGTGCTCGGTAAAACGCTCGATCTCGCGCGCCCACTGATGCTTCAGCGAGGCCGGACAGACCACCAGCACACGCTGCACGTCCTCATGGCGCGCCAGCCAGGCTGCGGCACTGATCGCCTGCAGGGTCTTGCCCAGGCCCATGTCGTCGGCGAGCAGCGCCCGGCCGGTGGCGGCCAGAAAGGCGACCCCTTCGACCTGGTAGGGATAGAGCCGGGTGCGGATGCCGGGCAGGTGACCGCCGAAGCGCGTGATCTCCGAGCGGATCTGCTGGGCGCGCAGCCGGTGGGCTGCGTCGGCGGCGATGCGCCGAACGTACAACTGTGCGTCCTCGCCCAGCTGGATGTCGCCGCGGCCCTGGACCTGGTCGGTGAAGCGGAAGAAATCCTCCGGCAGGCGGCCCTTGAGCACCCCGGCGGCGTCGAAATATTTGTCGACCAGTGCACCCAGGGCCCGATCCATGCCGGGGACGCGCTGGAGCCTGACACGGGGCGCATCCGCCAGATCCCAGGCCAGATAGACGAAGGGCAAGGGCGGGGGCAGGTCCTTGAGCTTGCGGTAGTCGCGGCGCTTGCTGATCTGGTGCAGCACCGCCTCGATGTGCTTGCAGGTCCCCAGCTGGTTGGTGGCGAGGTCCGGGCAGGTGCAGTAGTTGCTGCGCCCCTGCAGCGAGCGCAGATGCACGGTGTAGGTCTGCTTGCGATGGGTCGACGAGGCAATGGAGGAGGCCTGCCAGGTCCCAAACCAGGGCTCCCCCGAGACGTGCCTGACCCGGACCTCGCTGCGCCCGCGCTTGCTGCGCTCCTCGACCGCCAGCTCCATCGCACTGCCGATCGCCTCGCCGCGGCCCGGGGCCTGGGCGGCGTAGGCGTAGAGCACGGCAACGGCATGCTTGCAGACTGGCTCCTCGGCGAAGGAGCAATCGCAGGACACCTGCAGCACCTGGTCCGGGTCGTAGCGAGAGCTCGACCCGGTAAGGCACATCCGGCTGGGAGCCCTCCACCGCGGCGCACAGGCTGGCATCCTCCCAGTGCAGATCGATGACGCGGTTCTGGTTGAAATATTCCAGCCCCCGACGGACCACGGACGCCGAGGCGATGGCGTGCAGGCTGTCGGTGTCGTAGAGAAACGGGTCCTCGGACCCCAGGGCCGGCCGGGTGGAGTCCAGGGGCTGGGGGGTGGTGGCTGTCATGGGGCGTTCTCTGGACAGGAAGGGGCCAATGGGGGGCTAGGATAGCAAGTCCGATTGCTGGGGACGAAGGACCACTACGCCGCTGGGAAGAACACTCGAATGCGGAGATGGCCCTCCGCGTCGGCGAGAGCCTTCGCGTGGTCCGTCCGGCCGCCCAGCGCCTGCAGCACGTGCCGAGATGTTCCCTGCCGAGCGTGCCCGCTCGCCGAGGTGTGGAGCAGGTCATGCCACCGACAATCCTCGAGCACCGCCGTTCTTGGCTGGCATTTCGCACCAGGGCTTGTCGGGAGGCGTGCGAGATGTGCCTGCATACAGCGCGTGCGAGAGGCCGGGCGCGCAGGCGCAACCGACAGACCGTCGAGCACCCGCGCCGAGCCGAATGCAGCAGCCGCGGTCAGGCCGGGAGGCGCAACGGAGGCTGGTGAGAAACGCGGCCTACTCGTGGATCAGCCCGGCGAGCGAGGCGGCGCTGTGTTGGTCTTTGCTCAGGATCAGTGCCCTCGCCACATCGACCTGTCCCCAGGTGTTCCAGAGCAACACGCCGCGCACCTGCCCGGCCCTGAGGTAGTAGACGACGCCCTGGCGGAACGGGTCTTTCCAGTCCTCGACGATCTCGGCATCGGAGGCGAATTCGCCGACCGCCTCGTAGCCCAGATCGAACAGGTCCGAGTAGAAATAGGGCAGGTGCTCGTAGGTCTCGGATGCGCCGGCCATGTTGCGGCCGGCCAGGGCCCCCATGGTATTGGCGTTGTCTTCGTGCTCCACGCGACGACGGGTCGCGAGGGCCGGGCTGTAGACATTGGCGACGTCGCCCGCGGCATAGACATCGGGCGGGGCGGCGCGCAGCTGAGCGTCGACCAGAATGCCGTTGTCGACCTCGAGCCCGAGCGCTCTCGCCAGCGCGACCTCCGGCTCGATGCCGATGCCGGCAACCAGGGCGTCGGCGGACAGTGTCTTGCCGCCCTCGGTTGCGAGGTTGAAGCGTTGACCCGGCTTTTCCAGGATGCGGATCTGCTCGCCAGCAAGCACGTCCACGCCTTTCGCGCGGAAATACTCGTTCAGGAATTCGCAGAGTCCGGGCGGAAACAGGCGGGCGCCGATGCCGGCGTCGGGAAAGACCATCGAGGTCCTGCAGCCACTGCCGGCCAAGGCGGCCGCAATCTCCGAGCCAATGAACCCGCCGCCGATCACGATGAAATCAGCCTTGCCGTCGGCCAGGGCGCGCAGGCGCTGGTAATCGTCGAGGGTGCGGAAATAGATCACCTCGTCGGGAGCACCCGGCAGGCGCCTGGGAGAGCCGCCGGTCGCGAGCAGCAGCTTGTCGTAGCCGTAGACCCTGCCCTGGTCGTCGGTCAGGGTCTTGGCCGCGATATCCCCGCTCAGGACGCGCGTCCCCAGGAAAAGATCCACCTTGGCCTGCTTCGTCCTGCGCCAGATGGAGTCGAGCGGCTTGCCCGTCCACAACTTCTTGGACAGCGGCGGGCGGTCATACGGAGGCTGTGTCTCGGCGCTCAGCATGGCGATGCTTGCATGGTCGTCACGCTCGCGGATGCCCCGAACGGCCGCATCCGCGGTCATGCCGCCGCCGACGATCAGGTATTGATAGCTCTTCATAGCCCTATCGGTCGCTCCTCATCGCTGGGGCACAGGGGTCTAGAATTCAGTATGGCCGAGGAATCTATACCGGTGCTCCATGGCGTTTGCGTGGATACCGCCGGCCGACCGCTGCTGCGGGCTCGGCGGGCAGCAACAGTGGGTGCGGACCAGTCTGCTCCAAATATAGAGAATATGCTCAGCCGCCACCATGTGCACCCTGGTCGTTCTCCTTCGTCCCGGCCATGACTGGCCGCTGATCCTGGCCGCCAACCGCGACGAGCGAGAGGACCGTCCATGGCGGGGTCCGGGGCGACACTGGCCGGACCGGCCCCGGGTCCTGGCGGGTCTGGACGAGCAGGCCGAGGGAAGCTGGCTCGGCACCAACGACGACGGCCTGGTGGCGGCGGTGATGAACCGCGCAGGCACGCTCGGGGCGGAGCAGGGCAAGCGCAGTCGCGGCGAGCTGGTGCTGCAGGCCCTGGATCACCCCGATGCGCAGACCGCGGCTTGGGCCCTGGCGGGCCTCGACGCGGTGGCCTACCGCCCCTTCAACCTGTTCGTCGGGGATCGGCTCGGCGCGTTCTGGCTGCGCAACGCCGGTGCCGTCGGCGGCGGTATAGAGATGATCGCGATACAGCCCGGGCTGAGCATGCTGACGGCCCAGGATATCAATGACTTGCGCTCTCCACGCATCCGGGCCTATCTGCCCCGGTTTCGCATGGCTGCGCCGCCTGATCCGGGCACCGACGACTGGAGCGCGTGGATTGAGCTGCTTTGCAGCCGGGTCTATGACGAAGGCGAAGGACCGACCGCCGCCATGAATGTGCAGAGCGATGTCGGTTTCGGGACCCTCAGCAGCGGCCTGATTGCCTTGCCCGGAGCGGGCCGGCGGCAAGCGGGCCCGGTCTGGCGTTTCGCGGCGGGCCCGCCCGACCTTGTGCCGTACCTGCCGGTGGTGCCCTGAGAGCGGTGGCGAGTGCGAGACCGCCGGTGGGGGGACCAGCTGGTTTTTGCCGGTGTTTGCCACCCGGCTGGCTGGTCCGGGCTCAGTCGATATCCCGCCGCTCGACGGTCTCGGGGTCGGCGGTGATCGGCCGGTAGATTTCCACCCGGTCGCCGGGCTCGAGTACCGCGTCGAGGCGGGTGACCTTGCCGAAGATGCCGACCTTCTGCCGCGCGAGGTCGACGTCCGGGAACTGGCCCAGGAGTCCGGAGCGCTCAATGGCCCCGCGCACGGTGCAGCCGTCCGGCACTTCGAGCTTGAGCCAGAGCTGCTTGAATTTGTCTGCGTAGGCGACTCCGACGTTCATTCAGCGGTTTCTCCTGTCGCGAGGAATGGGGCTCAGACGCCCGGGGCGGCGGCCGGGATTGCGGGCGCGGCCCGGCGTTGTTTGAGCCGGACATCCAGGAGGCGCTTGCCGGCCAGCAGCAAGCCCAGCACCATGAACCCGCCGGGCGGCAGGATCATCAGCAGGAAGCCGCGGTAGCCCGGGATCAGCCTGAGCTCCAGGAACGAAAAGGCCGGGCCGAGCAGCAGCGAGGCGTTCGCGAACAGGGTGCCGCTGCCCAGGATCTCGCGCACCGCGCCCAGGGTGACCAGGGCGAAGGTGAAGCCCAGTCCCATCATCAGGCCGTCGGTCATCGAGGCCAGCACCCGGTTCTTCGAGGCGAAGGACTCGGCGCGCCCGAGCACTGCGCAGTTGACCACGATCAGCGCAATGAACAGGCCGAGCACCTTGTACAGGTCGTGCAGCCAGGCGTTCATGGCCATGTCCACCAGGGTCACCAGGGTGGAGATGATCACCACGAACACCGGGATGCGCACCTGGGGGCTGATCCAGCGGCGCAGACTCGCCACCAGGGCGTTGGAGCAGACCAGCACGGCGGTGGTGGCCAGACCCATGCCCAGGCCGTTGGTGGCGCTGGAGGTCACCGCCATGGTGGGGCAGAGCGCCAGCACCTGCGCCAGGATGACGTTGTTGTCCCAGAGGCCGTCACGGATGATGCGCGGGTAGTCGGTGGCCATGATTCCCAGTCTCTCTGATACCCAACTGTGGGGCGTCAGCCCCGCTGTGTCGGGGTCGCCTGGTCCGGTCCCAGCAGCGCCTGACGGTTGGTCCGGAACAGCATCAGCCCCTGCTTGATTGCCTTGACCACGGCCCGGGGCGTGATGGTCGCGCCGGTGAACTGGTCGAAGTAGCCGCCGTCCTTCTTCACCTTCCACTGCTGCTCCGGGGGCTTGCCCAGGCCCAGTCCGGTGAATTGCAGTATCCAATCGTCCTTGGCCGCATCGATGTGGTCACCGAGCCCGGGGGTCTCGGAATGGGACAAGACCCGCACGCCGAGCAGCTCGCCGTCGGGCTTGACCGCCATGATGATCTGGATCGCGCCGCCGTAGCCGAAGGCGGTCACCCGGTAGGCCAGGCCGGTGACCTGGCCCTCGTGGGTGGCGCGATACACCAGGTGGGCGCTGCCCGTCTCGTCCCTGATCTGCCGGGTGTCGGCGAGCAGGTCGTTGTCGTGCAGGCCGGGTGGGATCACCTGGCTGAGCGAGGCCTGCAGGTCGTCGCGCTGGCGTGCCGCGATGGCACCGCGGGTGCTCAGGTGGCCGACCATGAGCAGTAGGGTCGCGAGGGTCGAGAACAGCCCGAGCAGCACGCCCTGGTAGCCGATGCGCGCGCGGTACGCGGGCTGCTGCGCGGCGCTGCTCATCGCGGCTCCTCGGCGCCGTCGGCATAGACCAGCGGCTCGCCCCGGCGGTCCCGGCCGTAGATGCGTGGCTTCAGGTAGTGATCGATCAGGGGGGTGCAGGCGTTCATCAGCATCACCGCGAAGGCCATGCCCTCGGGATAGCCGCCCCAGGTGCGGATCACGAACACCAGCAGGCCGCAGCCCGCGCCGAACACCAGCTGGCCGCGCGCGGATGCCGGCGAGGTGACCAGGTCGGTGGCGATGAAGAACGCGCCGAGCAGGGTTGCGCCGGCCAGCAGGTGGTAGAGCGCCCCGGGGTAGCGGCTGGGGTCGGCCAGGTGAAACAGGCTAGCCAGCAGCATCAGGGTGCCGATCATGGCGCCGGGGATCTGCCAGGTGATGATGCGCTTGTACAGCAGCAGCAGGCCGCCCAGCAGGATCAGCAGCGCCGAGGTCTCGCCCAGGCTGCCGGGTGTCTGGCCCAACGCGAGCCCCAGGATGTCGAAGTGCCCGCTCAGCGCCTCGCCCAGCGGGATGCCGCGGGCCAGCTCAGTGCGCACATGCCCGAGCAGCGAGGCGCCGCTCAGGCCGTCGAGCTGGGTGGCGGCGCCGAAGCTGACCTCAAGTCCGTCCAGAAAGCCCGGCGAGCTGGCCCCGAACAGGGGGTGGGGCGCCAGGAAGCTGGTCATCTGCAGCGGGAAGGAGATCAGCAGGGCGACGCGCGCCACCATGGCGGGATTGAAGAGATTCTGTCCTATGCCCCCGAACAGCTGCTTGGCGATCACGATGGCCAGGATGCTGCCCACCACCCCGATCCACCAGGGTGCCCAGGGCGGCAGGGTCATCGCCAGCAGCCAGCCGGTGAGCAGCGCCGAGCCGTCCGTGAGGAACGGGCGCAGCGGCTTGCCGGCGATCGCCAGGCAGGCGGCCTCGGCCGCCAGCGCGCTGCCCAGGGTCACCAGGAACAGGAAGATCGCCGGCCAGCCGAAGGCCCAGAGCCCGAACGCCGTGGCCGGCAACAGCGCCAGCATCACCAGCCCCATGGTCTGGCCGATGCTGTAGGCCCGGTGGGCGTGCGGGCCGCTGATCAGGGGCTGGCTCACGCCTGGGCCTCCGCTGCGGGCTGCCCTGCGCCGTGCTTGGCCGCCGCCGCTTCTCGCTTGCGCCGTTCCATGGCCTCGCGCTGCCTGCGTTTCTGCTCGGCGATGCGCTCGCTGCGCTGCTCGGCCAGGCGCCGGGTCTCCAGCTGCTTCTGCTTGGCACGTTGACGGGCGGCCAGCTCGCCCTTGGCGTAGTTGAAATAGTGCACCAGCGGGATGTTTGCCGGGCAGACATAGGCGCAGGAGCCGCAGGCCACGCAGTCCATCAGTCCCAGGCGCACCGAGCCGTCCAGGTCGCCGGAGCGGGCGTGCGCGGCCATCTCCAGGGGCAGCAGCCCGCAGGGACAGGCGCGCACGCAGCTGGCGCACCGGATGCACGGCATCTCCGTCCCGCCGCCGACTTCCTCGGCCGTCAACGCCAGCACGCCGTTGCTGCCCTTGACGATGGGCACCTTGAGGCTGGGCAGGGGCTGACCCATCATGGGTCCGCCGCTGATCAGGCGCTTGGGCTCGCCCTTCAATCCCCCGCAGTGCTCGATGAGCCGGGCGACCGGCGTGCCGATCGGCACCCGCAGGTTTGCAGGCCGGCTGACCGCGCCGCCGCTCACGGTCACCAGGCGCGTCACCAGCGGGCGCCCGTAGCGCAGCGCTTCGTGCACCGCGAAGGCCGTGGCCACGTTGTGCACCACCACCCCGATGTCGGCGGTGAGCGCGCGCGCCGGGGTCTCGCGGCCCACCAGGGTCTGCACCAGGTGCTTCTCCGAGCCCATGGGATAGCGCGCCGGCAGGCCGATGACTCGGACCTCCCGGTGGGCCTCGGCGGCCCGGCGCATGGCCTTCTGGGCCTCGGGCTTGTTGTTCTCGACGCCGATCAGGATGCGCCCCACACCCAGGGCATGGGCCATGATGCGGATGCCGTCGATGACCTCCGGGGCCTGCTCGCGCATCAGGCGGTCGTCGCAGGTGAGATAGGGCTCGCACTCGGCGCCGTTGATCACCAGCGTATGCAGCCGGTAGCGGTTGCGCAGGTTGAGCTTGATCGCCGAGGGAAAGGCGGCGCCGCCCATGCCGACGATGCCGGCTGCGGAGACCCGGGCGGCGACCTCCTCCGGGGCCAGGGCGAAGGGGTTTGCGCAGCCCTCGATCTGATCGGACCAGCGGTCGTCGCCGTCAGGCTTGAGCGTGATGGTGCGCACCGACAGGCCCGAGGCGTGATGCGCAGGGTAGCTGCCGATGCCGACGATGCGCCCCGAGGTGGGCGCGTGGATCGGGGCGGAGATCGCCCCCTGGCTGCTGGCCAGCAGCTCGCCCTTGAAGACCCGCTGGCCGCGCCGCACCACCGGCGTGCCTGGGGCGCCGATGTGCTGCTGCACCGGGATGTGCAGCAGGTCGGGCAGCGGCAGATCGGCGATCGGAGCGCCCGCGGCCAGGGCCTTGCGGTCCTCGGGATGGACCCCGCCTCTGATGCGAAACAGCTTCATGGGTGCGTCCTCCGCCTCGGGCCGCTCAGGCCGCCAACCTTGGGTTGGGCCAGTACCAGGTCTGGAGGTTGGGCTGCACCGGGCGCATCTCGATGCACTCGGTCGGGCACACCTCGAAGCACTTCTCGCAGCCGGTGCAGGCATCGGCGAACACCGCGTGGATCATCTTGGGGCCGCCCAGGATGGCATCGGTGGGACAGCGCTTGAGGCACTTGGTGCAGCCGATACACAGCTGCTCGTGCACATGGGCGATCACCGGCGTCTGGTCCCGTACCCCGGAGAGGTCGGCGGCGACGCCGAGCTTGACGGCCAGCTCCTCGGCCAGCACCCGCCCGCCCGGGGGGCAGAGGGTCACTGGCGCGGCGCCGCCGGCCAGCGCCTCGGCGGCCGCGGTGCAGCCGGGGTAGCCGCACTGCCCGCACTGGGAGCCGGGCAACATGGCCTCGATCTCGGCTTGCAGCGGGTTGCCCTCGACGCTCAGATAGCGCGAGGCGAGGCCCAGCAGCCAGCCCAGGGCGATGCCGAGAAGCGCGAGACTGGCGATGGCGGCGATCATTCTGTGTGTCCCCCGATCAGTTGGTGGCGAGTCCCGAGAAGCCCATGAAGGCGAGCGACAGCAGGCCGGCGACGATGAACGCGATCGGCGTGCCGGCGAAGGCCTTGGGCACTTGGGCGAGCGCCAGGCGCTCGCGCAGCCCTGCGAACAGGATCATGACCAGGGTGAATCCCAGCGCGGAGCCGAATCCGTAGAGCAGGCTGTCCAGGAATCCGTGCTTTTCCTGCACGTTGAGCAAGGCCACTCCGAGCACGGCGCAGTTGGTGGTGATCAGCGGCAGGAAGATGCCGAGCACCTGGTAGAGGGCTGGGGAGAGCTTGCGGATGGCCATCTCGGTGAACTGCACCACCGCCGCGATCACCAGGATGAACGTCAGGATGCGCAGGTAGCCGATGTCCAGGGGCTGGAGGACGAAGTGCTCCAGCAGCCAGCCGGCCACCGAGGCGAGGGTCAGCACGAAGGTGGTGGCCAGGCCCATGCCCAGGGCGGAATCGATCTTCCCGGACACCCCCATGAATGGACATAGCCCCAGAAACCGGACCAGGACCACGTTGTTCACCAGCGCAGTGGCAAGCAGCAGGAGCAGGTAATGGGCCATTTCTACGTCTGTCATCTCTGGATGTTTGTATGGCCCGAAGCAGCAAGCATGCCAGGGCGGCGGAGCGGGGTGCGGCCGGCGGGATGGGTCCGTTTTGGACCCCCTGGAGCGTTTAGCGGGCGGTGGTCCAGCGTCGCCCAAGATCGCTGATAATGGTCGGAAATCCCCAGCGCCTGCCGTGGTCGAGCCTGACGGCACCCCGGGCGCCTGTCCCGCGCCGCACATGTTTGGTGCAGGCTGCGGACCCGAGGGTCGGATCGGCCGCCCTGTCGGATTCCTGACTACGCGTCCCCCTGCATACCCCGATTGTCAGAATCCCTACAAGCTCCGGGCTCTCGCCGTGGTCGCGGTCGCGACGCGCGGGGCCCGAGCACTGGCCCGCGACAGGCCGGGCGCGGTTCTTGCAATAACGACAGGGATTCGTTGCTTCGAGGGCGCGCCGTGCGCAAAGCCAGCTCCAACTGCCCGCCGGATCCTCTCACCCAGATGCTGGGGGACTGCCTCGGCTCGCCGCCCGCGGGGGTGCCGGCAGAGGTCGTCGAGGCCTTCGGCGGCCCGGGCGGCAGCGGTCAGGGTGTGTCGCCCTATCTGTTCTTTCACATCGTTCAGCAGGCGCCGGTGGCGGTGTCCATCACCGACGCGCAGGCGAAGATCCTTTACGTCAATCGGGCCTTCGAGACCCTCACCGGTTATCACAGGCTGGAGATCATCGGCCAGAACGAGTCCATCCTGTCCAACAAGGCCACCCCGTCGAAGGTGTATCGGGAGCTCTGGAGCACGATCACCGGCAAGGCCACCTGGACCGGCACGCTGGTCAATCGGCGCAAGAACGGTGATGCCTATCTGGCCGAGCTCACCATCGCGCCGGTGCTCAACGCCGAAGGCGAGATCGCCAATTTCCTGGGTATGCACCGCGACGTCGGTGAGGTGCATCGGTTGCAGCGCCAGCTCGAATACCAGAAGGCGCTGATCGAGTCGGTGCTGGATGCGGCGCCGGTGGTGGTCGCACTGATCGACCGCGACGGCAAGGTGCTGCTGGACAATCAGGAATACAAGAAGCTGCTGGGCGACCTGCGCGGCCAGGAGCCCGCTCAGCTGCTGGTGTCGGCGATGACCCGCAGCGGCGCGCTCACGCTCGCCAAGGCCGCGGACACGCGCCGTGAGCTCAAGGATATCGAGGTGCGGCTCGACATGGCCGGTGGCGCCCGGCCGCGCTGGTTCTCTTGCTCGGGCACCTGGATCGAGGAGCCCAATCCCGCAGCCAGCACCTATTTCGCCCACCCCGGCAAGCGCCGCGCCTGCCTGCTGCTGCTGGCCACCGAGCTGACCGAGCAGCGTCGCGAGCACGAGCGGGCGCGGGTCGAGCACCTGCGCGCCAGCCTGGCCGAGCAGCAGTTGCTGTGCAGCATGCGCGAAGCGCTCTCCGCGGCCACTTTCCAGATGCAGAAGCCGCTGAACCTGGCCAACGCGGCCTCGACGATGCTGCGCCAGCGCGACGCCGAGGCCGACCAGGGTGGGCCGGTGTTCTCAGTCCTCGATCAGATTGCCGACGCGGCCCAGCAGGCGCTCGATATGCTCAGGAACGCTCAGCCCGAGGATATCGTCGAGCCCCAGCGCCCGGTCAACCTCAACGGTGTAATCCAGGATGTGCTGAGCCTGTCGACCGAGCAGTTTCTCGCCGGAGGCATCGTCGTGGAGTGGCTGCCCTTGCCGGTGCTGCCCGCCCTGGACGGCAAGATCAAACGGCTGCGCGCGCTGTTCAACTGCCTGGTCGACAACGCCGTGCAGGCGCTGAGCGAGGCGCGGCAGCCGCACAAGGAGATTCGCATCAGCACTGCGGAGCGCGATGGCTTCCTGGAGGTCATGGTCCAGGACAATGGTCCCGGGATCGCGCCCGAAAAGCGGCTCGCGGTCTTCGAGCCCCTCTACAGCGCCTGGAAGCACAAGCGCGGACACGCCGGGATGGGACTGGCGATCGCCCAGGAGATCGTCGTCCAGCACGGCGGGGACATCCGGATCGATTCGGAATATGCGGACGGTTGCCTGATCCGGGTGACCTTCCCCCCGGCGACCCAGCCCTGAGGTCGGCAGTCAAGCCGGCAAGAGACCCTGACGCGATGTTCGACCTGGACGACAAGGCACCGGTGTCCGAGCTGCTCGAGGCGCAGCTCAATGCGCTTTACGCCGTCAGTCGTGTGCTGAGCCGCTCGCTCAACTTCAAGCAGACCCTGCGCGAGGTGCTCAAGGTGCTGCATGAGCTCGGCGGGCTGGCCTTCGGCATGGTCTGTCTGGTCGATCCGGACACCGGCGACCTCTACGTCAGCGCCATGCACGGCGACGACGCCCGCCCCTTCGAGAAGGTGCGCTATCGTCCCGGCGAGGGTGTGGTCGGGACCATCCTGATGCGCGACGAGCCCTGGATACTGCCGAAAATCGGCGACGAGCCACGGTTCCTGGACCGTCTCGGCGTCTACAATCCCGACCTGTCCTTCATCGGGGTTCCGATCCGCATCGGCGAGGCCGAGCCGATCGGGGTATTCGCGGCCCAGCCGCCGGTGGGTGAGCAGGGCTTTGCCCGCCAGGCGCGCTTCCTGGAAATGGTGGCGAACCTGATCGGTCAGATGGTGCGCCTGGCGCGCAATGTGCAATCGGCCCAGCGCGAGCTGCGCGACGAGCGCGACAGCCTGCGCCGCCAGGTCAGGGGCGAGCACGGATTCGACACCGTGGTTGGGCATACCGACACCATGCGCATGGTGTTCGATCAGGTCCGCCAGGTCGCCAAGTGGAATACCACCGTGCTCATCCGCGGGGAGTCCGGGACCGGCAAGGAGCTGATTGCCAACGCCATCCACTACAATTCCTCGCGCGCCAACGGGCCCTTCGTCAAGCTCAATTGCGCGGCGCTGCCCGACAATCTGCTGGAGTCCGAGCTGTTCGGCCACGAGAAAGGGTCCTTCACGGGCGCGGTCAGTCAGCGCAAGGGACGTTTCGAGCAGGCCGATGGGGGCACCCTGTTCCTGGACGAGATCGGAGAGATCTCCGCGGCCTTCCAGGCCAAACTGCTGCGGGTGCTGCAGGAAGGTGAGCTCGAGCGGGTAGGCGGCAGCCGCACCCTCAAGGTGGACGTTCGGGTCGTGGCCGCAACCAATCGCGATCTGGAGCGGGCGGTGCAGGAGGGCCGCTTTCGCGAGGATCTCTACTATCGCCTCAACGTCATGCCGATCTACATGCCCGCACTGCGCGAGCGGGCCGAGGACATCCCGGATCTGGCACGTTTCCTGGTTGCCAAGGTAGGCCGTGTCCAGGGCCGGGAGCTGCGCATCAGCGACGCGGCGATCCGGGTGCTCATGCGCTATCCCTGGCCGGGCAACGTGCGCGAGCTGGAGAACTGCATCGAGCGCGCAGCGGTGATGAGCAGCCAGGGCATGATCGAGCGCGACCTGATCCAGCTGCCGGGTCTGGACGAGCGGGTTGCGTCCGCCAGCGCACCGGCGCCCCTCAAGGAGACCCGGCCGGCGCTCGAGGATCCCGACCTCGACGAGCGTGAGCGGGTCACCGCGGCGCTGGAGGAGGCCGGCTGGGTGCAGGCCAAGGCCGCGCGCCTGCTGGGCATGACCCCTCGCCAGATCGCCTACCGGATCCGCACCCTGAACATCAAGGTGCGCCAGTTCTGACCCGCCCCGGCCGCCGGTCGCGGCTGACCTCCTGCGCTCCCTCGCCTGGCCGGATATACTGACACGGCGTCCCCGCTCGGGGGCCATAGTCGGGCATCTGCGCCGCTGGCAGGAGGCCGCTGCGGCGCCCGTTTCACCACCCGGATCGGCCATCGTTGCCATGCGCATTCATTTCGCCGGTGGGGGACACTGCGCCGAGTACATCGCCCGGCGCCTGATCCGGGAAGGTCACAGCCTGGTGCTGATGGATATCTCCGAGCAGCGCTGCCGAGAGCTGCAGGAAGCCTTGGACGCCCACGTCGTTCACGGAGATGCCGTGAGCATCGCCGCCTGGAGGGGGGCCGGCCTGGATCAGGCGGACGTCTTCATCGCCTGCACGCGCTCCGACGAGGTCAACCTGGCCGCTTGCTTGATCGCCAACGAGCTGGCCCCCTCGGCGGTGAAGGCGGTTCGCCTGCGCACGCCCGAGCACGAGGCCTGGCGGCGCATGCTCGAGTCGCTCAAGGTGCGCGTGGACCGCATCGTGCATCCGGAAAGCGACGTGGTCGCGCGGATCCTGCGGGTAATGACCGTGCCGGGGGTATCGGACGTGCGCGATTTCGTCGGTGGGCACGTGAAGCTGTTCAGCATGAACGTGGAGACGGGGTCCTGGCTCGCGGGACTATCGCTGCAGGGGCTCGGGCAGAAGCCCGGGGGCGAGCAGGTCAGGGTCTGTGTCATCTTTCGCGGCACCTGTGCCATTGTTCCTCTGGGCGACGAGAAGCTGCGCCCGGGCGACCACATCTACGTGATCACCACCGCCACGGCCCTGGAGCAGGCGCTGGCCTTCATGGGCGTGGCCCGGCGTGAGCGCATCCGCCAGGTGTTCATCGTCGGCGGCGGCGAGGCAGGGTTGGAGCTCGCCCGCTCGTTGGAAAAGCAGAAGGTGGCGATCAAGCTGTTCGAGCGTGACACCGAGCGCTGCCAGCTGCTCGCCGCCCAACTGCGTGGCACCGTGGTGGTCAACACCGACGGCACCGATCAGCAGATCCTGCTGCGCGAGAACGTGGAGGCCGCCGACGCGTTCATCTCGCTGACCGACAACGACGACGCCAACCTGATCGCCTGTCTGCTGGCGCGCCGCCTCGGGGTGAACAAGGTGGTGCCCCTGCTCAACCGGCTCAACTATCTGCCCCTGGCCCAGCGGCTGGGCATCAACACCTCGGTCAGTCCGCGGGTCAAGGCGGCCGACGCCCTGTTCGAGCTGATCCGCAAGGGTGGGGTCGTCTCGGTCCGCACCCTCGGTGAGGAGGCGGCCGAGGCCATAGAGCTGTTGGTCCCCGAGGGCTCCAGATGCGCCGGGCGTCCGCTCTCCGAGATCGATTTTCCCCCCGGCACCAAGGCCGGCGCCGTCGTCCGCCCCGACGGGGAGGTGCTGGTGCCTGATGGCGACTCGGTGATCCATGCCGGTGATCGGGTGGTGTTCTTTGCCCAAGAGCAGGTGGTGCAGCGGCTCGAATCGGAGGTGCTGGCCGAGGCGCACCGTTCGAAATGGCTGCCCCGCTAATCAGCTTTCGCAGCGTCGCCTGGATCCTGGGCGGCTTTCTCGCGGTGCTGGCGGCGAGCATGCTGGTGCCCACCGGTTATTCGCTGCTCACCGACCAGGCGGATCTCGCCGGCCTCGCCTATGCGACCGCCCTGACCGTGATGGCGGCGGGCGTGCTGCTGCTGCTGGGCTATCGCCGCCCGCGACGCGAGCTGCGCCAGCGCGAGGCGATCCTGCTGGTGGTGCTGGTCTGGATGGGCGTGTGCGGATTCGGCGCCCTGCCGTTCTCATTCTCGGCCCAGTTCCCGAGCTTCACCGATGCCCTGTTCGAAGCCACCTCGGGCTTCACCACCACCGGGGCGACCGTGCTGGTCCAGGTCGAGTCCCTGTCGCGCCCGCTGCATCTGTGGCGCTGCTTCAGCCACTGGCTGGGCGGCATGGGTATAGTGCTGCTGGGGCTGGCCATCCTGCCGCTGGTGAGCCAGGGCGGCAACGGGCTTTACCGGGCCGAATTCTCGGGCGCGGCGGCCGAGCGCTTGCGCCCCCGGATCATGGAGACCGCGCGTGCTCTGTGGAAGATCTACCTGGCGCTGACCCTGGCGGAGCTGTTGTGTCTGGTGGTTGCCGGGATGAGCCCATTCGAGGCCCTGTGCCATTCGTTCTCGACCCTCGGGACCGGGGGCTTCTCCACCCGCAACGCGAGCATCGGTGCCTTCGGCCCACTGATCCAGTACATCGTGATCCTGTTCATGCTGCTGGCCGGCATGAGCTTCGTGCAGCACTTCCACTTCTGGGTGGAGCGGCAGCCCCGGGTGGCTCTGAAAGACTACGAGGTGCGCGCCTATCTGATCCTGGTGGCGGCGGCCACGCTGCTGGTGATGCTGAGTCTGCTGCGGCATCCCGTCCCGGGCTCGCCGCAGGGCTTGGAGCCCACCTTTCGTACGGCCCTGTTCCAGGTGACCTCCATCGTCACGACCACCGGTTTCGTGACCAGCGATTACGCTGTCTGGCCTTCCGCCGCCCAGCTGATCCTGCTGGTGCTGATGTCGATCGGCGGCTCGACGGGCTCCACCGCGGGCGGGCTGAAGGTAGCGCGGATCGTGCTCATGGTGCGAGTGATCCAGCGCCATTTCCGCCAGCTGGCTGAGCCCCAGGGGGTGTTTCGCATCCACGTCAGCGGCGCCGCGATCTCGGAGCTGGCGGTCTGCGGCCTGCTCAACCTGGTGTTTCTCGCGTGGATGCTGCTGCTGGTGGCGAGCCTGGTGGTCGCCGCCACTGGTGTGGACGTGATCACAGCGGTCTCGGCCGTCACCGCCTGCCAGTTCAACGTCGGCCCGGGGCTCGGTGGGGTCGGCCCGGCCGCCAGCTACGCGGGCCTGAGCGCCCTGGCGAAATGGACCCTGTCGGTCTGCATGGTGGCGGGGCGACTGGAGCTCTATACCCTGCTGGTGCTGTTGACCCTGGGTTTCTGGCGGCGCTGAGCCCTACATCTCCGTCAGGGTCCGGGCGAAGGCATCGACCTGGCCCCAGTCGGTGAATTCCGCCACGGTCTGGGGATCGGTGGGGCCCCGGGTGATCAGCATGATGAGCTGGATGACCTTGCGGTCCCAGAAGCCGTAGCGCGGATAATCGAGCTTACCGGCAAACACCGCGAGCCGGCCGGGGCGCCAGGCGATCCTTTTCAGAAAATGCTGCAGATAGGGGTTGGTCTCGGGGCGGTCCTTGCCGGGCTTGCGGGCCACCAGATTGACCGAGAAGAAGGCGTTGGGCCTGGCCTCCAGGGTCTGCTGGTGGCGGTTGATGAAGTCGAGGATCAGCGGGCTGTGCCGGCCGTAGCGGATGCTCGCCCCTATCACCACCTTGTCGAAAGCGGCGGGATCCGGCTGGGACTGGTCGGTCACCGGGACCAGGGTCACCGTCTGACCGGCGGTCTCGAGCGCCAGGCGCAGCCGCTCGCCGATCTTTGCGGTGTGACCGTCGGTGGTGGCGTAGAGGATCAGGATCTTGGACATGGATCAGTTTCTCCCATCAGCGAGATTCTCCGCCCGAGCAGCGATGTCGGGTAGCGTCACCACCCGACCTCCGAAAGTGCCACGCTGCGCAGGTCAGGTTGGAGCGCAGTGCTTAGCTGACGCCGGTCCTTCCCGGCCCCACCGGTGCCCTGGCGCTGCTCAGAGGCCATGCAGGTAGCCCGGGCCGAGCTGGCCCATCTGGCCGAGTATCCAGGCCTGGCGCTCGCGCACCTTCGGGCTCGGGTGGGTGGCCGATCGCGCCCGGGGGTTGGGCAGCAGGGCGGCGAGCAGGGCGGCCTGACTGCGGTCGAGCGTCTTGGCCGGGTGTCCAAACCAGTAACGGCTGGCCGCCTCGACGCCGAACGTCAGGGGTCCCAGCTCGACCACGTTCACGTAGACCTCCAGGATGCGCCGCTTGCCCCAGGTCAGCTCGATCAGCACTGTGTAGTATGCCTCCAGCCCTTTGCGCAGCCAGCTGCGTCCCGACCACAGAAAGACATTCTTCGCCACCTGCTGGGAGATGGTGCTGGCGCCGCGCAGTCGCCGGCCCTCGGCGGCCTCGTCCAGGGCTTGGTCGATAGCCTCGAGGTCGAAGCCCCAATGGTAGGGAAACTGCTGGTCCTCTCCGGCCACCACGGCGAGCAGGACGTTGGGCGAGACCTGATCGAGGTCGACCCATTGGTAACGCAGGGCAGCGCCGGGTGGGGCCTCCAGCTCTCGCTTGAGCATCAGCAGGGTGAAAGGCGGATCGGCGAAGCGCCAGAGCGCGACCGGAGCCAGGCTCAGCAGGAAGAGCCCCAGCAGCACAAGTCGCAGTATCCGCAGCAGGGGTCTTCGGCGGGAAGGCGCGCGCATGCCGGCCAGTGTATCCGAAGCGCCCCGGCCGTCGAGAGCGGACATTGGCGCTGGCCCGGCGCACCCCGGGCCGCGCTGGGGCTGCACGCCGGCGGCCCGCCCCGCTGCAGGCGAGGGCGTCAGGGATTGTCGGTGTCGCAGGAGCCTGCCTTGACCCAGTCGCTGCGCCCGAGCTGCCCGGTACCCGCTGGCGCCGTCTGCGTGGCGCTGTGCGCAAGGCGCTCCCACAGGCACCGCCGCTTGGGCGACAATCGCCACTGCACAGGCGCATCCCGGAGGTCCCATGAAGCCACAGGCGGACGCAGCAGAGCCGGTCGTGGTCCGGCATTTCAGGCAGATCCTGCTCTGGCCGCTGCAGCTCATGCCGCTCAAGGAGGGCTCCCAGATACAGAAGCATTGGGAGCTTCTGGAGCAGGCCGGGGCATCCCAGCCCTGGCGCGAGCTTTCCTCGGAGTTCAGCGGTGATCACCGTCGTTTCCACCGGCGTCACTACAATGAATTCGCCGCCTTCCTGCCCAAGGTGCAGCGATTCCTGTACGGCGAAGGGGTGGCGGGTGACCAGGGCGCCTGGCACTCCCAGTCCCCGGTGCGGGTCTTCCGGCGTAGCGACATCGCCCAGGCCCGGGTCGCCTGGCGTGAGGACCGCCCGCCGATCCTGTTCGATGTCGGACACGTCGAGCTGTACTTCTTCTACGACATCGACGTCATCCTCTTGGCCCTGGAGATCTTCGCCGACGATCTGGACCTGGAGCAGGTGCAGTACACGCTCTACGGCTTCGGGCGGGCCTATCCGCTCGACTGGGAGTCCGACGGCTCGGCAAGCCACTGCCCGAGTCGGGTAGAGTGGCTGGATGCGGCCGGCGGGGTGCTGTCGAGCTCGGACTACGAGAAAATGGACCGCTACCTGGCGTTCGTCGCCCGCTACCGGGCCCCGCACATCGCCTCCCACTGGGAGTTCCTGCTCAGACCGCTGGAGCTGTACTACGAAGGAGGGGCGGGGCAGATCCGCTACCGCCAGATCGAGTTTCATCGCATGCCGCTGGCGGCCTATCTCGCGCTGGACGACCCGCGCGTCCTGACCCAGGCCGACTTCGTGCGTCTCGGCATGGCCTCCGCGCCGGGCAGCAGCGATCTCTCACCCTACTCCAAGCGCTATCTGGTCGGCTTCGAGAACCGCTACTGCTACGATCGCTACTGGTGTCCCGAGGCCCCCGGCCTGACCAGCCGCTTCGTCTGCTGCGGTTCAACGCTGGTGGTGGTCGGCAGCGCCGGACAGCGGCTCTTCGTCGATCCGGAGACCGGCGTGCTCGGGCAGTTCAGGCATCAGTACTTCCTGCTGTTCCTGATTGCGCACCTTCACCGGGCGGCCCTGCTGATGTTCTCGGATCGGCTGGTCGACGCGCTCAACCGGCTGGATATTCAGAACGTCGACACGGTGCGCCAGTTCAAGCGCTCGATCCGCCAGGTGTTCGAGGTGTTCTTGCGCTTCACCCACCGCTACTGGTTCCACGAGATCTCGGATCAGGCTCAGGTCCGGGAGCTGTTTCGGATGTGCGCGGCGCATCTGGACACCGAGGAGCTGTTCAACGAGCTGCGCGAGCAGGTGCAGGCCATGAGCAGTTATCTGGACAGCGATTCGCTGCGTCGTCAGTCCAACTCCATGCTGCGGCTGACCGTGGTTACCATCTTCGGCATGATCGGCAGCGTGACCACCGGCTTCCTGGGCATGAACCTGATCAACGAGACCGAGGCCCCGCTGGCGGCCAAGCTGGCGTATTTCGTGCTGGTCGCGGTGCCCGCCGGGCTGTTGGCGCTGTTTGCACTGCTGCGCTCGCGCCGCCTCTCGGACTTTTTCGACGCGCTGGCGGACGAGCGCATGTCGATGCGAGCCAGGCTCGCCTCCCTGGCGAAGGTGTTCCGCCGGGCCGAGCGGCCGCCTGCCTGAGGCCGCGGCGAGCCGCCGACTAATGGGTAAACGTCTGTCGCACGCGCCTGGACATCAGCATGTAGGGGATTCCTGCCAGGCAGCGCACCAGGTCGTAGCCCAGCTCGCGCATGATCACCGGGCTGAGTGGCGGCAGTTGAGGGAACCACGGGCGCACAATCCAGACATCGGCGGCCAGCAGCAGCAGGGATGCCGCCGAGATCCCGATGAACCACCTGGGGAAGGAGCGCCGCCGGGTGAAGAACAGGAAGGCCAGCAGCAGGTCCGCCGCCAGCAGACACAGCAACAGCCCCAGCTCGGATGCCAGAAAGTGCGCGGCTCCGGGGTCGTAGCCCGCGTTGCCGGGCGTGCTCAGGGTGTGCCAGGAGCCGTCGGAGAACAGTCCGAAATAGCTCCCATAGAGGATGCGGCTCAGCCGGAAGGGAGTGATGACCAGCCAGCCTGCCACCGGCATCAGCCAGCCGCCGATGCCTTCGAGCCTGGGCTGCTTGCTCTCCAGCTCCCGGATCCGGGCCTCGATGCGGGGGCGCAAAACGGGATGCTCGGCCTCGGTCAGGGTGTCCAGGACCCTGTACAGGCGGGGCAGAGAGTAGCGTTGGTAACTGCTGTAATCCACGAATCTGGTCCTGTGCTCGGCGCTGCCGTTTCGGCCGGGGGCATGACTCTACCCCGAAACCGGCGATCTGTCGCCCGCCGCGGGCGGCGGTCCGAGTCAGCTCAGCAGGGGATGATCCGGAGGCAGCTGCCGGGAGATCCAAAGCGCCAGCTTGTGGCGCATATTGGGGATCGACAGGTCGCTCTTGGCCAGCGGCTGGACGAGCTTGTCGTGCACCAGGAGCTTGTAGACATACTCCACCTTCAGGTCGGCCGAGTCGGTGGCCTCGAACTGGGCCGCGCCGCGCCGCTCGGCATAAGTCATTCCGACCTTGACCGCGAGCTTGGCCAGCTCGGCCTCGTGCTTGATCTTGGTCATCGGCAGTCTCCGGCCCCGGACGCCCGGACTATAACCCAGCGCGGGTCGGCAAATGCAACCCTTGCGTGAGCGGCGGCGCGGGCTGCCTTGGATGCCCCGGGGGACCTGGACAGCGGGGCGTGCTCCGTTGCACGCTGCGCCCATGTACAGGAGTCTCGACCCGGAACAGACGCTGGAGACCGTCGCGCTGCTCTCTCGGCGGATCGAGGAGCGCTTTCCAGCGTCCGGTCTGAGCCGGGTCTGCGCCGAGCTGTGCGCGATTGCCACCGAGAGCCGCCAGAAGGCCGTCTGGTTCAGCCGGCCCAACTACGCGCTGCGCTGCCTGGTAGCAGTGGTCATCCTGCTCAGCGTCTCGGTGCTGGGCTACAGCATAGCGGCCATGGATCTGCGCTTCGGCAGCCTCAACGCGGGCGACCTGGTGCAGGTCCTGGAAGCGGGCATCAACGATGTCGTGCTGATTGGCGCGGCGCTGTTCTTTCTGGTCACCGTGGAGGCCAGGGTGAAGCGGTCCCGCGCGCTGCTGGCCCTGCACGAGCTGCGCACCATCGCGCACGTGATCGACATGCACCAGCTGACCAAGGACCCGAGCCTGCTGCGCGGGGATGCGATCCTGACGCCGTCCTCGCCCAGGCGCCGCATGAGCTTCTTCGAGCTCACCCGCTATCTCGACTACTGCAGCGAGATGCTGTCGCTGACCGGCAAGATCGCGGCGCTCTATGCCCAGGAGCTTCGGGATGCGGTGGTGCTCTCGGCCGTCAACGAGATCGAGGTACTGACCACGGCGCTGAGCCGCAAGATCTGGCAGAAGATCATGATCCTGCACAAGCTCGACGACGCGGCCATCGCCGAGGACCCGCGCGGGCGGTGCTGAGGGGGGCGATCGGGGGGCGCGCGCCCTCAGTGCGTCCCGGCCAGGGAGCCGCTCAGGGTCAGCTGGGGGAAGGGTATCTCCCAGCCGTGCTCGGTGCACGCCTCCACGCACCAGCGCTGAATGGCGCGGCGCAGACGGTTGTACAGGTCACCGAGCTCGCCGCGGAAATCGGCGATCACCACCAGCTCCAGAGACGAGCTGCCCGCCTGGGCGAATTCGACCCGCAGATTGAGCATCTGATCGGCATAGCCGTCCTGGGCCGCGCGCTCCTGGATATAGACCCGGAGCCGCTCCGGGATGCGGCTGGTGGCGTCCTTCTGCAGGGCGTAGCTGATGCCCAGCGTCTCCTTGATCCGGAAATTGGTCGCCAGGTTACGGGGCGAGCCGGCCAGGAACGCCCCGGTCGGGTAGGTGACCAGGGCGCCGCCGCGCTCGACCAGCTGCACCAGCTCCTGGGAGATCCCCGTGACCTTGCCGCGCACTCCGTCGCGCAGGATCACCCAGTCGCCTTTTCTGCAGGGGAACCAGGGCTCGTCGGCCCGGCAGGGACGCGACTTCAGATCCACCAAGCCGGCGATGGGGACCCGCTGGCCGATCTCGGCTACCGGGTTGACCAGCGCGCAATAGAAGTTGAGCTCCTTCACCAGCCAGGGCAGGCCTTCCATGAGGATGCGCTCGCCTTCGCGCACCGAGCCGATGTTGAGGAAGATCTGGATCTGGTGCCAGTAGCGCGGCAGCGTCAGGCGCAGGGTCCAGGCGAGCCCCAGCAGTACCAGGATGCCCAGGCTGAACAGTACCCAGTCCTCCACCAGGAAGAACACGGCCATAGGCCCGAGGATGAACAACAGCAACGTCACCAGGCGGTGTCCGAGCTGCAGCAGACGAATGCGGAAGCTGCGGTGCTCGCGACGAAACCCGGGGACATGCCGGTACAGGAAGGAGTAGCTGGCGCGCGACAGCAGCGCCACGCCCAGGATCAGCAGCAGCGCCTCGGTGAGGTACAGGCCGCGCTTCTGGAAGAAGGAGCGTAGATAGCTCTCGGAGGCCTGGGCGAGGGATGTCTCCGAGGCCGCCAGGGTGTCCAGCTGCAGCTGGGCCGTGCGCAGCTCGCTCTGCATGAACGCCCGCTGCTTGCGCCAGGTCTCGGCGGTGGCGGCCAGGGCCCGGCGCAGCGCCTTGTCCTGGCTCTGGGCGGTCAGCCGCTCGACGTTGGCGAGCGCCTGCTCTACGACCGGAAGCCGCTGCTGGTAGTAGGCGAGCTTCTCCTTGAGCTCCGACTTCTGGCGCACCCGGGCGGTCATCTCCTTCATCTCGTCGACGGCCGGGCGCAGCAGCGAGAACAGCTCCTCCTGGAAATCGAACGCCTTCTCCGGCTGGGCCCGGAGGCCGGACATGTCGACGCCGGCCGCCACGTCCTCGAGATTCTGCGTGGTGGTCTGCAGGCTGGACTGCAGCTTGTCGCGCTGCTGGCCGAGGGTCTGCCTCTGCGCATCGGACTGGGCGGCCTTGACCTCCCGGTTGAGCGACTCGATGTCAGCCTTGAGCTCGGTCTGCAGGTTGACCAGGCCCTCCAGGGTGGACAGCGTATTGGCCTTGATGGTCGGCTCGGTGGGGGTGGGTGCCGGCTCGGGGCCGCTTGCCCCGGGCTGCGCCCAGACCGCCGGCAGACCCAGCAGCAACACCCACAGCCAGGGGCGCCAGCGCCTCCTGCGTGCCGGTGCGGCGCCGATCACCGGGCCAATTGCCCCGGCCGGCGGGCGACCACGCCGATCTCGGCCTCGGGGTGATGCTGGAGCACCAGCTCCTTGGTCCGCTCCAGGTCATGGCGCGGCACGTCCACCATCAGCAGCAGCTCGCCGCGCTCCAGCGCCGGCTCGAAGTCATGAACCTGATGGCTCTCCTCGTGACCTTTCATCAGCGCCGAGACCAGGCTTCCGTAACCGGCCCCGGCCGCGGTGGTGGCGAGCAAGGCGCCGCCGCCCAGCACCAGCCCCCCGGGCGGGAAGGCGATGGCCAGCAGCCCGCTCAGCAGCCCCGCGGTCGCGCCCAGCCCGAGCCCGATCTCGATGCCGTGCTTGAGCTCGGTCTTCTGCCAGACCCCCGCCTCCGGCAGGTCCTCCAGGACCTGCTCGATGCTCGCTACCACGTGCAGGTGATGCTCGGGCACGCCGCTTGCCTTGAGCTCCGCGACGATGTGCCGGCAGCTTTCCTGATCGGGTACCAGAAAATAGATGCGCCTCATCTCAAGCCTCCTCGCCCCAGGCGGCACGATGCCGCTCAGGGTCGCCCCGGGCTGGCTCGGCCGTGAGCGCATGTTAACAGGGACTGGCCCGGGCAGGCGCACTGCGGTTTCCGCGGACGGCTCGGCTATCTCCGGCTCGCGCCGATCCCGTTCACCGCGGCTGTGCGCCTCGCTCCGCGTAGATCCCGCTGCCGACGAGGTAATGCACGCCGTTGCTCTGCACCGCCAGGAGATAGATCTGCTGGCGCTCGGGCGTCGACTCTCCGGGGCGCGGCCAACGGCCCTGCAGCCAGCCGCCCCCGTGCGCCCGGACATGGCGGATCTCGCTGGCCACCAAGTCCCGCTCGGCGAAGCCCGGGGTGGTCAGCAGGTTCTTGCCGATCAGCCCCGGAAAGGCGGCATTGGCCTCCTGCACCCCGTCCTCCCGTAGTACGAAGACGTAGCTGTCGTGGAACATGAATTCGCCCGATCTGGAGGAGATGCGGGCAAAGGCCCGCGCTCCCCGGGTCCGGATCAGCTCGGCGGCGTCCCCGACCAGCAGCTCGATGAATGCCTTTTCGGGTCCCAGCCCGTAGAGTCCGGCGGCGACGCCGTAGACGGTGCCGTCCGGGGCCCGGGCGCGGGCGATGTAGGTGGATTTCCAGCTGGGCTTGGTCTCCCCGGGTCGCGGCCACAGGTAATGCACCCACCAATGGCTGCGGTTGCCCCGTCTGGGGTCGAGCTTGTCGATAGCGAGGCGGAACACCGGCTTTCCCCAGTCATCCCGCCAATCGAGCCGACTCAGGCCCTCCACGTCGGGGAATCCGGCGTTCACCACCTGGGTGCCTCGCATGTCGAACACGAACAGATACAGCCCTTCCCGGGGTCTGAGCCAGCGCCCGGGCAGGCGGAACGCGGCGAAGGCCGCGGTACCCTGGCGCTCGACCTTCGCCGCCGCGGCGTTGACCAGAGCCACCAGGCTGCGGACCTCGGGTTGCACGTAGCTGTGGGGGTCGGCGATGTCCGGACTCGCCCCCGCGACGCCGGCCCAGATCAGCAACAGCGCCGGCACCAGGCCGTGGCGAAACAGCGCTGGAACAGTGCGGTATGACATGGCGGTGCTCCCTTGGGTCCGGACGGGGCCGGCGCGTCGATCCGGGCAGCAGATCCGCGACGCGCCGGATCGCACGGGGGTCATTCTATGTGTGATCCGGGGTTCTCGATATTATGATCCCGACCGCGCCGGCGCGGGTGGTTGCCCCGGGCCCGGGGCGGGTAGCGGGCAGCAGATGCCATGAGCCCAGCGGCGTCGACCTCGCGTCGCCGGCCTGCCCGGGGCTTCACGCAGACCGGCATCGTCGAGCCGAATGCCGGGCAGGCGGCCTTCTTCCGACGCCGCAGCCCGCAGATCCGGGTCCGGTCCGAGGTTTGACCCGAGGCGGATCTGGGCGACGAGCCGTTCGCTCTGATCCTCCGCTCGCACGTCCTTTACGGCGTCGGGGAGGCCGACCGGCACAATCAGGACCCTCAGACTTCGCATGCGCCAGCTGGTACTGACCCTGTTCTTCTTCTCCGGCGCCTGTGGCCTGGTCTACCAGGTCGTCTGGGCGCGTATGCTCACCCAGGTGTTCGGCACCACCGCCGCGGCGGTGGGCGTCGCGCTGGCGGCATTCATGTCCGGGCTGGCCCTGGGCGGCTGGCTGCTTGGCAAGCTGGCAGACCGCAGTCCCAACCCGCTGCGCCTGTATGCGCTGTTGGAGCTCGGCATCGGGCTGACGGCGCTCGCGACCCATCTGGGGCTGGCGCATATGACGCCTCTCTATGTGGCGCTCTACGAGATCTCCGGGCATTCCGCGGCAACCCTCGCGATCGCTCGCTTCGTGCTCGCCTTCGTCCTGATCATGACACCCACCTGCCTGATGGGCGCTACCCTGCCGGTGCTGGCGCGCTTTTTCGTGCGGCGGCTCGAAGTGGCAGGCGCGGACCTCAGCACTGTCTACGCCATCAACACCCTCGGAGCTGTGCTGGGCGCGATGGGCAGCGGGTTCTATCTCATCGGCGCGCTGGGCATAGATGCGACCGTTTATGTCGCGGTCGCGGCCAATCTCGCCCTCGGCCTGCTCGCCGGGATCGCGGCCGGCCGGGTCGCGCCCCCGCTCCGGCGGCAGGTCCCGCGCGCGGCCGTCACACCCGTCGACCCACCGGGCGCAGGCGCAGCGTCGCGCGTCGACCGGAGCTTTCTGTTGCTGCTGGTCGGGCTGGGTGTTTCCGGGCTGACCTCGTTCGCCTACGAGATCTACTGGACGCGCTCCCTGGTCTTTGTCCTGGGCAACTCGACCTACGCGCTCACCACGGTGCTCACCGCCTTTATAGCGGGCATCGCGCTGGGCGGCCTTCTGGCCCGGCTGGTGGTGGACCGGGTGGCGGACCGGCTGGCCCTGTTCGGCTGGACCCAGCTGCTCATCGCCGTGTCCGCGGGTGTGGCCGTGCCGCTGCTGCTCGCCGTGGCCGATCCGGCGGCGATCCGGGCGTTTCTGCGCGAGTCCGCCGGGGATCTGGGCTTGCTGGTGAGCGCCCGCTTCGGCATTGCCGTGCTGGTGATACTGGTCCCGGCGACCCTGATCGGCGCGACCTTTCCCCTGGTGGGGAGGATCGGCATCGTGGATCTCAAGCAGACCGGCCGGCGGGTCGGCCTGGTCTACGCCAGCAATACCCTGGGCAATGTGGCCGGCGCCCTGCTGCCGGGCTTCCTGCTGCTGAACTGGCTGGGCATTCAGCGCGGCATCCTGTCGATGGCGGGGTTGAATGCCCTGGTCGGCGTTGCATTTCTCGGCCTGCGCCTGCGAGACAGCCCCCGGCTGCGCTGGGCCCTCCCCGCTGCAGGTGTGGCGGCGCTGCTGGTGCTGGCGCGGCTGCCGGTGGACTTCCAGTTTCCGAGCGAGCGCGAGCGCCCGGGCGACCGGGTGCTCTACTACCGCGACGGGCCCTCGGCGACCACCAAGGTGACCCTCGACCCCCAGGCCGGCGCCAAGGTGATGGCCCTGGACGGCATCATCATCGGCGGCAACACCTTCACCGAATACAAGCAACTGCTGTTGGCTCACCTGCCCGTGCTGCTGCTCGACGATTGCTCGAGCGAGCTTTCCGTCGGACTCGGCTCCGGGATGCTGGCCGGGGAGAGCCTGCTCCACGCCGGGGTCCGCGAGCTCACCGTCGTGGAGATCGAGCCGAGCGTGGTGGGCGGTGCCGCCTGGCTCGCCCGCGAGAGCCACCGGGTGCTCTCGGACCCGCGGATGCGCCTGGTGGTCGATGACATCGGCAATCATCTGCGCACCAACCCGAAGCGCTACCGGGTGATTGCCGCCGACGAGAAGACCGCCCTGGAGTACGCCTCCAACGGCTTCTCCTATTCCCGGGAGTACTACGCCCTGCTGAGACAGCACCTGGAGCCTGGCGGCGTCGTCATCCAGTGGGTGCCGGCGGACATGCCGCCGAGTCAGTACCGGATGGTCCTCAAGACCTTTTCCGAGAGCTTCCCCGAAATGCTCATGGGCTTCTTTATGCCAGCCCTGAAGGAGAGTAGCTACAACACCATCCTGGTCGGCTCGGAGCTGCCGGTCTCCCTGGATCTGGCCCGCATGCGGCGGGTGATGGGCGCCGAGCCGCAGGCGTTCGCGGCCCTGGCGAGCTATGGCCTGACCACGCCCGAGTCCATACTCGCCCAATTTGTCGCAACTGGCGACAGTATTCGCCACCTGGTGCGCCACGACCCCGACAACACACTGGTACACCCGCGCTACGAATTCTTCTCGCCCGCGGACTACGGGGTGCCGCTCAAACGGCGGGTCGACGCCAACCTGGAGCTGGTCGCCCGGCTGCGGCGCGCCGCCTGGCCCGGCCTGCTCGCCGGGGTGCAGGGGGCCGACGAGGCGGCGCAGGACCGGCTGAAGCTCGCGGCGGCGGCCGAGCTGGCATTTCTCGACGGATACCGGGTGAGCCTGGGTCGCGGGCCGGTATCCGGGACCGAGATCTTCCGTCAATATGACGCCGCGCTCTCCCTGGCGCCCTGGGACGAGAGCCTGCGCGCTCGCATCGCCCTGCACTATCAGGAGATTGCTGCCTCCCAGCGGGGCCTGGAAGGCAGGATCGGCTTTCTCAAACGTGCACTCGGCGCCTATGACAAGAGCGCCAGTGTGTACCTGGACTACAGCCGGGCGCTGGCCCGCCTGGCCCAGACGCAGCCGGCGCTGGCGGCCGCCCGCCGGGCCGTCGCGCTGGACCCGACGCTGCTTGCTGCGCGCCGTACCCTTGCCGACCTTCTGATCGACGACGGCAAGCCGCAAGAGGCGAGGCCCCAGCTGCAGGCCCTGCGCGAGCTTCGAGACCTCTGCCCGGGGCGACTGACCGGTGGCACGCCAGGGAATCGAGTGTGTGATGATGGAGACGGCGGTCGAGCATGACCCAAGGCGCGTCATGTCTTGTGGCTGGCAAGGCGCGATGCCGAGCAACAGTCCCGTCTACTGCGAGAGGGGGCAACGCCGCCAGGCGCTAAACAGGGCGTGTGATGCGCGATCTCGCGATCGACCCGCGAGCTGAGGCATGAATTGGCCCGTTTCTTGAAGGATCTCCTTGACCCGGGCATTGCACAAAGCGGTCAATGGCTGTTTCCATGATGATCATCGAAGGATGCAAAGACGGGCTGCCGCGCCTGGTCGGTGGCGATGCCGACTGCCTCCGAGGCGGCCATGGCAGGGGCGGCGGGTGTCCGGGCGCTTGCAATTCCCGAGAAATACCTGAGTATAACCATCAACAAAGGGCGGGGTCCTGGGGGCGGGACAAATTGCCATCTGCACGGAGGCACTCGCCGGGAGCAACGTCTGATGGATTTTTCGGTGGATAAAGCCAGAAGACTTAGATATTGGACGGACGACCCGCTCGTCCGAGGCATCGTTGGCAACGTCGCCGACGGCGTGGTGGGGATAGACCCGAGCGGCTACATCGAGCTGTTCAATGCCGCCGCCGAGCGTCTGTTCGGCTATCAGACCGGCGAAGTCATCGGGCGCAACGTCAGCATGCTGATGCCTGCGGATTATGCCGTGCACCATGATGATCACCTCCGCCACTATCTCGAGACCGGAGAGCGACACATCATCGGCATCGGACGCGAGGTCACGGGGCGACGCAAGGATGGCAGCACCTTTCCCATGTACCTCTCCGTCGGCGAGGTCCCGCTGTCCGGGCTCCGCGCCTTCATCGGCATCGTGCATGACCTGTCAGCGCAGAAGGCGGCGGAGCGCGAGCTGGCGGAGGCCGGGGACCTGTTGCAGTCCACGCTGGACTCCATGCCGTCGACGCTGGTCGGTGTCGACGGCGAGGGCAGGGTGACGCATTGGAACCACGCGGCGTGCGCGGAAAGCGGTTCGAGGCGGGGCAGGCCTTGGGGCGGGACTTCGCGGAGATCTTCCCCTTTCTGCACCTGGACAGTGCGGATATCGTCCGGGCGGTGCACGAGCGCACGCCGGTGCACAAGGAGCGGGTGCCCGTCCCGTTGGGCGGCGGCACGCGCTATCTGGACCTGATGGTCTATCCCCTCTGCCACCCCTCCAGCGGGGCGGTGATCCGCACCGACGACGTGACCGAGCGGGTGCGTATCGAGGAGATGATGGTGCAGACCGAGAAGATGATGTCCGTGGGGGGGCTGGCGGCGGGCATGGCCCATGAGATCAACAACCCCCTGGGGATAGTGGCTCAGGGCTGCCAGAATCTGGAGCGCAGGCTGTCCGGCAACCTGGCGGAGAACCTCCGGGTGGCCGACGAGCTGGGCCTGGATCTCGAGCGGATGCGCGAGTACCTGGAGCGCCGCGGCATCCCGCGCTTCGTCGACGGCATGCGCGAGGCGACCGAGCGGGCCAGCCGAATCGTCAGCGACATGCTGGCCTACAGCCGGCGTAGCGCCTCCAGCTTCGTGCCGGTGCGGCTCAATCAGCTGATCGATACTGCGCTGCGCCTGGCCGGTCACGACTACGACCTCAAGAAGAGCTACGACTTCCGGCGCATTGCGATCGTCCGCGAGGGCGAGGGTGCGCCCGATGAGGTGTTGTGCGACGAGATGGCCGTGGAGCAGGTCCTGCTCAACCTCCTTCGCAATGCCTCCCAGGCGATGTGCACACACCCCCCGACCGCCGCGCCTCAGATACGGATCGGCGTCTACGACGAGGGCGACTGGGTGCGCCTGGAGATCGCCGACAACGGACCGGGGATGTCAGAAGAGATCGCCCGCCGCCTGTTCGAGCCGTTCTTCACCACCAAGCCGGTCGGCATAGGTACTGGCCTCGGCCTGTCGGTGGCCTATTTCATCGTGACCGAGCAGCACCGCGGCACCATCTCGGTGGACACCGCGCCCGGCCAGGGTGCGCGTTTCCTGATCCGTCTCCCGCGCAAAGGAAAACCCTATGGCCCTGCTGGTGCTGATCGTCGATGACGAGCGGGCCATCTGCGATAACCTGGCCGCCTTCCTCGAAGACGAAGGCATGCGCGCCGAAGTCGCCCACTCCGGCGAGGAGGCCGTGCAGCGGGTGAGCGACGGTCTCGCCGTCGATGTCTGCGTCATGGACCTGCGCCTGCCGGGCATCAATGGGGCCGAGGCCATACTGGCGATCCGCGAGCGCTCGCCCCAGGTGCGCTTCATCGTCCATACCGGATCGGCGAGCGACAAGGTGGTCGCGGAGCTGGCGCGCACCGGGCTGGGCGACCTGCCGGTGTTCAGCAAGCCGGTCAGGGACATGAGCCGATTCGCCGAGACCATCCAGGCGCTGTGGACAGCCCGCTGAACGGCGTCGTGTCGCTGGATGCCGTACCCGCCGTCGGGGGGGCGCCGGCCCGGGTGCTGGTCATCGAGGATGACCCGGTGGTCCGCTTCAACATCGTCAGCTACCTGGAAGACAGCGGGTTTGCCGTTTCCGACGAGGCGGACGGCGAGGCGGGTATGGATGCGGTGCAGGCCTCGCCGCCGGACCTGGTGCTCTGCGATCTGCGCATGCCGGGCCTGGACGGGCTGGAGGTGCTGCAGCGGCTGCACGCGGACCGGCCGGGCCTGCCGGTGGTCGTGGTATCCGGCACGGGGGTGCTCGGTGACGCCGTCGAGGCGCTGCGCAAGGGGGCCTGGGATTTCGTCACCAAGCCCATCCAGGACATGGCGGTGCTGGAGCACGCCATCCTGGGCTCCCTGGAGAAGGCCAGGCTGCAGCGCGAGAACCGCCGCTTCCAGCTCGAGCTGGAGCGGGTCAACGAGCGGCTGCGCGCCTACATCGAGCAGCTGGAGCAGGACGCCGCCGCCGGGCGCAGCCTGCAGCAGCAGCTGCTGCCCCCCAGCGAGCGGATCCTGGGCGCCTACCGCTTCAACCGCTACCTGCTGCCGTCGCTCTATCTGAGCGGCGACTTCGTCGACTATTTCGTGATCGATCATGCCCATGTGGGGTTCTACCTCGCGGACGTTTCCGGCCATGGGGTGTCCTCGGCCTTCGTCACCGTCCTGCTGAAGAGCCTGATCGATCGCCACCTGGCGCAGTTCCACGATGCCGGCGACCCTCTACCGCTGGATCCGGCCGGGCTTCTGGCACGCCTGAACGCGGAGCTGCTGGCCCAGCAGCTCGACAAGTACACGACGCTCTTCTATGGGGTGATCGACACCGAGCAGAACTGCCTGACCTACAGCAACGGCGGGCATTTTCCGAACCCGGTGCTGTTCGACGGGCAGGGCGCACGTTTTCTCGAGGAGCGGGGCTTCCCGGTGGGCCTGTTGAGCGACGCCAGCTTCGAGAACCTGACCATGGCCCTGCCGACGCACCACCTGCTGGTGCTGTGCTCGGACGGGATCCTGGACGCGCTGCCCGAGGCGAGTCTCTCCAGCAAGCGGACCCGGCTGCTGGAGGCCGCGCAGCTCTCCGGGCTGGATGTGGACCGCCTGCTCGACGCCCTGGGTCTGGACCCCGGCGGCGCCTACCCGGACGACATCACACTGCTGATTGCCGAGCGGATGGTATAGGAGCGCGACCGTGGAAAAAGCCAGTGCGCGCTACGCGCGGGAGGGCGGCACCTGGTTCCTCAGGCTGGGTGGCGATCTGCGCCACCCCCTGGGTCCGGCACTCAATGCGCTGCTGGACCAGGCCTTCGAGGCGCCCGAAACCGAGCGATTCCTCACCGATCTATCCGAGGCCGAGAGCATCGACAGCACCTGCCTGGGCGTACTGGCGCGGATCGCCAACTGGGCCCGGGACCGGGGCGCGCCCCGACCGATCATCGTTACCACCAATGAGGACATCACCGAGACCCTGCGCGCGGTCTGCTTCGACCGTCTGTTCGAGCTGCGCGGCGAGGCCGCGACGCAGACCGGCCCCCTGGGGGAGGTCGCCCCGGCGGATGCCGACGCCGGTCAGATGACGTCCCTGGTCCTGGAGGCGCACCGGCGGCTCTGCGCCATTGACGAGAAGAATGCCGCGGTGTTCCGGGATGTGGTGGAGATGCTGGAGCGTGAGGCTGCGCGGAGCCCGCCCCGCCCCCAATGAGCTGCCGGCAAGGGACGGGGGCCGACACGGTTGCCGGGAGTACCCGTAGGAGCGAGCGCCCGCTCGCGATGCCCCCGCAGCGAAGCGACCCGGCGCCGCTTTTGCCGGCAGCGGTCAGTTACCAGGGCGCCACACCCCGGCGCAGGGTGTTCTCGGTGACGCAGCGCGGCGCCATGAACTGCAGCAGGTAGTCCGGTCCGCCGGCCTTGCTGCCGACGCCGCTAAGCTTGAAGCCGCCGAAGGGCTGCCGGCCCACCAGGGCGCCGGTGATGCCCCGGTTGAGATAGAGATTTCCCACTCGGAACTGCTCCTCGGCCTGGCGCAGATGGGCCGGGCTGCGCGAGTAGACGCCGCCGGTCAGGGCGTAGGCGGTGTCGTTGGCCATCGCCAGCGCCTGGTCGAAGTCCCGGCTCGGCAGCAACGCCAGTACCGGCCCGAACACCTCTTCCTGGGCTAACGGGCTGCGCGGATCGACATCCTTGAAGATCGCCGGTGCCACGTAGTGACCGCCAAGCCCGGCGGGCACCGCGCCGCGGAAGACTGGTGTCCCCCACTGGCCGGCCTGCTCGACGGCCTCCTCGATGCGCCGCCGGGCCGCCGCGTTGATGACGGGTCCCAGATCGCAGTGGGGCTCCCAGGGCAGATCCATCACCAGGTCGCCGGCGGCCGCCGCCAGCCGGTCCACCAGCCTGGCATAGACATCGCCGACCACGATCACCCGGGAGCAGGCGCTGCATTTCTGGCCCTGGAATCCGAAGGCCGACTGGAGGATGCCCGCCACCGCCTCGTCGAGGTCGGCGCTGGCGTCGACGATGATGGCGTTCTTGCCCCCCATCTCGGCAATGACCTTCTTGATGTGGTGCTGGTCCGGGCCCACCCGGGCAGCGCGCTCCAGCAGCCGGCAGCCCACCGCGCGCGAGCCGGTGAAGGCCAGCAGATGGATCGCGGGATGCTCGACCAGGTACTCCCCGATCTCGGCGCCGGGCCCCGGCAGCACCGTGACCACACCGGGCGGCAGTCCGGCCTCCGCAAGCAGCTGCACGAAACGCGCAGCGACCACCGGTGTGTCCGAGGACGGCTTGAGCAGGGCGCAGTTGCCGGCCGCCAGGGTGGCCGAGAGCATGCCGGTGAGTATCGCCAGGGGAAAGTTCCAGGGCGCGATCACCAGGCCCAGGCCGCGCGGCTGGTAGCGGTAGCGGTTGGATTCGCCGGGCACCGCAAGGCCTCGCTCCTCGCCCAGCCGCTGCGCCTCGTCCGCATAGAAGCGCAGGAAGTCGATGGCCTCGCAGACATCGGCGTCCGCCTCGCTCCAGCCCTTGCCGGCCTCGAAGATCTCCCAGGCGGCAAGCTCGTCCCTGGCCGCGCCCAGCCGGCGCGCGACCTCGCGCAGCAGGTTGGCGCGCTCCGCCACCGGTCGGTCCCGCCACTCTGGCAGGGCGCGCTGGGCCGCCTGGATGGCCCGCTCCGCCTGCGCGCTTCCCGCTGTCGCCACACGGCCGACCGACAGGCCCGGCTCGGCGGGACAGCGCGAGTCGATCCAGCCGACGCCGTCCGCCGCCTGGCCGTCGATGATCAGCGAGTAGTCCTGACCGAGCTGGGCGCGCACGGACTGGATCGCCGCGGCGAATCGCTCGCGCTCTTGCGGATCGACGAAGCGCCGCACCGGCTCATTGGCGAAGCCGGCCGCAGTCACGGGCAGCTCGTCCTGCTGCGTGGCCGAGGGCGGCGCCAGCAGCTCGGCGTCCGGTATCCCCGAGAGTGCCGAAAGGCGCTCCAGGGACTGACTGCTGGAATTTTCCAGCAGGCGTCGCACCAGGTAGGCCATGCCGGGGATCGCCTCGCCGAAGGGCAGGTACACCCGTACCGGGTGGCCCAGGTCGAGCAAGGCAGCCTGCAGCGGCTCGGCCATGCCGAACAACATCTGGAATTCTATGGCTGTGCTCGGCAGCCCGAGCCGCTCGGCGCGCGCCAGGGCGCAGGCCAGACTGCGCGGGTTGTGGGTCGCGATCTCGGTCTGGATCTTCGGGTAGGCGCCCAGCAGTCGGGCCATGCACGCCTCGTAGCAGCGGTCGGTGTCTCCCTGGCTCAGCCAGACCGGGATCGGCCAGCCGTGTTGCAGGGCGCGCACGCACTCCTGATCCCAGTAGGCGCCCCTGACCAGGCGTACCCGGAAGGACACCCCGCGCCGGTCCGCCAGGTCGAGCAGCGTCTGCAGATCGCCGGGTGCATCCCGCAGATAGGTCTGGAGGGCGAGGCCGGCGCCACACCAGTCCCTCAGCTCCGGATGGCAGACCCAGCGCTCGAAGACCGCCATGGTGAGCGGGCGCTTGTCGTAGTCCTCCATGTCCACGGTGATCTGTGCCCCCGCCGCGCGGGCCGCGCGGGCGAGCACCAGCAGGCGCCCCAGCACGGCCTCGCTGGCACGCCCCAGGCCCTGCGCAGAAATCCTGGAGTAGAGCGCGGAGAGCTTGACCGAGAGCTGCAGCGGTTGCCCGGGGTGCGCCGTGTCGGCAGCGATCAGGTCGAGGTAGGCTTGCAGGTAGCGCTCGGCCTCGTGCTCGGTCAGGGTGATCTCGCCGACCCGGTCGAGGGATACGGCTCGGCCCCTGGCCTCCAGCTGGGCCTTGCGCTTGAGCACCTGTGCGCTGTCCTGGCCGGCGAGAAACCGGGCCGAGAGGATCGATGCGGCTCGCCGGATCATGCCCGCCAGCACCCGATCGCCCAGCAGGCCGCCGGCGCGTAGCGCCAGACCGCCGACCGGGGGCAGGGGAAGCTCGTCGCTCTGGAAGTACTCCCGGAAGATCCCGACCAGCTCGGCATTTCCGCCCAGGCTGGGCAGCACATCGATGAAGCGCAGTGCCTGGATGCGCAAGCCCCGCTCGGCGCCCATCCGCCCGAGCAGGGTCGCGAGCCATTGCTCGGCCAGGGAGTGCTCGCGCGCCTGGGCGCGGGCGCGGGCCAGCAGCTCGCCGCCCCGCGACAGGATCTGCGCCTCGAGCCCGTCCTCGTCGCCGCGACTCGTCACTCGCCCGCTCCCTTGCCTGCTGGGCCACGCGTGGACCGCTGGCCGGATCGGCGCTCCGGCCGCGATTCTCTGCAAGTATAGGAAGCGACGTGATGGATGCCCTGCCTGGTGTGCAGACTGTCGTCTGGGCGGGGGCCGCACGCGCGCTGCGACCCCGGCGGCTGGGCCGCCCGCTCAGAATCGGGCGGCGGCCTGCTAATCTCTTGTATGGTGGCGGTCGCTGCGCCCCGTCCTGAGGCAAGCCGCAGCCGGGGTCCCACGTGCCCCCGGTGCCATGACCGAGTCGATGTCTGTCCAGAAACGGAGGCTAGCATGAGATTCCTGCTGCATATTTCCCTGCCACCGGAAAGGTTCAATGAAGCGGTCCGCGATGGGAGCGTCGGCGAAAAGATCGAGCGGATACTGGAGGACATGAAGCCCGAGGCGGCCTATTTCTGCGCCAAGGACGGCAAGCGCGGGGGATTCTTCGTTGTCGAGATGTCCGACGTTTCGGAGATGCCGCGGTTTGCGGAGCCCTGGTTCCTGCAGTTCGACGCAACCGTGGAATTTCTGCCGGCGATGACGGCTCAGGATCTGCAGCGTGCCGGGGTGGATGAATTAGCCAGGAAATGGCGATAGTGGCCGAAGTGCGCACTGGTTGCAGGAACGGCGATGCATGTGACGGCCGGCCTACCGGTGATCCCGCCGGGGCGACGATCGAGCCGCCGGACATTTTGAGGCCCAGCCCGTCCCGGGCGCCCTGAGCCCGGCGCGGCGGCCTCGCGAGGAGAAGCAATGCAGGCTATCCCAATGACGCAAAGGCCGGTCCCCGACGGCCAGGAGGACGGGGTGGGGCGTGCCCAGCTCGGGGCGATCTACCGCGAGGTGCGGCGCCAGAGCGAGGTGCTGTGTGCCCCGCTCGCGGTAGAGGACTACGTCATCCAGACCATGCCCGACGTCAGCCCGCCCAAATGGCACCTGGCGCACACTAGCTGGTTTTTCGAGCAATTCGTGCTGACGCCATTCGAGCCCGGCTACCGGCTGTTTCATCCCCGTTTCGGCTATCTCTTCAACTCCTACTATGAGACGGTGGGCGAGCACTGGCGGCGGCCGCGGCGGGGTCTGCTCTCCCGGCCCACGGTGGACGAGGTCTACCGTTACCGCCATTACGTGGACGAGCAGCTGATGGGTCTCCTGGAAACCCTCGATGGTGCGCTCCGGGGCGAGGTCGAACGGCGCATCCGGCTAGGCATTCATCACGAGCAGCAGCATCAGGAGCTGCTGCTTACCGACATCAAGCACATCTTCGCGACCAATCCCTTGCGTCCCGTCTACGGTGCCGCCGCGCCGGTCTCCGATGCGCCCGCCCGGGTCCTGAGCTGGTGCGAGCACCCGGGCGGCGTGCACAGCATCGGCTTCTCGGGCGCAGGCTTTGCGTACGACAACGAGACCCCTGCCCACCGGGTCTACCTCGCCGATTACCGGATCGCGAGCCGTCTGGCGACCAACGGCGAGTACCTGGCGTTCATGACGGACGGCGGCTACACGCGCCCGGAGCTTCTGGCTTTCCGACGGCTGGGTGCAGGTGCAGCAGCACGCTTGGCGAGCGCCCATGTACTGGGAGGAGCAGGACGGGCGCTGGTGGCTCATGACGCTGGGCGGCATGCGTACGGTGGCGGAGGCCGAGCCGGCGTGCCACCTCAGCTACTACGAGGCCGATGCCTTCGCGCGCTGGAGCGGCCGGCGTCTGCCCAGCGAGGCGGAATGGGAGCTCGCCGCGCGCGACCGAGCGGTGACCGGCAACCTGCGCGAGTCCGGTTATCTGCATCCGGTCCCGGGGGGGCCGATACTGAGCCGCCGGCGCAGCTCTACGGTGATGTCTGGGAGTGGACTGCGAGCCCGTACATGGCCTATCCGGGATATCGCTCGCCTGCCGGTGCCCTGGGCGAGTACAACGGTAAGTTCATGTGCAACCAGCTGGTGCTGCGTGGCGGCTCCTGTGTGACGCCGGCCTCGCACATCCGGGCGAGCTACCGCAACTTCTTCTTTCCGGCCGACCGCTGGCAGTTCTCGGGTGTCCGGCTCGCCGAGGACGGTTCGGTATGAGGGCGATCCGCTTTTACGATCACCACCCCGCCCCGGCGAGCCTGCGCGAGGAGGTCCTGCAGGGGATGGCCCGCCGGCCGCGCTCGATCCCGCCCAAGTTCTTCTATGACCGCCGTGGCTCGGCGCTTTTCGAGGCCATCTGTCGGACCCCGGAATACTACCCGACCCGCACCGAGGTTGCCCTGCTGCGCGCCCACGCCGGGGAGATCGCAGCGCTGATCGGCTCCGACTGCCTGCTGGTGGAGCTGGGCAGCGGCAGCAGCCAGAAGGTGAGGCTGTTGCTGGAGGCCCTGCGTCCCGGCGCCTACATGCCCGTGGACATCTCCAAGGACCACCTGCTGGCCTCGGCACGCAACCTGGCGGCGGACTATCCCTGGCTGGAGGTGCATGCCGCATGCATCGATTACTCCGCCGCCTGGCACCTGCCGTACTGTCCGGCGCACCTGAAAAGGGTCGCCTTCTTTCCCGGCTCCAGCGTCGGCAACTTCGAGCCGGCGGAGGCTGTCGTCTTTCTCCGACGCCTCGCCGCTGTCGTGGGCCGCGACGGAGGCGTCCTGATCGGGGTGGATCTGAAGAAGGATCTCGCCGTCCTGAATGCCGCCTACAACGATGCCGACGGGATCACCGCGGCCTTCAACCTCAATCTGCTGGCTCGCATCAACCGCGAGCTGGAAGCCGACTTCGACCTGGATGGCTTCGACCATCTGGCGTTCTACAGCGAGACCCGCGGTCGTATCGAAATGCACCTGGTGAGTCGGCGCGCCCAGAGGGTGCATCTCGCAGGTGCGCAGTTCGCGCTGGCAGAGGGGGAGCGAATTCACACCGAATGCTCGTACAAATACCGGATTGAGGAATTCCAAGCCCTGGCGTGGCGCGCAGGCCTGTGCTCGCTCGAGGTCTGGATCGACCCAGAGCGGCTGTTCAGCCTGCACTACCTGGGGGTGCCCGGTTAGCGCACACTGGTCTTCCCGTTGCCGAGCCGCATTTGTTCTTGCGATCATCGGTTGCCGAAATTGTGGCGCATGATGAGGTCGTGACAATGGCATCCTGGTCCACCCTTGCCCAAAGGCTCGTATGTTTACCAGGCCGGCTCAAGTGCCGCCGCGCCGTCTTGTGCGCTTGCCACGTCCCTTGCTTGCACGAACCTTCGATGGTAGCGTTTCTATCATTCCAACCGTCGACAGCCGAAGGGTACAGGTGGCACAGTTGGCGAGGTCGGTATGAACGCCGAGCGCCGCCGGCCCGTGCAGAGAAGCTCCTGTCTCCCGAGCGGCTTTGGGCCGGTCGGCAGAAGGAGGAGCACTGGGGCCGCCTTTCTGCCGGAGCGATTGCTGGGATAGCATTCCCCGCTGGCCGATCGAGGCTAAGCACCGACGGAAATACCCGTTGCCAGGGACGGTAAAGGAGCAGTGTCCATGTCGCTGCAAGAAACCTGTGGTTTGAGACAAGCTCCTGATCGGTGCAATTGGCCAGCGATGCGTGAAAATGCTTGCGGCGCTGGTGGCTCTGTCGCTCATTGTCCGATAGCTCCAGATGTAACGGTGAATCTGGATATGCTTGTACGCGCCGTTCGTTATTCTGGAAGATTGCTTCGCGAGGCGATTATGAAAAGAAAGATGTTTATCACGCTGATGACCGCAGCTCTTTGCCTGGCTTCTGTCACGGTCGTTCGAGCCGAAGAGTTTAATCGGAACACCTACGTAGCATCAGTGATTACGATATTACGCATTCACGCGGATGCGATACATAATTTGTCTGAGCACAAAATGAAGTACTCCGATAATCTAGTGCGGCATGCCGTTGCCATTGAACGAACCTTCGGTTTACTGGGCCCCATGGAGTGGCATACAGCAGAAGCGGCCAGGCTTATGAATAAAAGCGGCTCCAACTCGGATATGGATGCCGAGAAATTTGACGAGCTGGCAAGGCGCAGTAGCGATGCTTTGAAAGGCCTGGTGCTTGCCGCCCATGATGCGATGGAAGAAGATAATCGTAAGGGGCTTAACGAGGCTTTGGAAAAAATGAAGAGCTCTTGCAATGCCTGTCATGCCTATCTGCCTGAGTCGGTTGCTCCCGATGTTTGGGGAACCTTGAAAAGAAGATAATTCGGTATTGCTAACTATTCAGCTCCCGTCATTCCGGCCATGGATTGGACCGGAATCCAGTACCAGGGAGGGTGCTTAACCGTCCGGCTTGCCGTCCATGGCAAGATCCGAAAAATTTTCTGACTGTCAGGCCAAATAAGGACGATCCATGGATGAAAGTGGGGGAAGATCCTGGAATGCTTGATATTTATAAAGTCCTTCTTCCGCCCCTGGAACAGCTGTCCAACGCGCCCGTGGTGCCGATTGATCGTAAGGCCTGAACCTTTCCTCGGGAACGGCATCTGGCCCACCGGGCCAGATGCCGATAATGAATGTAGATGACGCTTCGGGACCGGCGCGTCCAATGCAGTTGGAACAGACAACGCCTGAGCGCCGACCCGGCTAGCTCCCTTCTGGGCTATTTACCGCCGCCAGCGAGAAACTCGACGACGGCAGCCTTGTCGGCGTCGCTGAGCTTGGAGAATTTCTCTTGCTTCTTCTTCGGCATGTCGCGCTTGCCTTCGCTGAACAGCTTGATCTGTCCTTCGAGGTACGGCTTCCACTGGCCACCGATAATGCCTGAGTCATCGGCTGGATCACTGCCGCCTTTGCTGTGGCACTTGTCGCATTCCGAGTCGAAGACCTCCTTACCCTTGGCCGCCAGGGCGGCGTCGACGCTCTGACTCACCGGTTTGAACGTCAGTCCTGAATAGTGCTCGGCGACGGCCGCGATATCGTCGTCGCTGAGCTTCTCGGCCAACGCGTTCATGTCGGTCTCGGCGCCGTCCTTGGGCTTGTATTTGAGACCCGGGCGGTCGCCCGCCTTGTAGGCGGCCATGGTATCCTGCAGATACACGGTAGACATACCGGCAATGCTGGGTACCTCGCCATTCTCACTGTTGCCACCCATTCCATGGCAGTTGTCGCAGCCCTTGATGACATCGTCTATCCCGGCGGACAGGCTGACGCAGGGTGCGGCCAGTAGGCACGCAACTATCGTCGCTTTGATTCGACTCATGACAAAACTCCTCCCATGCTCCTGATGGATTTGATAATGTTCCTGCGAGGTTGGCACCCGTGTGCCAGTGGTACGGGACGCTCGGCCCGGGCGCTGCACCGGGTGCCTCGTGTGGGATCACGCCCACCTTCATATAGTAGTTCAAAGGGGCAGCACTCTGTTAGCCTATTGCCCACCCGAGCTGATTCGGTGAAAGCATTTGGTCCGTCCTCCCTGCCAGCAGTAGGGTTGAAGCGGCTAGGTCTCGGTGCGCCAGCAAGACCCGGGCGCTTGGAATGGCCGGGCGAAGAAGGTTGGCCGAAAGTTGCGTCAGGCGCCCAGCAGGTGGACGTCCCGTCCGGCAAAGGTTGGCCAGCGGCCGGTAGCGAGCCCTTCCGGGAGCCGTGAGAGCGACAATGCAATGCGTCGACCGCGACTGTTCAGGCCGTGTGATTGAGCCCCGAGATGACCGCTTGAGGAAGCGTACGTTGTCGAAACGACGGAGGGCCGCATCGGAGAGGCTGGAGAGGCCTGGTCTTTCCGGCCCCTCCGCGGTCGAAGAGGAGGGCATTGACCCCCGGGCTCCCCGGGGACCTGGCAGGCTGGCCGTTCTCCACCGAGACTTCACGGTATCCTCGGATCTTAAAGGCAATCATTTTCTTAATGGCGTTTCCGATATTGCTCCGGAGCCGGCTTCAGCATCCAGCCCGCAACCGCAGTAGGGGTCGGACCACGCTAACCCGTGGATTCTACATCGAATTCTCTTCAGAAATACTCGTTTCCCGGCCTTAAGCAGCCAGTTTCGCCACCAAAATTTATGCTGTAAGCGGCTTCGCGCCCCTTTCCGGGGATGTCATGGCGGTTGACTCGTGCCATCTGGTCCTCTCCCTTAAATGCACGGTTTTGGCACCAGAATGGGTCTTCTAAGCACTATTTGCGCCCTTTTTTGAAACTCTTTTTTCATTTAATCAATAGGATAGCGTGGTCCGACCCCGTCGTGGCGTGGATAGCGTGGTCCGACCCCGTCGTGGGCCTTCTCAAATGCTTACGTGTTCCGTTTAGCCGTCCCCAACATTCTGACCATATCGGGGTCACGATGGTCGAAAAAGAGGCTTTGCTTCGTGTCCAGCGTCGCTATTGCCTCCATGTCGTCTGGGCTAAGCTCGAAGTCGAAAACGCTAAAGTTTTCGGCGATGCGATGCTTACGAACCGACTTGGGAATCGCCACGATGCCTCGCTGGGTCAGCCAGCGCAGGATGACCTGAGCCGCGCTTTTACCGTGTCTTTCGGCGATGCACAGCAAAACGTCGTTGTGGAAGATGTTGCTTTTGCCTTCGGCGAACGGCCCCCACGATTCGATCTGGACCTTGTTTTCTTCCAGGAATTTCTGCGTTTCGATCTGCTGATGGAAGGGATGCGTTTCGATCTGGTTAACCGCCGGAGCCACTTCGTTGTGCACGATGAAGTCCATGATCCGGTCGGGATGAAAGTTGCTGACACCGATGGCTTTGATGCGGCCTTCCCGATACAACTGTTGCATCGCGCGCCAGGCTCCGTAAACGTCGCCGTAAGGCTGGTGAATCAGATACAAATCGAGGTAATCCAGTTGCAGCCTGTCCAACGACCTTTGGAAAGCCGCCTTGGTGCGTTCGTAACCGGCGTCCGCAAGCCACAACTTGGTGGTGACAAAAACCTCGTCTCGGGCCACGCCGCTCTTCTGAATGGCACGGCCAACGGCCTCCTCGTTGCCGTAAGAAGCTGCCGTGTCAAGGAGACGATAGCCGGTTTCGATGGCGTCCGAGACGCATCTTTCGCACTCTTCCAAATCGCTCATCTGGAAGACCCCGAAACCCAAGAGAGGCATTTCGACGCCATTGTTTAAGACAACCTTTTGCATACTTTCTCCTTCGGGTTCTTCAACTATTGCTCAAGCAATATTTTTCTCATTCGTTGTATTTCCGAGCAAGCCGCGCGCCGCGACACAACGTCGCAATTCAGTCGCCGACGAAGGATGTCGGCTGAAATTGCCTGGCTAGCGACTTCACCCGTGCATGAGGAATATTCGGGCTTGCCGGGTCAGGTGTAATCTCCCGACGGCTCGGACTGACGACCAAATCCATATCTTCCATCGGAACGGCGCCAAGTAGAACCTCATCGCCAAGTACGAGCGCACCTACAAAACAAAACCTCTTTCCGAACTGAACCCGAATTGGCCCGACATATGGAACATTCATATTCCTGCCGTCAGCTACCGACACCTCCCGCTCAGATTCTTTTTCAAGTTTTAGTTGTAGTGCCAGATGCTCCGGTATGCAGAGCATAAGCGCTCCCGTATCCGCGAGTGCACGTGTTCTAATTGGAGCCAAGTCTGGTTGTCGCGGATTGCTAAGCTCTATTTCAGCAAATATATGGCCCATACTAATGCTCCGAATGCTCAGTTATTGAATTGAAATCGCAAACGTTAAGCTTCAGCCGACTCGGGGCGCGCCAGCCGCCAGAAGGTCGGCTGGAAGCGCTTGTTGAACGAAGCCGCTACGCGGCAGGAGAAACGCCTCATCCCCAGGTATGCTCCGTGGTTGCCCAATGTCGGGCAATACTGCTGCGGAGCTTACCCCAGGAATCCGAAAGCACAGAAGCGCTTTGACCGCCTGTACGCCGAGCACCTGCGGGCTCTCAAGCTCCAAGGCTATAGCGAGAGCACGATCGACGTCTATACTTGGGCCGTGCGCCGCGTCTGCGAGCATTTCGACTGGGTCCGCGATAAGCTCGGCGAGCAGCAGCTCGCTGAGTACTTCTCCGAGCTGATCGACTTCCACTCCTGGAGCACGGTGCCCTCCCGATTCTCGCAGTTCGCCAGCCACTGGGCCAGCGTGCGCGACTTGCGGCGCTGAACCCGGGGGATTTCACGGTCAGTGCCGTTACGCGGTTCGGCCACCGCCTGCATGCGCTCGACGAAGCTCTCGTCGCCCAGATAGATCTGCTGGCGCAGCGCGCTGCCCCACAGACTGGCTTCGGGCACCGAGGCCACCAGTTGAGCGTAACGATCGGCCGCCCGGCGCCGGTCGCCAGAGCTCTTCGCCGGCCGGCCCAGCAGGTAGCCGTGCAAGCCAGCGGTATCCAGCCACGCAGGCACCGGAGCCTGTCCCAGGTGCGCCCTGTAACTTGACCAGGCCCAGTCCTGAGGCTTGGGTACCATGCGGGCGCGCACCGGATTGAGATCCACGTAGCGGCACACTTCCAGCAGATAAGCCTCCCGGTCCACCAGAATGGCCTTGAAGCGCCCCTGGAACAGGTGACCGACCTTGTGATGCCGGCGGTTGCAGGTCTGGGTGTAGACCCTGTTGATGTGACGCATCAACAACGACAGATTCGCCTGCCGGGTGTGCAGCACGAGGTGGTAGTGTTATGTGAAGTTCCGGATTATGTGGAGTGCCACTCGGTTTACCGAAGAGAGCCATATTTATCAACGCGTTACGCCGAAGGTGGCCGCCTTTACTGCACATAATCCCGTAGGCGTGACCGCTCCAAATCTCCCATACCGAAGAGCGGAACATCGATATTGCGCGATGGGGCCGAGCACCTTCTGCGACAGAACCGCCGCAACCGGCTCCAGCCGGGCGCCATAGCACCAACCGGAGTCAAGGCTGGCAGCTACAACCTTCGTCGGATGCCAAGAATTATGTGAAGCAATAAGCCAAATCCGGGCAAACAATTAACGAAATATCAACGGGATAGGATTCATTTCCCTCTCCACTCCACATAATCTTGAACTTCACATAACACATTTTATGTGAAGCTTCACATAAGTAGTGGTTGCCCATCAGGCAGTAGGCCAGGGCCTGGGCATCGAAGCGCGAGAATGCCTGCGCGACGACCGCCAACAGACCCTGCCTGTCCTCGTCATCGACAAAGATGTCTTCGCGCCGGTCACCACGGGAGGTGACGTGATAGACGGCGCCTGGGGATTCGATGCGCAGTGGCCGAGCCATGACGGAAAACTACGCCCGGAGGGGACAAAAAACAAGGCCTGACCCCCGTTGCCCGCGTGCGCGGCGCAGCGGCTTGAGCGGGGAGGGCGGGGGTTCTACCGACGCGTCGGGGCATGCTGCTTGAACGCCCATTGGACGGCCACCTGACGGTGGACGGCCAACTTGGTATCAGCCTGCCCCGCCCCCGGGGGGGCGGTTCACGGTGTCAGGTATCGGGTGATAGGCGGCTCAGCTTGTTCTAACGCTGGTTTTGATCGGGACCCCGCTCGTGGTCCTTGCCCTGCCCGCGCTGTTGTCGGTTGTGGTCAGCATTCCCGCCCTGCGATGTTGGCTTCTTCCGCTGCTGATTTTGTTTCTGCGGTTGCTGGTGCGTCTGCTGTTGCTGCTGCCGCTGGTGCTTCTGCGGTTGCTGCTGGTGCGTCTGCGGTTGCTGCTGGTGCGTCTGCGGTTGCTGCTGGTGCGTCTGCGGTTGCTGCTGGTGCGTCTGCGGTTGCTGGTGCGTCTGCGGTTGCTTATCTTGGTGCAGTTGCTCCTGCTTCTGCGTCTGCTGATATTGGTGCCGCTGTTGGCTTGACGCTGGCTGCGGCCGCTGCCCGGGTTCCTGACCTTTCCAGGGCTTCTGTTGCGGAGATGCTGACGTGGACCCGCGATGCACCGCTTCGCCTCCCTGCCTTCCATGCTCAGGTGTACCCTTCCGAGCAGGCGCTCCGTGTGTTGCTGGCTCGATATAGAGCCGCTGATAGAGTTTCCGGACTACGGAATCGCGGGGCTCGTACCGGTAATCATGCTGCTGAAGCACTCGCTGACGATCAACTTGTCGGGGATACCGATCGCCGGAATAGTTTCTTTGATAAGTCGGCAGCTGGGCAGGCGCCGGAGCCGACCTACGGTTCCACTTATCCCAGCCGGACCTGTGATTTTCCCAATCACGGCCCCAGTGATCACCCCAACGCGGCGGCGCGTCAGCTTTCCACCCATGGAAGTACTTTGGAGGCTGGCGGTAGTAGCGCACAGGGATCCGCAGGATATATAGCGGCACATCCTCATTGCTCGTGGCCCACCAAGGTCCGTCGTACCAGGCACTCGAGTACCAGGCATCGTCCCGGTACACCCAGTACATCCCGTCGTAGAAGAAATAGTTCGCGTCCAATCGAGGCGCGTAGTAAACGGGGTAACCCGGTACGACACGGAGCTTCCGGAAAAGCATTCAGCGAAATCCCGATACTCACGTGTAGACTTCCGCTGCGGTCGTCCATGTAAGTCGTACCGGCAGACGAAGTCGCTGAGTAGCATAGAATCGCGAAAGCGATAATTAAGTGGATAACCCGAGGCATGTTATGACTCCTCATTAGCGGGCAGCATTGGAGCTACGGGCTGTAGCTAATAGCCTATATACATGCATGTCGCCAGCCGCGTCTGTTCGATATCGTACATATGGGCTCGAAAGCCTTCGCCCTCTGTGCCAATATAAGTGAGACATCCGGAACAAGGACAGATTCACCTGCCGGCTTTGCAGCACGAAGTGGTAGTGGTTGCCCATCAGGCAGTAGGCCAGGGCCTCAGCATCGAAGCGCGAGAGTGCCTGCGCCACGACATCCAACAGACCCTGCCTGTCCTCGTCATCGACAAAGATGTCTTCCCGCCGGTCACCACGGGAGGTGACGTGACAGACGGCGGCGGGAAATTCGATGCGCGGTGGCCGAGCCATGGCGGAAGGGTACGTCCGGAGGGAGGCAAAAACCAAGGCCCCCGGCCCGCATTCAGGCTCATCTGTGAATTGGAAAGGACTCCCTTTCCCTCTTGTCGGCTTTGACCAGACCGCTGTAGTCAATGCGGCGCAGCTGCTCGGTGACGAAGTCGTAGGCGGCCTCTTGGCTCGGGACCTCGAAGCCCAGAGGTTGGGCGCCTTCGAGGACGGCGCGGATGTGCTCCAGCGTCTGGAGTCCTTGGGTCTTGAGCATGACGATCATCCTCCGATGATCCCGAGACTCCAGACCGCCTTCAGGCTCACCTCACGTTGGAATCGCGCTTCCCGTTCAGGCTCATGGGTCATTGGAAGAGGCTGAGCCTCGACGCAAGGCTGCGCCGCGCTAGAATCGGGGAAAGTCAAGGAAATCGCGCACGGAGCTGTCGGACGGGGCTAGGTGCGGCTCCCGACGGCCTCACCGGGGGGGATTGGGGATGATTTCGTGCGGCGAAGGTCGTGGCAGGTAGGCTCTTGGTGCCGATTTTGGGTCGCTGGCTTGCTTTGCGGCTGCGGCGGCTGAAAGCAAATTCCTCTCCCTCTAGCGCGAGCATTGCCGCCCGATATTTTGGCCGTCTGTTGCCGCAACAACGGCAACTGGATGCCTTGCTCACCGAACTGGCTGATGAAAGTTAATCACCTTGTCGCTGCTTGTGATTCCGGCAGGCCCATGCCAGTCTCTGCAATGTTGGAACGAATTCCCGGTCCACAATTGAAAGGAAAATTTATGAAACGCAAAGCATCAGCAGTCTGGCAGGGCGATTTGAAAAGCGGCAAGGGCAGCATCTCCACCGAAAGCGGCACGCTCAAGCAAACGCAATACTCGTTCAGCACACGGTTCGAGAACGGCGTCGGAACGAATCCCGAGGAACTCATCGCCGCTGCACACGCGGGCTGTTTCTCGATGGCGTTCTCGGCGGAACTCGGCAAGGCCGGCTTCACGCCCGCGTCCATCAACACCACGGCGACGGTCACGCTGGACAAGACCGACGGAGGTTTCACCGTCACGGAATCGCATCTGGACATGATGGCGAAAATTCCCGGCATTGATCAGGCAAAGTTCACTGCCATTGCGAACGGAGCGAAGGCGGGCTGCCCCATCTCGCGTCTGCTCAAGGCAAACATTACGCTGGACGCAAAGCTGGAGGGGTAAGAACAGGGCGCAACAGTTGCCGTCCGTTTTCATGGAGCACGAGTCCATGACCCGTGGTGCCCGGACTTGAGTGAAGGTTTCGGAGAGTTTCCTATCGGTTCTATGCTCTCCCCAGTGCCAGGGAGGAGAGCATGGCTTGCACGGAAGCGACACCCGACTGCGCTGTTTACCGTCCCCGAAGCCCCCGCGCCAGTCTCCTGCACCGATGTGTTCAGGACCATGCCGAGGAGCTACGTGAGGCCGGGTACATCCATCGGCGCGTCGAGGACGAGACCCTGGAGCGCTTTCTCGACTGTGGCGATCTGCACAACGGCTTCGCCCGGGTCCACTGAGACCAGTGCGGCTACGAGTACCTCCTGCCTTTCTCCTGCAAGACCCGCTGCTTCTGCCCGTCCTGTCACCAGAAGAGGATGCTGATCTTCGGGGAGTGGGTCGAGGAGGAGGCCCTGGCGCCGGTGCCGCACCGCCAGTACGTCTTCACCGTACCGAAGGTCCTGCGCGGCACTTTGCCGTCCTTAGGTCCGTAACCGGCGCATCCCTGTGCCACTTCTCACCAGCGCCACCGCTTGGGTGAGCCTTGCCGTATCGTCGGGCGCCTGCTCACCGATGCCTACTGGGAGGCCGACCCCGACGGCCAAGTTGGCTTCATCCTGTTCGTGCAGACCTTCGGGGATCTGGTCACGTTTCCATCCTTAGGTCCGTCACCGGCACATCCTTGTGCCACTCCTCACCCTCATATCCACGCCCTGGTCACCGACGGTGTTTTCCACCCCAACGGGGTCTTCCGGGTCTTGCCACCCATCCCTTCTGAGCTGCTTGAGTGAGGCCATAGTGTTCCTTGAGTTGTCTCCCCGCCTTGGCAAAGGATCTTTCGGCGCCAAAATCGGTAATCCGGCGTTGCAATGGTACCGAATAGCCTCGGCACTTCACCTCGGCAGCACGGCTGAAAGGCCTTATCAAGTGCCCACCCTGCAAGAACGTTTGCTCTTCCAACGCGATTTCACCGAAGCTACTCGTCCAGTGGAGTTTTTTTTTCGTGTAGGCGTACCGTTTCATCGTTTTGCATGGCTTCCCTTTGGGTCTGCTCCTGATGGTGAGCCCACTCTTCCAGAACCTGCTGGCCCAACCCGCGTACCCCTTCGATGATGGCTTCTTCAGCCTCATCCGCTTTTACAATCTGATTACTCTCGGCAATCCGCAAGAGTTGTAGGACCTGTTCTCTTAACTGCGGATGCTTGGCAAGACGCTCGTCCAGGCTCAAGCTCTTGTGCGACATAACAGACTCTCCAGGTGGCTTTTCCCATCCTTGTGTACACCATCAGTCTGGAATTGTCCAGCTATATTAGCCATCACTTATAATGCTTCCGATTGCACCCGGTTGTTACAGGCTTACCGTCCGCGGTTGACGTCATTCTGCGGAACAGCGTGTTGTCGCTTCCCGTAGCGCCGTTCGTAGATCTTTGACGGCCTGGCTCTGACTGCTTCCTGCCATAAAGCGGGCGATGAGCGACGGGTCGAGATCCGGCAGCAGTGCACTGCGAGGACTGGGGCCATAGGCACCACCGCGCAGCAGATGGAAGTGCAAGGTGCCGTCTTCCCAGAACCAGACCTCGGGCACTCTCAGGCCTCGGTATACCTCCAGCTTGTCGATGCCACCCGAGCTGCGAATGACCTCGATGGCAATGTCTGGCCGCTCCGGGTCGGCCTCGGGAATCCCCACCACGTAGCATTCATCTGCCTCCACTCCCCGGCCGACGGCCTCGGAGCGCACTGTCCAAGAGCCGTAACCCTCCACCTCGACTCCGCGTTCCTCGGCCCAAGCTTCGAACAAACGCGCGAGCCGCTTCTTCCATGCTTCATGGTCCAGCGAAGGGGTCATCAGCTCCAGGTCCCCGTTCAGGTAGGTGATACGGACGCAGGCAGACTCCCCTCGCATGGTGAGGATGGCTTCGTAGTCCTTCCATGCGATGCCATGGAACCTCACTCTCTGGTCGAAGTGGGCGGCGGGATCGGGGGGGCTATGTGTAAGCGGCGTGCTCATGTCCATTAGGTTAGCATGGGCAGTGGGTCCGGGCGGAAACGCCCCGCCGACGAGGGTGAGCGGGTTGCAATTCCCGTCTCGCAGCATGCTACAAGGCGTGAACTGACCCCATGCTCGCCCCGGTCATGCCGGGGCCCCGGCTGCTTGCAGCAGGGGCCTGGGTCTTGTTTCTTGCCCAAGCAAAAGACAAGACTTGGCCCCTTGGGCGCCTCGCAGCCGGGCGGCGTTGAACGAGAGCGAGCCCGGCGAAATAAGTATACTGTCCCCGGAATTCCTGCTCCAGGCCCATGGCCTGTCGCGGCCCAGCGGGGGCCCCAGCGAGCCCGAGGAGTACCGCAGCTTCGAGGCCGAGCACGCCGGGGCCATCTGGTACGGCGACGTGATGCACGCCCCGGCCCTGGGGGCGCTGCGGCGCAAGCTCTATCTGGTCTCGCTGATGGATGACGCCTCGCGCCTGATCACCCACTCGGCCTTCTGTCTCGGCGAGACGGCCCTGGACGTGGAAGGGGTGCTCAAGCAGGCGCTGCTCAAGCGCGGTCTACCCCAGAAGCTGGTGATCGACAACGGCGCGGCCTATCGGGCCAAGACCTTGCAGGGCATCTGTGCGCGCTTGGGCATCCAGCTGGTGTACTGTCGCCCCTACGCCCCCGAGGGCAAGGGCAAGCTCGAGCGCTGGCACCGCACGCTACGCGATGGCTTCTTGAGCGAGCTCGATGCCGCCCGGGTGCACGAGTTGGGCGATCTCAACGCCCGGCTGTGGGCATGGATCGAGACCCTCTACCACCACACGCCCCACGGTGGGCTCAACGGCACCACCCCGCTGGCCCGCTACCAGCGCGACCTGGCGCACATCCGCCCCCTGGGGCCCTTGGCCACCCGCCTCGATGCGCTGTTCCACCATCGCCTCGCGCGCACGGTGCGCAAGGATGGCACCGTCTCCTATCAGGGCGAGCGCTTCGAGGTGCCCTATGAGCTCACCGGCCGCTCGGTGGTGCTGGTGGTCGATCCCCATCGGGCGCAGGTCCTGGGCGTGGAGGATGCCCACGGCAACGCCCTGGGCGCCGCCACGGCGCTGGATGTGCTGGCCAATGCCACGCGCAAGCGCCGCAAGCCCGGCCCCGAGCCCGAGCGCTCGGCGCCACCCGCCGACCCCCTCAATGCCGTGGAGCTGGCCTATCGCCAGTATCACGGCCTGTGCGTGGACGACACCGCCCCGGAGAAGACCCGATGATCTGCCAACACTTCGGCCTCACCCATGAGCCGCTGGGCAAGCTCACCCCCGAGCTGTGGGACGACGGGGCGCTGGGCCAGCTCAAGCAACGCTTCACCTGGCTGCTCGAGCGCCCCGGCATCGGGCTGCTCACCGGCGAGCCCGGCGCGGGCAAGACCGCGGCGCTGCGCAGCCTCACCGCCAAGCTCAACCCGCACCGCTATCTCGTGCTCTATCAACCCGAGACCGACTTCGGACGCCTGGATCTGTACCGTGGCCTGGCCCTCGCCCTGGGCCTGGAGCCCCCGCATCGGCGTGCCGCCCTGTGGCGGGCGCTCAAGGCCCGCATCCTGGAGCTGGCCGACGCCAAGCCGATGCTGCCGGTCTGGATCATCGACGAGGCCCAGAACCTGCCCCCGGAGTTCTTCCGCGACCTGCCCGCGTTCCTCAACTTCGCCTTCGACTCGCGCGACCTGATCACCGTCTGGTTGGTCGGCCATCCGCTGCTGGCCCGCACCCTGGCTCGTGCCCCCTATGCCGCACTGGCCGGGCGCATCCAGGTCCGGGTGCAGCTCGCCCCGATCCTCGAGCGCGAGCGCTTCGCCGCGCTCATCGCCCACGGCCTGCAACAGGCCGGCTGCCAACAACGCCTGCTCTCGGACTCCGGCCTCGAACTGCTGCGCCAAGCCTCCCAGGGCCTGCCCCGCAGGGCCGCCCTGCTGATCAAGACCGCCCTGCAGCTGGCCGCCGCCGAGAGACTCAACCACCTGCCCGACGAGCTGATCCAACGCGCCATCGAGGAACTGCTATGAACCTGCCCGATCACCTCCCCGCGCAAGCCGCACTCGCCTTATATGATCTGCTCGGCGACTGGCAGCAGGCCCTGTGGGAGAAATACGAGCCACGCCTGCTTGCCTTGTGCTGGGATGAGCTAAGCCACGAGCCCCAGACACCAACCCTCAATCATGAGGCCGACCCCGCCGGCGAGGACTTCGACGACCAACTGCCTCTGTTCTGACCCGCAACGTCCCACCCTGAGCCAGGCCCGCGCACGCCCTGGCTCAGCCTGGGACATCGGCCCCTGTCCCACCCACAATAGGTCGGGACGACTTCCCTGAACGAAATCGGGACGTAACAGTAGAGAGTCGAAAGACCCGGATGCTGGATCTGTAATGCGGTAAGATGCGCATGGAACTGATTCAGGGGAACCAATATCTGCCCTTCTCCTTCGGTCGAGACCGCTTCCAACTGAGACTCGTAGAACCATTTCGGCGCCCCTTCCATGAAAACCTGATATCTGTTCTCAGCTTCCAGTTCCTGGACCGCCAGAACAGGACCTCTTTTCGATGAGTCCGACTTAAGCTGCGACAATCTGAGTGATCTGGAAAGCCAGCCCCTCAGCCTGACCTTCTGCGCCAGCTGTTTCCGCACCAGGTGTTCCCTCGACTGCAGGCTGTTCAGGCTCTACCAGCTTTTTCCGCTCGGCTCGCACTCTATCTCGCAAGTCCTCGGATGCACCAATTACGGCAAGAAACCGCTGCAAAGTATCGAGATCCCTGTAGACATCATCTCGTGGATACTCCTGAACAGACGCATGTGCCCACCGGTTCCTTATCGTTTGCATTTCCTTAACAAAATGCCGCGCATCCGGCGGGAAGGATTCTTTCCAGTTAAGGTCGTACCAATTCTGGTCAAGGATTCGTATCAAAGCTGCGAGATCCAGCCCACCCAGTTCTGAGATGCCTCGTTGCTCCACATATCGCTGCTGCTGAAATGACAGCTTGTCAACTACTCGCTTTGCCCACCAGTCCTCATCCCCAAGGGTTGGTAATCTTTTGTCCAGAAATCGACAAAGCTCTGCCGCTGCATGGTTTAGCAACTCACCCATCTTCATACTCATGCGGTTTCCCCTTCCATCACCTCTCGCTGGACACCCTGATCGGAACGCGCTCGACTTTCCGCGTTGCTGATAGCATCCTCAAGTCGGATAAATCTTCCACCCGTGTCTCTATACTCTTTCCCATGACAGGTAAGCACTAAAACCTGATAACGTTTCGATGCCTGATACAGGATCGCCTTCATCCGCTCACGGCGTTCATCATCAGAATTAACCAAAGCGTCATCGAGGATTACGGTTACCGGAACACCCGCCTCACTCAGTAAATCAGCGTATGCTAATCGAACCAGAATCGCCAGCTGCTCTCGCGTACCAATGCTAAGTTTATCAAAGACTTCCATTGTTCCCGCGCGTTCAATTCCGGTAAGAATGAGATCCTCATTGATTGATGGGGCTGCTTCCGGGATCAACTGACGCAAATATGGAACGAGCTTGGACGTGATCGGCTGCGCAACCGCCTCCTTGGCATGCCGGAGAGCACTATCCAGGGTGCGTTGTAGCAAGTCGAGTGCTCTCGCACTGCGATTTGCATTCTCCAGCTGCAGCGCCACAAACGCATGGTCCGCTTCAATTGATGCCACTTCTTCGGCTAGTCCTTTCTGCCCGAGTGCACTGAGTTCCACTTTAAGATCGCGAACATCACGATCGAGTCTCGACCTCCTGAGGGGGATGAGGGTCAGGTCTAGATTCGAAGCCTACTCCACACCTTACGCCTTGAATTTCACTGGGACGCACGCGCCTTGCGTAGAATCTTTCCGATCGTGGTGAAATGAAGGCCAAAGAAATCTGCGATCTGTTGGTAGCTGTACTCCCCTGTCGCATAGGCCGCCACAACCGCTTGGTTCCGATCCTCGCATCTTGCCGCGAATTCCTCAAGCGGCTGGGCCGGTGGGCGCTTCTGTGCCTGGGGTACCCCGACCGTCTTCGAAGGCCGGGTCATATTGCCCAAGCCCCCCTACACCTCATTCAGCGGGGCAACAATCGCCAGGCCTGTTTCTTCGCTCCAGAAGACTACGGACAAAAAGGCGACAGGTCCATTTCAGAAAAAAAGATCTGTCACCTTTCCCCGCGTACGGGCCGCGTCATACTTTGAAACGTAGCCCACAAAAGGCTTCTTTTCTAGACCTGACCCCGACCTTCGCCGACCTTCCCACGGAGCGGGGTTTCTCAGAAATCAGCTCTCGCCTTGTTAGCTTCCGCCTTGAGTACGCTAAGTGCATGCTGTAAGACTTCCTTGATCTCTTCGACCCACGCTTGTGCCAAGCGATCGCTGATGGACTGCGGAATGGGAACCTGCGTCAGTAGCAGTTCATGCACCCGTTGCTTGCGCACATCCGTGCTTCCCTTCCCCGAGGGCTCATACGCACCCTGCCAGCGAGTCTGTGGCTGCTTCCACAGCCGCGCCTTACTCATTTCCGTGAGCTCGTCATTCACGATCTGCTTGAGTCGATTGATGATCGCCGCCTTCTCGTCGTCCGTCATCTTCTTGTGCTCAGGTAGCCAGTGAAGCGGCGCTTCCAAGAACCCTGACAAGATGTTCCGGGTCAGGCTAATGAGGGTATCGATCGGTCTAAGCCAGTAGCCGTCGAACCACCCCTCCGCATACCGCCTCGACATGGCCTTGATGCTCTGCCATGGCGCTTCACTGATGCCTTCGATGCGCTTTGTCCCGAGTCGCGCCTCCCAGACCTCCTGAAACGCGACGCTCGCCTCGCGGACCGCGAGCCCTAGGCTCTCGAAACTGTATTGCGGAACGCCAGGCTGCAACAGCTGTGGGTCCGCCCGCAACACCAGATGGTCAGTCAGGTAGCGCAGGTCATGGCCGAGGACTCCTCAACCCCGCCCTATCTTCATCATCCCAGCCCTCCGGATACTTCTTGGCATCAAGGTAGCCGAGGTAGAACGTGCTGTTTCCAAGGTGCGCTGCCATCTGCCGTGCGGCCTCACGGCTGACGTTCTGGCTCACTTCGTTGGTGACCAGGCTGCGAAGGCCGCTGAAGGCCTTGTCCTTGCGATCTTCGTCGGTGGGTATGTCGTCGCCCACGACGAGGTCCATGTGGGACAGCACCACGGTCAGGCTCCCGGTATATCCGGCGCCGGCAATGGCCTCCATGACTTTCCGAGCGGATTGGCTCTTCAGCGAATCCTTGCCCGACTCGACGAACAAGATGTTCTGGACCTGCCCGAAGATCGACGTGATCTCGCTGGACAGCTCGGTCGTCGGTTTCTCATGGTCCAGCCCCTGTGTGTCCACGAACACATGGTCATACTCCTCCCCCTTCGCAACCCAGTCCGGGCGAAACGGGCCAGCGACGCGGATGCCTGTGACCAGCGGGGTCAGAAGTGCGCCCCATTCCTCCCTGTTATTGGCGCAGAACCACCGAACGGCTTTCAAGAAGGCGCCGCGTTCCGACGCTTGCGCGGAGTACGTCCATGCCGCCGGCCACCCTGTGGAGGAGTCGCTGAACGTGCCATCCGGTAGTCGGGCGAACCTCTCTTCTATCGCCTCGATGATTTCGCTCACGGCGTCCTGAAACTGCTCTGAGCCCTCGCCCTCGCGCTGCATTTCATCCAGTGCGTAATTGCGCTCTTCGTCCTTGAGGTCCTTCAGTTTTCCGAGGATCGCCTCAACCTCGTTCCGCGCATTTGCCGCGATCAATCGAACCGATGCGAGGACGTCTTTGAGGAATGGCGAGTTCTCGGCGGTCCCACCCGCTGGGCCTCTCTTTGGGGAGCCCCCGAACGACGAGCTTGCAGCAGTTTTAGGGTTCGCCGGCGTCCAGCCGCCCAGCACGTACTTGAGCCGGAAGCGCTGGTCGGTATCGTCAAGTAAGTCCTTCATAACGATCTCGTCAGAGCCCGATTCGATCGCCTTGAGGACTGCGTTGGATAGCGATTCGATGACTTCCTGCTGCACCTGATGGCGGCTCAGAAACGTAACTGCCGCGGAATAGTCCGCGCGGCCAGTCACGATTTCGATTTCGCAGGTCGTGGTGCGGTTGGTCGAGGTCGCAGGAAAGCGGTCCCGCACCGGATCGGTGCCGATTAGCCGCCTCAGCAAGGTGGTCTTCCCGACGCCGGAGTTGCCGAGGATCAGAGTCCGCACCGCATGCCCCGTGCCCATGGCAGGGAGAGGAAGCAAGCGTTCGCGCAAAGCCCGGTGGCTGGTGGCGGACGGGTCCAGGTCGCCGTAGAAGATCTCAACGATAGCCGGTTCGAACCCGTCCCTGAGTGCATCGGCGCGACTTCCCACCGAGTGAAGATCGTGCCTGGCAAGCAGCGCGTTCATCCGTGCTTCCAGGTGCTTTGCAGCGGCCTCGTCGTCAGTTCCAAGGCCCTTGAAGACCTTCTTTCCCGGTTTGCTGCCCTCCATCTTGAGCGGGTGGCGGAACGTGATCACGTACCCCTTGCGTCCGGGGTTGCGTTTGGCGGTGGCGGTGTAGGTCTTGGGCATGGCGTCCTCCGGCTTAATGTGGAGGCGAGATATTCCCAGGTATTCCGGCGTGTGTCAAGGATCGTCTGGTATACCCTGGAATACCAGAGCGCAATGCTGGGCCTCAATCGGGTTCGGATTGTGGCTGGCCGACACCAGGCGCTCGGCGTGCACGCGCCGACTGACCGCCAGTGGGACGAACCTGTCGCCCGGCCCGACAGGGCAGGCGTCCGCACTGGGTCGCAAGCGACCTCAGCGTCGACCTAGAGCCAGCGTCAGCTCCCAGCGCTGACCTGCCCCTCAGCTCCAGAGGGTGAGTGTCTGGACTTGGCCGACTGCGGGCAGCGGGCGTCGTGCTCTCCACGTTGCCTCATGTTTGGGTGTCGCTCCCGCTGAAACAGACTTCTCTATTCTGTTTTACGGTCCGGCCCGGACAGGCGCGTCGGGAGCGACGGACTGGCCTTCCCCGCGGCCCTTATCCAACGATCTTTCCCATGTCGGAGGCGGACCGCAAGTGCGCCACCGAGCGCCGCAGTCTGGGCGAGACGGCCAGCCAGCCAGTCAACGCGCGCACTTGCGCGCAGGTCAGGTCTAGATTCGAAGCCTATTGGGATAAAGCCTATTGGATATGGGATAAGGGGTCAAAGCCCTTTACGGTTCTGAACCGTCGATTCGGCGCCCGTCCCGTCAACCGTCCCTCACCGTTCGCCAATGCTCATGCCCTCAAACCTCTACCATTGCCTTCGCCTTCGCCACCACCTGCCCCACCACAACCCCATACAAGTCCACCCCAACCGGCGGGGTCCTGATCGTCACCACCAAAGCATACCGCGCCCGCTTCCCATAGCAACCCAGCTTCTTGGCCGTCTTCCACCACCCAAGCGCCGGATAGACCGCGAGCATTCCTCGCTCCGCCAGCTCAACCGCCGGCCCGGTCCAGGTATCCGAGTGCAGTGACCCAAGATGCCGGCAGCTCGTACCAAGACGCCAGTTGGGATCGGACCCACCCCCAGCACCATCCCCGCCCTCATCCTCCCTGGCTCGAAGGTTGATCCGGTGCCGAAACCGCTCCTCGCTCTCCGTAGGACGCTTGACCTCGAAGCGCAGCCCGTGGGACTCGTACCGATACCGACCCTTGACACCCTGTTCCACTACCCCGGGATTGGGCTCGATGAAGTAAGAGAGCGTGACCCGCATCTCGACCCCGGTCTCTCCCAACGACGCGAGCGCTTCCTTTGGCCAGGGCAGCGGATGGACATGCATGTCGCCGGCGGTCGGCTCTTTGGACCCGGGCGCCCACTGAAACGGCTGCAGCTCGTCCTGCACGACCAGCGTAAGCGAGTTGGAGAGACTCCATAATGCTCGCGCCAGATTCGGGACACCGAATCCCACCACCCGCAGAAGTCGAGCATAGTCTCCTTTGCGACCCCTCGGATCGAGAAAGTCGGTGCGCATCTGCTCGGTCCACTCGGCCGAGTGGACGATGAGCGCTCGTGCTGTTTCCGGCCACAGGTCCGGATAAACCGCCAGTATCTCCGCCCCCATCCAGGCGCATTGGGCTGATGCCGCGCTGGTGGCGTTGGTGACCGAGAAGGGTCTGTCATCCGGGCGATAGTGCGTCGTCAGCAGGCCAAGGCTCGGCAAAGTACAGGGGCCGATCGCGTCGCGTCCGGCGTTGCCCCTTCAAATACCACGTCCGGCTTGTAGGGCCAGGGCGACTTGTGCCAGGTGAGCGACGTGCTGCTGAACGGACTCAGACCACCCGGGGGTGCGACGGGCTGATACTCCTCCGCGTCGGGCTCGGTGATGTTGATCTTCTCCGTGTAGGCCCCGACGGTAAGAGCGTTCCAGGCCTGGCCGGGATCGTGTACGCCGTCCGTCTGGTTGGATTCCGGGTAGGTCTTCCAAGCCTCCGGCTCGTCGATGTTGCCGGCGGCCACAATCATCAAATGCGGGGTTTGTCCCTCTCCGGAGACATCGCAGGCCAGGGCGTCGATGGCAGCGGACCAGGACGATGGACGACCGCGGTCTCGGCTGTCCTTGGCGGTGACCGCCATGCCGAAGATCCGGCGGCGATGCGGCCCGGCGACCTCGGGGCGAGCAACCGCCTCGATGGTCAGCTGCCCATAGGGCTCGCCTTGGTTGGCATGGTTGCGAGGCAAGAGCTTCACCGACTCGAGGCGATGGCGTAGCTCAACCGGCTCAGCAGACGCCAGCACCTCGGTAAGGTCACCGTACAGGGCGATGCCCGCCATTTGTGGTTCCGTGCCCTTCGGTGTCCTCCTCACCCCAGGCGGGCTCGATACTGTGCAGGTCTTCCGCCGCCAGCCCCGAGCGCAACAGGGGATGACCGCGACTGACCCCGGTATCGAGGATGCAGACGTGGGGCGCATCGGGAGCAGCGAATGTCGTGCGACCCAGCAGGTCTTGGACCCATGCCTGCTGATCGGCCGGCTTGAGGGCATCGAAAAACTCCGCAGTCTCCTTGGCACGGCGGACTTCGGCGACCTCATTGAGGAGCCGCATGGATTGAACGAACTGCCGCTTCGTCCCTCGGACTTGGAGAATGGTCCGCTCGGGAAAGCGGACCGCTCGGCGGGAGATCTGGAGACCGATCTGTTCCGCGACGGTATTGAATCGGGCAAGGACTGCAGCGCGGTCACCACGGACAGGCAACCAGATCTCCCACCAGATGGACAGGTTGTCATCGGCGGGAAGCACGGCCGGATCGTCCGTCCACAGCGCCTCGAAGGTCGCGCTCCGGATCTCCCGGATCGTGTCGATCAGGGCCTTGCTATCAAGGGAGCGACTCCCGTCTTCGCTGCGTCTTTCCGCCAGGTAGTCCTCGATCAGACGCTCGAAGGTGGTGAGCTTGCCCTCCGGCACAAAGACCGTGGCCAGGGTGGTGCCTGCCCTGTGTCGTACGTTGAGTAGCTCAATACCCTGGCGACTTCGCGACAGGCTCTCGAAAGCCAGCTCGATCTCCGGGTCGCTGGAGAGCTCCACCTGGACGCCGAGCCCCGCCTCCAGGCCAGCGTCTCGTTGCGCCTGGATCGCAGCATCGGCATCACCCTGGACCTGGTGGAGCTGGTTTCGCAGGCGGGTCCCGTGGGACTGGCGATCCCGTACCGGGAGGAGCTTTTCGCGGGGAAAGGACGCGGTGGAGCGGAAGGGCTCAGCCTCGCCGGTACCGGATAGGATGATGTGGGGGTGCCGCTCCTGTCGATCCTCGGCCATGGAGTCCCTGCCGGTACCGGGGTTACGGAACGGAAGAACGGTGCCGGAACGCTCGGCGCTCCTGCAAGTTGGCACGCAGGGCTTCTTCAGACACCGTCGGGAGATCGTGAATGATGGCGTCCTTGATCGCGTCCTGTGAGGCGCGCGTGATGTCCGCGTAGCTCAGCCCGTCGGCCTGCGCTGCCAGCTCGGACCAATCGGAAACCCCCATCAGAAAGCCAGCCAAGCGATGCTGGAGCAGCTCGACCACCTGTGGGCGGCTGGGGAGGCCGTATTCCACCACGTCGTCGAACCGGCGGAATAACGCATAGTCCAGGAACTCGGCGTGGTTTGTGGCGGCGATGATGACGCTGGTGGAATCGTCCTGCTCGATCATCTGCAGGAAGCTGTTGAGCACGCGCCGGATCTCGCCGACGTCGTTGGCCAGACCGCGCTGCGAGCCGATGGCGTCGAACTCGTCAAAGAAGTACACGCCGCGCACGTCCCTGACCGCGTCGAAGACCTGCCGGAGCTTGGCGGCGGTCTCGCCCATGAACTTGGTGATCAAGGCGTCCAGGCGGACCAGGAAGAGCGGAATACCCAGCTCGCCCGCCAGTACGGAAGCGGTCATCGTCTTGCCCGTCCCCGGAGGACCGACCAGTAGGAGCTTGCGCCTGGGGTGCAGGCCGTGGTCCCGGATCTTTGCCTGGTGGCGCTGCTCCCGGATGATCCGGCGAAGGCGCTCCTCCACCGGGGCGTCCAGGATCATGTCTCCCAGGCGTGCCTGGGGATATGACACTTCCAGGAGGGACGCCAGCTCGCCTCGCGGCTGACCGATCGGCGTCGGTCTGCGCGTCTGGGTGGCTGGCCGATCGGACTTTGCCTTGTCGATCAGCTTGCGCAGGTCCTGGGCCAACCGACCATGGCCCAGCTTTGCCTCATGAGCCGCCAGCTGCATGGCGACCGCAAAGAAGCGCTCGTCATCGCCGTCAAGGTGCGACTGGAGCAGGGCTTTCAACTGGTCGGCACTGGCCATGGAAGGCTTCCCGCAGACTTGCTTAGTAAAGTAGCTGGGAACGGGCCCGGATGGTGGTCCGTCGATCTATCGGACGGATCAGGCACGGAAGGCTCGCGGCGCCCAGTGCTGTAGGCTCGACGCATCTGACGGGCTTCGAGGCCCATGGGAGCCGACTTACCGTTGCCATGGAGATTGGAGCCGACTAAGACCAGCGGCTTCTAAAGGCCTCGGCAAAGTCAGCTGGCTTGAAGGCGAGAACGCACGACTCTTGCCCCGGGGCTCTCGCATGCCGCTCGAAGGTCTGCGGGCGGCGGTCATCCAATGAACCTGGTCCATGTCCGAGCCTCCTGGCCAACACGATTGCGGGACTATTGCAGAGGCAAGCTCCGGAGGTCAAGCGGTCGAGGGAGCGATGGGAGACTACTCCGGGGATCGCCGGCCCACTTGCGAAAAGGGGTTGTCGAGCGCCGACGGGGCGCAAGTGACGGTCAAGAGCCGAGGCGCGCGGCCCCCATAAGTCCCCTCACCTGCCCCTCACACTCCTCCACCACCCCAGCCTCCAACCCCCTCACCCACCTCCGCGGCACCCCGCCAACCCCCCACAAAGCCCCCGCCAACATCCCCACAATCCCCCCAGTCGTATCCGCATCCCCCCCACGGTTCACCACCCCCACCACCGTCTCCTCAAACCCTCCCCCAGCAAACAGCCCCTGAAACACCGCCTGCAACGTATCCACAATGTACCCACTGGGGTTCTCCACCACCCTCCCCCCATACTCGAACTGCGGCCACTCCGCCACCAGCCGCCCCGCCCGGGCCTCCATCCCCTCCAGCCCCTCCCCCCGAAACGCCGCATGCAGCATCTCGATCACGCACTCGGTCCCCGCATCCGACAGCGCATTGTTGTGCGTCACATGCGCCTGCGCCCGCGACACCGCCCGCTGATGGTCTCCGCATCCGCCCCCAGCGTCACCAGCGCCACCGGCAGCGTCCGCATGCAGGCCCCATTGCCCGCGTCGTACTCGTTCTCCGGCACCTCCGCCTGCCCCGTCGTCCGATACCGCAGGATCCCCCGCCGCACCGTGTTGCCGATGTCCACCGGCTTGCCCCGCATCCACTGGCTGAACGCCTCGGCCACCGCCAGCGGCTCCACCCGGCCCTGCTCCAGGATCGAGCGCCCCAGCGCCAGGGTCATCTCGGTGTCGTCGGTGACCTGCCCTATACCCGCATTTCTCACCAAGCTCCTGCTGCGGCCCCCGATCTGCCCGCGTCTGCTGCGTTGCGCTCGGCCCGGGCGCTCGACGTACTGCCGAGTACGCCTGCGCGCCCGGCCTGTCGCGCGCCTTGCATCCACGCGCACCTCGGCCGCCTCGCGACGAACCTTGGTAAGAAATGCGGGTACCGCAGCCGAAGCCAGCCGCCGCCGATGATCTCGCGGTGCACCCCGTACTGGGCGCGGATCTCCTTGGGGGTCATGAACTCCACGGTGGCGCCCAGGGCGTCGCCCACCGCGAGCCCCAGATACGCCCCCAGCGCTCGATCGTGCAGGGTGAGCGGCGCCTCAGTCCTCAGGCCCAAAGCACACCCGGAAATCGACGCAGACCTCGCAGGAGGGCGCGCGGCAGGTGTAGATGCCCTCGGTCTCGCAGAGCTGCTTGTAGAGGAACTTCTTCCATTTCATGTCGCGGTCGTTGCGCGCCGCGAGCGCGGGGAAAGTTGCGCTGCATCAGGCCGGACAGGTCCTTACGGGCCCAGAGCCCCAGGTCCTGCCAGAGGTGGTCGCTGCCCATGCAGCCGGCCACCAGGATCTCGGCCACCCAGGCCTCCGAGGGACTCTGGCCCGCCCGGGCGCCGAGCAGCAGCTGGCGCAGGTCCTGCGGCCTCGTCGGCGCGGGCGGCCGCGAGGCCGCCCTGAGTTTCCAGCCCATCCAGCAGGGCGCCCGGGAAATGATAGGCGAGCATGCCACGGTATTCACCCGGGGTGAGTCCCAGCCGCTCGGGCAGGGCCCCGCCCCCGGCATGCCGGGTCGCCAGCATGCAGGCCAGGGCGTCGTCGTTCGGCTCGCCCCGGGCGAAGGCCATGAGATACGCGTAGTGCTCGCGTACCGGGTCGCTCGCTGTCACGGCCGGGCTCCCCATGGCTCAGTACGCCACGACGATGTCTTCGTCCCTGGGGATGAACTGGCAGGCGAGCCGCCATTCGCAGGGGATGTCGTCCACGATCATCCGCTCCAGCTCTTCGGCCGAGACCTTGCCGATCTCGCGCAGCACCTGCTTTTCCTTCTCCTCCAGGTGGTAGCCCTTGGGGGCCCCGCTCTCCAGGTAGGTGACGTGGATCAGGCAGCTGGCGCACTCGCCGTTCTCGCAGTCGAAGCTCATGGGGATCTTGTTCTGCTTGGCGATCTTGAGCACGGTCTCGGTGAAGCTGCCGGCAACGGCGTAGACGGTCTTGTCCTTGTACTCGGGACTGGTGAAGGTGATGAGAGGCATTGCAGTTGACTCCGGAAATCTGTACTTGTTACGCGTGCTTTTTCGGCATCAGGCCGGCTTGACCGTGCAGTCGCCGATGATCTGGGCCTGGCAGGCCAGGCGGTCGTGGCGGCCGGCCATGTTCTCCTTGAGGACCTTCTCCTCGAGCACCGTGGGCTCGCTTAAATTGTTCCAGCCGGCGGTGACGTGCATCATGCAGGTGCCGCAGTCGCCTTCGCGGCAGCCGTAGATGATGCCCGCGCCGATCTTCTCGGAGACCTCGATGACGCGGGTCCCGGCGGGCACGTTGATGGTCTGCTCTATGTCTTCGAAGGTGATTTTTGCCTTCGCCATGATGGATTCTCCTGGTCATTGGTAAATCAATAAGTCGGGTAACTATTCAGCACCTCGATAAATCAACGGTCATTCCGGCTTGGAAGCCGGAGAAGTGGCACACGGACGTGCTGTTTACGGAGCCAAGGACGCAATCCAGATGCCATGGACGGCAAGCTGGACGGTTAAGCACCCTCCCTGGTACTGGATTCCGGCCAATCCATGGCCGGAATGACGGGGGCTGAACAATGACTGGATCGGATGTCTTGCGCACTTCAGCCGAGCTCGGCCAGCTCGATCACCGGCTTCTCTGCTCCGCGGCCCATGAGGTGGGACGCAACGCTCCTTCCGAATTCGCGGCATTCCTCCAGCTCTTCCTCGTTCGGGATCAGCTTGATGCGCAGTCCCGGGCTGGGGCACGCGCAGCTTCAGTCCGCGCAGGCGGTCCTCGACCATCTGCACCGCCTCGCCGCTCCAGCCGTAGGAGCCGAAGGCGGCGCCGAGCTTGCCCTGCAGGCTGATCACCGCCAGCGAGGACAACAGATCCCAGATCGGCTTGACCGCATCGCCGTTGATGGTGGGCGACCCGAGCACCAGGGCGTCGGCCTCTTCCACCAAGTCCACGAACGGGCCCATCTCGCCGCCTTCCAGGTCGTAGAGCGAGACGCGCACCCCGTCCACCTCCTCGGCGCCGGCGCGGATCGCATCGGCCATGCGCGCGGTGTTCCCGTAGGAGGTCATGTAGAAGATGATCAGGGAGCGCCGGTCGTTGCCCAGCTCGCTGGTGAGGCTGGAGGTGGACAGGTCCCGGTAGCGGGCCACGTAGCGGCGCGGGCGCTCGCGCAGGATCGGCCCGTGGGTGGGCGCGATGGTCTTCAGCCGCAGCGGCTCGATCAGCGCAAGCGCCTCCAGCACCCAGCGCTTGAAGGGCCGCATGATGTGGGCGTAGTAGTAATCGAAGGAGAAGCGGAAATCGCCCACCCGGTCGTTGTAGAGACGGCTGTCGCAGTAGTGGCAACCGAACACGTCCCCGGAGAACAGCACCTGCTCCTCTTCCAGATAGGCGCACTGGGTGTCCGGCCAGTGAAGGAAGGGGGTGTGCAGAAAGCGCAGGGTGGCGTCACCCAGGCTCACCTTGTCGCCGGTGGTGACCGTGGTGTAGCCGAGCTCCTGCTCCCCGGGCTTGAGCAGCGCCTTGAGCATGGAGGTGGCGCGCCGGGAGACGTAGAGCCGCGCCTGGGGGGCGCGGCGCATCAGCTCCGGGAGCGCGCCGCTGTGATCGGGCTCCAGGTGGTTGAGCACGATCGCCTGGATCTCCTGGTAGCGCGCCACCGATTCCAGGCGGGCGAAGAACTCGGCCTCGAAGCCTTCCTTGACGGTGTCGATCACCGCCACGCCTTCGCTGCCGCGGATCAGGTAGGCGTTGTAGGTGGTGCCGTTGGCGGTCTTGAGGATGATGTCGAAGGAGCGCAGGGTCGGGTCCAGGGCCCCGATCCAGTAGACCCCGTCGGCGATCTGCACGGCTTCGCGGTGCAGGGAGACGTCGATCTCGCCGTTCATGGGGGCGGCGGACAACGCGGCGCGGGGCCGGATTTGGGGCAGCCCTCTAGAGCGCATGTCTCACCAGGGCTGGTCGCGAGGTGTCCGAGGTGCGCGTGGATGAAAGGCGCGCGACTGACCGGACGCGCAAGCGTACGCGGCAGTATGTCGAGCACCCGGGCCGGTGGCAGTGCTACCGACGCCAGCACAAGATTGCCGGGAGGGCTCGCCTCCCACAGGATCAGGAACCGGGCTCCGGCCCCCTGGTAGGAGGCCAGCCCTCTGGCCGATGGCGGTCCCACCGAAACCAACAAGATCGCCGAGAGGGCTCGCCTCCCACAGGATCAAGAACCGGGCTCCGACCCCCTGCCTGTAGGAGGCCAGCCCCCTGGCCGATGGCGGTCCTACCCAAACCAACAAGATCGCCGAGAGGGCTCGCCTCCCACAGGATCAAGAACCGGGCTCCGACCCCCTGTAGGAGGCCAGCCCCCTGGCCGATCGCAGTCCCACCGAAGCCAGCAAGATCGCCGAGAGGGCTCGCCTCCCACAGGATCAAGAACCGGGCTCCGGCCCCTTGTAGGAGGCCAGCCCCCTGGCCGATGGCGGTGCCACCGAACCCAGCAAGATCGCCGAGAGGGCTCGCCTCCCACAGGATCAAGAACCGGGCTCCGACCCCCTGCCCCTGTAGGAGGCCAGCCCCCTGGCCGATGGCGGTCCCACCCAAACCAACAAGATCGCCGAGAGGGCTCGCCTCCCACGGGATCAAGAACCGGGCTCTGACCCCCTTCCCTGTAGGAGGCCAGCCCTCTGGCCGATCGCAGCCCCACCGAATCCAGCAAGGTCGCCGAGAGGGCCCGCCTCCCACAGGATCAGGAACCGGCCTCCGAGCCCCTGTAGGAGGCCAGCCCCCTGGCCGATGGCGGTCCTACCGAAGCCAGCAAGATCGCCGAGAGGGCTCGCCTCCCACAGGATCAGGAACCAGGCTCCGACCCCCTGCCCCTGTAGGAGGCCAGCCCCCTGGCCGATGGCGGTCCCACCGAAGCCAGCAAGGTCGCCGAGAGGGCTCGCCTCCCACAGGATCAACAACCGGGCTCCGCCCCTTGTAGGAGGCCAGCCCCCTGGCCGATGGCGGTCCCACCGAAGCCAGCAAGGTCGCCGAGAGGGCTCGGCTCCCACAGGATCAAGAACCGGGCTCCGACCCCCTGTAGGAGGCCAGCCCCCTGGCCGATGGCGGTCCCACCCAAACCAACAAGATCGCCGAGAGGGCTCGCCTCCCACAGGATCAGGAACCGGGCTCCGGCCCCTTGTAGGAGGCCAGCCCCCTGGCCGATGGCGGTCCCACCGAAGCCAGCAAGATCGCCGAGAGGGCTCGCCTCCCACAGGATCAGGTACCGGCCTCCGAGCCCCTGTAGGAGGCCAGCCCCCTGGCCGATCGCTGGTGAGAAACGCGTGCTAGTCATGGCCCGCGCGCCCGGCGCTGCTCGTGCAGACAGGCGATCAGGGCGCCGTGGCGGCGCCAGGCCCGGTCCGGGACCCGCGCCCAGGCGGGCTTGACCGGGACCCGGATCGAGGCGAGCAGCCGGCACACCCCGGCCTCCAGGCGCTCGCGCCAGGACCCGAGAGCGGCCCGCGGCGCAATGCTCGGCGGCAACCTGATCGCGGCTATGCCCATGACGGCCCCCTCAGCGCGCCTGGATCTCGGCCATGGCCGCGGCCATGCGCTCGGGCGGGATGCCGGTGAGGGAGCCGGGCGGGTTCACCGGCACCCCGAGCGAATCGAGGATCGCGCCCTCGATGGGGCAGATGCTGGCGCACTGGGTGTCGGCGTAGTCGCCTTCGCACTCGGTGCACTTCTTGGCATCGATGAGGAAGTGCGGCTTGGCTGAGCCGGCCCCGCCAGGAGGCAAAAAAATTGCCTTGCTGGGACAGAGCGGCTCGCAGGCCCAGCAGTTGACGCAGCTTTCGATGATCTGCAGTGCCATGGACTTGCCCTCCTCAGGCGCTGGCCTGGAGCCGGGCCGCGGCCGGTGCGTCGAGCGCGCCGGACTCGGCCATCTCGCGGTACACCGCGGCCACCGCCTCTTCGATGGGCTCCATGGCATGCTCGCCGTTGGGGGCTATGCCCGCCTCTTCCAGCAGGCCCCAGGGCTCGAAGCCGATCTTGGAGCAGAGCACCGCCTCGCAGCCCTCGAGGGTGCGGATGGTCTTCTGCAGGGCGGTCTCGGCGTCGCCGCAGGTGTCGCCGCCGGAGCAGTACAGATCCACCTTGCGGTGGCCGATAAAGCGCACGTCGGTGGCCGAGGCCTCGTAGACGAGGAACTCCCGGGCATGGCCGAAGTGCTGGTTGATGACCCCGCCGCCGCTGGTGGCCACCGCCATCAGCACCGGGCGCAGCGCCTTCTTCTTGACCTTGAGGGTGGAGAGCGAGACGAAGGACTCGCCGGTTTTCCTGGCCTGGGCCTCGCGGTTGGCCTCGATGGTGGCGTGGACCTCGGCGCGCCGCTTCATGGCCGCCTGGTAGTCGATCTCCATGCCCTCGATCTTGTCCATGGTGAGCTCGTCGCCGCGGTCCTCGCCCAGCAGGCCCACCGCATCGGCACGGCACTGGCGGCAGTGGCGCATCATGCTCATGTCGCCCGCGCACTTGTCCTGCAGCACCTGCAGCTCGTCGTGGGTGGGGCCGCGCTGGCCCATGATCCCGTAGAAGGTGCCGTGCTCGGCCTCGGCGATCAGCGGCATGACGTTGTGCAGGAAGGCGCCCTTGGCCTTGACCACCCGGCTGACCTCTTCCAGGTGCTGCGTCGTTGACGCCGGGGATCATCACCGAGTTGACCTTCACCAGGATGCCCCGCTCGGTGAGCATCTGCAGGCCCTTCTGCTGCTGCTCGATGAGGATCTTGGCGCCCTTCCGGCCCTTGATGCGGCGGTTTTTCCAGAAGATCCAGGGATAGATCTTGGCGCCGACGTCGGGGTCCACGCAGTTGATGGTGATGGTGACGTGGTCGATGTTGTGCTTGCACAGCTCCTCGACCTGTTCGGGCAGCGCCAGGCCGTTGGTGGACACGCACAGCTTGATGTCCGGGGCCTTCTCGGTGAGCTCGCGGAAGGTCGCGAAGGTACGCTCGGGGTTGGCCAGCGGATCGCCGGGGCCGGCGATGCCGAGCACCGTCATCTGCGGGATGTTGGCGGCCACCGCCATGACCTTCTTCACCGCCTGGTCGGGGGTGAGCAGCTCCGAGACCACCCCGGGGCGCGACTCGTTGGAGCAGTCGTACTTGCGGTTGCAGTAGTGGCACTGGATGTTGCAGGCCGGGGCCACCGCCACGTGCATGCGGGCGTAATGATGGTGCGCCTCCTCGGAATAGCAGGGATGGTTGTGCACCTTGGCGCGGATGTGCTCCGGCAGGTGGGAGAGCTGATCAGAGCTGCCGCCGCAGCCGCTGGAGCTGCAGCCGCCGTCGGCGGTCTTGGAAGAGGCCTGGCCCAGCACCGTCAATTCCATCGGGGATCTCCTGCTGTTGGGTCGGACGACCTTTGGGGTGTCCTGATGCAGGGACCGTGCCTAGCTGGGAATTGTGTTTAAGATATTGTTTTTATGGATGTTTATGCAACATCGCCGCGGCTTTGTTCCGAAGCCCACGGGAGTTTCGGAGGCGACTGTTGGGGATACGACAAAGGCTTGGGATGCGAGAGGCCCTGCGGGGGTTGCGGCATGGGCGACGGGTGATCGCGACCGGGCGGTCGCTCCTACGAGGGGGTCCCGCTCGGGGCGCTTGGCGGTCCCGCCCAGGCCGGGCATCGCATTTGGTGGGGATGCGAGAGGCCCTGCTGGGGTTGCGGCATGGCCGACGGGTGATCGCGACCGGGCGGTCGCTCCTACTAGGGAGGTCAGCTTGGTGCGCCTGGGGGCCGGCCCAGGCCGGGCATCGCATTTGGTGGGGATGCGAGAGGCCTTGCTGGGGTTGCGGCATGGGCGACGGGTGATCGCGACCGGGCGGTCGCTCCTACTAGGGAGGTCAGCTTGGTGCGCCTGGGGGCCGGCCCAGGCCGGGCATCGCATTTGGTGGGGATGCGAGAGGCCTTGCTGGGGTTGCGGTACGGGCGACGGGTGATCGCGACCGGGCGGTCGCTCCTACTAGGGAGGTCAGCTTGGTGCGCCTGGGGGCCGGCCGAGGCCGGGCATCGAATCTGGTGGGGATGCGAGAGGCTCTGCTGGGGTTGCGGTATGGGCGACGGTGATCGCGACCGGGCGGTCGCTCCTACGAGGGGGGCCCGCTCGGGGCGCTTGGAGCCTGGTAGAGGCCGGGCATCGCATCTGGTCGGGATGCGAGAGGCCCTGCTGGGGTTGCGACATGGCCGACGGATGATCGCGACCGGGCGGTCGCTCCTACAAGGGGGGCCAACGCTGATCGCGACCGGGCGGTCGCTCCTACGAGGGGGTCAAGACGGGTGATCGCGACCGGGGGGTTGCTCCTTGCAAGGGGGGCAAGTGTCAGGTAGCGGCTGCGCTGCAATTTGACCTATGGGGTTTCGACGGCGGGATGTCGGGCAGGGGGTGCGTCGCGGTCCGATCGGGGCATGAGCGGAGAGGCGGGGGGCAGGCCCGCGTAGTGATCACGCGGGCCCGCCTTGACCGCACCAAAGGGCGCGGGAGGCCCGTCAGTGCTGCTTCTTCTGGAGATCCACCAGCTCCTGGAGCAGGGCTTCGATCTTGGCGAGATGCGCCTCCATCTTGGCCATGTGCTCCATGCGCGAATGCATGTGGCTCTTCATCATCTCGGGATTCATCATGCCGCCCATGGGTCCGCGCATCATGGGCATGCCGTACGGCTGGCCGCCCATGGGCATACCGCCCTGGGGTCCGCCTCCCATCGGCATGTAGCCGTAGCCCGGCTCGCCGCCCATCGGCGGCATGCCGCCTTGCGGGCCGCCCATCATCGGCATGCCGGCGTCCTCGTTGCCTTCTCCCGGGAGGCCACCCTCATCGACACCGGCGATCGGCGCCTCGCCCTCGTCGACGCCGGTCATGGGCATCGCGCTCGGGTAATGGCCCAGCGCCGGCATGCTGCCGTGTGGCCCGCCCATCATCGGCATCTGGCCCTGCTCAGCGCCCATCGGCATACCGCCCTGGGGGGCCCCCAGCATGGGCATCCCGCCCGTATGGCCACCCATGGGCATGGCGCCCTCGGGAGCACCCGCGGCAGGCATGGGCATGGCGGCGCTCGGCTCGGCCGGGGCCGCAGCAGCCGCCGGGGGCGCTGCCGGCGCTGCGGCCGCCGGCTCGGCGGCCCCCGCGGTCGGCTCGGCCGCGGCCGGCAAGGCGACCATCGCCACCAGGACGCTTGCTGCAATGACCTTCAGTGCTTTCATCGTCTCATCTCCTCTGTGCTGGTTTGTCCGCTGTCTCAGCGGGATTCTTGATGCTCTCCACTCGCCGGAGATCGGCCTGCCAGGCTGGCGCCGGGCGTATCGTCACGCAGCCGCGGGGGCCCTCGGACCTGGGACTGTCGTGCTGCGGAAGAGCGGCAATCCGCCGGATTCCGCGCGCGATCTCGTCACATCGAGGCCGCTGTTGCGTTGTTTGCCGCGCCAGCCGCGCCTCCCTGGTACCGCCACCCTCACGCGATCGAGACCCCTGCGTGGAGCAGAGGATCGTGACGACCCCGAAGGGGTGAGGCGCAAGGATGCGCCGAACCCGCGTCCGACTCAACCCCGCCCGGTGCCGACCGCCGCGGTGCGGATCAGGCCGCCCCGGCCGGCCGCCGAGCGCGAGATCGTACCCCCAATCGAGGACAACGGCGGGAAGCCCGCGGGGACACCCGCCAAGGACCGGAAAGACGCGTCCCGCAGCGCCTGCCTCCCGGCACCGGCACCCCGCCGCTCACTCGCTGAGCAGCTCGGCCACGATGTCGGCGATGTCCTCGGAGTAGAGATCCCGAAAGAAGTGGCCCGCTCCATCGAGCACCACCAAGCGGACCTGGTCACCATCGGTCAGGGGCCGCATCTTCGGGATCAGATCCGGGGCCACATCGTCTGCGCTGCCGGCGAACACCACCACCGGGGCCTTGATGCCGCGGATCAGACGAGGGGTGTCGTTGTTCTCGTCGGGCTCATAATAGGAGAGGAAGCTCGCGGCGCTGACCCGGGTGTCCTTGCAATGGAGAAGATCCACGTGATCCATGAAGGCGCCGCCCTCGCCGCGGGCAACCATCGCACGGGCCTGGCGCAGCAGCGGGCCCAGATCCTTGCCGTAGCGCCGGCGATAGGCCTCGGCCTCGCGCTGCCGGTCCCAGGTCTCGGGGGCCAGCAGAACGACCAGCGCCACGGCAGGGTCCGGGCGGGCGATCGCATAGCGGGCGACCTGATTTCCACCCCGTGAATGGCCGAGCAGCACCAGCTCCTTGACGCCCTCGCCTTTCAGCCAGCCCACCCAGACGCCGATCTCGTCCAGTGCGTCGCTGCTCTTGTGGGTATGCGGCGTGGCGCAGTCGTACATGCCGTGCCGATCGTCCAATCCCAGGCCCAGGGTGATCGCGAGGGTGCTGATCCCGCGGTCCTGGAACATGCCCTGCAGGGTCTGCATGATCTCCATGGCGCCGTGGGCGAGCGTGCCGTGGACCATCAGGATCACCGGGCCGGCAGGCCAGCTGTCGTCGGTCTTCTCCAGATTGGCGTTGAGCCAGATCCCCTGGTGCTCGATCTTGACCTCCTCGGCGCCGACGCCGAGCGACAGCCCGAGCACCAGCAGGAAAACCGCGAGACGCTGCAGCATGGACCCCTCCTCGGTGGAATCCCGGTTGTTGTCGCTCGACTGCCCGCCGACCGGCGAAGGACCGGGCGGAAACAGATCATCCAAAACACGGCTGTTGGAACCGCCAAGGCGCCAAGATGGCCAATAGGTTCAAGGATATATCCGAGAAACGGGAGTCACCTGTTGGGTGAAACGCGTGCTTTTCCATTTGGCACGTATCTACCTTCGCGTCCTTTGCGCCTGGCGGCTGACATGCCCTTTCCAGGATCATAGCCGCAGATTCGCGCACCCCCCAGCTCGGGGCATCGCTGCGTCTAGCCCGCCATCCAGGCTGCCACGAATGCGGCAACCCGCGCGACGTCATCCAGCGGTAGCACCGGCTTGTCGGGGGGGATCTCGGCGGGGTCATCGGTCACCACCGCGATCACGCAGGGGTCCCCCAGACACAGCAGCGGCCGGCCGAGCGACCGGCGATGGACTTCCAGCTTGGGGATGGCGTCCTGGCGAAAGCCCTCCACCAGCACCAGGTCGAGGGCGCCGGGATCGAGCCGGGCCAGCAGCGCGGCGAGCTGCGGCTCGCTCTGCCCGTCGCCCTCGGTGATCAGCGCGCTGCGGTGGGCCGAGGCGATGAGCACCTGGCGGGCCCCGGCCCGGCGCATGCGGTCGCTGTCCTTGCCCGGGCGGTCGATCTCGAACGCGTGGTGGGAGCGCTTGATGGTGCCGACCCGCAGGCCGCGCGCGGCCAACGCCGGGATCAGCCGCTCGATCAGGCTGGTCTTGCCGGTCCCCGATTGGGCGGCGATGCCCAGCACGGGGATAGGGAACGGGATGCGGCAGTCCGGTCTCATGGCGGCGAGAAAAGGATACGCCGGAGCGCCCCCGGCTTCAGCACCACCCGGTCGAGGTAGCGGGCGCAGTCCTCGCGCAGCCCGCGCACCAGGATCGCCATCGACAGCCAGGCCGCCGGCACGAACACCAGGCTGAGCAGCCAGCTGTAGCGCCCGGGCATGGCGAAGGCGGCGCCGCCGAGCAGGTACAGCGGCCAGCTGAAGAGCAGTCCCCGCAGGCCGTGCTTGAGGATCAACAGAGCGCGCGCAGTGCGCCGCTGACGGCGCTGGGCCGGCGAGTCGTAGACCGCGCGCAGCACGCCCCGCTCCAGGGGGCTGGCGGCATCGTCCAGGTGCCGGCCGATCGCCGCGTCAACCATCGCTGGCCTCGGCAATCAGGGCCTTGATGTCGCCGCGCACCTCGATGGCGCCGTCGGCGTCGCGGCCGACCTCCGCCCCGCAGCCGACGCCGCAGTGTAGACAGCTGGTCTTGATCGGCTCTGACTGCATGGCGATCGGCACCGCAAGCTCGTTGCGCGCGGGCCGGCCCGCCCGGCGCCGCTGGGATGATGCTCGCAGCCTGTCGGCGCGGCGATCAGTGGCCCTGGGTCGCCACCCCAACCTGAGGCATGTCGGCGAGCCCGGAATCCCGCGCCTGGTCCTGGAACGCCGGGTTGCGCCAGAAGAAGGCGCCGGGCAGGGTCGTCGGGACCACCAGGGCGTAGAAGAGCGCCCGGCCGAGCAGGGCGACGGTCAGAATCAGCGCCCCGGTGAGGGTCCAGGCCAGCAGCCCCGGCCCGCCTTCGGGGGTGCCGAAGGCCAGCCCCGCCGCGACTACCAGGCCGATCGCGAGGCCGATGTTACGCGCCTGGTAGACCAGGCCGAAACGCGTGGTCTGCAGGTAGTGGGCCGCCTCGGCCTCACCCCCCCGGCGCTTGAGGTCACGGGCATGGAGCCAGAGCCCGATCGCTTCGATCAGCAGCCCGGCCCCCAGGGGCAGCGCGAGCCAGGCCAGGGGCGCCGCGAAGCCCTGCCCCTCGCCCCAGCGGGCCAGGGCGTAGGCCAGACCCGCCGCGAGTGCGCCCAGACTGAGCAGGCTGCCGTAGAAGCTGGTGAGCACCTGCCAGTGGTCCCAGAAGGGCCGGGCCGGGATGCGGTAGATGCGGTACATGAAGTAGATCGCCGCCAGCCCCGAGACCACCGCGCCCCAGCCCGAGACACCCGCCAGGGCACCGACCAGCCCGGCGGGCAGCCAGGTCCAGAGCTGCGGCAGGCCGGTCACCAGCCCGTGCAGGCCGAGCAGGTTGTAGAACACGGCCACCCCCGCCACCTCCCGGCTCACCGGCGAGTAGCGAAGGTTGTTGAACGCCCGGTAGAAGCGGTGCGGGCGGCCCAGGTGCAGAGTCGAGAGCACCAGCGCCAGGGTCTGCACCCCGATCAGCCCGAACAGGGTCAGCGGCCAGGCCACCGGGTCGCTCGCGGGCGAGAGCAGCGGCAGGCCGACCCTGGGTCCCAGAAACAGCGCGGCGAAGGCCCCGACCACGGTCTGGGTCACCAGGGTGAACACCACCAGGGGGTTCTCCCGGGTGCTGAGCGCGGCCAGATTCCATTGCCGGGCCTCGCCGTGCTTGCGATCGACCTTGGGCCGGTGCAGACCGCCCTCGCCCGGCTCGTCGCGCTCGTAGCGCAAGGGCCAGGCATCGGGGCGCTTGAGGTCCCGCGGCAGGCTCTTCACCTGCTGGAAGCGGATGTTGGGACGGGTGATCTCCGGCGTGGGAAAGCCCGGGATGCGGGTCTCCAGCTGATGGCGGTCCTCGGGCCGGGTCTCGATGATGCCGAAGTCCAGCGCGCCACCCAGGCAGGCCGCGGCGCAGGCGGGCTTGAGCCCCACCTCCAGGCGGTCGACGCACATATTGCACTTGGAGACATGCCCGGCCTCGGGATCGAGCTGGGGCGCGTTGTAGGGGCAGACCCAGGTGCAGTAGCCGCAGCCGAAGCAGATGTCCGGGTCCTGCAGCACCGCGCCGTACTCCGCAAACTTGGTGTAGGCGCGGGTCGGACAGCCCTTCAGACACACCGGATCGTCGCAGTGGTTGCAAGCCATGGAGATGTTGAGCCGGCGGTAGGCCGGATAACTGCCGCCCTCGAGGTAGCCCACCGAGCGAAAGGCCAGATGCGCCGGGGTCGCGTTCTTCTCGGCGCAGGCCGCCTCGCAGGCGTGGCAGCCGATGCAGTTGTCGGCGGTAAAGTAGAAGCCGTGCTGCTTGTAGCGGTCCGGATTCTCGGAAACCGAGGTATCGCCGTTGATGTTGAGCGTCTTGCCGCGCAGCGGGTGCCCCTGCGGCACCGTCTCCACCGGCTGGCCGTAGCGGTTGAGCGCTGGGTGCTCGGCGCGAGGCACGAAGGCGTATCTCTGCTCTTTGGGTTGGATCTGAAACATGGCCCGGCTCCTCAATAGGCCCGCGCGGCCCGGTTGCGCTGCGCCGCACCCACCTGATCGGCGATCGGCTCCACGCGCACCGCGCACTGCTTGAATGCAGGCTGGCGCGAATAGGGATCGAGCAGCCCCAGGGTCAGACGGTTGACGCACTCGTGGTAGTGAAAGGGCACGAACACCATGTCGCGCCCCACCCGCTCGGTGCACTGCACCAGCACCACCGCGTCGCCGCGCCGGGACACCAGGCGCGCGTATTCCCCGTGGTGCACGCCGAGTTCGGCGGCGGCGTCGGGGCTCATCTCCATGTAGGGCGTCGGCGAGAACTTGTTCTGATTGCCGACCTTACCGGTGCGGGTGCGGGTGTGAAAGTGCTCCACCACGCGGCCCGAGTTGAGCCAGAACGGATACTCCTCGTCCGGGCGCTCGTTGTTGTCGACGAAGGCCAGCGCAATCAGCTTGGCCTTGCCATCGGGGAAGCAGAAACGCCCGTCGGTGTAGAGGCGCTGGGTGCCCGCCGAAGAGTCCTCCCCGCCCCACTCGCTGGGTCCGTCCGAGCAGGGCCACTGCAGCCCGCGGTGCTGCTCGATCTTGGCGTAGCTCATGCCGGAGTAATCGAGCATGCGCCCTCGCGAGAGCTGCTTGATCTCCTCGAACACCTGCTCGGCCTGCTCCGGAAACTCCATGCGCCTGCCCTGCTCGAAGCGGGCGGCCAGCCCATTGAAGATCCAGAGATCGGATCGCGCCTCACCGGGCGGGGCGATGACGTTGCGGATCAGGTTGACCCGGCGCTCGGTGTTGGTGAACACGCCCTCCTTCTCGGCCCAGAGCGCGGCGGGCAGATAGACGTGGCTGTACTCGTTGGTCTCGACGTCGCGGTAGGCGTCCTGCACCACCAGGAATTCCAGCCGCTCCAGGGTCTTTCGGATGCGCGCCGTGTCCGGCATGGAGGTCATCGGGTTGGTGGCCACCAGCCAGAGCCCCTTGATCTGGCCGGTCTCGATGGCCGGCAGGATGTCGGTCATGAACAGGCCGCGCTTCTCGGGAAAGAAGCCAGGCTCCACGCCCCAGAAGCGGGCGATCTCCTGGCGGTCCTTCTCGTTCTCCAGGTAGCGGTAGCCAGGCAGGCCCGAGCAGGAAGACCACTCCCGGGTGCCCATGGCGTTGCACTGGCCGGTGATCGAGAGCGAGGAGGCGCCGGGCCGGCCGATGTTGCCAGTGATCAGATTGAGGTTGTTGATCGCCACCACGCCGTCGGAGCCATGGGTGGACTGATTGATGCCCATGGTCCAGATGGTCATGGCGGCCTTGGAGCGGCCGTAGAGCCGCGCCACATGGCGGATCCTGTCCTCGTCGATGCCGCACACCCGCGAGGCGGTGACCGGGTCCCACCTCTCTACCTCGGCCTTGAACGCCTCGAAGCCCGTGGTGTGGGCCGCGATGTACGCCATGTCCGCCAGACCTTCCTTGAGGATCACATGGGCCAGGCTGTTGAGCAGCACCACGTCGGTGCCCGGGGTGATCGGCAGGTGCATGTCGGCGAACTGCGCCAGCATGGTGACCCGCGGGTCCACGACGATCAGCGGGAAGGGCCGCTTCTCGCGGACCTCACGCATCCGCCAGTAGATGATCGGGTGCTGCTCCGGGCAGGTTGGAGCCGATCGCGAGCAGGCAGTCGGTGTGCTCGAAGTCCTCGTAGCAGCCCGGCGGGCCGTCGGAGCCGAAGGAGCGCTTGTAGCCCGACGCGGCGGAGGCCATGCAGAGCGTGGTGTTGCCGTCATAGTTGTTGGTGCCGATCACCCCGCGCGCCAGCTTGCCCAGCGTATAGAACTCCTCGGTCATGATCTGGCCGGTGGAGACGATCGCGAAGGCATCGCGCCCGTGCTCCGCCTGGATGCGCTGGATCTCGACGGCGGTGTGGTCGAGGGCGGCGTCCCAGCCGACCTCGCGAAACGGCTCCCAGCGGCGCTCGCGCAGCAGTGGCTTGAGCCCACGGCCGGCGGAGGTGAACAGCTCGTTCTCGAAGATGCCCTTGATGCAGAGCTTGCCGCGGTTGACGTCGGCGTCGGCCACGCCCCGGGTGGCGACCGCTTGGCCCTGGCGGTCCAGGCCAACCTCGATGGCGCAGCCCGTGGAGCAGTAGCCGCAGGTGGCGTACTTCCAGTCCACCACCGCCTTGTCGGTGAGCTTGATGGGGTTCTTCTTGTCGCGTCCGAACAGCATGTTTGGCTCTCGTGCTAAGGTCGGTCGATCGGGCTTCGAGCCTTCCGGGGGGCATGGTGCGAGGGACGCCGTGAATCCATCCCTGGAGGCTCGACGGCAGCATCCCTGCTGCCGACGCCCTCGCGCGACACCCCCCGGGAAGGCTGGCTCAGGCTCAGGCCGCCTTGGCTGCGCTCTGATTTCTCAGGCCGCAGCCTCCTCCGCGGCGAAGGCGAGATAGACCACCCCAGCCTCGACCTTGACCGGATAGCTGTTGGTACAGCCCTCGTCGGGGCCCTGGGCCTCGCCCGAGGCGAGATCGATCCGCCAGTTGTGCAGCGGACAGGTGACCGTGCCCCCGTGCACTATGCCCTGGGACAGCGGCCCGCCCTTGTGGGGGCACTTGTCGCGCAGAGCGAACACCTGATCCTGGGCGGTGCGAAACACCGCGATGTCCATGGTGTCGGTCCTGAGCACCCGCGCCCCGAGGCGGGGGATGTCGTCGAGCTTGGCAATTTCTATCCAGTCGGTCATGTCTTACCTCGATCGTCTCTTTGAACCGCCAAGGCGCCGAGAACGCCAAGGATTGCCCTGTAGAACCGGTGCCCTTGGTCGCAACCGCGGCGTCTCGGAATGCCGCTTCACACAGACCGCCGACCAGAGCTCGCAGCGACCGCCAAGGCGCCGAGCACGAAGAAAGTCCTTTCGGCTGCGCAAACATTGCCTTGCCGCCTTGGCGGTTCACGCCAATTTCAAGCGATCTTCAACGGCGTGAACTCGTGCGCCTCGGCGCCCTGGGCGCGCTCCTTCCAGGGGTCGATCTGGGCGAACTGCTGGGAATACTTGAAGCGCTCGTACAAGGCCTGACGGCGGGCCGGATCATTGAGCAGCGCGGCCTTGATGTAGGCGAGGCCGACGCGCTCCACCCAGGGTGCGGTGCGCTCCAGGTAGTGCGCCTCCTCGCGATAGAGCTGGGTGAAGGCGCCGCAATACTGCAGCACCTCCTCCTCGGTGGCCACGCGGGTGAGCAGGTCGGTCACGCGCACCTTGATGCCGCCGTTGCCGCCGACGTGCAGCTCGTAACCTGAATCCACACAGACCACCCCGAAGTCCTTGATGGTCGCCTCGGCGCAGTTGCGCGGGCAGCCGGAGACCGCCATCTTGTACTTGTGCGGCATCCATGAGCCCCAGGTCAGCTGCTCGAGCTTCACGCCCAGGCCGGTGGAGTCCTGGGTGCCGAAGCGACACCACTGGGCGCCCACGCAGGTCTTGCAGGTGCGCAGCGCCTTGCCGTAGGCGTGGCCCGAGACCAGGCCGGCCTTGGACAGGTCGCCCCACATGGCCGGCAGGTCTTCCTTCTTGACCCCGAACAGATCGATGCGCTGGCCGCCCGTGACCTTGACCTCGGGCACCTTGAACTTCTCGGCCACGTCGGCGATGGCGCGCAGCTCATCGGGGGTGCACAGCCCCCCGAACATGCGCGGCACCACCGAGTAGCTACCGTCCTTCTGAATATTGCCGTGGGCCCGCTCGTTGATGAAGCGCGACTGGGCGTCGTCGATGTACTCGCCGGGCCAGTTGGCCAGCAGGTAGTAGTTGACCGCCGGGCGGCACAGATGGCAGCCGTCGGGGGTCTTCCATTCGAGAAATGCGCGCACCGCCTGCTGGGACTTCAGACCCTGCTCCCTGATGACGCGGATCACCTCGTCATGGCTGTGCTCGGTACATTTGCACAGCGGCTTCTTGCTCGGCACGGCGTCGTAGCCCTCGCCCACCGTGGAGGCCAGCAGGGCCTCCACCAGGCCGGTGCAGGAGCCGCAGGAGGAGGACGCCTTGGTGTGGGAGCGCACGTCGTCCAGGGTGAACAGACCCTTCTTGACGATGGCGTCGACGATCTCGCCCTTGCACACACCGTTGCAGCCGCAGATCTCGGCGCGGTCGGGCAGCGCCATCACCTGCTTGGTCGCATCGCCGTGGCCGGCGTCGCCGAGATCGTGCTGGCCGAACAGGATGGTCTTGCGGAATCCGGACACGTCCGTGCCTTCGCGCAGCAGCTGGAAGTACCAGGTGCCGTCCAGGGTGTCGCCGTAGAGCACCGCGCCCTTGATGCGGTTCTCGCGCAGCACCAGCTTCTTGTAGACGCCCTGGGAGGGGTCCTGCAGCACCAGGGTCTCGTCGCCCTCGCGCTCGTTGTACTCACCGGCCGAGAACAGGTCGATACCGGTCACCTTGAGCTTGGTGGAAGTGACCGAGCCCTGATACCGGGCGATGCCGTGCTGGGCCAGGTGATTGGCGGCCACCTTGGCCTGCTCGAACAGCGGCGCCACCAGGCCGTAGCACTGGCCGCGGTGCTGCACGCACTCGCCCACGGCGTAGATGCGCGGGTCGAAGGTCTGCATGGTGTCGTTGACCACCAACCCGCGCTCGCAGTACAGCCCGGCCCGCTCCGCCAGCGCGATGTTCGGGCGTATGCCCACCGCCATCACCACCAGGTCGGCGGGGACTTGCGAGCCGTCGGCGAACCGCACGCCGGTGACCTGCTCATCTCCCAGGATGGCCGCGGTCTGCGCCTCCATGAAGAACTGGAGACCGCGCCGCTGCAACGAGGCCCTGAGCAGGGCCGCCGCGGGCTTGTCCAGCTGGCGCTCCATCAGGGTGTCGAGCAGGTGCACCACGGCGACATCCATGCCGTTCTTGGCCAGTCCGTTGGCCGCCTCCAGGCCGAGCAGGCCGCCGCCGATGACCACCGCCCGCCCGCCCTGCTGCGCGGCCGCCAGCATGGTCTCGACATCCGCGATGTCGCGAAAGCCGATGACGCCCCGCTTGTCCGCGCCCGGCAGCGGGATGATGAAGGGATTGGAGCCGGTGGCGATCAGCAGGCGATCATAGCCGGCGCCGGCACCGCCGGCGGTGCGCACCTGGCGGCGCACCCGGTCGATCTCGGTGACCGCATCCCCGGTGTGCAGGCGGATGCCGTTGTCGGCGTACCACTGCCGGGTGTTGAGCACGATGTCATCGACCGTCTTCTCGCCGGCCAGCACCGGCGAGAGCATGATCCGGTTGTAGTTGGGATGGGGCTCGGCGCCGAAAACGCTGATCTCGTAGAGCTCTCGGCGCCACCTTGAGCAGCTCCTCGACGGTGCGCATGCCGGCCATGCCGTTGCCGATGACCACAAGCTTCTCTCTGCTCATCAGACTTCTCCTGCGGCCGCGGCCGGAGGCTCCCCGGCAATCGCGGCTTGATCTGTAATGGCCCAGAGCGGATTGGCGGCGCGCCAGGCGTCGAGCGCAGACCCGGGCTGCGCATCGTCCCCGACGGGCACGAAACCGATGGGATCGGCCGGTGAGAACAGGGCGCCGTCGATGAGCAGATCACTGCCCATGGACAGGCGCCCGCCGGTCGCTGCGATCTCCCAGGCACCCGCGCGCGCACCCTCCCATTTCCAGTCCGCCGCCGGTACGGCCATGCCGCCGGGCGCTGCCGCTTCGCGGAACAGGTCCGGCCGGTAGACGCGCTCGGCGATGGCGCGCAGCTCCAGCGGCTCGCTGATCTGCCCCCAGCGCACCATCTGAGAGAGTATCCAGAGAGCGTGGGAGCGCCAGGGGAAGTTGGCCGCGTAGCGGTGAAACACGTTGAAGTCCGGCAGACTGCGCGGGAACTCGTCGCGGGCGAGCTGGAAGGTCCCGTTGAGCGACATGCGCACCACCTCGGGCGGCGCGTTCACGTAGATGCCCCGGGCGATCATCGCCACCGCCTCGGGGCGGTTCTCAGGGGCGTCCAGCCAGCGGGCCGCTTCCAGCAAGGCGCGGAGCAGCGCCAGGTGTGTCCTCGGGTGCTGCTCGGCCCACTCCTCGGTGACGCCGAAGACCTTCTCGGGACCGTTTCTCCAGATGCAGTAGCCGGTGGCGAGCACCCGGCCCACCCCTTCGCGTACCGCCACGCTGTTCCAGGGCTCGCCCACGCAGAAGCCGTCGATGGCGCCGCGGCGCAGGCGCCCGACCATCTGCGCCGGGGGCACGGTAACGAAGCGCAGGTCCCGATCCGGGTCTATGCCCCCGGCGGCCAGCCAGTAGCGCAGCTGGTAGTGGTGCATGGAAAACGGAAAGACCACGGCGAGCACCAGGCCCGGTCGCCCGTCGGCCCGATCCGCGTCGATCAGGTCCCGCAGCGCCTGGGCCGCCGCCAGTCCCCGGGGCACCTGGCCGCCGCAGCGCTCGCGCAGGCGCGTCGCCAGTCCCTCGGAGACGGTGACCGCGTTGCCGTTGAGTCCCAATGAGAAGGCCGTGACCATGGGCTTGGCCAGCGGCCCCAGGCCCAGGGTCGCCGCCAGGGGCATGGGGGCGAGCATGTGCGCGCCGTCGAGTATGCCCATGGCGACCTTGTCGCGGATGTTGGCCCAGGAGGTCTCCTTGACCAGCCGCACCTCGAGTCCCTGGGCGCCGAAGAAGCCTTTCTCCCGGGCGATCACCAGCGGGGCGCAGTCGGTCAGCGGGATGAAGCCCAGGTCGAGCCCGGTCTTCTCCAGCTCGCCCCCGTGACCCTGCATGCTGATCGGATCGTCCATGGCTCAGCCCGCCAGGCGCAGGGCCGGGATGGGGTGCTGTGCGTCTGCGTGAGCGGGGGCAGTGCTCGCCGGCTCCCGGGTCTTGGACGCCTTGCGCCCCTGGCGCTCGTGCAGAAACTTCACCACCTCCGCCCGATAGTGGTTATAGGTGGGGTCCTCGGCCAGCTCCAGGCGGTCGCGCGGTCTGGCCAGGTCCACGGCGAGGATCTCGCCGACGGTCGCGGCGGGGCCGTTGCTCATCATGACGATGCGGTCGGAGAGCAGCACCGCCTCGTCCACGTCGTGGGTGATCATGATCACTGTGTTGTTGAGCCGCGCCTGGATCTCCATGAGCGAGTCCTGCATGTGGGTGCGGGTCAGGGAGTCCAGGGCCCCGAAGGGCTCGTCCATGAGCAGCACCTTGGGCTCCATGGCGAGCGCCCGGGCGATGCCGACGCGCTGCTTCATGCCGCCCGAGATCTCATCGGGCTTGCGCTCCAGGGCGTGGGACATCTGCACCAGCTCCAGGTTGTGGCGGGTCCACTGGTCGCGCTCCTGGCGGCTCTTGGTGCGCTTGAAGACCTGATCGACCGCGAGCCGGACGTTGCCGTAGACGCTCAGCCAGGGCAGCAGCGAGTGGTTCTGAAACACCACGGCGCGGTCGGGACCGGGCTCGTCCACCTCGCGGTTCTCCAGCACCACGCCGCCTTGCGTGGCCTGGAGAAGACCGGCCACGATGTTGAGCACAGTGGACTTGCCGCATCCGGAGTGGCCGATCAGGCAGACGAACTCGCCCTTCTCCACGCCCAGGCTCACCTCGTCCAGGACCTTCAACGGCCCCTTGTCCGTGGGAAAGGTGATGCCGACATGGTCGATATTCAGATACGCATTCATGAATTCTCCTCAAGCGCCAGGGCCCGCCTGCCCATGTTCCGCCAGGTTTCCGCCTTGGCGCTGGTGGCGTCTCGGCGGCTCGTTGTCTCTCAGCGCAGGACCGCGGTCTTGTCCCAGCTCGCCCACCGCTGCAGGGCGAGCATGCCGCGATCGAGCAGGAAGCCGATGAGTCCGATGACGATCACCGCCACCATGATCCGGGCCAGGGAATCGGAGCTGCCGTTCTGGAACTCGTCCCAGACGAATTTCCCCAGGCCCGGATTCTGAGCCAGCATCTCGGCGGCGATCAGCACCATCCAGCCGATACCGAGCGACAGGCGCAGACCGGTGAAGATCATCGGCACCGCCGACGGCAGCACGATCTTGACGGTCTTGGTGAGCCAGCCCAGACGCAGCACCCGGCTGACGTTGATCAGGTCCTTGCTGACGTTGGAGACACCGACCGTGGTGTTGATGATGGTCGGCCACAGACAGCACAGGGTCACGGTGATCGCCGAGTTGACGAAGGACTTCTCGAGCATCGGGTCGTTGCTCACATAGAGCGCCGAGACCACCATGGTTACCAGCGGCAGCCAGGCGAGCGGCGAGACCGGCTTGAAGATCTGGATGATCGGATTGAGTGCCTGGTACAGGGTCTGGCTCATGCCGCAGAGGATGCCGATGGGTATGGCGATCAGCGAGGCCAGCACGAACCCGGTGGCCACCGTGATCAGGCTGGTGAGGATCTGGTCGAAGAACGTGGGCTTGCCGGTGTAGGCCCGGATCCGCACCTCGGCGTTGGGGCTCTCCGAGAGCTTCTGCGCGTTGCGCTCCGCCTGGCGCTGGTAGAAGGCCTGAGCCTTGGCCCGCTCGGCCAGATGCTCCTGATACAGGGCCTCGGCCTGGGTCCAGACCGCGCCCGGCCCGGGCAGCTGACCGAGCGAGGTCTGGACCTTGGCCGCTCCGACGCTCCAGAGGCCGAGGAACACCGCGATGGCGAGGGCCGGCACGGCCAGGGCGTAAGTGGTCCTGCGCAGGTGCCGGGCAAGCTGCTGCCAGTCCAGAAGCGCAGCCAGGCGCATCGGGCCCTGGGCCTCCTTGGTGATCGCTGTGGTACTGCTGCTCATGACGCTGCTCTCCGTTGCGGGGCTGTCGACCCGTGGGCCGGCCAACGCGCCCCGGCTTGTTGAGAAAACCTCTGCGATCCCCTCACCCCTGCCCTCTCCCGAGGGGTGATGGGGGAGACTTGGGGGGCCTTGCCGCATCAGATCCGCTGGTCGCCCTTGAGGCCGATCTTGAACTTCTCCAGGTAGGCGTTCGGCTGGGTGCCGTCGTAGGTGATGCCGTCGATGAACTCGGTCTGCGGCGGCGCGGAAGCCGGTCTCCTTGGCGAAATCGGGGAAGTCCGCGGCTTTCATCTTGCCCTCGGCGATCAGCTCCTCGGCCGCCTTGCGATAGATGTCCGGCCGATACACGCTCTTGGCCGTGTCCATGTACCAGCTGTCCGGCTTGGGCTCGGGGATCTGGCCCCAGCGGCGCATCTGGGTCAGGTACCAGATCGCATCCGAGTAGTAGGGATAGGTCGCGTAGTAGCGGAAGAACACGTTGAAGTCGGGCACCGAGCGCTTGTCGCCCTTCTCGTACTCGAAGGTGCCGGTCATGGAGTTGGCGATGACCTCGTCGTCGGCACCCACATAATCGGGGCGCGACAGGATCTTCACCGCCTCCGGGCGGTTGGCGTCGTTGTTGTCGTCCAGCCACTTGGCGGCGCGGATCAGGGCCTTGACGACGCGCATGTGGTGTTGGGGTACTTCTCGGCCCAGGCCGCGGTCATGCCGAACACCTTCTCCGGGTTGTTCTTCCAGATCTCGTAGTCGGTGATGACGGGCACGCCGATACCCTTGAACACCGCCTGCTGGTTCCAGGGCTCGCCCACGCAGTAGCCGTAGATGGTGCCGGCCTCCAGGGTGGCGGGCATCTGCGGCGGCGGGGTCACACTGAGCAGCGCGTCGGCCTTGATCTGGCCGGTGATGTCGCCCTTCTCCGGGGCGTAATAGCCGGGGTTGATGCCGCCGGCGGCGAGCCAATAGCGCAGCTCGTAGTTGTGGGTGGAGACCGGGAACACCATGCCCATCTTGAAAGGCTTGCCTTCCGCCTTGTATTGGTCCACCACCGGCTTGAGATAATCGGCCTTGATCGGATGCTGGGGCTTGCCGTCGGCCTGCTTGGGCACGTATTTCTTCATCGCCTCCCAGACGGCATTGGAGACGGTGATGCCGTTGCCGTTCAGATCCATGGAGAAGGCCGTAACGATGTGCGCCTTGGTACCGAAGCCGATGGTGGCGGCCAGCGGCTGGCCGGCCAGCATGTGCGCGCCGTCGAGCTGACCGTCGATGACCCGGTCGAGCAGCACCTTCCAGTTGGCCTGAGCCTCCAGCGTGACGTACAGGCCCTCATCCTCGAAGTAGCGCTTCTCGTAGGCGATGGCCAGCGGGGCCATGTCGGTGAGCTTGATAAAGCCGAACTTCAGGTCCGCCTTCTCCGGCTCGCCCACCCCGGCGCAGGCGCTGCCGGCACCGATCGCCAGGGACAGACAGACGGCGAGCCAGCCAGCCCAGTGGGGCCAGCCATGTCGGCGCGCGGCACGTGTTGACTCGGTCATGATAGCTATCACCTCGTGATTCTCGGGCTCGCAAAAAAAACGGCGTCGCGGAACACCTCTCCTGGGAGAGCGCTCCGGACGCCGTTGTCCGCATGCGACCTACGCTGGTCGCCGATTGCCCGACCGGCCGGGCACCCGCCTTTGGGTGGCCTGCGCTGGTCGGCTTGTTGACTTGCCAGTATGCAGACACCGTGCCAAGTGCCCTGCCGTTGCCGCTGGGCCACCCAGGACGGCCGGATCGCCCTTCACCGTCAATGGCTTGCAGATGGCGAACGGCCCGGGGCTTTCGGGGCCGCAGACCCGGCGGATGACCCGCAGTGATGCACCGGAAGCGTGCAGACCCGCGCCCTTGCGGACAACCCGGCATCAGGCCGGTGCACGGAGGCGTGAGTCCGCACCGATCGCAACAACATGGGCACGCGCACAGCAAACGCCGCAATGAGAGGCCAGCCGGAATCCTTGGCTGGATGCGGGTACAATAGGCGGTCATTCCGGCTTGGAAGCCGGCATCCAGAGGCCACGGACGGCCAGTTGGCCGGATCATCCCCCTCCCTGGCAGCGGAGGCCGGCCCACCCCTGGCCAGCCTGACGGAAGCTGAGCCGTTCCCGCTAAAACAGCAGATCCGCGGCGGCGATGATGCTCTCGGCGATCTCTGCCAACCGCCGGTTGGAGCGCATGGCCAGCTTGCGCATGGCCTGGTAGGCTTCGTCCTCGGACACCCCGCGCTGGCGCATGATCAGGCCCTTGGCCTTCTCGATGGTCTTGCGCTCGGCTAGCTGCTCGCGGGTCTTGACCAGCTCGCGCTCCAGGGAGCGGAACTTCTCGAAGCGGGCGATCGCCGCCTCGACGATCGGCCGGACCCGCTTGGCCTGCAGCCCGTCGACCACATAGGCGCTGACGCCGGCCTGCACGGCGCGCCGAATGGTCGCGCTGTCATCGTCCTGGGCGAACATGACGATCGGCCGGGGCAGTCGCGACTGTAGATAGGCCAGGCTCTCCAGGGTATCCCGGCCCGGCGCCGCCATGTCGACGATGATCACGTCCGGGTCCTCCCGCTCGATGAGCGGCAGCAGGTCATCTTCGAACGAGGCGGCGGCCACCACCAGGCAGCCCACCGCGCTCAGGGCAGCGGCCAGCTGGTCGCGCCGCTCAGGCTGCTCGTCCACCACGATGGTCCGGATCAGGTTGCTGGAGGGGCGCTGGGGTGACATGGGCGCATAGGGGACAGCAAATTGAGTGCCATTGGCAAGTGAGCTCCCATAGGTTGATTCAGATACCAGGAATGTGGAATTGTTCACGCTTTGACCCCTGCGCTCGGGCAGCCACATCGATGAAATCCGGGCTCCGGTTGATCGGCGCGCTGCTGCTCGGCTCCTGCCTGAGCTCCGCCGGCGGCGCCGATGCATAGCGGGCGCGCGGCCCTGACTCCGCCCGAAAAGGCCGTCCCGAGCGGCGGCGCTGAGCTGTATCTCGGCGATCTGCCGGGCTTGCGCAAGCGCGCCCTGGTGCGCGTGCTGGTGAGCGACAGCCCCACCAGGATCTTTTCCCAGGGCGATACCCCCAAGGGCCTGGAGTACGAGCTGCTCCAGCACTACGAGGAGTTCCTGAGCCGCGACCTGCCGCCGGGCAAACCGCGCACCCACGTCGTTTTCATCCCCATGCCCCTGGGGCGCGTGCTGGACGCCCTCAGGGAAGGTCGGGGCGACATCGCCGCGGCCGGAATCACCATCACCCCGCAGCGGCTGCTCAGGGTGGCCTTCACGCGACCCTACATCTCGGGGGTGCGCGAGCTGCTCGTGCAGCGCAGAGATGGGCCGTCGCCGCGCAACCTCCAGGATCTCTCGGGACGTCAGGTCGATCTCGTGGCGGGCACCAGCGCCCTGGAGTACCTGCAGTTCCAGAACCGCCGCCTGCGACTGCACGGCCAGCCGCCGATCCGGATCAACACCCTTAACGAGCACCTGGTCGCGGAGGACGTGCTGGAGCTGATCAATGCAGGCATGCTCGACCTGAGCGTCGTCAGCGAGCATACCGCCGACGCCTGGTGCAAGGCCCTGCCCAACCTGGTGGTGCGCAAGGACCTGGTCGTGCACGAGGGCGGCGACATCGCCTGGGCGGTGCGCAAGGACAGCCCCCTGCTCCGGGAGAGCCTGGACAGCTATCTCTCCGACCACGGCAAGGATAGCCGACTCGGCAATCTGCTGGTACGCCGCTACTACAGCGGTCGCAGCGTGCCCGCAACGGCTGCGCGCGAGCCCGGGCGCGGCCGGCTGGAGCAGGTGGCACCGCTACTCAAGCGCTACGCCAAGCGCTATGGCTTCGACTGGCTGGCCATCGCAGCCCTGGCATACCAGGAATCCGGCCTGGATCAGACCAAGGTGAGCACCTCGGGCGCTCAGGGGATCATGCAGATCATGCCAGAGACCGCGGCCTCCCTGGGCCCGGCGGGCGATATCGCCGATCTGGAGGGCAACGTACGCGCCGGCGTCAAGTACCTCGCCCGACTGCGCGACCGGTATTTCGACGATCCCGAGCTGGAGTCCTCGGCGCGTGCCCCCTTTCTCTGGGCCGCCTACAACGCCGGGCCCAAACGGATCAGCGATCTCCGAGAGCAGGCGACTCGTGAAGGCCTGGACCCCAATCACTGGTTCGGCCAGGTCGAGCGGATCGCCGCCCGGGAGCTGGGCCGACAGACCGTCGACCACGTCGCCCAAGTCAACAAGTACTACCTTGCCTACCGGCTTCACTTCGAAGCCCTGGGCCGGCGTCAGCAGGTGCGCACGCGGCAGATCATGGCGGCCCTGCCGGCATCCTGGCTACCGCGGGACACGGAGCCGGGCGGCGGCCCGCACCTGGACTGATCACGCCCTGACCGCGATCCGCCCCGGGGCAGCCAAGAGGACGTCTCGGGCGTCCCGCGACGGCAAGGGCGGGCGGGCCGGGAGTGCATCGCTCGGGCGGTTCGCGCGCCGCGACCGTCCAAGTCCCTATATGGCTCCTCGCGACAGACTGCTAGCATTCAGCCATGGACCAGCACTCCCCCCCGGGCGAGGGTCCGGGGCGCGGAGCGGCCCTGCAGGACTCCGGGCAACCACCGGAGAGATCGACCCGAGCAGACAGAGGTGGGGCAATGACATACGAGGAGCAAGGCCTGTTTCAGGCCAAGAACGTCGCGAATCACATCTGGCACATCTACGACCTGTCGGAGGACGAGCCTGAGATAGCCGCTATCCTGGATGACTCGCACCGCAAGCGCCCACGCACCGACCGCCAGCTGAAGTTCGAGGCGCAGGCCATGGCGATCGGACTTTACGAGGCCTACGAGACGGCCTTCCTGGAAACCCACGAAGTGCTCCGGCACTAGCGAATCAAGCCCAGCCTTGGCCTGCACGCCCAAGTCGACCAGTCGCCGAGCACGCTTCCCCCTCCCATAGGCCGACCGCGCAGGGCGGCGAGCCTGTGGCTTGGCCGCCCGACCGATACCCAAGCTGAATCGGCCGTGACACCCGCGCGCCGGTCCCGGCGGCGCGGCGGCTTGCGCTTCGCGTTTCCCGCCTACCGCCGCGCCGCGAGAAACTCATGCAATGCCCGGTCGTATCCCGGGCGGCTTACCAGAAAGCCGCTGTTGTGGTCACCACGCAGCGCGACGAAATGCTTCGGCTCGGGGGCCGCATCGTAGAGTCGGCGCCCCAGCTCGATGGGTATGATCTCGTCGTCGCGGCTGTGCAGCATCAGCACCGGCGATCGGACGCGAGCGAGGGCGTGCGCGGAATCGAAGTCGTAGCGCAGCACCACCAGCCGCGACAGCACAGGGAATACGCTGCGGGCAAAATCCCGGGCCGAGCTGAAGGTGGATTCCAGGATGAGACCACCGGCCACGACCTGAGATGCCAGCCTCGCCGCCACGGCACCGCCCAGGGAGCGGCCGAAGATCACGATCTCGGCCGGTTTGAAGCCGCGAGTCTCGGTCAGGTAGCGCCAGGCCGCGATCGCGTCCCGGTACAGACCGGCCTCGCTCGGCGTGCCCTCGCTGCGACCGTAGCCGCGGTAATCGAAGATCAAGACGTCGACCCCGAGCTGGTGGAAGATCCCCACTGACGCGCCCCGATGGGAGATGTTGCCCGCGTTGCCATGCAGAAACAGCACCACCCGCCTCGCGCCCGCGCGGGGAACATACCAGCCGTGGAGCGAGACGCCGTCCTCGGTCTCGAGCTTCACGTCCTGGTAGCCAAGGCCCCAGTCGGCGGGGGTGGCAACCAGGGCGCGCGAGGGAAAGAAGATCATGCGAGGCTGTTGGAGATACATCAGCGCGTTCAGCAGCAATGCGCCGAGCGGCAGCGCAGCGAGGCCTTCAGCCATCCGGGTCATGGTCATGCAGGACCCCGCGTCGCACGCGCTCCGTTGCAGAAATGGGAAAAAGCGCCAGCCGACGGTCTGTTGCGGGCGCAGCGGCGATAGCGCAACAAGCTTGGCGACCGCCGGAGACCTCGGCAACCGCGTCGCAGCCGGCCTGATCCTCGATCCATTGGCGACCGCCCATCATCACCGACGGATGGTCGTCGATCGGCAGAGCCCGGAGCTATGGCCTAGACATCAGGCGGGCCCATGCGGACGCCGAGGCGGCAATATTGCTTGCGACCGATGGCGCCCGCGAGGGCTCGCATGGCCAGTTTTCCGGAGATTCTAGCTCGCCTTGGTCGCCGGCGTCCGACCCGACGCGCCCGGCATGCCCCGAGGCGCGGCGAGCCGGGCCCGGCGCCCTGGATTGCGAAGACTTCAGCAATCGCTTGGCAAAGATTTTATGGCGGGGCCCACACCGAGCGCTTAGGCTCTTGCACAGTGCACCAACACTACGGAGACTCCCTCGATGAAGACCCGACATGCCCTGATCGCTGTGCTGCCCGCTTGCCTGTTGCTCGGCCATGCCGCGGCCGACCCCTCGCCGGCGCCCGCAGCCCCGGAGCACGGCCGCTACCTGGTGGCGATCAGCGGCTGCAACGATTGCCACACCCCGGGCTATCCGGAAAAGGGCGGCAAGATCCCCGAGCAGGACTGGCTCACCGGCAACCCGATCGGATTCCAGGGGCCTTGGGGGATCAGCTACCCCGCCAACCTGCGGCTGCTGGTCCAGTCCATGAGCGAGCAGGAATGGATGCGCCAGGCACGCTCGCCCGCGCGCCCGCCCATGCCCTGGGTGTCCCTGAAGAACATGACCGACAACGACCTGCGCTCGATCTATCTGTTCATCCGGGGCCTGGGGGCAGCGGGCCAGCCGGCCCCCGAATTCGTCCCGCCCGGCGAGCCGGCCAGCACCCCCTACATTGAATTCGTTCCCAAGAACCTGCCCAAGCAGGCACTGGCGCACTGAGCCGAAGGGTCCGGATGCCCGGTCCCGCAGGGACCGGGCCCGTGCCCCGCAACGCGATCGGGACGCCGATGGCGGGCTCAGCGCCCCGCCTGCGAGGGGACCTCCAACATCCGGAGCGCGCGCTCGACCTGCAGGCGGAAGCGTCCCCGCGCGGTCTTCTCGGGCATTGCAGTCTGTCCCGATCGGTCGCGCGCAATCCGGACCCAACCGCCCGCGACGGACCGTCATCTGGCGCGATCATCGTGACAGGCAGGTGCCCCGGGCCCGAGATGCCCGGGACGCGGGACGCTCAGGGCCGGTTTGTGTTTTTGCCCCCTGGTTTCTATATCATTGGCTAAAAGCGGCTCCGGGATCTCTGAGGGAGGGGTTTTTGGAGTCCCAGTCGGATGCTGCCTGATGCTGTGCCCTGATTCAGAGTCTGTCCGGAGACGGCTATGGCCTACGTCAAGGTTTACTACAAGGGAGCGCTGAAGGACGAGGTGGAGCTGGCAAAGGCCGTCACCACCATCGGGCGCGGCACCGACAGCGACGTCCGGATCGACAATCCCGCAGTCTCTACCCACCACGCCAGAATCGTCTGCGACGGTGACTCGATCTTCATCGAGGATACCGACAGCAAAAACGGCGTGTTCGTCAACGGCAAGCGGGTCAAGCGCCTTGCCATCGGCTACAGCGACGAGATCACGATCTTCAAACACACGCTCAGGCTTGCGGCGGTGAACCCCCGCGCCGTGGCACCTTCCGACAGGATCGATGCGGCGCGGCAGATCGACCAGGGTGCCACCGTCGAGATGGACATGTCCGAGCTCGACAGGCTGCTCAAGGAGCGCCGGGTCGAGGGCGAGGCCTATCTGCTGGTGGTCGGCGAGACCCGGCAGCGGGCACGCCACCCGCTGTCCCGGATGAGCTTCAAGATCGGCAAGGCGGCCGACAGCGATCTGCGCGTGGGTGGCTGGCTGGCACCGCGGGTCGCGGCGCGGGTGCTGCGCAAGGAGGACGGCTACTACATCATACCCGGAGCCCGCGGCAAGGTGCGGGTCAACGGCGCCCGCACCGTCGAGCCTTGCCGCCTGGAAGACGGCGACAAGGTCAGCGTGCGCGGCTTGCGGATCGATTTCTACCACCGACAGCCGCCGGCCTGACAACTGCGCGCGATGCAGATCCCCGGCTACAGGATTGAGAGTCTGATTGCCGAAGGCGGAATGGCGTCGGTGTACCTGGCGGTGCAGGAGTCCCTTGGACGCCACGTCGCCCTCAAGATACTGCGCAAGTTCGACGACCCTGACCAGGCCAAGCGCTTCATGGACGAAGGGCGCATCATCGCTGCGATCAACCGCCGTAGCGTCATCACCATCCACGACATCGGCATGGTGGGCGACCGCCCCTACCTCGCCATGGAATATCTGGAGGGTGGCAGCCTGGAGCTGCGTATCCGCGACGGGGTCACGGTCGAAGCCGCCCTCGACCTGCTGGAGAAGATCGGCGAGTGCCTGGCGGCGGTGCACGAGCACGGCATCGTGCACCGCGACATCAAGCCGGAGAACATCCTGTTTCACCAGGACGGTACGCCGATCCTGAGCGATTTCGGTATCGCCAAGCAGCTGGATCTGGATTCCCGGACGCTGGACGGGACCGCACTCGGCAGCCCCTTCTACCTGAGCCCCGAGCAGGCAGAGAGCCGGGCCGTCGACGGGCGCGCCGACATCTACGGCCTGGGCATCATCTTCTACGAAATGCTGATGGGGCGAAGACCCTACGAAGCGGACTCCTACATCCACACCATCCTGGCGCACATCACCGACCCGATCCCGACCCTGCCCCGGGAGCTGCGCAAATATCAGGGGTTGCTCGATGGCATGATCGCCAAGCACCCCGATGACCGCTTCGCCTCGGCCGCCGAGCTGGTCGAGCGGGTGCGAGCCCTGCGCCGCTCCGGCCTGGGCGCGCTGGCCCGGCGTCGAGTCGCGGAGTACGTCGAGGGCTGGGGACCGTCCGGCGAGGTGGCCGGTGCGCCGACGGTGAGACGCCCTGTGAACAGCGCGGCCACCCAGCGCCAGACCCTGCCGAGGAAGGACGCCGATGCCGCGACGCTGCTGCGCACGGTCTCGCTACGTCCGGCGGCCCCGCGGCCGAAGCCCTGGCTTGCCGGGGGTGCACTTGCGCTCACCGCGGTGCTCGCCGCCGCGGTCACGGCCCTGGTGCTCCGGTCAATACCAGAGATACCTCTGCTGTCGGCGCCGTCCCCGGGACCCGCACCCCCGCCCCCCGCGACGGCAGCAGCTCCCGAGCCTGGAGCACCGGATGGTGCCGGCGCCGCGCCGGGGCCCAGCGCCCCGGCCGTGCCGCAACTGCCCCGGCCCGAATCCCCTCCCGGAGCCGCACCCGAGCCAGCACCCGCCTTCGCCACCCTGCCCACACCCAGCTCCCTGACAGCCGCCCCCGCAACGCTGGCGGAGGCTGCGACCAGCCCCGCTGTCGGCCAAGCGCCGACGCCCGCCCCATCGGAGCAGGATCCTGGCGAGTCCGTGAGGACGGAAGCATCAGGCACGGCCAGCGGCGCCCTGGAGCCATCGCCCGAGCCCTCGGGTGAGGCTCGGATCGACGCCTTGCTTGCCAGCGCGCGCGAGGCGCTGGCAGCCTACCGTCTGACCACCCCGGCCCAGGACAGCGCTCACCATTATTACCGGGAAGTGCTCAAGCTGGACCCCGGGCGGCCCGAGGCCCACGCCGGGATCAAGCGCATCGCCGACCGCTATGCCACGCTGGCGGACGACGCACTCGCCCGGTTCGACTACAAGAAGGCCAACCTGTACCTGCAGCGCGGGCTGACCGTGCAGCCCGACAGTGTGCGCCTGATCAACGTGGAGCGCCGGTTGGTGAGCGTGGAGCAAGCCGCGGCGCACCGCCAGCAGGAGGCCGCCCCCGTGGAAGAGCGGAGCGAGACGCAGCAGAAGCCCCGGAGAGGATTCCTCGACACCCTGAAGTTGTTGTTCCGTTGAGCGACGGCGGAGCGCCCATCCACCCGGAAGGAGCACGAAGGCGATGATACGCTGGCAGTTCGGAAAGGCGTCGGACCTGGGTGGTCGGACCGAGCAGCAGGACCGGGTCGAGATCCTGAGCGACCCGAAAGGCGGCACGCACCTGCTGGTGCTCGCCGACGGGATGGGCGGCCATCACAACGGCGCCCTGGCCGCACAGGCCATAGTCGATACCGCCAGTCGCCTGTTCGAGGGCCGGGTCGAAGATCCCGACGGCTTCCTCGCCGAGCTGTGCGTGGAATGCCACGGTGCGCTGGCCTCCATCGACGGATCGGGCGCCCGTTCCGCCGGCAGCACCTGTGTGCTGCTTTACCTCAATGCCGAGCGGGCCCACTGGGCCCACGTGGGCGACAGCCGGCTCTACCTGTTCCGGGGCGGCGAGCTGATCGACCGCACCTTCGACCATTCGGTACGTCGGCTGATGATCGAGCAGGGTCGCGTCCGCGAAGGCGATCCCGAAGCCGCAGCGCTGCAGAACCAGCTTTACATGCGTCTGGGCGGGGCACAGCTGCCCAAGCCTGACCTGGGGTTTATCGAGGTCAAGCCCGGGGACCTGTTCATGCTCTGCAGCGACGGAGCCTGGGCCCAGATCGCGCCCGAAGAGGCCCTGGCCGCACTCTCCGGCCGTTCGCCCCAGCAGACCGCCGAGCACCTGGCGGGGCTCGCCAGAGAGCGCGGCGGCGCCGACGGCGACAACATCAGCATCGCGCTGGCCCACTCGCCCTCAGCCAAGCCCAAACGCGGGCTGCTGGCCCGATTATTCGGCAGGCATTAGGTGGAGCCCGATTACCGAAGCCTCCTCGCCTCTGAAGATGTGGCGCTGCCTGATCGCGCGGAGCACGGCTCACCCGCAAATTCCGCACTGCCGTGATGCTGCGTCAGGCAGGCGCTGCGCGCCAACCTGACCCACGCCGGGCACGTCTCCGGCAGAAAGGCTGACACAGATGGCGTAGGTCGGGCTGAACAGCGAGCGCGACGCCGTGCGGGCGAATCGCCCCTCAGAGCAGATCCATGAGCGCAGCAAGGGCGCTCAGTCGGCGCCCGCGACCACCTCGACCGGCGTCGGGCGGTACTCCCGGCGCACCGGCTTGCCGTCGCAGATCGCCGGCTCGTCGACGATGCACCGCTGCACGTCCTGCTCCCCGGGCAGCTCGTACATGGTGCGCCGCAGCACCCCCTCCAGGACACTGCGCAGCCCGCGCGCACCGGTCCCCCGGGCCACGGCCTGACGGGCGATCGCGCGCAGCGCCTCCGGGGTGAGCTCCAGCTCCACCCCGTCGTAGCTGAACAGCTTTTGGTACTGGCGAGCCAGGGCATTGCGCGGCTCGGTGAGTATCCTGACCAGCGCCGCCTCGTCCAGGGCATGCAGCGCGGTCACCACGGGAAACCGGCCGATGAGCTCGGGGATCAGGCCGAATTGGCGCAGATCGTCGGGATGGGTGTGCTCGAACAGACGCTCGGGCTCGGCGATGGCCCCGGTGCCCTGCAGGTCTGCATGGAACCCGATGCCGTAGGCGCCGGGCTTGAGACGTTTCTGCAGTATCTGGTCGATCCCGGCAAAGGCCCCGCCGGCGATGAACAGGATGTTTCGGGTGCTGATCACCTGACCCTCGCCCTGGTCGCGCCGGCCCTTGGTGCTGACCTTGACCTGGGTGCCCTCCACCAGCTTGAGCAAGGCCTGCTGCACGCCCTCGCCGGAGACATCGCGCACCCCGACCTGGCCCTCGCCCTTGCGGGCCAGCTTGTCGATCTCGTCGATGTAGACTATGCCCCACCCGGCCAGCTCCTTGCTCCCCTCGGCCATATCGAGCAGGCGCACCAGGATGCTCTCCACGTCATCGCCCACATAGCCCGCCTGGGTCAGGGTGGTGGCATCGGCGATGACGAAGGGCACGCCCACGATCCGCGCCAGGGTGCTGGCGAGCAGGGTCTTGCCCGTGCCCGAGGGACCGAGCAGCAGGATGTTGGACTTGTCGATCTCGACCCGGTCGGGATCATCCAGGCGTAGCGCCGGGCGCGCATCCTCGGCGACCAGGCGCTTGTAGTGGTTGTAGACGGCCACCGCGAGCGTCTCTTTCGCCTCGTCCTGGCCGATGATGTAGAGATCCAACTGCTCCTTGATCTCCCGGGGCACCGGCGGCCGCTGCAGCGGCCTCTGCAGCGGTCGCTTGCGTCCCCAGCTGCCCACGACCTGGCTGGCGAGCTGCACGCAGCTCTCGCAGATGTGGCCGTCGATGCCGGCGATGAGCGGCGTGTCCAGGGACTGGGCGGCCGCGCAAAAAGAGCACTTGTGGTCTGCATCGGTCATGATCCTGCCTCCTGATCGCTACGGCTGCGCCTGAGCTCGGCGAGCCAGGCCTTCTGACAGTTCCGCTGCTTGCGCTGCTCGAGGATCCGGGTGATCTGCGGACGCACGCGCGAAAGCGACTCGGTCCTGCCCGGCTGGATCTTCTCGCACCAGAGGATGTGGAAGCCGATCTCCGACTCCAGGATGCCGCTGATCTCGCCCTCGGCGAGGGCGAACAGGGCAGATCCCAGCACGGGAAACAGCTGCCCGCGGGTGACACCGCCGAGCTTGCCGCCCTCCAGCGCGCTGGGGCACTCCGAGTGCCTGCGCGCCAGGTTGGCGAAACGGCTCGCCCTGTCGCCCAGCCGCTCGCGGACCCGCTCGATCCGTGCCAGGGCGCTCTCGCGGGTGTTCTCGGGATACTCCGGGTTGACCGTGATCAGGATGTGGCGCGCCACCCGTCGCTCGGGCTGTGCGAAGCGCTCGCGATGGATCTCGTAGAACAGGCAGATATCCAGATCGTTGACCTGCGCCCGGCAGGCCCCCACCCGCTGCATCACGCCGTCGAACAGCAGCTCCCGGTGCAGGGAGCGGCGCAGCGTCTGCTCGTCCAGGCCATTGCGCTGCAGGTCCCAGACGAAGTCTTCGGGCGATGCATAGCGCCCGGCGATCTCGCGCACCGCCGCCTCCACCTGGCTCTGCTCGACCGTCACGCCCCCGGCCTCGGGGGAGGCGAGCACCAGAGACTCGATCTCGAAGGACTTGTCCGCCTTGCGCCGGGCGCTGTGCAGCTGCTGCGGATCGAGCTGGCTGAGGTTCTTCTTGAAGGTCTCGAGCGCCACCTTGAGCAGGTGGTAGCCGTACTCCGGGGGGGCGTGGGGAGACGCTATAGAGGCTGTTGCGCTGCACATGGCCGCCTGTGATCTCATTCAGTCTTCGCCCGCGCCGGCCGCATCGAGGGCCGCCTCCGGCACCTGCAGGGTTCGGCCGTTGAGGCGTACGTGATAGGCCAGTCCGTCGGCGGCGTCCGGCAGCACCCGCTGGACCTCTCCCGGGTCCCCAGGGCGGGCCACCACCTCGCCGCCTATGCCCAGGGGTATGCGCGGCGTGACCTTGTCGCGAAACTCGAACCGGCTCGGCGTCCAGGGCGCGTCGGCCACTTGCAGCTCCTCTTCCCGGCAGCCCACCATGCGGTCCTCTTCCACGAAATGGACCGAGTAGATGATCTGGTCCTGCAGGAAGCTGCCGACGTCGCGCACATAGCCCAGGCTGCCCCGGCGCACCAACAGCTCCCCGATCGGCTTGCCGGGGAAGGTGCCGTCATTGCGCAGGTTGCGGGTCACCCGCACCAGCGTGCCGTATTCAAAGCTCGGCCGCACGCGGCCCCTCCAGCCCGATGGAGCTCAGGGAAACGAACGCCTGCTGGGGGCCGTGGGTACGGAACACCTTGAAGACCTTTTCGGTCAGCGCGTCGGATACCACGAAGTCCCGATAGGCCGCCGTCAGCAGATCGCGGTAAAGCACCCGACGCTCGGCCTCCGAGACGCGCATCCCTTCCATATCGCCCAGATAGTCGTGAAAGCGCTGCAGGATGTGCAGGCGATTGACCTGAACCACCGCGGGCGCGTAGGCGACACCGAAGTAGTCCAGGAAGTCCTCGGCGCTGCTCAGCTCTTCGAGATCCAGATCCAGCTCACTTTCGCTCATGATTGCCCTCCCGGACAGTCCGGTTATGGTTTCAGGCGCTGACCGCCTCCGCATCGCCGAGCGCCTGCCTGGCGATCTCCACCAGACCCTGGGCGCCGATGCGATCGGAGGTATCGAGCGCGACGACCTTCTCGAGCCGCTCCAGGGCCTCGGGCAGGCGGTCCATGCGCATCAGCAGATAGCCCGAGCCCTTGAGCACGTACAGGTGAAAGCGCATCAGCGCCATGGAGCCGCGTACCCCGAAGGCCAGGTCCGCCTGGCTCAGGGCACGCCAGTCCCGGTTGATGCCCAGGCCGTCCGCGGCCGCACGCAGCGCACGCTCGGCCACCCGCAGGGCATCTTCGTAGCGGTGCTGGTAATAGAAGAAGCGGTACAGGGCGACCAGCACGCTGAAATTCTCCGATGCCAGGAAATACGCCTTGAGCAGCAGCGGCTCCGCCGCCGGGGTGCCGTAGCGCTCGGCGGCGGCCGACAGCAGGCTCGCCAGCTCCGGGGACATCGGCTTGTCGAAGTACAGATCCTCACCGGCGAAATCGAGCAGGTCCACGTTCATTCGACTCCTCAGGCCTCGGCCGCGACCCGCACCGGAACGTCGGGCGGCTCGCACACCTCTTTGGCATCGCAGTGATGGCATTCGTCTTCGGGACTGGAGCCGCCCGGGATGCAGCCGTGGATCCCCGCCTGCATCTCCAGCAGCCGGATGCGCTCCAGCAGGCAGGCGATGGCAGAGGCCACGGGGTCGGGCATCAGGTGGTGATCCAGGTCGACCCCGTAGGGGTTGAGATGGGCAGCCTTGTCGGTGCGCACCACCTTGGCGGGAATGCCCACCACGGTGCGATCCTTGGGCACGTCGCGGATCACCACCGAGTTGGCGCCCACCTTGACCCGATCGCCCAGGGTCACGGGCCCGAGGATCTTGGCCCCGGCACCGACCACCACGTGGTCACCCAGCGTCGGATGGCGCTTGCCCTTGCTCCAGGAGGTGCCCCCGAGGGTCACCCCGTGATAGAGGGTCACGTCATCGCCCACCTCGGCGGTCTCGCCGATCACCACGCCCACGCCGTGATCGATAAAGAAGCGCCGCCCGATGGTCGCCCCCGGATGGATGTCGATGCTGGTCCAGACCCGGGCGACATAGGAGAGCAAACGCCCGGCGTACCGCCAGCCGCGACGCCACAGGCGGTTGGCCAGACGATGCAGCAGGATGGCGTGCACCCCGGGATAGGTGGTGACCACCTCGAAGCGTGGTGCGCGCGGCCGGGTCGCGCTGAAACACGCTCGCCACGTCCTCCCGGACCATCGCCCAGAGTCCGACCCTGGGCCCCTGCTCGGCCTTCATCAGGCTCACGGCCTGCATCGCTGCATCCTCAGTGGGTCAGTCCCTGGGCGCCGGCCAGCTGCGGTGTCACCGCCCGCCCCAGCGCGCCGAGGTACAGATCGTCGAGAAATCCGACCAGCTCGGCGGGGGTCGGGGGACGCTTGGCCGCGGCGACCAGCGCGCGCACCCGGGGCGAGCACCCCCTGGGCCTGGACCCGGTCGATGGCTACGCCCAGCTCGGAGAAGGCCCGGATCACGCCCCGGGTCCCCGAATGCTTGCCGAGCACCAGCTCGTGGGCCCGACCCAGCTCGGCCGGATCCACGCCCTGGTAGTTCAGGGGGTCCTTGAGCAGCCCATCCACGTGGATGCCCGCCTCGTGGGTGAAGGCCCCCGCCCCCACCAGGCTCTTGTGCCAGCTCGGCTGCCGCCCCGAGGCGCGGGTGACCAGCTCGGAGACGCCGCGGAAGCGCGTCATGTCGATGCCGGTGTCGAGCCCATAGAGGTGACGCAGGCCCATCACCACCTCTTCGAGTGCGGCGTTGCCGGCGCGCTCGCCCAGACCGTGCACCGTGGTGTTTACATGGGTGGCACCACCCCGGACCGCCGCCAGGGTGTTGGCGGCGGCCAGCCCCAGATCGTCGTGGGCGTGCATCTCGATCTCCAGGTCCACCGCGGCGCGCAGCGCAGCGATGCGATCGTGCAGACCGAAGGGCTCCATGATCCCGAGGGTGTCGGCGAAGCGTACCCGCCGGGCGCCGGCCCGCTGGGCGGCCTCGGCGACCCGCAACAGGAATTCCGGATCGGCCCGGGAGGCGTCCTCCATGCCGACGCAGACCTCCAGGTCGAGCTCGAGCGCGAGCGGCACCAGCCGCCCCACGCTGGCGAGCACCCAGGCCCGGTCGCGCCCGATCTTGCGCGCGATCTGCTGCTCCGAGACCGGCACCGAGAGATCCACCCGGCGCACGCCCAGGCCCCGGCACAGCGCGATGTCATCCCGGTGCAGCCGGCACCACACCATGAGCTGGGCCGGCAGCCCCAGGTCCGCCACCGCGCGGATCGCCTCGCGCTCGTCCTCACCCATGGCGGGGATGCCCACCTCCAGCTCGGGCACGCCCAGGGCGCCGAGCTCGCGCGCAATGGCGAGCTTCTCCTCGAGCGTGAACGCGACCCCGGCCGATTGCTCGCCGTCTCGCAGGGTGGTGTCGTTGATTAAGGGTGAGCGGTTCAAAAGCCGGGCCTGTGGAGTCTGCTTGCGTGAAGACTCAGCAACCCGCGTGCCAAGCCAGAACAACGCACGAATTCAACCGGTTAGCAGATGCAGTCAGGGCACACTGAGAGGATCATGACATCGGCGTACCCTGCGCTGTCGGAGATGCGACAAGCTCAGGAGTCGGGCCACCCCGTAACCTGACCTACGGCGCCCGGCTGAAGAAGCCCACAATCCCTAAGCCCCGGGCGCGGGGGCAAACTCGGACGCCTTCGTCGACACCCCGTACAACCGGGCCCTTGCCGGGATGATCGACCAGCTGGCCACCGGACTGGCAGGCGAGGACGCTCCCAGACAACTGGGCCCGGACCTGCGAAGAGGCTAAGGGTGCGACCCAATCCGCTGCCGCCGTGAGATGGCGGCGGCGCTAGAGATCCATGAAAGCTGTCTCGGTTCGGCCAAGTAGAGTCATTCAGGTTCTGCTTAAAGTGCGGGCCGCCACAGGTCGGCTCCGGCCAACTCAGGACATATTCTCGCGCCCCTAAACCGTGGTATGTCTCCGATGTCTCGCGCGACCTGGAAGTGAACCCGGCCATACGACCTCCCGAGAGCAAACGTCATCCTATTCAGCACTGGTTCAGCCTCCAAGGATCATGCTGTTGATGACCGAGGAGAAGAGTCAGGCGACTCGGGAGAATGAGCATGTTCAAGGTACGTCACATCACCGCCGTTATCGCCGCAGCGACCCTGGCGTCGTCGACAGTCGCCAGCGCCGCCGGCTTGGCGACCTGGCATAACGTCCGTCACGGGGGACGCAACTTTGCATACTGGGGTCATCATGGCGTACATGTGGGCCACTGGTACCCCGGAACCGCGGGCTGGTACCCAGGCAAGTTCCGCGGATGGTACCCGGGCAAGTATGCTGGAGCGGGTGTCTATTACGGATGCCGAGGTTGCGACTATGGGTACTATGGCGACTACTACCACCATCACCACAACAATGACAATCTGCTGTGGTATGGCCTCGGTGTAGCCACGATCCTGCTCGCAGAGAAACCGCGGCCTGCGGTGGCTGCCGCTCCCGCTCCCCCGCCGCCGCCCCCGCCGGTGCGTCACATCGAGCTCTCTGCCGACGCCCTGTTCGCCTTCGACAAGGCGACTCTGATGCCGCGGGGGATGGAGAAGCTCGATCAGCTGGTGGATGACTTGGGAGAAGTCTTCTACGACAGCATAGTGGTGGTGGGCTACACCGACCCGCTCGGCTCGGACATGTATAACCAGCGCCTTTCCGAGCGCCGCGCCGCCACCGTTGCCAGCTATCTGACCAGCCACGGGGTCCACGCGAGCACGATCCGCTCCGAGGGTCGCGGCGAGACCGAGCTCATGGTGACGCCCGCCGACTGCAGCGGCGCCCGGGGACGGACCGCCCTGATCGCCTGCTACCAACCAAACCGCCGCGTCGAAGTGGCCGTGACGCGTGCCGTGCTACGGTGACCCCAGCGGGTCAAAGCCGGCCTTCTCGGTCTGAGACCCACCCGAGGAGTGCAAAAATGTCCTGACACCCCCGCTTTCGACCGACGCCGATGTCCGCTTCGAGTCGAGAGCGGTCATGTTCCGTCCAGGCTAGGGAGCCCAGGGAGCTTGAGAAGCGCACCGGTAACTCGCCAGGCTAGACTTACCCCGCATGTGCGGCCGCTTCGTCCAATCGTCCACGTCCGAGCGCTACGCCGCGCTGTTCGGAGTCGAGGACCGTCCGCTCGGCAACCTCGCGCCCCGGTACAACGTCGCCCCCACACAGACCACCTGAGCGTGCCTGCTCGCCCCAGACGGTCGGCGGGACCTGGCTATCCTGTGCTGGACCATTGGGCCAAAGCGGTACGACGTTCGGCTCTACCGGGGCGGGTCAACGTTAGGGGAGAGGGCCGCGGTCATCCGCAAGCCCTTATGCCGCTCGAGTCCGGTTCAGGTGCATAATTCGATTCCAGTGCTTGGCCGCTGTGGGGGGTGTCGAATGCAAGAGATCCTCGAAGGGCAGATCTTCGAAGGACCGGTGTCCGCGCTGGGCGGAGAGGGTCCGCAGATGCGGTGGATCGTCGTGAGTCCCCATGGAAGGGCCCATGCTCACTGCCTCAGCGATCCCTTGGACCTGCACTGCATGCCTCTCGGTATCATGCGCCAGGCCATTGCTGAGGGACGGCTCAGCCTGGTCGAGACCCGTCTCGATCATCCCGTTCTTCGCCTGCAGAGGGCCAAAGAGGAGCTGGGCTTGGAGGATACCCACATGGGACTGCACGGCCATCTGCTCAGACAGATGCTGAAGCTGCTCGAGACTGCCGCCGCGCAAGGGGCCGATTACGCGCCCTATCTCGCCGGAGAGATTCTGGCGCTGTTCGCCGCGTCGCGGTACACGGATGCCGAGGCCGAGATCGTGCGCAGTCGCGTATGGAGTACCATCGGGCGTCCGGACCCAGGGGGAAGCGCGGGCTAGGTGATCGGCTCGTGTATGATCGCGTCACCGACCCCGACGATCTATTGCCGTAGGGCTGCTTCACCGCCGGCGCGCCGATGCAGTGAAGGCGAATCTTCAGCTCTCCGCCATGGTACAGGACGCGAATGATGTCGCCGCCATAGATGGAGGCCGCCCCCATGTAGTCCGTGGCACAGGCCCGGGCCGCGAGTGCAAGCAACGAGAGCAAGATACCGGCTCGCTCAGGGCTGTCCTGCATGGCTGCTTCAAGCCATTGACCACCGGCACTCCCGACGCCCGTGGGGTCGATCTCCTCTTCGATGATCGAGGCCGAGATGTCAGCCTGGTACAGCGCGGGGAACTACTAACATTCAGCACCCCGAGAAATAGACGGTCATTCCGGCATGGAAGCCGGAGAAGTACCACATGGACGTGCTGTTTACCGAGCTAAGGACGCAGAAGTAGCACATGGACGTGCTGTTTACCGAGCTAAGGACGCAATCCAGATGCCATGGACGGCAAGCCGGATGGTTACGCACCCTCCCTGGTACTGGATTCCGGCCAATCCATGGCCGGAATGACGCGAGCTGGATAGTTACAGATTTCCAATGATTTTTAGCGTGCCAGGAGGAGGTCGGCCGCTGCTGGCTCGACCAGACCCGTTGGCGTCAGAAGGCGATCCTCAACGTCGCACGCATCGGCCGCTTCTCGTCCGACCGGGCCGTGCGCGAGTACAGTGAAGAGATCTGGCACGTGAAATCGCTGGAGGTCCCGTCGACCGACTGAGAGTTGCGGGTGAGAACGACGGTCCCGCCCGGCGAGCCGGTCAATCCGGCCGTCAACTGGGGCAGCTCCCAGCTCGACACCTCGCGGCCCGAAGGGATCAGTGACAACACGGATACCGTGCTTTGGGTCAGTTGACACCGGAGACGGGGCGCATTTGGGTGTCGCATACGCCGCCTACGGTCGCCGCGCGAGCGCGGGGCGCTCCCTTGCAGGACTCCCCACGGTCCTGGATACGACAGGTGATGCCCAAAGGTTTACCCGCATTGAGCCAGGGCGGTACGGTCCGGTAGCGCCCCACGGACTTGAACTTGCACCCGCCAGGGATTCCGTAGGGCGGGCAGCGCTTCGCCGGTTTGAGGTCGACTTTGCGGGCGTCGATGACGAAGCCCGGGTAGCTGTCGAGGATGCGGATATCGTCGCGCTCTTCCTTCTGATCGACGTGGAATTCCCGAAAGCGATAGCCTCCGTCCACCTTCTCGCCCACCTTGATCCGGGTGTTGGCGATCAGGGCGAAGTCGCCGCCCTTGCGGGCCACCGCCCCGGTGATGTACTCGACCCTGTCGTAGTTGGGGAAGCACTTGCCCATGGCCGGGGCATGGTAGTAGTGGCGCAGATTCTTGATGTCGGAAAGCGAGGGGCCGGAGAACAGCGCGCGCAGGTCGCTGTCGTCGCCAAACAAGATGCGCTCCATGTCAGGCAAATTCTGGGCATACATGGTCCGCAGCTTGGCATCGTATGGATCACCGGCGAGGTCGTCGCGCAGGAAACAGGATGTCAGCCCCGAGATCCCCGTGAGGTACTCATCCCAGATGTTGTACTGGCTGGGCTCGGACGCAACGCCCTGGAGATCGCCGTTGCGTCGGCACCCCTGGCGGGAGATGCAGCTCTCCCGGGCGCGATTGCGGACGGACAGGGCGACGATGTTGCGCTCACAGGCACCGTAGGCGTTGCAGCCGCGCTGGAGATGACCCTCGAACAGGGCGGTGCGCATCGTATAGTCGAGGCCCCGGGCCCGCTCCAGCTCGCCGGCGGACCAACGCCCCGGGTTTGCCCTGGTGAAGCTGGCCCATGCCGAAGCCAGCGCCGCACGCCGGCCGGGCAGCCGACGGTTGGCGTCGGCACATTGGGCGGAGTTGTGAAAGGCCCGAACAATAGCGTCCAGGCCGCCCTTACCCCTGTCTGCCTTGCTCGTAGCACGGCGGGGCGGGTCAAAAAAGGGCGCCTTGTTTAGTGTATAGAGGTTCCTCACGTCGAGGACATACCGCACCCCCGGGCCGCAGTGGTGATTCGGCACCCGCAGCCCCTGGCGTCTCGCGAAGGCCCGTTTGAACGTCTCGGTGTCGGAACGGGTGGCCTTGCGGGCGTCCACCACGATCTCGAAGCCCACGTACGGGGTGCCGCCGGCGTCCGCGAGGGCCTCGCCGTTGCGGATCACCAGGCAGGGGATCAGCGAGGTCCCCTGTGCCAGTGTCCCCGCCCGAGGCCCAGGCTTGCCGCCCCGGAAGCCGTCCACCGAGTAGAAGGGCATGTCGCGCGCCCCGTTGAATTGGTAAAGGCTCATCACGGGTGTTGCAGGTATCTCGGCTCCCGCTGGCGTGATAGAGACGGCGAGGAGCACGACCGACGCAAGTGTCTTTTTCATAGGATATCAACCTCATTCCCTACCGTAGTCGGCTCCGCCACGCGTCGTGCGGGCCCCTTGGACTTGCCGGAGACCAATCCCTGGCTTTCCCGCGACTCCAGACCTATCGAGACGCCGGTCAATCTTTCAGACGACGTCTTAATTCGGTCGAGAATAGTCGTTTAGGAACGGCTTATATTAGAGAAGCCTGCAGGTCTCTTGCCGGCCATTCTCGTACCCTCCAGCACGCGGCGCACCGCGAACAGCTAAATTCGTTTAAAGTTAGATTGCTCCTTCGGCACGGAGGGTCACAACATGGCTTCGCGTCTCGGTCGGGACAGGCGTGCGAGCGTTCGCGTCGGGTTCGATGATCCGGCTTCGGCTCAGCCCGTTCCGCAGCCGTCTCCCCCACAAGTCTGGCGCATGCTCGGCGTGGACCTCAGCGAGACCGGAATCCGACTCATTTCCAAGAGGCTTTTTCCGGTTGGCTGCCGCTTGCGGCTTGACATGGACATAGGGACCCCGGCCACTCGCCTCACGGCGCTCGGGAGGGTTGTGCGGGTCGAGCAGCTTGTGGGGATGGATCGCTGGCAAGTCGGTGTGGAGTTTTCGGAACTGAGTGACGGCGTCCGGTCTCGCCTGCGTGAGATCGTTGCGCAGCAACGTCGGGGGGCTGTGACCGACCTCTAGCTCCATTGCCGGCCCTGCGCGCACTAGACCGGCTCGATTAGAGCCGGCGAGGTCTCCAACAGGTCGAACGCGGTCATCCGTGATGTGGACCGTGCGACGACACGTCCGCGTGCAGCGACACGCCCGAAAGGGCGCCGCGAGGCCTGGGCTTCCATTCGGGGTGGGCCATCCAAAGGGCGCCTGACCACAGTGTACCATGGGGACATTGTGGGGTTTGCCGCCACTCTCCGCCGAACGGGTTTGGCAGGGATGGCAAACCCTTGACTTGCAAGCCAAGCAGGACGGCTTGGCGCAAGCAAGCGGGTGCCGAGCCTCCAGGGGTGAGGCCGAGCAGGGAAAGCGCCGGTGGCGCTGTGCTCGGCGGAACGGGCTCATCAGGGACCCTGAGCCCTGGACCTGCCAGCGCAGCGAGGTAGCGTAGCGCCAGCAGGGGTTAGCAGCGCTGTCCCGACAAGCCCATCCCGGACGACATTCTTGCACACCGCCCTGTAGGGCCGAAAAGCGATCGGCCAGGGGGCTGGCCTCCTGCAATCCCGGTGGCCCCAGGCGTAGGTGGCGAGCCTGCTCGGCGACCGAGATCTACCGAGCGACACAGGAAATAACGCCGCCGGGGAATCCGGCGGCGAACCTGACGAAGCCTCAGGTAACGGGAGCAAAAATCTATGCGTAAGCCGGCGCAAAGACCTTCTGCGGGTCTTCCACCGGGCCGTTCTCGCCCCAGTAGGGGGAGAGCTTGCGCAGCTGGGCGATGATCGGCGGCACCGCGGCGATCACCCGCTCCACCTCTTCCATGCTGTTGTAGCGCGAGAAAGAGAAGCGCACGCTGCCGTGGGCTGCGGTGTACGGGATGTCCATGGCGCGCATCACGTGGGAGGGCTCCAGGGAGCCGGAGGTGCAGGCCGAGCCGCTGGAGGCGGCTATACCCATCTTGTTAAGCAGCAGCAGGATCGCCTCCCCCTCGATGTACTCGAAGGCGATGTTGCAGGTGTTTGGCAGCCGGTTGGACGGGTCTCCGGTGACGAAGCAATAGGGCACGGCCGCGAGGATGCCCGCCTCCAGGCGGTCACGCATGGCCCGGACGAAGGTGTTCTCGAATTCCATAGCGCGGGCCGCCATCTCCGCCGCCTTGCCCAGGCCAACGATGGAGGCCGAATTCTCCGTACCGGCGCGGCGTCCCCGCTCCTGGTGGCCTCCGCGCAGCAGCGGGCGAAAGCGCAGGCCGCGACGCACGTAGAGCACGCCGACCCCCTTGGGGGCGTGCAGCTTGTGCCCCGAGAGCGAGAGCATGTCGATGGCGCTGTCCTTGAGGTTGATGGCCACCTTGCCCACCGCCTGGACCGCGTCGGTATGGAACATCACCCCGGCGGCGTTGGCCCACTCGGCCATCTCTTCCACCGGAAACAACGTGCCGGTCTCGTTGTTGGCCCACATCACAGAGACGATCGCGACCTTGTCCGAGAGCAGCTGCTTGTACGCCTTCATGTCCAGGCGCCCGCGCTTGTCCACCTTCAGGTAATGGACCTTGTAGCCTTCCTTCTCCAGGTGCTCGCAAAGCGTCAGCACCGCCGGGTGCTCCACCACGGTCGTGATGATCTCCCGGCGCTCGGGCTGGGCCTTGATCGCCGAGAGGATCGCAGTGGAGTCGGACTCGGTGCCGCAGGAGGTGAACACGATCTCGGAGTCGAGCTCGGCGCCGAGCAGCTCCTGCACCTGGCGGCGGGCCCGCTTCAGCGCCATGCCGACCTTGTTGCCGAACTGGTGCATGGAGGAGGGATTGCCGAACTGCTCGGTGAAGTAAGGCAGCATCGCCTCGAGCACCTCGGGCGACACCATGGTGGTGGCGTTGTTGTCCAGATAGATGCCGTCGCTCATGGCTCAGCCCCCCGCGGCGCAGGCGGCCTGCTGGGAAGCCGGTAGCACCTTCACAAACTCGCCCAGACCTTCCATGATCGCCTGCTGGATGCCGCCCAGGGTGGTGGCGGCCATCTGGCATCCGGCGCAAGCGCCGGTCATGTTGACGTAGATGTGCTTGCCTTCCACATCCACCAGCTCCACGTCGCCGTGATCGCGCCGCAGGTTGGGCCGGATGGACTCGAGGATCTGCTCGATGCGCTTGATGCGCTGAACGGTGTTGAGCTTTTTCGGACCGGGCTTGGACACCGACGCGGCATTGGGATCGAAGGTCTCGCCGGACTCCGCCAGCACCCGGACCAGGATGTCCTCTATGCCCTCGTGGCAGGCCGAGCAGCCGCCGCCGGCCTTGGTGTAATTGGTGACGTCCTCGACGGTCTTCAGGCCGTTGGCGCGGATCGTCTCCTCGATCAGCACCTCGTCCACAGCGAAGCACTTGCAGACCAGGGCGCCGTCCTCGTGATCGTCCTTCCATTCCTCGCCGCGATAGTTGGCCACCGCCGCCTGCAGGGCCTCGCGGCCCATCACCGAGCAGTGCATCTTCTCGGGCGGCAGGCCATCGAGAAAATCGGCGATGTCCTGATTGGAGACCTTGAGGGCCCGGTCGAGCGTCATGCCCTTGACGATCTCGGTCAGCGCCGAGGACGAGGCGATGGCGGAGCCGCAGCCGAAGGTCTGAAATCCCGCATCCAGGATGATCTCGGTCTTCGGATCGACCTTGAGGGTGAGACGCAGCGCGTCGCCGCAGGTCAGCGAGCCCACGTCACCCGTAGCGTTCGCTTCGTTCACGGCCCCGGCGTTGCGCGGGTTGAAGAAATGGTCCTGGACCTTTTCGGAATAGTCCCACATGGCGGCTGCCCTCTGTAATGTCTTGAACGATCAGGCCGAGAACGAGGTGCCACAGCCGCAGCTGTGGCTGGCATTGGGGTTCTGGAACTTGAAACCGCTGCCGTCGAGACCGTCGATGAAATCCACCACCACGCCACGCAGCAACGGCGCACTCAGCGCGTCGACGAAGACGGTCACGCCGCCGCAGGCCAGCTCGACGTCCGCGGCCTCCTTCGCTTCGACCAGGTTCATGGCGTACTGCAGGCCGGAGCAGCCTCCGCCGGTTACGGCGATGCGCAGCCCCGCCACCGCGGTATCGGCTCCCTTGATGAAACGGCTGATCGCTGTCTGGGCGCTGGGGGTCAAGGTCAACATCGGCTCGGTCTCCTGATGGCAAGTCTCTTGCAGGGTGTTAGGCCATCTGTAGCAAGCCGTGTGCCACGCCACCGGCATCGATCTAACCCAATGTTTTGCTTCACATGTTTCTCCCGGGATTGCCCTGCTCTGGGTCCAGAACCCGACAAGCCGAGCGCCCGGGTCACAAAGCCGACATAGACCGAGAGGGCTACCATGGACCTGAGAGAGCTGCAGCCCGGCGACATGCTCTACGCCGCCACCACGATCACCAACGACGGCAGCGTGCCCGATCTTCCGGAGCACGCAGTCATCGCCAAGGCAGGCACCCGAGGCGTGCTGATCAACCTGGGGCATCTGGAGGACGACCCGTCCCAGGAGCTGTTCCTGGTCCGGTTCGAGAATGCGGCCGGAGAGCTCGGCCCTCCCACGGGCTGCTGGCCCGAGGAGCTTGCCGCGAGCGCCCCGGCGGAGCAGGCATAGAGGTCCCGTCGGGCAGCTGCGCAGCCCGACCTACGGGGTCCGACTCAAACTCTTTCCCGAAGCCGCATCCGGTGTATGACCCGAATCGAGCCCCTTGCCAAAGGCGCGTCCGGCGTAGGTCAGGTTGGCGCGTAGCGCCTAGCTGACGCCTACTGGGAAACCAGCCGCTTGCGCAGGGCCACCAGCCGGGTCGCCTGCCATCCCGTACGACGATAGAAGGCCTCGGCGGGGCCGTTATCCCGGTCCATCAGCAGCTGCAGCCGCCGGATGCCACGCCCCGCGCACCAGGCCTCGACCTCGCCGAGCAGCCGTGCGCCCAAGCCCCGCCCGCGGTGCTCGGGGTGCACCACGACATCCTCTACCAGAGCGGCCTCGCCGCCCTCGGCCGTCGACAGGGTCGTCTGAACCGAGCACATGCCGACCGGCCGGCCATCAAGCAGCGCCACGAAGATCCGCCCGCGCTGGGGTTGCTCCAGCAGCAGGCGCAGACCTGCCGCCTGTCTGTCGGGGTCGGTCTCGAAATCGCTCTCCAGCTCGAACAGCAGCCGCAGAAGCCCGACCAGCGGCCCCAGGTCCGGAGCGATCGCCTCGCGAGTACGGTAGGCTGGCGCCGTCACACCAGGGTCAGCGCGCGCCGTGACACACCCGAGAGACCGACCCGCTCGGCCATGGGGGCGGTGAGCTGGACCCTGCCCCGGGCATCGACCACCATGGCGTGCTCTATACCCATGGCCGCGGCGGCCTCGGGCCAGCGCTCGGGCCCGGCCACTACCAGGGCGGTGGAGGCGGCATCCGCCAGGGCGCCATCGCCGTGCAGCACCGTGGCGGAGGCGATCCCCTCCACCGGCAAGCCGGTCCTCGGGTCCAGGATGTGCGCAAAGCGCCGACCGATATCCTCCAGATGACGCCCGTAGCTGCCCGAGGTGAACAGGACCTCCCGGTCACCGGTCTCCAGCCGGGCGATGCTGCCTCGGGCCTGGGGATGTCGGACACCCACCGCCCAACGCCCACCGAGGGTGCATAGATCGCCCCCCGCTTCGATCATCGCATCGTCGACCCCCGCACTGCGCAGAAGATCCATCCCCTGCCCCAGTGCATGACCCTTGGCGTAGCTGCCGAGGTCAAGCTGGACCGCCGGGTTGCGGCTGCTGAGCAGCCCGTCGTTCACGGACAGATCATCGAGGCTCGGCGCGGCAGCGAGCACGCGCTCGAGCTGCGCTAGCGCCGGAGACTCCCGCCGGGGCCGCGCGTCGCTGTGCAAGCCCCAGAGTCCGACCGCTTGGCCGATGGCGGGGTTGAAGAGCCCAGCGCTACGCCGCTGCAAGAGCTGGGCATCCCCCATGAGCCTCGCCAGCCCGCCTTCCACCGGCGCGGGCTCGCCGCGCGCGATGGCCGCGTTGAGCCTGCTCAGCGCCCCGGGCTTCCAGGCATTCCATTCCCGGTTGACCTTGCTGAGGTACGCGCCCAAGTCCGCCAGAGCTTGGTCGGCCTTCCCAGGCGTCGCATCGCGGATGCTCACGTCGACCAGCGTACCGAACAGATACCAGCGGGCCCGCTGCACAGATGCGTCCGCCGAAGCAGGCGTCAGCGCGAAGGCCCCCGCACTCATGCAGGCACCGAGAAAACCGCGGCGTGTGATGGGCATCGAAGCTCTCCTCTTGTAGAGAATATCGCCAGCACCGCCCCTGTCGTCCCGCAGTCGGCGAGCAGAAAAGCGGCAGGGTCAAAACCCCGCAAAGAGTGTGTGCAAGCCCCATGCCAGCCCACATTTCCGGCTCAGGGCGAGCGTCACCCGCCGCACGCGGGCGCGCCTGACTGTCGGTTCCTCGACACCCCCGCCCCACCAAGACCTGGATATGTTCGATTGGCGACACGGCAGTCAACGCACGCCCCGCGCCGCTGACCCGCCGCCGGCCATGGACGCCCGCCGCTGCCCTACAGACGTCGGTCCGGTCCACGACCTGCTTGCTCATTGAGCCGAGCGATCACGGCCTCATGCTACAAAGCAAGACCGCCCCGTCTCGCTAAGGGCGGCTCTGACCACCGCCAGGTTGCTTCGCGCCGGTCGGCGATGCACCCAGGCGGTGCCACTGCAACGCCTCCAGGCCTTGACTGGGCTGCCACCAGCCAAGGCCCGCGGCCGTTGGTTGGCCGATCCGACCGTCGTCGATGAACGCCGGTCCACGTCCCGCCGCATCCCCGGCCACCGTGAAATCGTGCATACCCTGGAGCAGCCCGAGTTTTTGCAACGCCTCCGAGATATGCACCTGGGCCTGGTCGTCGCGCGCCCGGTATGTCACGTAACCCTTGCCGGAAAACGTCCAGGTGAGCGTCGAGGGCGCCGCAGCACGCATCCGCCATACCAGCCGCAGAGCCTGCTCGCCCGACACGGCCCCTGCGCCTTCCCATAGGCCCGCCAGCCGCCCGTCGAGCGGCGCCTTCGGCCAAGGGCCGCTGGCCGCGTCGACATCGGGCCGCGACAGATCGGCGCTCAACAATTCGGGGCGAATCCGCTCGGGCTTCGCGTCGTCCGGTACCCGACGCCACTGCGCCGCGATGTCCCCCTGCATCACCAGCTGACCCTCGCCCGGCCAGCTATAGCTCCCCGCGGCGATCTGCTTGCGCGCCCGATCAACCAGAGACCAGCGCCCATCCTCGGCGCCAAGCACCCCGACGATGTCCCCGGCAACATTCAAGCTCAAGGCGCGGTCGCGCTTGACCGACAACAGAAACCGGTAGGCGCCCGCTTCCGCTGTCCAGTCCCCTACCAGGCGCGCATCGGCGGTGGCTTGGGAGCGGATCGCCTCACCCGATATCAGGCGCTCGACCGCCTGCCGGGCGAGCTGTCGCACGGCGGCCTCATTGTCGGTGCTGAGCCCGAATTGCAGCAGGCTGTCTCCCACGAGGACATCGAGCCAGCCCTTGAATTGATAGGCCTCATCCCCCAGACCCGCCACCGGCGTACGCCCGTTGCGCCGCTGGTTAGCCATGTAGCCCTGTTTGTTCCTGAACGGGCTTTCGTCCACGGTGAGCGTCACCAAAGCCTGACGATGGCCGATGATGTGATATCCGCAGGACCAGGTACCCTCTCCTTGCCAGGTCGTCACCGCGCGCTCCACTGGGCGCCCCAATACCGCTTCGGCGTCGGCTGCGGTGATCAGGGCGCAAGCATCGACCACACGTACTCCAGCGGTCTCGGGGATCGCTATGGGGATCTGATATATGCCTCCGCCGGAATAGCGCGGGGAGTGGATTTGCCAAGCCCAACCCCTGAAGTCATCCCCGGCCACGCCGTCCACGAAGCGGAGCTCGGCCCGAGCCGGATCGCCCTCGGGCATCCCCCGCTCACGGGCCTGGGCTACGGCGTCGGCCAGGTCCAGGAATTCGGTCGGAATGCCCTGGTCGGCGCGGCAGTCGGCGCCCTCCCCGTCGTCCCTCGTCGTCGCGCCACTCGCACTCGGCGATACCTGCAGTCGCTTCCGTGTGCCTGGCGAGCAGAACACAAAATCGAGGCTGACCCGGCCCTGGGGCGTCTCGACGTTCCCCAACACCGAGCTCGCGCCCTCGAGAAGCTGAGCTGCTACAGTCGTGAGGACCGCATCCGCCTGCCAGCTGCGGGCCTGTTCAAGGGCGCGACCCGCCATTGCGGGCACACCCTTGATTGGCCAATCCGCCTTCAGAGCCGGGGGACTGCCCGACGGCTGAGCACCGGACGTATTGAAAAAGCCCGCTGCGGTTGCCGGCAACGCCCCAAGCGCCGGGGCGTCGGGGCCTGCCGCCCTCCACCAGCTCAGGGCCCCCGCTCGGCCGACGATGACCACCATGTTGTCCGAAAAGAAGCTGTAGGTCCCCTCTTCCGTTCCTCCGTTATCCTTGCGAGACCGCCATTTTCCGTCCCGCGCCTCGAACTGCCCGGTCTCCGGAGCAGGGGCAAGCGGCCCGCTGAAACTGGTCCGGTACGCGCCGTCAGCGCCTACCTCAAACACCGCCATCCACTGCCCCAACGACGTCTGCCAGCTCCCCACCAGCCGCCCATCGACCGCATCGCGCTTGGAACAAGCCGACACGCACAACGCGACGGCCAAGCCTACTAACCCCGCACGCCACACACCACGACACACTTTCATTGCCGAGATCCTCGCCCGCCCGTCTCTCCCCCTACACCGTCAGCATTATAGTAAACCCCCGGACCCCAACGCCCCTCGCCGGCCGCACGGCCATCGACAAGCAGCCCCCAATCATGTTTTTGGGTGAGAGCAAAAACGCACCTTTACTGCGTCCCCAACCTTCCAGCGCTACCGTCCACACATCTCCGTCGCCCATATCCCGCCCCTGCCATCCGAGACCAGCTCATCTTTTAATGCGAGACCTCACGCCGTCCAATTGGCTTTGGCTCACCGACACTCATGAACGCCCATTTGCGCTTGACAACCCCACCCACCCAAACTGCGCCCATCAGCGCGTTGTCACCGCTCTGGAGCTCTACCAGGCCATGGCAAGACCTGAAACACGCGGTGCCAGCGCCCGGCACTTTTGAGCGAGCGGTTGCGCATTTTCCACCCGTCGCACCAACGATTGGACCAACGCCTGCCGGACCAACAGCGACAACGACAATTATCGCCCACTCCGCCACGCCTTTTTCTTCATGCGCTTATTCGAATCATGCCCCTCCTTTTTGCGCCTCGTGGCCCCAACGTTTAGACAACCGAGCGTTCTCTGGCGCTACACGGACACCGCTGCGCGCCCGTCCACATCGTTCACCAAAGCCGCCGACTATAGCCGTCGACCTTCCCGACATTGGTCATGCTCTACTTCCCCGCGGTAGCCAATATACCGCCCCGAATCCGGGACGCGCAGCTCGCTCAGTTGGACCTCTTGGAAGCCGATATTCCCATCGGATGCCTCCAATATTCTGACCTATGTAACCACGAAACGAATCTGTCCAGAATGCCGGGCCGCCCGGTGGAGCGTCACTTTACGCATGCCTGAAGTTCCGCAATTCCACCGAATTCATTCAATGCCTCAGCCCCTGCTAGCTGGATCTTTCTGTTCCATGCATCTGAATCTGCAACTGGCGCGGCAAATTTCGCGGGAAAGACGACGGTGAGGATTTGGTCCTCAATGCGTGACTTGGCACGGTCTACCCCTTTTATCCGCACGATGGGGGCTCCCCCCAAGTCTTGGTGCAACTTAACCGATGCCTCTCCGAGGCCTCCGCTATCGGCAAAAACCGCAAATGCGAAATGATTAGTCTTCTTTCGATAAACAACAGCTAGGGTACCCGGTTTCACCTTGTACTTGGACACAAACGACGAGGGCAGCACGATGTAGGGAATTCTTAACGCATCAACGTACCGACGCTGAGTCCCTTCGGGCGCACCCGGAATGCTTACGGACGTGGCGCTGATGTATCCCTTTCCGGGCAGAGGGTCGCCTTCACTTTGTATGAGCGGCCTGTTATCGGCGTCGGTCTGAAAGCCAAAGATCGCGACCCCCTGATAGTCATTTGTCGCCTTCGCGTGCGCCCAGGCAGCGTTGCACTTCTGCTGCCAGTCTGAGGGGTTGGACTTGGGTGTCACTCTCTTGCCATTCTCCACCGCAACAACGCCATCGCAGGTGTAAGAGAGCCCCTTTCCGTCCAAGAGGTACGAATTTGGCGCACCATCGGCGTCAACATTCAGCACCCCGGAAACGAATAGCACAGCGTCACCATGTAACCATACCTTGCCGATACCTGGCGGGCTACCACAGTTCTGCGCCTCTCCCGGCGCGGCCTGAGAAGCTGCTGCCAGAGCTGTCAGGGTTAGCGAGAGGACCATCAGAAGTTGCCGTATATTCATCTGGCACCTACGATGAAAAGAAATTTTGCCACAGACGGCAACAGCCGACAGGGTCAAGCCGACAGGGCCTCGGTTCGTTGCACCCAGTGCCTTCGTCACAGGGAAATGGCAAGCCACTCTGCGAGACGCTATAAAGCGAGACCGCAGCTCTTCCCACGTTCAAAGCGTAGTCCCTTCCGGACGTATGGTACATGGGAGACCTGACCCTTCGCCCCGCCCCTTCGCCCCGCCCTCCCCAGGCTCTGGACCAGCGCGCCGGACCCCTTGCCCGGCGCCACAGAATCGTGGAACCTTGTGCGACTGGACGGATCCGACGGAGGACCCACGTGCAAGCATTCCACGACTTGGTGACCTGGCTAAACGGCTATCTCTGGGGACCGCCCATGCTGGCCTTCCTCTTCGGGACGCATGTCTTCCTGACCTTTCGGCTGCGCTTCGTGCAGCGCTACCTAGGCAAGGCCATCCGACTCTCCGCGAAACCGGATCCGGACAGCCCGGGCGACGTGAGCCAGTTCGGAGCGCTGGCGACTGCGATGGCCGCCACCATCGGCACCGGCAACATCGTGGGCGTGGCCACCGCCGTCACCCTGGGCGGGCCGGGAGCCGTGCTTTGGATGTGGCTCACCGGCGTGTTCGGCTTCGCCACCAAGTACTCCGAGGCACTGCTGGCCGTGAAGTACCGCGTGCGCACCGAAGACGGCAGCATGCTCGGCGGCCCCATGTATGCCATGGAAAAAGGGCTCGGCGCACGCTGGCTCGCCATCCTGTTCTGCATGTTCACCGTCGTGGCCTCTTTCGGGATCGGCAACATGGTGCAGTCCAACGCGGTGGCCTCCTTCGCCAATGACACCTTCCACATCTCCGCGTACGTCACGGGCACGGTCACGGCCCTGCTGACCAGCCTGGTGATCCTGGGCGGCATCCGCTCGATTGCCCTCGTCTGCGAGGCGCTGGTGCCCCTGATGGCGGTGGGCTACGTCATCGGCTGTCTGGTGATCCTCACCATCCAATCGTCCTACCTCGGCGATGCGCTGGTGCTGATCGTGCGTTCCGCCCTCGGCCTGGACGCCATGGGGGGCGGGGCAGTCGGCGCCGGTATAGCGATGGTCGCCCGCTATGGCATCGCGCGGGGCCTCTTCTCCAACGAGGCGGGACTCGGGTCGGCACCCATCGTCGCGGCCGCCGCCCGCACCCGCAACCCGGTGCGGCAGGCGCTGGTTTCCGCCTCTGCAACCTTTTGGGATACGGTGGTGATCTGCGCCATCACCGGACTCGTCTTGGTCACCAGCCTGGTCAAGAACCCCGATCTCCAGGGGCTGCAGGGCCCAGCGCTGACCCAGGCGGCGTTCGACGCGATCCCGGTCATCGGCCCCCCGCTGCTTATCTTCGGGCTGCTCACCTTCGTCTACTCCACCATCCTGGGCTGGGCGTATTACGGTGAACGGGCCCTGGAATACCTCGCGGGCAAACGCGCCATCCTCCCGTTCCGTATGCTCTGGGTCGTCGCCGTGATGGTCGGCGCTGTGATCCCCCTACCTCTGGTCTGGGACTTCGCCGACGCAGCCAACGCCTTGATGGCGATCCCGAATTTGATCGCGCTGGTCGCCCTGAGCAGCGTGATCGTTGCCGAGACCCGCGAGTACCTCTGGGAGGACCAGCTCGACCGCGAGGCTCCCATGACGGCGATATCGGTTGAAGAGGAATGAGCCTGCCCAGCAATGGTGGACACCCGGTCAAGCGAGGGCATCGGGGTCAGAGGGCACCGAGCGAGGGCATCGGGGTCACAGGGCATCGGGGTCAAGTCTTGCGTTTTGCTGAAGCAAGAAACAAGGCCGCGCTCATTCCCGATTCCCCGCAGCTTTTTGGAAGGCAAAAGGCAAGAGTTGACCCTCGTCATTCACTGATGTGGCCAAGGCCCTCGGGATGAGCGAGCGCACCCTCTACCGCCGGCTGAAACGGTACAAGCTGCAGTAACGTTCCTGCGCACACTCCGCGAACCTGGGCCCCTTGGTCAGCCCTCACGGGGCCCGAGCTCACGCATGTATCGCGAAGTCAGCGGGCCGGCAACCGCGACCGGCGCCAGCAGCAGGACAATCGTTGCATCCCGAAATGCACGGGGTGACAGCCCGCCCCACTCAAAAAGCATCAGAGCGACGACTGCCGTCACGACACTGCCGATCAGGAACGTCCAAGCGAAATAAGCGTTGGCCTTGTACCAGATCCTTTCGTCGCTCAGCGTCGCCCGCGTACGGTACCCGTAAATGCGATTGGGAGGCACCCTGCCGAGGATCAGTGGCACTGCCAGTGCGACAAAGACCGCAGCACAGGCCAGCACGGTTATCAGGCCTTTCTCTATCCCCGTCATACTACTACCTTCGAGAGCCCGGTGACGGTGGAACACTTAAGCTGATGAGGACCACCGTCATAGAGTTGAGAAGCTGCCTCGGACGAAAACCACCGTTCGTCCCCGATGGGTGCTCCGATTGCCCGATCAGCCACCTGATTCGTCGTTAAGCCATGCGATTGCGGCATCTTCGTCATGAAAGATCCGCACGCTGAATCCCGCGTCCTGCACGACCATCTCCACAAAATCATGGGATCTGTCGCTTGGCGCCGCCAGGATGGCAGCGCGTGAATCCCGCTGGACATCGAGGTCCGCCAGGTCCTTATATGCAAACTCGTAGTTCTCAAAGGTGCTAGACGCGTTTGGGGCATCGCGAACGTCAGTCAGGAACCGTTTGACATCCAGGGAACGACTCCAGCGATTCAGCTCCTTCGTGAACGCTCGCGCGATTTCCACCGTCACCTGGCCGGTCACCCGGCAGACGATGTATTTCCCGCCTTCCGACAGCTCTATCGTATAACTCATGTTTGTTCCGCAATCATGGCAAGCCAGGCCCGGTAATGGCGTCGAGTAGCCGCTGAATCCAGTTTAGACGACCGAAAATGCTTCGGTCCTGTTTTCTTGTGGGTTAGCCGGCATTTGGTAAGGACAATAAAGGAAAGAAATGCGCCACACATTTGCTGAGCGCGCTGATTGGAACTGCATCTTCTCCGGTCGCACGGCGAACTTGCATAACCGTCAAAAGTTAAATGCCAAGCTCAGGGCGATATTGGAACATCGCGCCGGCACGGCGCCCGTCTCACGCTCAGAGCCACGCATCCCGGGCCTTGTTCTTTGCGCTCGCAAATAAGACTTGACCCTCCTCACCCGCATTATTCGTTATGCCACACCGCGAGCAATTCGCACGAGCTCACGGAGGGCTCCGCTACGTCCATAACATGTTGCACCGCACGTCGTCGTCGCATATGCGCGGCTAACGGATCAGATATTTTCCAACTCGAGAAGACCTGTGGCATCAAACTGGACCGTCACCGCCTCCCGCGGTTGCAATTTGCGCGGCCAAGGCTTTCCATCTTTGATGATGGGTACCACAAGTGCCATTCGTTTTCGTGACCATGATGGCATCAAGCCCACCTCATCGACGGTCACCGCGAACCGACTCATATTGATGATTTCAAGGGACAGCGTTTCAGGGGGCGCTATCGGGTGGTTTATGTCATAACGATCACGGGTATGCAAGTGGTACTCTCGGCCAGTGTGATCGTTTCCTCGGTAGGCCGAGGCCTTTGGGACAACCTGAAGCTTAACCTTGTCGCCTGATCTGGAGTGGAAAAGTTGTCAATCCCCAGGATCATTCCGACGATTGCCGCAATGGCCGTGATAATCTCTTTCGGTTCCATTTCAATAGCAGGCATAACCGCTGATTACCAAGCAATCTTCGATATTGGAATATCGAGCAAGCTCTGATATTGGAATATCAATGCAGCACGGATATTGGAATATCGCGCGCCCGGCCTGTAGCCGTCGGGCGTGCCCGACCAGACCAAGCGCTGTTCCCGGGCGGGCCGGCGCGCCCCGGTGAGGGCCGCCGGCGCCGTCACTGGGCGTCGCGAGAAGCGCGGAGCACGAAGTTGCCTGACGGATAGTCATCCCTCGATCAAGATGCATATCCCCTGGGATATCAACAGGCTAGCACATCTGGCGGGGCCGAAGGGGCGCTCGCGCCCCTTCGGGCTCAGCGATCCACGAGGCAGCAAGTCTTCCAGACGAGGAAGACAGCCGGGATCACGATCAGCGTCAGGAGCGTGGCGCTGACCATGCCGCCGACCATGGGCGCGGCGATGCGGCGCATGACCTCGGAGCCGGTGCCGCCGCCCAGCATGATCGGGAGCAGGCCGGCGATGATCGCCGCGACGGTCATCATGATCGGTCGCACCCGCATCAGCGCACCCTCGATAACGGCCTCGCGGATGTCGGCCCTGTCCGGATGGTGTAACCTCCCACCGGCACGCGAGCGCCTTTCCAAAGCCTGGTTCAGGTACACGAGCATGACCACCCCTATCTCGACCGCCACTCCGGACAAGGCGATGAAGCCCACGCCGACGGCCACCGACATATTGTAGTGGAGCAGGTACAACAGCCAGACCCCGCCCACCAGGGCCATGGGCAGGGTGCCCATGATGATCAGCACCTCGCTCAGCTTGCGAAAGCTCAGGTAGAGCAGTAACAGGATGATCGCAAGGGTGATCGGCACCACCAGGGTGAGTCGCTTTTTCGCCCGCACCATGTATTCGTACTGACCGGACCAGTCGATGGAGTAGCCCGCGGGTAACTCGACCCGCTCGGCCACTCGCCGGCGGGCCTCCTGAACATAGGAGCCCACGTCGCGGCCCTTGATGTCGACGAAGGTCCAGCCATTGGGCCGGGCGTTCTCGCTCTTGATCATGGCGGGACCGTCCTCGATGCGTACCTGGGCCACCTCGCCCAGGGGGATCCGGGCCCCGCGCGGGGTGACGATGGGCAGGTTACGCAGCCGCTCGACCGAATTACGCAGGTCCCGCGGGTAGCGCATATTGATGGGATAGCGCTCCAGTCCCTCGACCGCCGTGCCCACGTCCATGCCGCCCACCGCCGTGCGAATCACGTCCTGGACATCGGCGATGTTGAGTCCGTGGCGGGCGGCGGCAAGACGGTTGATGTCCATGACGATGTAGCGCCCCCCGGCCACCCGCTCGGAATAGGCCGAGGCGGTGCCCGGCACCTGCTGCACCACCTGCTCGATGCGGGTGCCGATCTGCTGGATGACCTTGAGATCCGGCCCTCCCACCTTGACCCCGACCGGGGTCTTGATGCCGGTGGCCAGCATGTCGATACGGGTCTTGATGGGCATCACCCAGGCGTTGGTCAGGCCGGGGAAGTGCACGCGCTGCTCCAGCTCCTGGATCAGCCGCTCGGTGGTCATGCCCGGGCGCCACTGGTCGCGGGGCTTGAGCTTGATGGTGGTCTCGATCATGGTCAGGGGGGCGGGGTCCGTCGCGGTGTCGGCCCGGCCGACCTTGCCGAACACCCGCTCCACCTCGGGCAGGGTCCGGATCAGCTTGTCGGTCTGTTGAAGCAGCTGCTCGGCCTTGCCGATCGATACCCCGGGAAAGGTGGTCGGCATGTACATCAGGTCACCCTCGTCCAGGTCCGGCATAAATTCCGATCCCAGCTGGGTGATCGGCCAAAGTCCGCCGATCATCAGGACCAGACAAATCGCCAGCACGATCTTCGGTGCCCGCAGGACCAGGCCGATCAGGGGCCGATACAGGGCGATCAGCAGTCGGTTCACCGGGTTCTTGTGCTCCGGGGTGATCCGCCCGCGGATGAAAAAGCCCATGAGCACCGGCACCAGGGTCACCGACAGCCCCGCCGCCGCGGCCATGGCGTAGGTCTTGGTGAAGGCCAGGGGCGCAAACAGCCTCCCCTCCTGGGCCTCGAGGGTGAACACCGGCAGGAAGCTCAGGGTGATGATGAGCAGCGAGAAGAACAGCGGCGGTCCGACCTCCAGGGTGGCCTCGCGCACGATCCGCCAGCGGTTCTCGTCGGTCAGCGCCTCGCGCTCGATATGCTTGTGCAGGTTCTCGATCATCACGATGGCCGCGTCCACCATGGCGCCGATGGCGATGGCAATCCCGCCCAGCGACATGATGTTGGCGTTGATGCCCTGCTGGTGCATGATCACGAACGCGGCCAGGATGCCGATCGGCAGGCTAACGATGGCCACCAGCGCCGAGCGCAGGTGGAACAGGAACACCAGACACACCAGCGCCACCACCAGGAGCTCCTCGATCAGCTTGTGGCTCAGGGTGTCCACGGCCCGCTCGATCAGACTGGAGCGGTCGTAGGTGGTGACGATCTCCACCCCCTTGGGCAGGCCCTTCTTCAGCGCTTCAAGCTTCTTCTTCACTCCGGCGATGGTGGTCAGGGCATTCTCGCCGTAGCGCATCACCACGATGCCGCCGACCACCTCGCCCTGGCCGTCGAGCTCGGCGACGCCGCGACGCATCTGCGGGCCCAGGCGCACATCGGCCACGTCCTTGAGCAGCACGGGAGTGCCCTGCTCGCTGACCTTGAGCGGAACCTGCTCCAGATCCTCGATGCTGTCCACGTAGCCGGTGGCGCGCACCATGTACTCGGCCTCTGCCAGCTCGATCACCGAGCCGCCCACCTCCTGGCTGGCCCGCGCGATGGCCTCACGGACCTTGGCGAGCGGCAGGCCATAGGCACGCAGACGGTCCGGGTCGAGCACCACCTGGTACTGCTTGACCATGCCCCCGACCGTGGCGACCTCCGAGACCCCGGGCACGGTCTGCAGCTCGTATTTGAGAAACCAGTCCTGAATCGAGCGCAGCTGGGCGAGATCATGCTTGCCGCTGTGGTCCACCAGGGCATACTCGTAGACCCAGCCGACCCCGGTGGCATCCGGACCGAGGGCCGGTCGCGCCGACGGGGGCAGCCGTGGGGCCACCTGGCTCAGGTACTCCAGCACCCGGGAGCGGGCCCAGTAGAGGTCGGTCCCGTCCTTGAAGATGACGTAGACATAGGAGTCGTTGAAGAACGAGTAGCCGCGCACCGTCACCGCCCCGGGCACCGCCAGCATCGCGGTGGTGAGCGGATAGGTGACCTGGTCCTCCACCACCCGGGGCGCCTGGCCGGGGTAGCTGGTCTTGATGATCACCTGCACGTCGGACAGGTCCGGGATGGCGTCCAGGGGCGTGCTCTTGAGCGAGTAGAGGCCCCCGGCCCCGAGCAGCAGGGTCAGCAGGACCACCAGAAAGCGGTTGCCCAGGGACCATTGAATCAGTCTGCCGATCATGGTGGTCTCCTCAGGGCTGGCGCCGCTCGATGGCACTGACCGTGTAGCCGTGCTCGTCGCGCTCCAGCTCGAAGCTCACCGGGTCGCCGACGCCCAGGCCCTGGAGGCTCACCCCGGGCTTGACCGCGAAGTCCATGGTCATGGACGGCCAGCCGATTGCCTCGATCGGCTCGTGCTGCATGGTCAGGCTGTGCTGGTCGGGCTTGAGCGCCTTGATGAGGCCCGTGCCGGTGATCGGCGCCGGCTCATCGACCACGTGAGAGGCGGCATCGGACAGGCGCAGTATGCTGGCCCTGAGACTGGCCTCGGAATCGATCAGAAACTGCCCGGAGGTGACCACCCGGTCGCCGTCGCGTACCCCGGCCAGGATCTCCACCGAGTCGCCCGACTCCATGCCCGCCTTGACCGCCCGGGGCTCGAAGTGGCCCTTGCCGAGATCGACGATCACCCGGTCCTGGGCACCGGTGCGAATCAGCGCCTCGCGCGGCACCATGAGGGCGTCCTCGTGGGCCCCGCCGTAGATGGTGACCTCGGCAAACATGTTGGGCTTCAGTGCCTCGTTGGGGTTAGAGAACTTCAGCCGTGCCCGCAGGGTACGGGTGGTCGGGTCCAGACTGGGATACACGAACTCCACCTGACCCTTCCAGAGACGACCGGGCAGGTAGGACAGACGCACCTCCGCGGGCTCACCCACCTTGACCCATTCGGCCTGACTCTCGAAGACTTCGGCGAGCAGCCAGACACTTGAGAGGGCCGCCAGGGTCATGACCTCGGTGGCCGGCTTGACGTACATGCCCTGGCGCACATTGAGGCGGGCGACGATGCCGTCCTGGGGCGCATAAACGTTGATCACCTGGCGCACCTTGCGGGTCTTGCCCAGCTGCTCGATCTGGTCCCGGGACACCCCGAGGGCGACCAACCGGTCCCGGGAGGCGCTGGCGAGCCCCGCGCTGGTCGAGGCCAGGGCCTGGAGATAGTCCTCCTGGGCATTGACCAGGGCGGGCGAATAGAGCTCGAACAGCAGGTCACCGCGCTTGACCGGCTCGCCCTCGGACTTCGTGGTCAGCTGCTCGATCCAGCCGTCGGTGCGCAGGTGCACATGGCTGAGCAGCTCCTCGTCGAAGTCCACGTAGCCGACGGTGTCGATACGCCGCCACATGGTCCCGCGCTTGACCAGCGCGGTGCGCACACCCATGTTCTGCACCACGGTGGGGGAGATCTGCACCTGCACCCCGCCTTCCTCGTAGATCGGCACGTAGTCCATGCCCATCTCGTCCTTCATGGGGTGGTCCGAGGTGATGGTCGGGTTCATGGGGTTGCGGTAATAGAGGATCTTGCGCCCGCCACCGGTGTTGCCCGCGCCCGCATCGACCTTCACCAGCTGCATGCCGCAGATCGGGCACTTTCCGGGCTCGTGGCGCACGATTTGGGGGTGCATGGGGCAGACATAGGTGGGGTCCTGGTGCTTGAGGGCGTGCTCCATGGCGGTCTCGCCCATCACCTGCTCCAGGGTCTCGCTGGGCTGGGTCGCGGTGGCGGCCGGCTCTGCCGCCAGAACCGTGAGCCAGGCCAGCCCGACAAGGGCCGAGAGCAAACGCAGCGCGGTCATCGTGCACCTCCCGCAAGATAGAGGAGTCCGGCCTGGGCCTTGGCCCGGTCGACCCGCAGGCGCAGGGCCTCCAGCCGGGTATCCAGCTCGGCGATCCTGGCCCGCATCACGGAGTTGAAATCCCCACGCTCGCTCCCGTACGCCTTCAGGGCCGCTTCGCTGTTCTCCCGGGCGCGAGGAATGAGTGAGGTACGATAGTGCGCCAGGCGCTCACCGGCCCGACTCCACGCGGCATAGGTCTCGTCGAGCATGCGCCTGAGCTCGCGCAGCTGATTGTCTCGGGAGAGCATGGCCGCGTCGGCCTCATGGCGGCTGGCGGCCAGACGCCGATCCTGGCGATTGCCGGTGAACAGGGGCAGGTCCACCGTCACCATCACCGAGAGCAGATCGGCGCGCTCGCTGCCCGCCGCCGCCAGCTGGTTGTTGAGCACACCGTAGTTGGGAAAGGATGTGCCCTGCTGGGCCAGCCAGGTTCGAGCCACACTGAGCGCACGCTGCGCGTCGCTGGTCCCGGGGGCCGGATTGCGGCCCGCCCGTGCCCCGTAGGACAGGTCCAGCATCCAGCTCGCCTTGTAGGCCTCGCGGGCCAGGGCGATCCCCTCGGTACCAACCTCCACCCGGGCGCTCTCGGCCTGGATCAGCGGATGTTCCTCCAGGGCCTTCACCAGCTCGGCGTGGCCGAGCACGGGGGGCAACGTGGGTAGATCGCGGGGCAGTGGCTCGGCGGCCCGCCGCGGGCCGACCCAGCGACCCAGCTCGGCGCGGGCTTGATCCTCCTGGGTGCGGATCTTCACGGCCCGGTCCTTGAGCCGCTCCAGCTCCAGCTCCGCCTGGATCAGATCCTGCTGGTTGCCACTGCCGGTCGCGTAGTGTGACCGGGTGATCGCCACCAGCTGGTCGAACAGGTGGAGGCTCTCGTCCACCACCTGGGCCGCCCGGAGCCAGTAAAAGGTCTCCAGCCAGGCCTGACGGACCGCCTTGAGCACCTCCAGGGCGCGGGCATCCCCCGAGTCCACTGCCGCATCGGCCATCCGGGCAGTGCGCCGCGAGCGGTGCTCCAGGGTCCGACCCGGCGGGAACGCCTGCTGGACCCCGACCTGGAGCTGGGTCATCGGCTCCTGGGCCAGATCGACGCTGTCGGTCGGCAGGCTGATCACGCCGAGCCTGAGCTTGGGGTCACCCAGCTGGCCGTCGGCCACCGCCTGCTCCCCCAGGGCCTCGGCCTTCTCTCGCAGCGCGCCCAGGCCCGGCTCGCCGCGCCCCGCCAGGGTCTCCGCCTCACTGAGCGTGAGCGCGGCCCACGCCACCCCCGTGGCCCCCAGCAGCACCAGACCTGCCCCTAATCGAAGCACCGAGACGTTTGTCGATCGCATCTTGCATCCTCCCGGGCCGCGCCGCATGCCGCGGCAGCCACCCGATCCGCCGATACACCCCGGAAGCCAGACCGCGACAGCCCGCCCGAAGGCGGCTGCCGGCCCGGGCCGAAGACCAGTAGGAAGACGCCCTGCTCACAACACCAGGGTGCGGATGACCGGGGTCACGCCGACCTCAAGGCGTGCCCGGCAAGCGAGCCCGGGAGAGGGCGCCTGCGCGCGGATGTCAGGCGAGCAGACGCGGAGGTTTGAGCCTCGACGGCGGGGAAGGGCTCCACCACGGAGACCGGGACATCGGCGACAAACGCCGGCACCGCTTGGGACACGGGCACCGAGAATCCGGTCGGGAGGGTAAACACATTGAGATGGCGACAGCCGCAGGAGCCGTCACAGGGGCGGGCATCCTTATGACAGCCGGGGACCTGGTGGTGGGCGGCAGCATCGGCAGCACCCTGGCCGCCGGGATGGAAATGCCCGTGCGGGCAGGCCATCGCCGCAACCCCCGCAATACCGGGCCACGGCGCCAGCACCAGGGCCAACACCAGGAGAATCGATATCCAGCGGCGATCTCTCATTTGCACGGGCTTTCGCCGGACTCAGGGCGCACCTTTGCAGGGCCGGGGTCGAGATCAAGCACGAACCTAGACCGACGCGCCCTGTCTGTCAATGCCGACCAACCCGGGCGGCAGGGCTGATCCGTTCTGGATACATACCCGCTTGGCATTCAACCAGATACCCGTCATTCCGGCCAGGTAACCGGAGAAGTAGCACACGGACGTGCTGTTTACGGAGCTAAGGACGCAGAAGTAGCACACGGACGTGCTGTTTACGGAGCTAAGGACGCAATCCGGATGCCAGGGATGCATATACACTTACAATCAGGACGTTACGATCTCTGGATTCCCGCTTCCGCGGGAATGACAGCGCAGAGCGGCGAAATTCCGGCTAGACCAGATCCGCCTTGACCCGGGCGGACCCCCCCGGCTCAGTGGCACAGGCCGTGCCTGTCATGCTACCTGGTCACGGTATTGTCGCCGGGTCCTGTATGATAGCGGCGCACATAGCGACCTGCCGAGCCCTGGAACCGCCGCGAGAGGCGGTCGGAGCGAGGCCAAAGGGTTTGCGCGGGCCAAGAATTCTGTAGACCAAGAGCGCACCCAGGCTCCGCCCGGCAGGCTGCTGGACAGCTCCGAGACCGGTCCCTTGCCGAAAAGCTGCAGTCCGGGGCCCAGCCCTAACAACTCATTCGAATCCGAACACAAACGCACACAACGGAGTCCCCGTATGACCGATACAAGAAAGTTCGTCTACGCGTTCGAAGAAGGCGACGGTAAGAACAAGATGCTGCTCGGCGGCAAGGGCGCCAACCTCTGCGAGATGACGCAGATCGGGCTGAACGTGCCACCGGGCTTCGTGATCAATACCGAGGCCTGCCTGACCTATCTCGCCGACCCCAACCACGAGCTGCCCCCCGGCGTGATGGACGAGGTGCGCGAGCAGATGCGCAACCTGGAGCAGAAGACCGGCAAGAAGTTCGGCGGCGCCTCCAACCCCCTGCTGGTCTCGGTGCGCTCGGGCTCGGCCATGTCCATGCCCGGCATGATGGACACCATCCTGAACCTGGGACTGAATTTCGACACCCTCAAAGGCCTGATCGCCGAGAGCGGCAACGATCGCTTCGCCTACGACGCCTATCGCCGGTTCATCCAGCTGTTCGGCAAGGTGGCCCTGGGCGTGAAGGACGAGGCCTTCGACGAGGAGTTCGATTCGGTCAAGGACAAGGCCGGCGTCACCGCCGACGTCAACCTCTCGGCCCGCGACCTGCGCGAGATCTCCGACCGTTTTCTCGAAGTGGTCGAGCGCGAGACCAGCCATCCGTTCCCGGAAGATCCGATGGAGCAGCTGGAGATCGCCATCAAGGCGGTGTTCAACTCCTGGAGCGGCAAGCGCGCAGTGGACTACCGCCGTCAGTTCCATATCACCCCGGCGATGGCCAACGGCACCGCGGTCAACGTGGTCACCATGGTGTTCGGCAACCTGGGCGACGACTCCGCCACCGGGGTGGGCTTCACCCGCTACCCGGACACCGGCGAGAACCGGATGTTCGGCGAGTACCTGACCAACGCCCAGGGCGAGGACGTGGTGGCAGGCATCCGCACGCCCAAGTCGATCGACGCCATGCACGACGAGATGCCGGAGCTGTACCGCGAGCTCCAGGAGCTGCGCAGCCGCCTCGAGACTCACTACAAAGAGGTGCAGGACTTCGAGTTCACCATCGAGAAAGGCCGCCTCTACTGCCTGCAGACCCGCAACGGCAAGATGAACACCACCGCGCTGGTGCGCACCTCCGTGGAGATGGTCCGCGACGGCCTGATGGACAAGCGCCAGGCGCTGCTGCGCATCCACCCGGACATGCTCGATCAGCTGCTGTTCCCGCGCCTCGATCCCGGCGCCAAGGCCAAGCCGCTGGCGAAGGGTCTGCCGGCCTCCCCCGGTGCCGCCGTGGGCCGGGCGGTGTTCGACGCCGACCGCGCCGAGCAGATGGGCCGCACCGGCGAGCAGGTGATTCTGGTGCGCGAGGAGACCAAGCCCGAGGACATCCACGGCTTCTTCGCCTCCCAGGGGATACTGACCTCCCGCGGCGGCAAGACCTCCCACGCCGCCGTGGTGGCCCGCGGCATGGGGAAACCCTGCGTCGCGGGCGCGGAAGGCATAGTCGTGGACGTGCACATGCGCAAGGCGTTCATCGGCGACGCCACCATCAGCGAGGGTGACATCCTCACCATCGACGGGACCAGCGGCAATGTCTACCTGGGCGCCGTGCCCATGAAGGCCGCCGATTTCTCGGGCGAGCTTCGAGACGCTGCTCGGCTGGGCAGACGAGGTCGCCCGCCTGAAGGTCATGGCCAACGCCGACACCCCGGACGACGCCGCACGCGCCGTCAAGTTCGGGGCCCAGGGTATAGGCCTGTGCCGGACCGAGCGCATGTTCAACTCGGTGGAGCGGCTGCCGGTGGTAGTGGAGATGATCCTGGCCGAGGACGCCCCGGCCCGGCAGGCGGCGCTCGACAAGCTGCTGCCGATCCAGCGTAGCGATTTCAAGGGGATGCTCAAGGCGATGGCTCCGCGCCCGGTCACCGTGCGCCTGCTCGATCCGCCGATCCACGAGTTCCTGCCCACCGCGCAGCAGCTGGTGGATGAGCTGGAACAGCTGGAGCACCTGCGCGACACCGTGCTCGGCATGAACGTGCTCTCCGACACCATCGAGTTCATGTATCGCACCTCCGACGTCCATCCCCAGGTCACCCACCTGGCCGATCCGCGGCTGGTGGACGAGGCGATCGAGCGCAAGCGCACCATGCTGCAGAAGGTTCGCGCGCTCTTCGAGGTGAACCCGATGCTGGGCCACCGCGGCGTGCGCCTGGGCATCACCTTCCCGGAGATCTATGCGATGCAGATCCGGGCCGTCTTGGAAGCGGCCGCGGAGTGCATCAAGGAGGGAATCGAGGTGCACCCGGAGATCATGGTGCCCCAGGTCTGTACGGTCCAGGAGCTCGCCCGGGTCAAGCAAATCGTCGACTCGGTCACCAAGGCCGTGGAGTCCTACTACGGGGTCGAGCTCAATTTCAAGTTCGGCTCCATGCTTGAGGTGGTGCGCGCCTGCATGCGGGCGGAATCCCTGGCCAAGGAGGCCGAGTTCTTCTCCTTCGGCACCAACGACCTCACTCAGGCGGCCTTCTCGTTCTCCCGCGAAGACGCCGAGAACAAGTTCCTGCCCATGTACAACGAGAAGGGCATACTCCAGGACAATCCCTTCGAGGTGCTCGACGTCAAGGGCGTGGGCAAGCTGATGTCACTCGCCGTCGGGTGGGGCCGCAGCAGCCGCCCCGACATGAAGGTCGGCATCTGCGGCGAGCACGGCGGCCATCCGGCCTCGATCCGCTTCTGCCACTCCATCGGCCTGACCTACGTCTCGTGCTCGGGACCCCGCGTGCCGATCGCGCGGCTCGCGGCCGCCCATGCGGCCCTCGACGACAGCAAAGCTTCCGGGACCCAGTCGATGTAAGACCGGGCTGAGGCTCCTAGCTGTCGCTGCCCGAGGCGGCAAGCGTTGGCTTGCCGCCTCCTTATCTTTCCGGGCGGACCCGCCGGCAACCGGGATCAGTGAGGGTCTCCGAGCTCGCAGGCAACGCCAAGCCGGTGACGTCGGAGCTAAAACGCCGAATGTCGTGCCTGATCGCTTGCCCGCCCTTTTGCGGCGCCCGCTTCGAATCAACCTAGAAAGAGCATCTGAACCGCCAAGGCGCCAAGATCACCATGTTTTTTAAAGGAAATTTCCTGGAAACGGGCGTCACCCTTTGGGTGAGGCGGGTTCTTTCACTTTCGGTGCTTGTCTGCCTTTGTGTCCTTGGCGTCTTGGCGGTTCCAACTGCGGTTTTTAGGGTTAAAGAAGCCCCGGCAAAGCCGGGGGCTTATTGGGTGAGCGCCCCGAACGCGCCATGAAACCTGGAGCCGCCCCCTGGCGGCTGGGCGATTGCTCCAGCAACTGACTCCGCTCTCTCTAGCGATCCGGGGTGGGTCTGGCGGGACCGTGAGCCGCCTGGACGGCGGCTCCCGAGCCTCCAGGGATGGATTCACGGCGTGTCCCGACGGTCCCATCCCGGACCGCACTCCCGTACCGCTCCGCACTCAGACCGTCTTTTGGGGCCGACCGCCGCAAAGGTCAAACCTCGTGAGTCCCCTGGCAAAGCCGTGGGTTTCCCCAAGTGAATGATCAGGTGCGGTCCATAGACCGTCGGATCACGCGTCTGGGTCCCAGAGCCGCTGCCGAAAGTAGTCCCGCCAGCCTTCAGGGAGTACCGGGTGATCGATTACCCTGCGCAGACGCTCTTGGCTCACGGCGTCCGCGGTGTACAAGCCGACAATCTCGGCGACGCTAATCGCAGGATGGTGCTGGGCAATCAATGTGACGACGTCGCCCGCTGTGACTTCACCCTCCCGGGCCACGCGCAAATAGAAGCCAGTTCGCCCGCTTTGCAGAAAGCGCTTCACCATGTCCGGTCGGCCCAAGCGTATCCCCAGCTTGAAGCAGGGCATGCGAGGCTGCGTAACCACGAGCTGGGCAGAGCCAACCGTGAACTGGTCTCCGATATGAGCACTGTCTTCGGTTAGACCTTCTGTCGTAAGGTTCTCGCCGAAGGCACCCCACGGAAGATCGACACCGGGTAGCTCTTCGCGCCACAACGCATAGTGCTCCGACGGATACACGTACACAGCCTTATCGGCGCCGCCGTGTACCTTGAGATCAGACTGCCGGTCCCCCTCCACGTTCAGGCGCCCTATGCGCACGCGACCCGCCACTGGCCCCTTGGATATGGACGTTCGGACTGTTTTACCGCGCCACTCGACCTCGCGTGGAAGCCCCACGTTGATTGACATCACCTTCATATGAGTCCCCTGGCTCCAGTGCCTTCAGTGAGGGGCCTAGTCAGGATAGGGTGACCCCTCGGCACCCCTCCCCCCATACCAGGGACCAGGGCGACCGGACCCTGCCGTGACCAGTCGTCGCCTGGGCGCGCATCAGCCATAAACCGAGTCTGCCCCGTTTTCTTTACAATGGCTGCATGATCCCATCGGGGATATCTTTAGATCGTAACGGACGCCATGGTGCTCCGGGGCCCCTGGAGGACGGGATTGCAACCATATTTGGTTGCCCAGACCGACCAGGGCAACCGGCAGCGCCCCAGGACCGCAAGGCTCTCGGTGCCGGAATCGCAATCCAACGGCCTCGGCAGGCGATTTGCGCGAATTTGTGCCACAAAGACGCGGTAAGCTGTACAACTGCCTCGCGCGGCGCGGAACCCGGGCACGCCGCCAAAGGTCGGACTGTCGGGAGGAACAACTTATGCATCTGGTCGATACGACCATGTTCTACGCACCCCGCAGCGGCGGCGTGCGCAGCTATCTCGAGGCCAAGCACGCCTGGCTGGCCCGGCACACCACGCACCGCCACAGCCTGGTGGTGCCCGGGCCACGGCTCGCCGCAGACGGTGACATCTACCGCCTGCCCGCGCCGCCCCTGCCGTTCGGCCACGGCTACCGCTTTCCTCTGCGCAAGGCTCCGTGGGCGGCCTGCCTGGCGGGCCTGCGGCCCGATCTGATCGAGGCGGGCGACCCCTATGTCCCCGCCTGGGCGGCCCTGGACGCGGGACAAAGCCTGGGCATACCGGTGATCGGCTTTTACCACTCCGACATCACCCGCCTGATCGCCACCCGCGCCGGGATCTGGACCGCGGGGTCGGTGCGCCGCTACGTGCACAGGCTGTATCGACACTTCGACCTGGTGCTTGCCCCGAGTCAGGTCATGGCGCAGTGCCTGCGCGACTGCGGCATCCAGAATGTGGGCGTCCAGCCGCTGGGGGTGGATGCCGAGCGTTTCCGCCCCGAGCAGCGCGACCCCCGGCTCAAGCAAAGCCTGGGATTGGACGAACGTGCGCGCCTGCTGATCTTTGTCGGACGTTATGCCCGGGAGAAGAATATCGGCGCCCTGGTGCGCGCGGTGCAGCTGCTCGGAGACCCCTATCACCTGCTGCTGGTCGGTCCGGAGATGCCGTCGCGGCTCGGACCCCGGGTCAGCGTGCGGTCCTCCTACCTGGAGCACGACCAGGTCGCGCGACTGATGGCGAGCGCCGACGCCTTCCTGCACGCCGGAGACCGGGAGACCTTCGGACTGGTGGTGCTCGAGGCCATGGCCAGCGGCATACCGGTGGTGGGCGTGGATGCCGGCGGGGTTTCCGAGCTGGTGCAGCCCGGCACCGGCGTGCTGGCCCGCTCGGCCCAGCCAACCGCCCTGGCCGAGGCCGTGGAGACCTTGTTCGCCATGGACGCACCGGCCATCGGGGCCCGCGCGCGACGCACCGTGGAGCTGCGCTGGAGCTGGGATCAGGCGCTCCGCGGGTTGCTCGCCACCTACAGTCAACTGGCCGGGGAGCGGCCCGGGCGGCTGCTCGCCCATGCCCCGCGCTGATCCGCCCGCTGCCGTCAGCGTCGTGCTGCACGACGTGGCGCCGGCCACCTGGGACGCTTACGTCCCGTTGCTCCGCGAGCTCGACGCGCGCGGCGCGATTCCGCTCACCCTGCTGGTGGTGCCCGATTACCATCACGACGGAGGCATTGAGGAGCACCCGCAATTCCGCCGCGCGATCGAGCAGCGCCTGGAGCGCGGCGACGAGGTAGTGGCGCACGGCTATCATCACCTGGACGAGGCGCCCCTGGGCGCCAATCCGCTAGAGCGGCTCAAGCGCCGGGTCTACACCCGCGGCGAAGGCGAGCTGGCCGCCCTGTCCGAGCACGCGGCGAGCCGCCTTCTGGAGACCGCAGCATCCGCCCTGGAGCGCCTCGGCTGGCCCCTGGGGGGGTTTGTCGCTCCGGCCTGGCTGCTGAGCCCCGGGGCACGCGCTGCCCTGCAGCACTCCCGGTTTGCCTGGACATCCACGCGGACCCAGGTCGTACGCCTGCCCGACTGGAACGCTGTGGAGACCCCGAGCCTGGTGTGGAGCGTGCGCAGCGCCTGGCGGCGCGCGGTGTCGAAGCGCTGCAACGAGAGCTGGCTGAAGCACGCAGAGCAGCGCCCCCTGCTGCGTCTGGGGCTGCATCCGCCGGATCTGGGTTATCCCGAAGTGGCGCGCTGGTGGCTGGGCACGCTCGAGCAGGCACTGGACAACCGCCCGGCCATGACCAAGGGGGCCTGGGTGCGGGCGTGGGCCTGAGGCGCTACTGGGCCCTGGCGCTGCTTGCCCTGTCCCTCGGCCTCGCCGTACCGCTCAGCTATGGCGGGCTCGGCGCCCTGAAGGCTCCTGAACATCCCGGCCTGGCTGATCCCCGCGGTGATCGGCATGGTGCTCGCGGGATGGGGGCTGAATGCCCTGCGGCTGTATATCCTGGCCGGTGGCCTGGGGACGAGCCTGGGCTACGGCCAGGCGCTGGCCACCATGGTCGCCACCGAATTCGCCATCTGCGCCACCCCGGCCGGCGCCGGCGGTCCCTTGACCTACATCCTGCTGCTGCGCCGCCACGGGGTGCCCGCCGCCCACGCCGCGGCGCTGTTTGCCATCGAGCAGGTCATGGATCTGCTGTTCTTCGTCGGCGCCCTGCCGATCGCCCTGATCCTGCTCGCGTCGCGCACGGACCTGCCGGATCTCGGGGGGCTTGCCGCCCTGCTCGGCCTGGTGCTCGGCGTCGGGCTGTTGATGGTGTGGCTGCTGCTCGGCCATTACCGCAGGGTTCTGCTGCTGGCGGGCCGCGTGCTGCGGCGCCTGCGGATCTCGCGACGCACCCGCAACCGCCTGGCGCGCTGGGCGTTGCAGTTCCGCGCGGGCGTTGCACTGTTGCTGCGGATGCCGCGGCTGCGGCTGGTCGCCGTCTATGCGCTCTGCGCCGGGCATTGGCTGCTGCGCTACAGCATTCTCTACGTGGTGCTCCGGGCCCTGGACCAGCGCCTCCCCTGGGCCTATCTGCTGCTTGTCCAGATGATCTCGCTCTCCGCCGGGCAGCTCACCTTCCTGCCCGGCGGCAGCGGCGGCGTGGAGCTCGGAATCAGCGCGCTGCTCGCGCCTTTCCTGCCCGGCACCTCCCTGGCCAGCGCCCTGCTGCTGTGGCGCTTCGGCACCTATTATTGGTACCTGATCGCCGGCGCCCCGGTGTTCCTGCTCACTGCCGGCTCCGGCGCTTTCCGCCGGATCACGCGCTAACCCGACCCTGCGGGCATCACAGGTCGTAGCCTGGAAGGGGCGCAGGAAATTCCAGGTCTTGGGGGGAGAGGGGCGACTAATTCCGGATTCCGCCTCGCTGCATCCGGGCTACGGGGAGGGCGGTGGCCGATCCCCCGGGATCCTGGCCCTGACCCTGCCGGGCAGACATCTCTACCCCAAGAGGCACCCTCAATAACCCGCGGCCCCAACTCGCCTCGTCGCCGAGGGGCCCGCCTCCTCTCGGACGGGTCGGGCTTGTTTTTGCCTCGAGGCGCCGCGAGATTCTCTGCAGGTGATGGCGGAGACGCAGACTTGGAGAGCACACTGTGACGCGCGCGGTGACGCTCAAGGCCATCGCCATCTGGGCGCTGTTCCCGCCGCTCGCCATAGCGAACGGCGTCGCCCGCGATTGGCTGCTCGCGCCCCGGCTGGGGCCCGACCTGGCGCTGCCCCTGAGCGGAATCATCCTGAGCGTGCTGATCCTGGTGGTGACCTGGCTGCTGATCGGCCGTCTGGGCAGGCTTAGCCGAAGCCAGTACGCCTGCGTCGGCGCCCTCTGGCTGGGGGCGACCCTCGCCTTCGAATGGCTATTCGGCCACTACGTGGTCGGGGTCTCCTGGGGGTCTCTGCTCGCCAGCTACGATCCGAGGGCGGGAAATCTCTGGCTTCTGGTGCTGGTCACGACGGCCGCCGCGCCCTATATCGGCGCCCGGCTGCGTAGCCTGACCTGAGCCCTGCTCCGCGACAAGACCTTCCGGAGCGGGGGGCAAGGCGGATCTGTTCTAGCCGGAATTTCGCCGCTCTGCGCTGTCATTCCCGCGGAAGCGGGAATCCAGAGATCGTAACGTCCCGATTGTAAGTGTATATGCATCCCTGGCATCCGGATTGCGTCCTTAGCTCCGTAAACAGCACGTCCGTGTGCTACTTCTGCGTCCTTAGCTCCGTAAACAGCACGTCCGTGTGCTACTTCTGCGTCCTTAGCTCCGTAAACAGCACGTCCGTGTGCTACTTCTGCGTCCTTGGCTCCGTAAACAGCACGTCCGTGTGCTACTTCTCCGGTTACCTGGTCGGAATGACGGGTATCTGGTTGAATGCCAAGCAGGTATGTATCCAGAACGGATCAGCCCTGGAGCGGGGGAGCATCGACCGGGCGCGGCCGTCCGGCGGCCCCGCCCTGTCTGTTGATCAGTAACGCGAGCGCCGCGGCGGACGGTCGCTGCGCGGCTTGGCCTGGTTGACCTTGATGCGTCGGCCCGAGAGGTTGCTCTCGTTCAGGCTCTTGATCGCCGCGTCGGCCTCCGAATTGTCGGGCATCTCGACGAACCCGAACCCCTTGGCCTGCCCGGTGAACTTATCGATGATCAGCTCGACGCTCTCGACCTTCCCGAAAGCGCCGAAGACCTCCTTCAGCTGCTCATCAGTCACGGTATAAGGCAGGTTTCCCACGTACAGTTTCATGCGCATACCCTCTCTAGGCTCTTAGGGTTGTCGGACAAGGCGCTACCACGAAGCCACGCCGATTTTCGTTGATAGCGGAACGGCAGCGCGCCGCCCGGGACATCGCCGGGGCGCTCAGCCGCTGACGGCCACCCGAGGCCGCTGGCGATGGGCGCGGTGCTTGGCGGGCTTCGGACTCGCATCGGCGACCGGCGACCGGCGCGGCGGATGCACCTTGGCTGCGCCCGCCCCACGCCCGCCCTGGCCCCGAGCCTGGCGCCCGGTGACGATGGGCTCGGGCTTGATGCGGGGATCGGGCTCGTAGCCCGGAACCAGCTCTTGGTCTATGCCCCGACCGAGCACTCGCTCGATGCCCTGCAGAAGCTTGTGCTCGTCCACGCAGACCAGCGAGCGCGCTTCGCCCTCGCGCCCGGCGCGCCCGGTCCGGCCGATGCGGTGAACATAGTCCTCTGGCACGTGGGGCAGCTCAAAGTTCACGACGTGCGGAAGCTGGTCGATGTCCAGGCCGCGCGCGGCGATATCGGTGGCGACCAGCACGCGTACCCGCCCGGCCTTGAAGTCGGCCAGCGCGCGGGTGCGCGCCCCCTGGCTCTTGTTGCCGTGGATGGCGGCGGCGTTGATGCCCGCGCGCTCCAGCTGCTCAGCGAGCCGGTTGGCAACGTGCTTGGTGCGGGTGAACACCAGCACCTGACGCCAGTCTCCAGCGCCGATCAGATGCGACAGCAGCTCGGGCTTGCGGCCCCGGTCGACCGGGTGAACAAGTTGGGCCACGAGCTCGGCCGGCGTGTTGCGCCGGGCGACCTCGATCCGGGCAGGCGAGCGCAGGAGCCCGTCCGCCAGCTCGCGAATCTCCGCGGAATAGGTCGCGGAGAACAATAGATTCTGGCGCTCCCGCGGGAGCAGCGCGAGGATCTTGCGAATATCCCGGATGAAGCCCATGTCCAGCATGCGATCGGCCTCGTCGAGCACCAGCGCCTCGACGGCCGAGAGATCCAGGGTGCCCTGGCCAACATGGTCGAGCAGCCGGCCCGGGGTCGCCACCAGGATATCCACGCCCCGGCGCAGCTGCTCTATTTGTGGGTTGATCTTCACGCCCCCGAAGATCACCGCCGACTTGAGTGGCAGATGCCGGCCGTAGGTGCCGAAGCTGGCGGCGACCTGAGCGGCTAGCTCTCGGGTCGGGGTGAGCACCAACACGCGGATGGCGCGCCGACCGCGCGCTGGCGGCCGGGTGTGCAGACGCTGCAGCAGCGGCAGCGCGAATCCGGCGGTCTTTCCGGTGCCGGTCTGGGCACCCGCGAGGATGTCCCGACCCTCGAGGATGGGCGGAATGGCCTCGCGCTGGATCGGCGTGGGACTGCTGTAGCCCTGCTCGCGCACGGCGCGCAGAAGCTCGGCCATGAGGCCGAGGGTATCAAATGACATGTGTGTCGAGACTCCTGACCAGCCTACCCGGGTGCCGGGTCGGTCCAGGCGGTACTAAGCTGAGTAGATCCGAGGCCGGCCGGTGACGGGGCGTGGCAGCGGGGAGCAGCGCGGACCGAGATGCGCTGATAAGGCGTGCACTCTACCACAAACGTCTCGCCAAACTGTGGAAAACCTCAGCATGTCCGACGCCGACTCGCGCCGCCGCCGTTCCGGGCAGCTCAGGGCCCCTCGGCCCGCGCCACGCGGTTGCGCACCGCGCTGACCAGATCGGGCACCGAGACCCGGTTCGCCAGGTTGGCGACCAAGGCCCAGATCTCGCCGGGATCGGTGTGCACCTGGTAGCTCAGCTGGGTCGCCGTACCTGCTGCCGCCTCGCGAAGGGTCCAGGCACCATCGTTCAGGTTGACCCGGCTGCCGCGCCCCTGCACCTGGTAGCGCGGGTCGTCGCTCAGCGTCCAGGCCAGTGAGAAGCCTTTGCCCGCCGGATCTGCCTTGGCATCGAGCCTGATGGTGTAGAAACGGTCATCGACGAACGGCAGGTCGAGCTGCTGAAACACATAATAGGTATCCTGCTCCTCGGCTAGCAGCTTGCAGCGCTCCAGGGTGGCAGGCATGAAGCGCGTATAGGCGTCGAAGTCCGTGAGCAGGCTCAGCACCGCCTTGGGCGGGGCGCTCACCAGGGTCCGCGCGAGCACCTCGCGGATGCTGCTGCCCGGATGGGCGCGGGTGAAGACCTGCACCCCGTCTTCGTCATGGACCAGCTCCCAGCCCTGGGCCGCCAAACATGAGGGCGCCTGCGCGGCGGGCAGACCGGCACAATCGACCGCACCCACCCTGCTCCAGAAGGTCAGCAGGACGAGCGCCCCGAGGATCGGCGTTAAAGGACGTTGCATCCACACAAGCAGGCACCTCGTTTGCCGATACCGGGACCCCGTCCCATCACAGACCACACAAACATGGCAGAAAATTCGCCGCCCGGCGTGCGCCGTCGCACAGCAGCGCATCCGCCTCTTGCATTCGCCATAAGTATGCCGTAACAATGGCATTATTATGCCTCGCCCGAAGAACCAGCTTGAGACCGTGTCCATCACGCTCTCCACCACCCGACCGGTGCTGGACTATCTGGAGCGACTGGTGGAGTCCGGCCTCTACGGCAAGAACCCCGCCGAAGCGGCGGAGCGCCTGATCGCGCTGGGCATCGAGGACCTCATTCGCCGGGAGCTGCTGGCGCGCCGTCCGGGCGCGCGCTCCCGGAAACCCTGAGGACCGCTTAGCTTGGACGCTCCAACCCGCCCCAGGGGCGCCGCCGACAAGGTATCCGCACCGACCATGAGCGCCCGAGCACCGCTGCAGAACCTGGCCTCACCCGCCTTCCACCTCAAGGCCGCCAGCTTCACGCTGCCGGTGCTCAAACTGCTGGTGCCCGACGTACAGGCGGTGGCCGCCGGGCTGGAGGCGAAGATCGCCGAGGCCCCCCAGTTCTTCCACAACACGCCGCTGGTCATCGATGTGCAGGCCCTGCGGGGCCAAGGCGGCGCGCTGAACTTCGCCCTGCTGCTGGGCACCCTGCGAGGCAAAGGACTGATCCCCGTAGGCATCACTGGGAGCGACGAGGAGCAGAGCGAGATGGCGGTCACGATGGAGCTGGCGGTGCTCTCCAAGGGCGCCCCGCCGCGCACCCGCGCCGCCCCGCGCCCGGCCGAGCCCCCGGGCAAGCCCGGACGCCTGGTCACCCAGCCGGTGCGCTCGGGCCAGCGCATCTATGCGCCGGGCGGCGACCTCACCGTGCTGGGGGCGGTGGGCTCCGGGGCCGAGGTATTCGCCGACGGCAACGTGCACGTCTACGGTAGCCTGCGCGGAAGGGCGCTGGCCGGCGTCAAGGGCGATCAGGGCGCTCGGATCTTCTGTACCGACCTGCGTGCCGAGCTGGTCTCGGTGGCGGGCGTCTACCGGGTCAGCGAGGATATTGCCGAAGGGCTTCGCGGGCACACCGTCCAGGTCTATCTGGAGGACGGTCGCCTGGGCATCGAGGCGCTCTGAGAGGGTCGTGAAGAGGGATGTCCCTATCCTTGCTTAAGCCCTGTAACGGGCGCGGGCTGCCGAGAAATCGGGGTGTTCGACAGCCTGCTGCGAGACAACCGGAGGTGAGCACACAGTGGCAAAGGTAATCGTCATCACATCGGGCAAGGGGGGCGTCGGCAAGACGACCACCAGTGCGGCCTTCTCCATGGGACTGGCCCTGCAGGGGCACAAGACCGCGGTCATCGACTTCGACGTGGGCCTGCGCAATCTGGATCTCGTGATGGGCTGCGAGCGCCGCGTGGTCTACGACTTCGTCAACGTGATCCACGGCGAGGCCAACCTCCGCCAGGCGCTGATCCGGGACAAGCGCAACAGCTACCTGTCGATCCTGCCGGCATCCCAGACCCGCGACAAGAACGCGCTCACCGTCGAGGGCGTGGAAGCGGTGCTCAACCAGCTGCGCGAGGAGTTCGACTATATCATCTGCGACTCCCCGGCCGGCATCGAGCACGGGGCGCTGATGGCCATGTACTTCGCCGACGAGGCGCTGGTGGTCACCAACCCCGAGGTCTCCTCGGTGCGCGACTCCGACCGCATCCTCGGCATCCTCGCCAGCAAGTCCCGGCGGGCCGAGCAGAATCTGGAGCCGATCCACGAGCATCTGCTGATCACCCGCTACTCGCCGCGCCGCGCCAAGGCCGGGGAGATGCTGAGCGTGGAGGACGTGCAGGAGATCCTCTCGGTCCCGCTGCTGGGCGTGATCCCGGAGTCACAGGCGGTGCTGCAGGCCTCCAACACCGGCGTGCCGGTCATTCTGGAGGACAGGAGCGATGCGGGCCAGGCCTATGCCGATGCGGTCAGCCGCTTTCTCGGCGAGGAGCTGCCGCACCGATTCCTGGAGCCCGAGCGGCGTGGCCTGCTGGGCCGCATCTTCGGAGGCTGACCCATGGGCATGCTCGACTACTTCATGGCTACGCGCAAGAAGAGCGCCAGCGTCGCCAAGGAGCGGCTGCAGATCCTGGTGGCCCACGAGCGGAGTGAGCGCGGGGGAGCCTCTTATCTGCCGATGCTGCAGAAGGAGATCCTGGAGGTCATCCGCAAGTATGTCGCCATCGACCCCGAGGATGTCAGCGTCTCCGTGGACCACGAAGGCCAGTGCGAGATTCTGGCTCTGAATGTGGTGCTGCCGGACCCCCCGGACAGACGCCGCCTGCATGGGGTCTGATGGCTCGGGCCGCGGACCAACGGTCACTCGATGGAGGCAAGGCCGGCCTGCGGTCGGGCACTCACGCCGAGCGCAACCGCTCCAGGCCGCTGGCTGGCACATGGTTTACGTGACGCTCTGACAGCCCTTGGCTCACGGACCCAGGTGAGTCGAGGGCCGGACAGCACCCAGGAGAAGGCGATGACACCGGAACAGATGATCCTGGTCAGGCGCTCGTGGCAGAGCCTGGCCCCCTTCCATGTCCAGGCCCTGGCCCTGTTCTACAGCCGGTTGTTCGAGATCGACCCGAAGCTTCTGAAAGCGATAGAGGTGCCGCCCAACCGGCTCGCCGCCCTGCTCGACACCGCTCTGGCCCACCTTGAGCATCTGGAGTCCCTGAGAGGCATCCTGCACGCGACAGGGCGAAACTATGCCACCTGGGGGGTCAGGGAGGAAGACTATGCGCGGGTGGGTGAGGCCTTCCTCTGGACCCTCAAGCAGGCACTCCAGAAGCGGTTCACGCCGGCCACGGGCGAGGCCTGGTCGAGCACCTATAAGACCCTCGCGGGCCTGGTACAGGAAGGCGCGGCCGAGGGCCGGCCGCCGCGCCGGGGACGCTTGCGGAGCCTGTTCGGCTTGCGCAAGCCCGGCTAAGCCCCCGCCTCAGAACGGCCAGACCCAGGGCGCGATCAGCACCGTGGTCGCACCCATCAGCAGATTGAGCGGGATGCCGATCCGCAGATAGTCAGAGAAACGGTAGCCCCCGGGCCCATACACCATCATGTTGGTCTGATACCCGATCGGCGTGGAGAAGCTCGCCGAGGCGGCCATCATGATCGCGATCACGAACGGACGAAAGCTCACGTCCAGGCTCGCCGCTGTCGCCTCGGCCAGCGGAAACACCAGCACCGCCGCACCGTTGTTGGTGATCAGCTCGGTGAGCACCATGGTCACCCCATAGACGGCAACCAGGGCGAGCCAGGGATTGTTCCCCGCCATGCCGATCCATAGACGGGCCAGCTCCGAGGCAGCGCCGGTCACCTCCAGCGCCCGACCCAGGGCCAGGGAGGCGGCGATGACGGTGAGCACCTGCCAGTCGATGCTGCGGCGGGCGTGGGCGCCGGTGGTGCAGCGAGCGGCGAGCATCAGGCCCGACCCCACCAGCGCGGCGACCAGCATGGATACCCCGGCGAAGGCCACCGAGGCCACCACCCCGAGCAGGATCAGGGCGGCCAGGCCGCCGCGCTCGTGGCGCGGGGGGCTGGAGCCCTCCACCGCGCTCACCAAGAGAAACTCCCGCGACAGCCGGTGCTGCTCCACGAACGAGGGCCGCGCCTCGATCAGCAGCGTATCGGCGGGGCGCAGATCTATATCCCCGATGCGACCCGGGATACGACGACCGCCGCGGGCGACCGCAACGACCACCGCGTCGTAAAGGCTGCGAAAGCGGCTGTCGCGGATGGTGCGCCCGATCAGCGGCGAGCTGGGTGAGACCACCGCCTCGATCAGCGTGCGCTCGGGCCTGGGCACAGCGAGCTTGAAGACCTGCTCGGGCGCCGGCAGCAGGCCTTTGATCTTGTACAGATCAACCACCGAGGCGACGCTGCCGACGAACACCAGCCGATCGCCCCCCTGCAGGCGCTCGGTGGGCGGCACAGCAGGCAGCACCGTGTCGGCGCGCTCGATCTCCGCCAGGAACAGGCCGGGCAGGCGGCGCAGGCCAGCCTGCTCGATGCTGCGTCCGACCAACGGGCTGTCCCCGGGGACCACCATCTCCAGGGCATACTCCCTGGGGTCCTGGTGGTCGCGGATCGCCGGCTTGCGCTCGGGCAGCAGCCATCGCGACGCCAGCAGCACGTAGGCGACCCCGAGCAGGGCGCTCGGCAGGCCCACCCAGGCGATCTCGAAAAATCCGATCGGCGCGATCCCGTGGCGGGACGCCGCCAGGCCCGCGACAATCAGATTAGTGCTGGTCCCGATCAGCGTGCAGGTGCCGCCCAGGATCGCTGCGTAGCTCAGCGGGATCATCAGCTTGGACACCGACAGCCGCTGCCGGCGCGCCCAGTCCTGCACCACGGGCACCAGCATCGCCACCACCGGCGTATTGTTCAGAAAGGCGCTGACAAACAGCACGGGCGCCATCAGGCGCGCCTGGGCCCGGGTGACCGAGCCGATGCTGCCCAGAAAGCGCCGGCCGATGCCGTGCACCACCCCGGTCTCCACCAGCCCGGAGGCGACGACGAACAGCACGCCGACGGTGGCCAGGCCGGGATTGGCGAGGCCCGCCAGCGCCTCGCTCGGGGAGAGCACTCCCAGCGCCAGCAGCACCGTCATGGCGCCTACCAGCAGCAGGTCCGCGGCCACCCGGGAAAACACCAGCAGCCCCATGGTCGCCAGCACCACGGCGATCGCGATCCAGGCGTCAAACGTCAACTCGGCGCTCGCTCAGGTCGGCAGAGAGGGCGCGCAGTATACCCGCGGCGTCCCGGGCAATGCCACGCGCGCAGGGATCCGCCTGCCGGCGCCGGCCATCGATCGATGCGGACAGCCTCGGACGGCGCGCTCAGCCGGGGCCGGGCGCCGTCGTCGTGCCGGCACCGGATGCGGCTGGGCTGGCAAGGCAAGCGAGCACGTGCGCGGCGGCTACCAAGCCGAAGGCGGCAGTGACGGTCACCACCGAGCCGATGCCCCCGGCGCAGCTGAGATCCCGGGTCTCGCTGCCGGCGGGCCGCTGCAGGCACACGCCCCCGTCCGCGGCGGGAAACACCATGGGCTCGTCCGACCAGACACAGGGCACGTCGAAGCGTCGCCGGGGGTCACGGCTGAAGCCATAGTCCTGGCGCAGCAGCCGGCGCACGCGCGAGAGCAGGGGGTCCTGGATGCTGCGGGTTAGATCCGAGACCCTGATGCGGGTCGGGTCCACCTGACCCCCCGCGCCGCCCAGGGTGAGCAGCCGGATCTGCCGCCGACGGCAATGGGCGATCAAGGCGGCCTTGACCCGAAAGCTGTCGATACAGTCCACCACCTGATCGAAGCGGGCCTGGATCAGCTCGTCGAGGTTGTCCCGGGACAGCATCTCCTCCACCCCGCTCACCCGGCAGACGGGATTGATCTGTCCCACCCGCTCGGCCAGCACGTCCACCTTGGCGCGTCCCAGCGTGGCGTCCAGGGCGTGCAGCTGCCGGTTGATGTTGGATTCGGCCACATGGTCGAGGTCGATGAGACTGAGCGCCCCGACGCCGCTGCGGGCCAGCGCCTCGACGGTCCATGAGCCGACCCCGCCCAAGCCGATGACGCAGACGTGCGCAGCGGCGAACCGTCCCGCGGCCGCCGCACCGTATACCCGGGCTACGCCGCCGAAGCGACGCCCGAGATCCGCCTTTACCTGCGACATCCGGCAGCCTTCTCCCCGCGATTCCCGGCGAGCCGCGCCGCACCCATGCTACCAGCAAATCCCCTAAGCCTATGATCCTAGAAACAGCAGTTGACCGCTTCGAGCAGCGATCCAGTGACTGCTCGGACCGTGTTTATGGAAAAACTCGATACTCACCCATTGGGTGATGGCCGCTACGACCACTGGGGCACGCACCGCGCGGCGCCTGGCTGCGTTATAACTCGTTGGAATAGAATGACTATTACGCCGGGCATCCTGCCCTTCGCCCTGCGGGCCAGCGGTAGCTGTTCAAATCGCTCCCGGCGATTTAGTCCGCCTCGTCATGCCTTGCCAGACACCACGCGGCACGCACCCTGGCGGCCGTTCAACTGCCGCTTCTAGGATGATCGTGCGGCAACCACGACGCGCATCACGCTTTTCTGCGGCCCGCCTGCTTACCCTTCATCACATGCACCAGGACATGCGGAGGCCCAGTGCCATGAACAACGGACATCGCGGCCCTGACGAGCGCAAGGCACGGCCTCGGGCGGGCGTGCCGGCAAACAGCGTAAGCCAGCCGTTCCCCGAGCGGCTCGCCGAGCGGACGCCAGGCCTGTATCTCGGTCTGGCGCTCGCGGCGGCGCTCGGCGGCTATCTGGTGCTGTTGGCGCTGCCGGCGGGGACCCTGCTGCTCGGACTCTCGGTCCTCGGCGGCCTGGTCGGCCCGGCCGGGCTTGCCCAGGCTTGGCCCTGGCTGCTGGTCCAGGGCGCCGCGGCAGGGCTGCTCGGCTGGGCCAGCTACGGCCTGCTGCGCGAGCGCATCCCTGCGCCGTCCGGCATCGAGCCCGATCCCGGCTCCGACCTGGCAGCGCTTGTCACCGAGCTGCGCACCCGGTTGCACACCCCGAAGCTGCACTGCATCCTGATTATCGCAGCCCCGGAGGTAAGCCTGGTACGCACCCCGCAGGGGGTCTTGCAACCGCGCCTCACCAACACCCTGCAGATCGGCCTTCCGCTGCTGCTAAGCACCTCTCCGGAGACCCTGCGCGTGCTGGTGGCGCAACGCCTGGGACAGCTCGCGCACGGCCTGCGCCACGTCCCGGGCTGGATCCGACTGCTGGTCGAGGCCTGGCACCAGCTCGCAGCGACATTGGCGAGCGACTCCGGCCACGGATCGCGCTTGGCGCACAGGATCGCAGCCGGGTATGGGCGCCTGCTGGAGCATCTCGCCCGCCCTGCCCTGCGGCAGGCAGAGCTGCTCGCCGAGCGTACCGCCCTGGAGATCCTGGACGACGGGCAGGTCAAGGCCGCGCTGACTCAGCATGCGCTGGTGCGCCAGATCCTGGAGCGAGTGTTCTGGTCCGATTTCTGGGGCCTGGCCAAACGCTACCCGAGCCCGCCCTCTGGGCCCCTGGGCCTGATGGCCCGCACGGTGGCCGAGCACAGCACGCCGGAGCGTGCCCTGCGCCGGATCACGGGGCTGATGGACGAGCGACGGCGCGATGCCCGACCGACCCTGCGCGAGAGCCTGGAGTCCCTCGGCTACCGGGTTGCCGATCTTCCGCCGTCGCTGGACCGCACGGCCGCCGAGGCCCTTCTGGGCGACGAGACTCAAACGCTCGTCGCCGACCTGGACCGGCAATGGCTGGCGCGCCACCATGACGCCTGGCAGGCACGGCACAGACGCGGCAAGGAGAGGCTGCGCGACGGCCTGTTGCTGCTCAAGAAGGCCAAGGCGGGCACGCTCTCGGAAGAGGAGTCCTGGACGTTCGCCCAGCTGGTGCAGCAGCGCATCAGGGACAAGCGCAGGGCGAGCAAGCTGTTCAAACGCCTGCTCTCGGCGGATCCCCGCGACCCCCGCACCCAGTTCTTGGCCGGGCGCTGGCTGGTGGAATCCGGCGACGAGGCCGGTACCCGGGCGCTGCTGCGTGCTGCCGAGCTCGATCCCGGATTGCGCACCCAGGCGCTGCGTCTGATCGCGCGCTGCGCCGCCAGCGCGCGCCGGGCGCAGCCTACGCTCACCCCGGGCCACGGGGATGTGATCCGCCTACCCGGCACCATATAGCCCGCATTTCTGGTCGCGCTCGCGGCGAGGCGTTGGTGCTGCGCCCGGATGCAGGGCGCGCCGGCGCCGGATCTCAGCGCGAAAACCGCTCGCGCCGCGTCCGTCTATAATCCCCTGAGACTTGATATCCCGGGCCATCGGGGGCCCGCGCCTCCGGGGTACGGGTTTACGACTGTCGCAGCCGAGGTTCGAGGATGCCGATCGCTGTCTGGCTATGCTTGCTGCTGTGCTGCCCTGCGGCCGCCTTCGCCGACGGCCTGAGTCGGACCGAGCCCTCGCAGGCGCCAGCGCCGGCGGCCAGCCCGGCGGAGCCGACCGCGGTGCGCGGCGCACTCGATCGCGGCCGGGAGGTCTTCAACCGGACCTGCGTCAAATGCCACGGCGACCCCTCGAGCCACGCCCCCCTGATCGGCAAGCAGAGCAGCTGGAAGCCGCGCATAGAGCAGGGCCTCCAGACCCTGGTACGCCATGCCCTGGAAGGCCACGGGGGACCGCAAGGGATGCCACCCAAGGGCGGTTTCTCCGAGCTGGCAAACGACGATGTCGCAGCGGCGGTCACGTATATCGTCTCGGAGAGCCGCACCCTGGCGCCTGACGCCGAGCGTATAGTTGCCGCCTGCCAGGAAACACCACCGAGCGCAGCCTGCACGCCGGAGATGTCCCGCAAGTACCTGCTCCTGTATCTGTTCCAGGGGCTCTCGGAGAATCACCGCTGACCCGCCGGCGAGTCCATGTACCTGGCACGACCGCAGCGACCGGCGGCGGGACCGGCATACAAGGCGCAGCCACCGTGGCCGACGCCGGCTCCTTCCTGGCCAAGGCGAGAATCATGTCGCGCGTTCTGATCTGGCTCGCCTCAGGCGACCTCGAAACCCTGCGTCCCGGCATCCTCTGGGGCACCAACGCGCGCCGCTACGGCTGGGTCGACGAGATCCGGTTCGTGGTCTTCGGCGAGGCCGAGCGCACACTGCCGAGCGACCCGGAGCTGTTCGGCTGGGTGATCGAGGCGGAGGACAGCGTCTTCTGCAAGCTCATCGCCGACGGCATGCAAATCTCTGCGGACCTGGAGCGCCAGGGTGCCACCGTGGACTATGTCGGCTCCACCATTGGCGACCTGATCGAGCAAGGCTGGCGCGTGCTGGTGTTCTGACGCTGCGACCCGCGGCGGCGGTCGGCGCCGCTGGATCAGGCCTGCTGCTTGATGAGCAGCGTGCGCGTCGGGTAGGCGAAATCCACCCCCTGCTCCGCGAAACGCTCGTGCACGTGCAGGTTCACCGCCCGCAAGGCTTGCCAGCCCGCGATCGACGGTCCCGGGCAAGGACAGCGCAGATCCCCACCGAGTTTTCATCGTATTTTTGCCGATGCCGACATACACTACGAACTGCAGCCCAGCAGCGGCCGCTAGGCGGCGGCTCGAGACCGGAGAACGGTGTCAGGGCTCAATCACCGTGCTGTTGATTGAGTGCTGATGGAGACAGCTAGACAGCACCGTGCGAGAGCTCATGATGACCAACATCTACGTCGGTAACCTTTCCTACCAGCTCACTGAAGACGATCTGCACTCCGCCTTCGGCGGGTTCGGCCAGGTAACCTCGGCAAAGATCATCATCGACCGGGACACCGGTCAGTCCAAGGGTTTCGGTTTCGTGGAGATGCCGGTCTCCGCAGAGGCCAAGACCGCCATCGAGAAGCTCGACGGAACCGATCTCAAGGGGCGCAAGCTGCGGGTCAACGAAGCGCGCCCAAAGCCGGACACCAGACCAGCACGCCCCCCCAGGCGCCCCTGAGCAGAGGTGCGCCCTTCCGGTCGCTGCCCCGGGGCGGTAGGCCGCGCGGCCTACCGCCCCGGGGCCTGGGCCGTGCCTCGCGGCGATGACCGTTCGTGCGGGCCGGTGGGCATAGCTGCGTCGACGGTCGCTGCTGCGTTATCGCCAACGGACTCATGCCCGCGCCGGGGACCCTTACCGAAGCCGGCCGATCGCGCCGGCGGCCTGTCGGGACTGGCAACAGCCAGCAGGCTCTCCGGGATGGGGCGCTGTCCGCGAGCGCCGATCGGGTTACCGCAGCGCACCGGGGAGCTGAGCGACGGCCTGGATAGCACGCCCACCGATCGAACGTGCGCGAGCCCGGGCGCGATTCGAGCAGCTGTAAGCCCAGGCCTGCACGTCCCCTGGATATCCAATCAATGAAACATCCGAGCCAGGACCACAGAACCTGCCAGATCTGCGGCAAGACCTATCCGCGCCGCGATGTGTTTCCGGCAGCATCTATCCGGGAGAACATCGCGGAGCTGATTCGCGAGCAATTCCCCCAATGGTCGACCGAAGGCTTCATCTGCCGACCCGATCTGACCGTATTTCGCAGCCGTTACATCGAGGCCATGATCGCCTCGGAGCGCGGTGACCTGACGACGCTGGAAAGCGCGGTGGTGCGCAGCCTGCGCGAGCACGAGGTGCTGGCGAGCGACACCGAGCAGACCTTCGCGCGCGGGCTGACCATCGGCCAGCGCCTGGCCGACCGCTTGGCCACATTCGGCGGCAGCTGGTCGTTTCTGATCATATTCGGCGTCTCTCTGACCGCCTGGATAGGCATCAACACCGCCGCCCTGCTGGCCCGACCGTTCGACCCCTTCCCTTATATTCTTCTCAATCTGATCCTGTCATGCCTCGCGGCGATCCAGGCGCCGGTGATCATGATGAGCCAGAACCGTCAGGAGGCGAAGGATCGCGTGCGCGGCCAGCACGACTACCAGGTCAATCTCAAAGCCGAGCTGGAGATCCGGCAGCTGCATGAAAAAATGGATCACCTGCTGTCGCGACAGTGGGAGCGCCTGGTCGAGATCCAACAGGTGCAGCTCGACCTGTTGACCGAATTGGCCCGCGGCTCCCGCGACGGCGACCGCTGAGCGCCGTCCGGCGGGGAGTCCCCTCCCCCACGCGACGCCCGGACCGGGGCGTCCCTGCGGGCCCTGGGCCGAGCCCCGCCCGCACCATGCCGGTCCAGCCGCCCCGGACCTTGCCGACCGATAATCCTAAAAACCGCAGTTGGAACCGCCAAGGCGCCAAGGACACAAAGGCAGATACGCACCGCAAGTGAAAGAACCTGCTTCACCCAAAGGGTGACGCCCGTTTCCAGGAAATTGCTTTGAAAACCTTGGCGATCTTGGCGCCTTGGCGGTTCAAATGCTCTTTCTAGGATAATCCTGGAAACGGCCGTTTCCAGCAACATTTCCACACCGTTGCCCGGCTCCACCGCGTGCGGTGAGGCCAGGGCGCTGAAACCGATCCGGCACCCGCGGGTCCAATCAGTCAAGACAGAGCATTTTACTAGGTTTGACCATGAAGTCGTTCCGACAATGGTTGGGGCGACGGATCTGCGGCTGGCTGTTGCAGGAGGCACCCGCATCCGCCTCGCCCCGCTGCGACTTTGATCGCTTGAGGTTCGAGCTGCGTCCCGGCGACGTAATACTCGTGGAAGGACGCAGCCGGATCGGCGATGTGATCAAGCTGGTCACGCAGAGTCCGTGGACCCACTTCCGCGATCAGATCACGGCCCTGGAGGAGCAGCAGGCGGAGGCTGCAACCGCGCCGGGGATCGATGCCGACGACGCCCGGTCACCGCGCGACGCTCCGGCACCGCGCCGCAAGGAGCTGGGCGTATGAGCGCGACCGCCGCCCTCGCCATGGTCCTGCTGCTCTGGGGCCTGGCATACGTCCGAGCGCGCGCCCTGCTCTGGGTCGGCCTGCCCGGGCTGGCCCTGGCCGGGCTGGGTCTCGCCCCACCCCTTCCTGACCGGACGGCTGAAGGACGTGATCGTGCTGGCCAACGGCGAGAAGGTTGCGCCTTGCGATCTGGAGCTGGCGATCTCCCTGGACCCGCTGTTCGAGCAGGTCCTGGTGATCGGCGAGGGCCGGCCGTTCCTGGCCGCGCTGGTGGTGCTCAATCCGGAGGTGTTTCGCACGCTCGCCGGGGGCCTGTCCGTGGAGCCCCAGGACCCCGGCAGCTTGCGGGACCCCCGGCTCCACCAGGCTCTGATCCGACGCATCGCCCGGCAGCTGCATGCCTTTCCAGGCTATGTGCAGATCCATGGGGTTTGCCCCAGCCTCGAGCCCTGGACCCCGGTCAACGGGCTGCTCACGCCGACGCTGAAGCTGCGTCGGGCCCGAATATTGGCGCGTTTCGAGCACCAGATCGCCGGCCCGTACGTGGGACACGGCTGACCACCAAGACGCGGATGCGAAATCTTCCTACCAGGCCCGGAGGCTATACCGATGAGTGAATGGGTGGACGTGATCGCGCTGGACGAGATGGCCGCGGACGGCCGGGCGACGGTCCTGGTCGACGGCGTACCCGTGGTGGTGTTCAGGGTCGACGGAGCGCTGTTCGCCCTCGAGGACGAGTGCTCCCACGAGTGTTACCCCTTGGTGGACGGCACCGTCGACGGCGACCGCGTCACCTGCGCCCAGCACGGCGCGCAATTTTCCCTGCGCACCGGAGAGGCGCTCGCTCCGCCGGCCTACGAGCCCGTCGCGACCTACCCCGCCCGGGTGCGCGACGGTCGGGTCCAGGTCAGTCGCAAGCGGCGCGAGCCGAGCTGAGCCCCCACCCCAAATGACTCAACGCAGGATAGAGACAATCCTAGTCCCCTCTCCCTTGAGGGAGAGGGTTAGGGTGAGGGTGAGGGTGATTCCATCCAGCAAACAGCCCCCCTCACCCCATCCCTCCCCTCGAGGGGCACAGGGACCAGAAATCAACCCCATCTTCTCGTTGACGTCCATGGGCTAAGGCCGAAATAACCGCCATCCCGGTCGGAGTAGACGTTCCATCCAGGCTTGGTGCGATAGATTTAGTGAGTCCAATCTCCGGACACGAAGGAGCAAGACCATGAGCGAGCACACCAAGATAGCCGTCGTCACCGGCGCCAACCGGGGGCTGGGCCTGGAAACCTGCCGGCAACTGGCGCGGCACGGACTGCGCGTAGTCCTCACCAGCCGCGACCCGGCCAAGGGCGAGGTGGCGGCCGAGACACTGCGCAGCGAGGGCCTGGACGTGCGCGCTCAACCCCTGGACGTGACGCGTCAGGACCAGGTCGAGCGTTTGGCCGCGTACATCGGCTCCGAGAATGCCCGTCTAGACGTCCTGGTGAACAACGCCGGCGTCTTCCTCGACCACTACCATCCACCGGGCAACAGCGTCCTCGACGCCGATCTCGACACCGTGCAGCGCAGCCTGGACACCAATCTGCTCGGCGCCCTGCGAGTCTGCCAGGCCCTGATCCCCTTGATGGGCGGCGACGGCCGCGTGGTCAACGTCTCTTCCGGCATGGGCCAATTGGCGGAGATGAACGGCTGCTGCCCGGGCTACCGCTTCTCCAAGGTGGGGCTCAACGCCCTCACCCGCATCCTCGCCGACGAGCTGCGCGACACCCGGATCAAGATCAACTCGGTCTGCCCGGGCTGGGTACGCACCGGCATCGGCGGCCCCAACGCCACGCTCCCGGTAGAGAAAGGCGTGGACACCATCGTTTGGCTCGCCACCCTGCCCGACGACGGCCCCAGCGGGGGGTTCTTCCGGGAGCGTCGGGCGATCCCCTGGTAGTCGAGCACCCGCGCTCTGCAACAGCGCATTGCCCGCTCGCCAATGGGCCGCTAGACTTTCCCCAGACAAAGCGCCCCAAGGACCCGGAGCACGCCATGCCCCCTTTCCTACCGGCAACCGGCAATGCCCAGATGCCGGTGGATACCGACCGGATCCTCGGGCTCTCCAAGCTTCCTCGGCGAGGTGCGCGACCTGCTACGTCGCAAGCACTACAGCATCCGCAATCTATACGCACGTGATGAACAAAGGGCCGATGAGCGTGCGACACCCGCTCAACCGGCTTCTCCCCCCTGAGCCACGACCAAGGCCCTATTGGAGATCAAGGCGCAATTGAAGCCCGCCCAGAACGGCACCAAGAAGCTCAAGGACAAGTATGCCGAGCAACTGCCCTGCGTGCGCTACCGTTACGACCAGGAGGCCGGCAGGCGCTACACGACCGTTGAGCTGAACGAGGAACGCGCGCCCTGGTCCATCGCCCTTCAGCGCAAGATCCGGATAAGGTAGGCGCCCAGCGTCTTGCAGTGCGTGTAGAGTACTGGGAAAACGAGGTGCTCGATCAAGTCAAAGCCGCAGGCGGCATCTGGAGACCGCGACAGAAGCTATGGAAGATGCGCTACGCCAATGTGCTGGCCTTCGGCCTCGAATGCAAGGTTGTCCGGCGGGAGCCGGCCAATCCTTAGTAAAGGAGTCTTGTATCCACATTTAGATATCTAGATGTAGATACCTAGATATGGATATCTAAATGTAGATATCTACATTTAGATACTAGATATCTAGATGTAGCAATAAGTATCTAGATGTAGATATTTTTCCATGTCGGCAGCGCAGCCGATTACATGTTAGCGACCAAAGACTGACGTATGGAAAAAGTTACCTACATATTGGGGGCTGGATTTTCGGCCCCTTTGGGGTTGCCCATAATGAGCAACTTTCTTTTCAAGTCCAAGGACCTCTATTTCTCGGACAAGGAACATTACAGATATTTTCTCAATGTATTTGACTCCATAGAACGACTGTCAGTAATCAAGAATTATTATCAGTCGGATCTATTTAATATCGAGGAAATTCTTTCCATTCTTGAGATGTCGTCATTCTTGGAGGGGAAACGTCTGGCGGACGAATTTCGACAGTACATCACAGCAGTAATTAAACATTATACACCGACTGTCCAACCATACCCCGGAAACATGCCTGGAAATTGGTATAACTTCGTTTTTGGTAAGGGCGGGGTATATTCAGATATATGTTATTTCGTTGCACATGCACTGCGCGCAAAATTTAGCGCAACGAATGAGGGAAAAAGGCGATTTTATGTTGAGCCAGATGATTCAATAAATACGCGGTACGCTTTGTTAAGTTTAAACTATGATCTGGTTGTAGAAAACGTATTTCGCTACATTTCACACCAATATGAATCAACCGCCAAACTTCGCTTAAACAAAGAGAGTTACGATCCCGCGTGGGACGATACGCACCTCGTTAAGCTCCATGGATGCGTTGAATCTGGTAATATTGTCCCGCCAACTTGGGCAAAAGGAACTCATGAAGAAATTATCCCATTTTGGAAAAATGCGTATCAAATATTGCGAGAAACAAATCATATTCGAATTTTGGGATATTCATTGCCAAGAGCCGATTCTTACATCAAATATCTTTTAAAATCCGCTATTGCTGGGTCTTCGCATCTCAAGACCATTGACGTGATTTGCTTGGATCCTACCGGTAGCGTCAAGCAAAATTATGAGGAATTCCTGGAGTTTTCGTACCATAGATTTGTCAATCTGAGCATTGTTGACTATGGATCCGGCCTCCAGAGACTTACGCAAAAGAACCTGATATCAGCGCTACCGACGGAGGTTGCAATGAATAAGCTTGAAGATTGGCATAGTGATTTTATGGTCGGGCGCATAGATCGCTAACAAAAGGCTCAAGGCGACCCCAAACCGCGCATCCAGCTCGGGAGTTATTATAGGCTTTGGTGCCAGCGCGGTTTGGGCCGCCTTAGCCAAACGTTAGCCGCGTGCATCACAAACGGCACACAATGTGCTAAACTTGGCTCATGAAGCCAATCTCGTGGAATCCGGAGAAGAATGCTCTTTTGAAAGCTCAGAGAGAAGTTTCATTTGAAGATGTCGTGTTCCACATCATGGCCGGCGATATTCTCGACACAATCGACCATCCTAATCAAGATCGCTATCCCGGTCAGCAAATTCACGTTATTGCAATCGAGGAATATGTATACCTCGTCCCGTTTGTCGAATCTCAAGATGAGGTTTTCCTGAAGACCATTATTCCGAGCCGGAAAGCTACCAGAAACTACCGAGGTGGCGATAAATGAACAAGTTAGATCAAGAAGAAAGCGAAATCCTGGAGGCGTTTGAGTCAGGTAACGTAAAACGTTCTGAGGATGCAACCGATACTCAGAAACGGCATAAAGAATACGCAGAGGCCATGTTCCGGAAGGATGCCCGGATCAATATTCGGCTCCCATCTAAGGATCTTCGTGGCCTACAGAAGAAAGCCCTTGCCGAAGGCATTCCATACCAAACGTTAATTGCCAGCATCCTTCACAAGTATGTTGAGGGTCGGTTGCATGAAAATAGCGGCTAATCGGGATAGGGAGCCGCTCGAGCGGCCCCCTCCCACAGCACCGTACGTACGGGTCCGTATACGGCGCCTAGCCTGCTATTTGCAGCGACGCTTCATCGGGCAAATCGAATTCACGTCAAGTGTCTATCGGGCCGTAGCCGGATGGTGGATCTTGCACCATAGCGTGCGCACGGAAATGAGTCCGATCCGTTCGAAATGTGCGTTGCTCAATCCGCTGTTGGTAGCCAATGTCTTGGAGAGCCGCCAGTAGCTTTTGCGAGAGAGGCCGAGACGAATGGCGTCCCGCTTATTCACTCCCAGCTTGATCAGCTCTCCGATTCTACGTCGCGGTCTGCGCCACTGCTTCCAGTAGCACATTCTTAAACGCCTTCTGATCCAACCGTCAAGTGCTATGGCATCATTATACTTCAGTCCGCATCCATAGTGCCCCATCCACCCTCGCACGTATTGCTTCAGGCGGAAGATTCTCGACTCTATGGAGATACCCGGACATCGGCGCGTGATCCGTTTTAGCTCGTGCTTGAACCGCCGGACCTTGCAGTCGAGCGCTCGAAGCTTCTTACGGTGGATCTCGAACCCGAGCACTGAGCTCTCTTTGACATGACCGACTTTGCTTTTGGCTTGGTTCACCTTCACCTTGAGCGCTTGCTCCAGGTAGCGGCTCACACTCGCCATCACTCGCTCACCTGCGCGCTTGGACTTGACAAAGATCGCCAAATCGTCGGCGTAGCGGACGAACTTGTGCCCTCTCTTCTCCAGCTCCTTGTCGAGATCATCCAGCAGGATGTTACTCAATATCGGCGAGACCGGGCTGCCTTGCGGAACACCCAGTCGGGTCGGCTGTAGGCGCCCGTCGACCATGACGCCGGCTCGCAAGAACCGACCCAGCAGCTTCAGCAGGCCTTTGTTCTTCACCTTCCTGGCCACCCGTGCCATCAGAACATCATGGTCGACAGTGTCGAAGGAAATCACAACACACTACCCGTCTCGAAGACATTCCCGACGCAGTCACGATCCTTCGCAAGGCCCATCCGTTCGAAGGCAAAACGCTGCCGGTCCTGAAGCGCGCACGTCGCCAGGGCCAGCTCCAACTCCTGCTGATTCTCCCCAATGGCAGCCGGCAGTTTGTGCCGTTGGCCTGGACCGATGCGTCTGAGCACCATCGGCGGGATCAGCATCATAGTCCCACACCGAGCCTTGCTATCCCCTCGGATTTGCTCCATGCACGGGTAATCGTCGACGCTCTCCTCGACCGTATCACGACTGTGGAGGAGAAACCCCGTGCAATTGGATCTGGCGTTCCTGGACATCCCGAATCCGGGCCAAACAGTGTGGGCGCAGCTCGGCGAGGAACAACGCATCGCCGCTCTCGACATCTTGGCGAGACTGATCGCACAAACCGCACAGAGCACGTTAAGCGTGGAGGGAAACAACGATGACTGATCCGAAGGTTAACTCCGAGCATCTGCGCCGCGGCGCCTTTGTCTACGTGCGCCAATCTACCCCCACCCAGGTCGAACACCATCGCGAGTCTACCCAACGCCAATATGCCCTGGTCGAGCGCGCACGCACGCTCGGGTGGGCGTCCGAGCAGATCACCGTCATCGACGAGGACCTCGGACTGTCCGGTGCCACCACCGAAGGACGCAGCGGTTTCGCTCGCATGACCGCCGAGGTGGCCCTCGGACACGTCGGCATCGTGCTCGGCCTGGAGGTCTCGCGCTTGGCGCGCAACAACGCCGACTGGTATCGCCTCCTCGACCTGTGCGGCCTGACCAACACCCTCATCGGCGATGCCGACGGCCTCTACCACCCCAGCCTGTTCAACGACCGCCTGGTCCTCGGGTTGAAGGGGACGATGTCCGAAGCGGAGCTGCACATCCTGCGCGCGCGCCTCGATGGGGGGATCCGCAATAAAGCCGCCCGCGGCGAGCTGCGTCGAGGACTGCCGGTGGGCTTCGTTTGGGGCGACGATGAAGGCGAGGTTCGCTTGCATCCCGACGAAGCCGTCACCGCCACGATCCGAACCGTGTTCGAGCGCTTCGCCGAGCTCGGGTCGGTGCGCCGCGTCTGGCTGTGGTTCCTCTCCGAGCACTTGAGCTTTCCGCTGCGCTCGCACAGCGGCGCCGAAATCCGCTGGGTGCCCCCGACCTATGTCAGCATTCACCAAGTGCTGAGCAATCCGGTGTATGCTGGCGCCTACGCGTATGGCAAGAGTCGACACGAACGCTACGTCGATGCAAACGGTGGGCTTCGCAAGCGCGTGCGCCAGCTCCCTCGCGCCCAATGGGCCGTGCTCATCCGGGAGCACCACGAGGGCTTCATCGACTGGGAAACCTATGAGGCGAACCTGGCGCGCATCGCCCGCAATACCCGTCCTCGCCCCCACGGATCGGGAGGCGCCGTGAGAGAAGGCACAGCGCTGCTGCAAGGCATCGCCACCTGCGGTCACTGCGGGCGTCGGCTGCGCACTCACTACCAGGGTCGCAACGCCGCCCCAGGCTACCATTGCCCGGGCAAAGACATCGTCGAGGGACGCGGTCTGTATTGCCTGAGTATCGGTGGCGTGCAGCTTGACGAGGCCGTCGCCCAGGCCGTCATGGATGCACTTCAGCCGGCCGGCCTGGAAGCGGCCCTGCTCGCCGCACAGCGCATCGAGAGCGATTATGACGCGGCCCTGAAGCAGTGGCACCTTAGCGTGGAGCGTGCACGCTACGAGGCCGAACGTGCCGAGCGCCGGTATCGGGCCGTCGAGCCCGAAAATCGCCTCGTCGCCCGCGGACTGGAGGCGCAATGGGAGCAGCGCTTGCGCGAGCTCGAGCAAGCCCAGAGCGAGCTTCGCAGCCGTGCGCAACGCCGCCCCCGCGAGCTCAGCGCCGATGAGCGCAATGCCGTGCTGCGTCTCGCTGAGGACCTCCCGCGCGTATGGCACGCCCCCACGACCAGCGCGCGTGACCAAAAAGAACTGCTGCGCACGTTGCTCGAGGAAGTCATCATCGCCGACCATCGGGAGGCCTACCGCGCCCACCTCACGCTGCGCTGGCGCGGCGGTATGCTCACAGAGCTCGACGTTGAGCGCCCACGCTCGCGCCCCGCCCCGATACGCACGGAGGAAGATACCGTCGAGCTCGTGCGCCGCTTGGCTACGCATTACCCTGATGCCGTGATTGCCGGAATCCTCAACCGCCAAGGCAAGTACACGGCCTACGGTCACCGCTTCACGACCAACCGCGTGGGCAATCTGCGTCGTCATTGGAACATCCCTTGTTTCGAGCCCACGAGCCAGCCCGCTCACGGGGAGCTGGTCAACATCAAACAAGCGGCCCACATCCTCGGCATCGCGCCATCGACCATCCACCGTTGGCTCAATGATGGGTTTATTGCCGGGCAACAGCTGACCCCCGGCGCCCCATGGCAAATCCGCATCACCGAAGAGCTCCTCGGGCGCTTCGTCGAGCACGCCCCCGAGGGCTATGTCCCGATGCAGGAGGCGACGAAAATTCTGGGCGTCTCGCGCCAGACCGTATTGCAGCGTGTAAAGCGCGGCGAGCTCGACGCCGTCCATGTCTATCGCGGGAAGAGAAAAGGCCTGAGAATCAAAGCGCTGGACCACCACCCAGACCTCTTTCACCATTCCTCATGAACCAGGGGGCAGTATGAAGACACGTCCAAGAATTTCTCCAAATCGATGTCGATCTGGAAGATGTAGCCTTGCTGATAGAACGACTGGGCCCGCCTCGCAGCCTGCTCCACGCACCGATTGGGGCGGTAGCCAAAGCTGTTGTCTGAGAAGGTAGGATTGAACAGGGTTCCGAGCACCGCTGCGATTGACTGCATCAGCACCCGGTCCAGCACACGGGGAATGCCCAGCAGGCGCACCCCCCCGGACTCCTTGGGAATCTCGACCCGAAGCACCGGTTGGGGCACGTAGGTCCCCTCCAGCAGTTGCCTCTTGGTCTCCTTCCAGCGGGGTCGTCCCCACTTCGGGAACCTCTCGATGCTGATACCATCAACACCGGGCGCTCCCTTGTTGGCTCTGACCCGTTTCCACGCTTCGGCTATACTCGCAGACGATGCGATGTATTCCACCGATGCAAAACCGATAGGAGATGGCTCCGTGACGCGCCAAGCACCCAAGTCCCCGGTCGGGGTTAGCGAGTTACTTGAGCTCACGGGCATGCCCCATCACACTGCCTTCGGACCTTTCCCCGAAATCACCCTCGGGTTCTCGTCCTCGGCTGACTGCTGCCCTGTTAACGCGCACCCTCGCGGGCTCTGTTCCACCACGCCCATTACGGCGCTTAGGCAGGCAGCTCTCCCCGGGTAAGGACATGATCTCTCCCTGCACAACTGCCGCATTTACCAGCCCCCATGTTCTCCGGACGGGCTTCGGAATGTTGTGCTCCCTCGCCCAGGGGTTCGGCCTTCTATGCGATTTCTGTTCGTCAGCTCGCAGGTTTGCACTCGGGCTTCTTTCAGACATCGGGTCGCCCCTTTGCCCTTGCCGTCGGCTAGTACTTTTTGAAGTTGTCACTATGACTTCTTCCCGGAATATGTACAGGGGACTCGCACCCCATAAGATCATGCCCATGCCGGG
>CAVQCX010000033.1:0-127849 GCA_963711095.1 uncultured Gammaproteobacteria bacterium | reverse complement strand
TAACGTTGCTGGTAACCGGCCTGCCGAAGGCAGGTCCGGTTGACCAGCGGGTTAGATTTCCCCGCTCGTTATGGCTTGCACTTTGACTCAGCCATCGTTAGAAGTGAGGCATCCTTTCGCGCGGTCGCGTGAGTAGTTTCCTGCTAGATATCGTCGAGTACGGAAATGGCTACCTGAAATGAAGCAATACACTTCTTCTCATCCTTCAGAACAGCGACAATCGTATCACAATACCTTTCAAACTTATTGGAGGCCATTGCAGGCATGGCGACACCAGCAATTTGCATTCTAGCGATTGCGATAATGTGATATTTGAAGGGCCTATATTTTGAAGAAATTAGCTTTCGACGGACTAGGGCTTTGAACCTATAAAGCGCTAGAGCGCTAGTGTAGTATGCTACCGCTGGATGTCCGGGAACGAATATCTTTGACTCAATGGTCTTGAGAAGAGTGCCGTAGTAGCGGCTCGCTTGGTGTGGCAACCCTAGAAATACTGATGCAAACGATCGAATTTGATTCGAGATGCTCACAATCCGAATCTTCTCAATTCCCGCTGTCGATCTATACTGCTGCGACCGACGTTCATAGAAGAGTCGGCAGTCACCTGTAACCGCCGTGTAATAGTCTTCGAGCGCTTTTTGGAAATCAGTTAGCGCGGTGAGTTCCTCGGCTTAACTGGCGTCTGTCGATTTGTCGCCTTGATAATTCTATTCTTGACTTCACCATCTTGCGACACGATTAGCTTCACAGGAATATGAACTGGACTCTTCAAGTTCGCGCTGTTGTTGAATAGGACGTGACTGGTCTGACAGCCATTTACAATCTGGTAGTCTTCAATGGTGAACGTATCACCCGTCTTGCTAATGGAGTCGGCCACAATTGTAACGCCGTTGTTCATTAGGACGAAGAACTGCTGCACCGGCGACTTAAGGGTTTCGTCCATTTCATAGTTAACAGGATTGTTTCCCTGAAAATCGCGAACGTTGTCGTAGAACAGACCGCGAACAATATTTCCGGCATCATCTGTGATTAGCTTGATGTACTCCTCGGCGGGAAGATACCCCAAGTACGACTCTTGAATCCCTGGAAGCGTTGGAAGGGTGACTTTACTGGAAAAGACTATCGATTTTGACAGGCGATTCTTTGCACTGGCGTATAGTCGCTGGAGCGCTCTTACGTCGACCGGGGTGAAGTGGACTTCCTTGAATATGTTGAGCTCTAGTAGGGTCTCCTTTTCATTTTCAATCCGTGCGACTAGCTTTGTATCGTCTTGCCACTTTCCTGTAGTCGCGTAGTACATCCGAATCGTTGGATTTCCTCTTTTGAAAAGGGAGCTCTTCTTGTAAATTTCCTTTACCAATGCTTCTTTCTCAGCTACTTCAGGATTTTTTGGAAAGGCTGGCTTAGTTGAGAAGAAGTCTTTCACACCAAAGAAGAAGTTTGATATTTCGCTACCATTGAAGTTGCCACCCGATTTGGCTTGACAAAAAATAAGGTCAACTTCGAGGTACTTATTGGCAGCGGCCAAGTCATCGACTTCGTCTTTGTCTGAGACCAAGGTGCCATTGACAAGCACTGCGAGGCCATCGATGCCTAGGTCATCTCCTCCGCCGGTGTGGAGGTCCTCAACATCGAATTCATCGCCGTACTCGCTTGATACCGCTGAGTAATTAACGAAGTGCTGAAAAGGATCGCCTCGTCGAGATCGGCGGGGAGTGACTCCTCTTTGGCAAACGAAGTCAGCAGGCTTTGGGTTACAAGATCCATAGAACTCCGAGTGACATCGTTGTCAATTGGGGAATCTAACAGTATAATTGACTGGACAATGTCCGTGTTATAACACGGAACATGTCCGTCTAACCCGCAGGTGCCCCACCCGGGGACGACTCTGTCGATTCGAAGGCGGAGCCCGGTTTTCGATTACAGAACAATTGGTTACGTCCCATGTGGTCGCGTGGCCGGGCCAGGCCCGCGGTAACGCGGTGCGGGTTAGGCCGACAATATCCAGTTTTTTCCTTGACGTTCTCCGAAAGTTCTCTATGCTTGGATTATGTCTCCCAAGCGGAAGGACCCCGCCATGAGCCAGCCGAAGCAGAGCTCGCCATTCCTCGAAACGGTGAGGAGGACGATCCGTGTTCGCCATTACAGCCGGCGCACGGAGGACACGTACGTTTACTGGATACGCTGGTTTATCCTGTTCCACGCAAAGCGGCATCCGGCGGACATGGGCGAAGCGGAGGTGCGGGCCTTTCTTAGCTATCTCGCCACGGACCGTGACGTCGCGCCCGCCACGCAAAATCAGGCGCTGAATGCCTTGGTGTTTCTCTACAAACGAGTGCTGGAACGCCCGCTCGGGGAGATCTCGGGAATCCTGAGGTCCAGAAAGCGACCTCGTTTGCCCGTGGTGCTCACGCCACAGGAGGTTGGCCGGGTCCTTGAGCATCTGTCGGGCACGGCCTGGCTGATAGCGTGCCTGCAGTACGGCTCGGGTCTGCGCCTGCTGGAGAGCGTACGACTGAGAGTCAAGGATCTGGATTTCGATCACCGAGCCATTCTGGTGCGTAATGGCAAGGGCGACAAGGACCGCGTGGTGACCCTGCCCGATGAGCTGGTGGTGCCGCTGCAGCGCCACCTGGAAGCCCGCCGCACGCTGTTCGAGCGGGACAGCGCTGCGGGCTTCGGTACCGTCTCCTTGCCTCACGCCCTGGCGCGGAAGTACCCGAACGCGCCCAGGGAGTGGGGATGGCAATACGTTTTTCCAGCCACGCAGATCGGCCGAGACCCGCGCTCCGGGGAGCGGCGCCGCCACCATTTCGACGAGAGTGCGGTGCAGAAAGCGGTGAAACGGGCGGTGCGGTCCGCGGACATCCCCAAGCCGGCTACCTGCCACACCTTGCGCCACTCGTTCGCGACTCATCTGCTGGAGCGGGGGGCCGACATCCGCACCGTTCAGGAGCAACTGGGTCATGCCGATGTGCGCACCACCCAGATCTACACCCACGTGATTCGACGCGGCGGGCTGGCGGTGCGCAGTCCGTTGACCGGCGTGCTCGCAACCCAGGGCGGTGCCGCTGGGTGTGGCGCTATAGCGGCCGGGAGGTCGATGGCGGACGGTGGAAGGAGCAGTTGCTTGGGACCTTGGAGCTCCCCGTCTGGGTAATGGCAAACGAGCAGGCGCGGCCAAGCCGCACAGCCCGCGGCTGAGCGCCGGTGTGAGTAAGCTCGTCCGACGCGCCTGGTCCATGTCCGAGCCTCCTGGCCTTGACGATGGGGGAACTATTGCAAAGATCCGCCGCCAGGGTCAAGAACGGCGTCAGGGCCCCCACAAGCGGCGGCCTTGCGGGGCCACCCACCAACCTGGCCCGGCGGGACGTTGTCCCTGGCGCCCCCGGTCGGGTGCGCCTGTCAGATATCCCTCAGCCCTTCGGACGGCTCGATGCGCGCGGCGCGCAGCCCGCCGAGCATCGCCGCGATCACCGCCGAGGCCAGGGTCAGGACCAGCGCGACAGCGAAATGCCGTGGCAGCAGCACGCAGATGGTCTCGCCCGCGCGCAGTTGCGGCGCGAGCATGGAGTTGATGGTGTAGGCCACGCCCAGATAGATGGCCGAGGCGGCAAGCCAGCCCGCCGCAGCGGTCAGCGTCGACTGCATCACCGGGAACCAGACAATATCGGCGGTGCGAAATCCCACCAGACGCAGCACGCTGAGCTCGCGGCGCTTGCGGTCGACGTTGGCCCAGAGGCTGGCGCCCAGGGACAGCGAGAAGCCGACCATCCCGATCACAGCGATGACCCAGTACACCGCGCTCAGGGTGCGGTCCATGGACTGCACCACCTCGATGTCCGCAGCCCGGGTGCGCAGCTCTATGCCTTGCCCGGTCAATAGATCCCGCAGCTCGGCGACGTCATAGATCGAGCGGGCATACAGCCGGAAGCCCGGGAAGCTTCGATCGGCCTCGCGCAGTGGCTCACCGCCCCAGCCGAAGGCCGGCACGGCGCGGCCGTCCCGGAAATCCTCCGCCGCTTCCACCAGGCTCAGGCTCGCGAACGCGCCGTCGCGCTCGAAGGCGCCGGGGCGGGCCACTGCCACCACCTGCAGCTGCAGGTGCACCCGCTCGCTGCGTCCACGAAACCTCCTTGCGAGGCTGCCGTCGACCTGATCGCCCGTCCGGACCCCGAGCTTGCGTGCCGCGCTGGCCGAGAGAATCACCTGGGTGGCCTGGTGGGGCAGGGGCACAGCCGACGCCAGCAGGGGCTCTCCGGGCGCGGTGGGGATCAGCTCGGCATCGATGATCTGGGGGGCCCGCTCGCTCTTGAGCTCCATGGTGGCGGCAATGCTCCGGGTCAGGGGCACCAGAAAGGCCACATCCGGGCGGTCCCTCAGCGTCTGCAGCCAGTCCGCGTCGTAATGTCCGCTGCCCACCGGGTGGAGCTCGCGGTTGCGCGGGTCCTGCACCAGGTCCTGGACCATGCTGCCGACGATGCCGAACTTCAAACCGAACAGCACCATCATCGGGCCAAGCACGGCGGCCAACGCAAGCACGAAGCAGCCCGACATCTGCCACTCGTTCAGATAGTCGCGGGCGGCCAGGCGCAGGATGTCGCCGAGGCGTTTGACCAAACCTCTCATGGGGTCATCCGCTCACCATGGTCTCGGTGGTTTTGCCGTCGGCGGAGCGCCGGGTGCGGTGGGACAGCTGGCGCAGGCCTAGCTGCTTGATGTGCCGCCAGGCGTGGCTCGCGACGATTACGGTGATGTGCATCTGCTCCACCAGCTCGATGAGCAGGCTCATGATCTTCTGCGCCACGATCGGATCGAGTGAGGCGGTGGGCTCGTCGGCGATCACGATGGACGGTCGGTGGGCCAGGGCCCGCCCGATCGCTACACGCTGGCGCTCCCCGGTGGACAGCTGGCCCGGCTGTTTGTCCAGGTGCTGGGCTATGCCCAGGTGGCGCGCCAGATCCTCCACCGTGTCGTCATCGGGCAGCCCCAGCAGCCGGCGCGACAGCGCGATGTTGTGGCGCACGCTCAGATAGGGGAGCAGGCCGCCGGTCTGCATGACGTAGCCGATGCGCTGCTTGCGCAGGTCGCCCAGGCGGTTGAGCCTGGCGCGTGTCCAGAGCTCGGCGATGTCCAGCGGCGAGGCGCCGCGCTCGGCGCGGAAGCGGAAGGCCCCAGCCTCGCTGGGCTTGAGGATGAAGGCGAGGATGTCGAGCAGGGTGCTCTTGCCGCAGCCGCTCTCGCCGATCAGCGCGATCTTCTCCCCCAGGGCGATCTGCAGGCTCGGCACGCGCAGGCGAAACGCCACGCCTTCGGCCTCGCGCGTCTTGATCACGTCGCGCAGGTGATAGATGAAGACCCGCTCGGGGGCGGGGCTCGGTTCCGGAACACCCACCTAAGGAAGCATTTCCAGGGCGATGGGAAACACCGAGTCGCCGTTCACCGGGCCCCCGTCCAGGGCTATCCAGAGGTCGGTGTGATCATGCAGCGCCTGGTAGTAGTTGAGCTTCTCTTCCAGGCTGTTGATCAGCTGCAGCTGTCGTTTGGCGGGCCAGCTCTGCCAGTCTTCCAACGACAGGCTCATGATCTCCCCGGTGTAGGGGAGCCCTTCAAGGTACTCGCGCATGAAGCCCAGGTCGGCGAGATTTCCACCTGCCCCGGTGGCCCGGGTACTGAGCGCAAGCCGCTCCGGGTCGCGCGCGATGGTCACCGCCAGGCTCTTGAGGTCGTTGAGGAAGTCGCGGGGCGACAGCAGCCCTTCTTCGGCGGTCTGCAGCACTTGGCGCATCACATAGTGCAGATCGCTCAGCTGGTCGCGGGTGAGCAGCACGCGCACGTCCAGGGTCGGCCGCTGGGGGTTGCGGAAATCGCGATCCAGCATCCAGGCATTGAACACGCTCGGGACATGCCCCTGCTTGTCGTGCTGCAGGTAGCGCATGCGTAGCGCATAGCCGAGCTTGGCCACCTTGGCCTGCAGCTCGGCCAGCTGGGTGTCCGCCGGGCCCCCTGCCGAGGGCTGCGTGGCGAGCGCGCGCTGGGGCGGCGCGCCGCTCGCGCTGTCGCGCACCTGGCCGGCGATCTGGCCGGCCAGGGCGTCGAGCACCTGCCCGAAGCGCGACAGGTCCCCGGTCTCGACCCCGTAGTAGAGCTCGCCGATTCCCGGAAAACGGGACAGCTCGCGGTACTGGGCCTCGGCCGAGGCATGGTCCGCGGCCCACTGGGGGGTCAGCAGGTGCAGCACCGAGATGGCGATGCCTTTGTCCTGGGCCAGACGGCGCAGGGCCTGGGCGCTCAGGTGGGTGCCCGAGAGGGGGTCTTCGGCATGGCGCGGGCCGGCGTCGGTGATCAGCACGATATAGCGCGCATCCTGCCCCCGCCAGTCGATCCCCTCGATGGCCGAGCGGATGCCCGAGAAAGGGTCTTCGATGAAGTCCTGGCTGGAGATGGTGGCCGCCTGCAGGTCGTCGACGCGCTTGAAGAAGCTGGTGGCGTCGCGACCCTGGGCCAGGGTGGCGTAGGTGCGCGTCAGATACTCCAGGCCCGGCACCGCCGTCGTATTGTCGCGAAACGCCACCAGTCCGAAGCTCAGGTCGCCGCTGAGCGAGGCGCGCTCGAGGCTGTCGTAGATTCTGCGCACGGCCGCGCGGGTGCGCTGTATGTAAGGCTCCATGGACAGCGTGGAGTCGATGACGAAGACGATCCCAGCACGGAAAGGGTGCGTGGGCTTGGTCTCGGACCCGGCGGGCCTGCCGGGGATGGGTGCCGGGCCGGCAGCGGGCTTGCCGGGGATGGGTGCCGGGCCGGAAACGGGCTTGGCGGGCCCGGACTCCAGGGGCACGGTGGAGACCTCCAGCATGCGGGCGCGCTCGCTGCCCAGGTACACCTCCTCATAACGGCGGATCGGCACCAGGTAGAAATCGCGCAGTATGTCCACGTGGACGTCCGGCTGCATGGCGACGACCGGCGAATCGGCAGGCAGCCGCCCGCTCTCAGCCGCGTTGTAGAGCGCGTCGTAGGCCTTGAGGTCGTGCTGGTCCACCAGGTGCTTGAGCGCCGCGCGGTCGCGAAACAACAGCACCCGGTCCTGGGCCGCCGGGTCGCGGAAGGCGACGGTGAGCCCCTGACTCCACTCAATCGTGCCCGCGGCCGGCAGCCAGCCCTGGATCGATCCGTGGCTGTTCAGCCCTACCTGCAGCCAGTCCGCGTCCCCGGCCTTCTCCCGGGCGTAGACATAGAAGACCGAAAACGGCGTGACCGCGCGTACCGGGGGTGCGCCCGGCTGGCTGCTGATCCGGGTGCCGGGCTTGGCCAGCACGCGCTGAAACAGGGATTGCTTGCCCTGCATGAGCAGGGGGTGCTGAGTCTGCTCGGCCGCGGCGGCGGTGCCGGCGAGGATCAGCAACAGGCCCCAAAGGATTGGTTTCCACATACGCGAGATCCCTTGTCAGCGCCATTCCAGCAGCAGGCGTTGGGCCTGCCCGTTCCCGGTCGCCGCGGCCGCCTCCACCTGCAGGCGCAGGCCGGCCAGACGTTGTCGGGCAGTGGCGTCGCCCTGGTCGGCGGCCACCTTGTACCATTTGTAGGCCTGAGCCATGTCGGGTGCGTCGAGCAGGTCGGTCCCGGGGCGATAGAACTGTGGGTCGGCCATGGTCCCCAGGGCCAGGGCCGAGGGGGCATGGCCGAGGCGCGCGGCATAGAAATACAGCAGATAGGCATCCACTGGGTGGCCACCGTCGCGGAATGCCTCCGCTTGGGCATAGGCGCGGCTGAGTCCCGGAGAGGCGCCTTGGCGCAGCTCGGCGATGATCGCCCGGGCGCGGTCGCCGCCGGACTCCGGAGCGCTCGGCCCAGGGGGAGGGACCGCGGCTGGTGGTGGGGTCTCCTCCCGGGGGATACGGCCGGTGGTGCCGGCGTCCGGGCCTGGCCGCTCGCCGGCCCAGCGATGGGTCGCCTCCGGCTCGCGTCGGGCAGGGCCGAATTGCGCCGCCAGATACCAGCTGCCCAGCGCGAGAACGAGCACCAGGAGGGCCAGGCGTATCCGGCCGTTGCCAGGCTTGCGTGGCTCGGGGGGGAGGATCTCGTCTTGGTTGCTGCGTCGCCAGCTCATCTCGATTTGGGCCGCGGTGGTTCAGGAAGGCCCCCGTGGCCGCGTCGGTGTGGGCGCTGGGAGGCGGGGCGCGGTGGAGCGGTGCCCCGTGATGGCTCAGGTGCCCCATTGTAAAGGGTCGCCGGGGGATTGTGGAGCCGGGCGCTGGCGGTAGGCGGCGTGGGCTAGCTGCAGCGACACGAAATTCCGGGCCGCCAGGCCCCCCTGGACGTTACCGCACGTGGCCGGCTAGAGTACGCGGCCTTTCCGCCCCGTCTGACGGAGTCTTGACCGAATGAGCTCGGAGCTCAGTCCCGGTACGCTGCTGTCTGCCGTGGATCGGACCACGGAGCGGGCGCTGCGCCTCGGTGCCCTGCTGCCGATCCAGACCGAGCAGGTCTGGGTGGAGGAGGCGGGCGTGCGCTTTTTGGTGCGCAGCGTTTCCGGTCTGGTCCGCAAGCAGGCGGACCGGCGTCTGCGCGCCGCAGCGCACGGCAGCTGGGGGCAGCTGGCGAGCCCCTTCCTGCCTCCGGAGCCCGAGCTCACGGTCGGTCGTCTCGGCGAAGCGCATCTGGCTGTCCTGAACAAGTTCAATGTGCTCGATCGGCACCTGTTGGTGGTCACCCGCCGCTTCGAGCACCAGGAGGCCCTGCTCAGCGAGGCCGATTTCCACGCGCTCTGGGTCTGCATGGCCGAGTACGAAGCGCTCGCCTTCTACAACGCAGGCGCCCTGGCCGGTGCCAGCCAGCCGCACAAGCATCTGCAGGTCGTGCCCTTGCCGCTGGTGGCCGACGACCACCGGGTGCCGATTGCGCCCCTGCTTGCGGCGTTGCCACCGGGGTCGGGCGTCCTGCAGGTCCCGGCCTTCCGGTTTGCGCATCGACTGGTCAGGCTCGATGTCGATCCGCAATTCCCCCGGGAGGCCGCCCGGATCACGCTCCAGCTGTACCGGCGGTTGCTCCAGGCAGTCGGTATCGACGAGGTACTGGTCGGCGGTGAGCCGCGCCAGTCGGGCCCATACAATCTGCTGATGACCCGGCGCTGGATGCTGCTGGTGGCGCGCTCCGCGGAGAGCTGGGAGGGCATCTCGGTCAACAGCCTTGGCTTCGCCGGCTCGCTGTTCGTGAGGGATCGTGCCCAGATCGACCTCATCCGAGCCCGCGGACCCCTGGCAGTGCTCAGGGGGGTCGCTTCGCCCCGGCGATGAGCAGAGTCCGTAGCCTGTGTGGCCTGTGCGGGGCAAGTCACCTGTCGCGCTGCACCGCCCAAAGTGTCCGCGGGCTGCGGCCCCTGGTCGCAACCGGGGCTTATTCGTCGCAGGAATAGTCGTGCTGGATCAGCCCTTCCTCGAGGTAGTCGGCGACCATGGGGTGGGCCAGCAGGTATTCAGCCTTGCGCTCGATTTGGACGTCCTGGGCATCCTGGACGGCCTCCTGCCACTCCTCGATACCGTAGTCGCCGCGCCCCAGCCACATCAAGGCCACCAGCTCCGCTTGCTGCTCCGCGCTCATGTCCTCGATCATGGACCGGATCTGCTGCAGGCCCATGTCGTCGACATGATCCGCCAATACCTGCAAGGCCCAGTCGCCGGAGGGGCTGGAGGGCTCGTCCGGAATCACCACGTCTTCCTTGGCCTGGAATTCATGGGCCTTGGTGATCAGGTAGCAGACGATCTCCGGGCTGATGCTCAGCATGGGCGCGTCCCTCGGCTCACACGGAAGGTTTAGGAGGAGGCCTGATCAGAGTGTAGAGCAGCGCTCACCCGCTGGGGCCATTGCGGCCGACGACTCGGCGCATCGGCTCGGCAGCGGATCACAATGCCCGTCTTCCCGCTCCTGGGAGGTCTCGGCGGATGCGACAAACCCCGGCCGCCGGAGTAAGGTTGTATCAGGCGCCCCACCGGGTCGTCGCAGACGGTCGCCCTGTCATGAAGCCCAGCGATCACCACGTTGTCGTGCTCGGGGCCAGCGCGAAATCCGACCGCTATTCCAACCAGGCGGTTCGTCTGCTGCTGGTCAAGGGCTACCGCGTGACCCCGGTGCATCCCAAGGTGTCGTGGATCGAAGGATTGCGGGTCGCCCACGCGCTGGGGGAGATCCGCGAGCCCGTGCACACGCTGACCCTGTATGTCGGTGCCAGCCGGATCGGTCCGCTGGTCGATGCCGTTATCGCGCTCAGGCCCGGGCGGGTCGTGCTCAACCCCGGCGCCGAGGCGCAGGAGCTGGAGCGTCGTTTGGATGCCGCAGGTATCCCCTGGCTGCACGCCTGTACCCTGGTGATGCTGCGCACCGGAACTTTCTGAGCGACCGGCCCCCGGCTCAGTGGTACTTCTCAGTTGATACGTGACCGGGCTCGCGTCGGCGGTGTCGGCGCATGCCGCGCCGGGCAAGCACATCCAGGGTGTCGGCGATCATGTCGGAATTGCCGCAAAGCATCACGTGGGAGTCCGCAGGGCTGAGCCGCAGGCCGGCGCGGCTCTCGAGGCTGCCATCCAGTATATGCGCGGGGATGCGCCCGCGAAGCGTCTGATCCGAGGCCTCGCGACTGACCACGGGGACGAAGCTGAGCTGGCCGGGGTGAGCCGCCAGCAGGGCGCCGATGTCGTCCCGGTATGACAGGTCCCGCAGGTAGCGTACAGCGTGCACCAGCACGACCCGCGAGAATCGCCGCCAGGGCTCCTCGGTCTTCAGGATGGACAGAAACGGCCCCAGGGCAGTGCCGGTGGACAGCAGCCACAGGTGCTCGGCATCGGGCGTCTCGGCGAGTGTCAGCAGCCCGTTGGGCCTTGGACTGACCCAAAGCCGGTCCCCCGGCTCCAGGGCCGCCAGGCGGTTGCTCAGGGGCCCTTCCGGGATGGTGTTGAAATAGATCTCCATGGGGCGCTCGTGGGGTGCGTTGACATACGAATAGGGCCGGCCGACACGCTCGCCGTCCAGATCCAACGCGATCTTGGTGAACTGTCCTGCGGTGAACGCCTCCACCGGGGCGTCGAACCGCACCGAATAGAGCCCCTCGCTCCAGCGTATCTTGTTCACGACCTTGCCTTCGACCCACTGCTGCATCGGCTTCTGCACCCCCTTGTTCGCACGCTATCGATCTACGCGATGGGTCTCGCGGCGCCCGCCCCGATGCCCTTCAGAGCCTCAGCGGCCGCACCGGGGCGTCCAGCCAGGATCGGTCGGTGCGCCAGTCCACGCTGGGGTCGTCCACGAACAGCTCGACCTCGTTGCCGTCGGGGTCGCGCAGATACAGGCTCTGGCTCACCCCATGGTCCGATTGGCCGTCTATCTTGTAGCCCAGCGCCTGTAGCCGGTCTCGTGCCTGGCGCAGCGCCTCCAGGCCTTCGCCCAGCTTCCAGGCCACGTGGTAGAGACCGATCCGCCGGCCCTGGAGGGGGCCTGGGGCGTTGCCCACCTCGATCAGCAGGAGCTCGTGGTGAGTGCTGCCGCCGGTCAGCATGACCGCCTGACCTGCGAACAGCTCGGCCTGGACCTCCAGCCCTACGGCCTGGGTATAGAATTCGCGGGATCGCTGCAGGTCCCGCACATAGAAGACCACATGCCCCAGCTCGGTCATGATCCTGCTCCGCGCAATGGCGCTGGCCGCCTGCGACGCTGCGCCGGCCCTCCCGCTTGATGAAATCTTGGGCCGTTCTGCAGGGGTATCAACCCGGAGATCGCTGCGGGATGCGCTCAGAGGATCTCCGGGCGAGTCATCCAGGCCAGGGTCCAGGCGCAGGCGGGGTCTCGCTCCAGGCAGACCAGGCTCCCGGGCTGGAAGCCGACCAGATTGCACTCCAGATCCCCGGTGACCAGCTGGGCCACCGCGCGCGCGAGAAAGGGCAGGTGGCCGACGACCAGGGTATCCATCTCCCAGCGGTGCGCCGCCTCGATCAGCGGCTCGATGGCGTCCTTGGGTCCGATGCCGGGGTAGGGCTCGGGCAGGGCGCGCAGAGCGGCGGCCAGGATCTCCGCGCTCTCGCGGGCCCGGGTTTTGCCGCTGTGCAGCACGCGCAGCCCCGGGAGCGGTGCCCGTTGCAGAAAGGCACCCAGCTTTTGCATGTCCCTGAGCCCGCGCGCGCTGAGCGGGCGCTCCGGGTCTTGGGATTCCGGCACGGCCTCGCCGTGCTGCACCAGATAGAGTCGCATCTCGGCTCCTTCGGGGAGGGGCCCCCGCGCGAGCGGCGCTGGAAAGCGCTGCCGCCTGCCCCAAGAATATAACGCGGTGCGCCGGCCGCTCCATACGGGGGCAAACCAGAGGCACCGCTCGGGTCCGCCGGCGTGGATCGAGCTTATCTCAGGAGTGGATCGCAATGAGAATCCTTTTGTTTCTTGGCACCAACATCGCGGTGCTGGTGCTGGTCAGCCTGACCTTCCAGCTGCTCGGGATCGAAGGGGTGTTGCAGCACAATGGCGTCGACCTCGACCTGCAGGCCCTGCTGGTGATGTCGGCGGTGATCGGCTTCAGCGGATCGCTGATCTCGCTCGCCCTGTCCAAGTGGACCGCCAAGCGCGCCATGGGGGTGCGGGTCATCGAGCAGCCCCGGGACGCCTCTGAGCACTGGCTGCTCGACACCGTGCGCCGTCAGGCCGAGCGCGCGGGCGTCGGCATGCCCGAGGTCGGCGTGTTCGACTCGCCCGAGCCCAACGCGTTCGCGACGGGTGCCAGCCGCAACCACGCCCTGGTGGCGGTGAGCACCGGGCTGGTGTCGGCGATGAGCCGGGATGAGGTGGAGGCGGTGCTCGGACATGAGCTGACCCACGTCGCTAACGGCGACATGGTGACCCTGGCGTTGGTGCAAGGGGTGGTCAACACCTTCGTGGTGTTTCTCTCGCGGGTCATCGGGCATGTGGTCGACCGGGTGGTGTTCCGGACCGAGCGCGGGCACGGGCCCGGCTATTACATCGTGGCCATCGCCGCCCAGGTGCTGCTCGGATTCCTCGCGACCATGATCCTGATGTGGTTCTCGCGACGGCGCGAGTTTCGGGCCGATGCCGGCGGGGCGGCTCTCGCGGGCCGGGCCAAGATGATTGCCGCCCTGCGCCGGCTGCAGGCAGCCCATGAGCCCCAGCTGCCGAGCCGTTTCGCGGCTTTCGGGGTATCGGGCCACGTCGGCGCCGGGCTCAGGCGGCTGTTCATGAGTCATCCGCCCCTGGCCGAGCGCATCGAGGCCCTGGAGAGGCGGGCCGCCTGAGCGATGCGTCTCAGCCCCCGCGGAGGCGGTCCCGAAGTGCGAGGATCTGCGCCGGGGCGCGGGCGTCGATCAGCCGACGGAAAACGATTCTCAGGGCTTCGATACAGCCGCTCCGACCGGCCAGGCCGAGCGCACGCGCGGTCTCGGCCCAGGGGCGCTTGGTGAGCACAGCGCCGGCCAGCAGCTCGCTCTGACCGGCGTCCAGCGTCGCTGCGGTCTCCCTGTCAGCCAGGGCGCGGCAGGCGAGCTTCCAGGCCGCCGCGTGGCTGTCCTCGTAGCCCCGCGCAGCGTAGGCGAAGGCGATGATCTCCCGCCATTCCGCCTCGCTGAGATCCGCATGCGGCTGTGCCCGGGTGTCCGCCGACAGCAGCGCGGCGGCGAGTCCGGGATCGAGATCCTTCAGGGGGCCAGAGAGCTGATGGGGCAGCTGCTCGCGGAAGCGTCGGCTCACGGTCTCGCACAAGCTCTGCCCGGCCTCGGAAAGCCCGCGCAGCATCAGCACCGAATGGGTGCCGCTGGCCGCCTCGCGCGTGAGGCCGATGCGTACCGGTCGAGCGCCGGCGCGGCGCCAGAAGGCGATCAGCTCGGGGGTGGCGCCGAAGCTGGTCCCCAGCCAATCGGCACCTGCCCCCCTCGCGGTCTCTACGGCGGCCCCCAGCAACGCCTGGCCCAGACCCCGGCCCTGGACCGCCGGGTGGATGGCGATGCGCATCACCCGCTCGCCGACCAGGCAGGCGCCCTGCGCAACGCCCACGTGGGCCGCCAGGGATTGGGCGATCAGGTGCCCGCGCAGGCGCCGCCGCCCGGCCCAGATCGCATGGGCCATATCCTGCCCCAGTCCGCCTTCGCGGGCGAGCAGGGCGACCCCGACCAGATGTTCTCCGTAACGCATGGCCAGCACCGACAGGCTCGGGCCGTCCAGGAGCTGGCGCAGATCGAAGGGGCGGGTGCGATAGTGGGCCAGCACCAGCAGGCCGAACAGCTGAGTCAGCAGGGTTTCGTCGCTCGCCAGGCGGTCGCGCTCGATGCGCTCCAGGGTACAACCCGGCAGACTCGCGCCGGAGAGCGCCTCGGGCGGGGTGACCTCGGCGTCGAGCACCAGGGCGCGAAACACCAGCCGCTCCACGGGATCCTGTTCGGCCCAGCGGATCGGCTGGGTCAGCCGTAGTGCCCGCCAGCCGGGCGTGCGCGCATCGAGGGTCTTGACAAAGCGCAGCGCGAAGCCCCGGCCGCTGCCTTCATAGCCATGCACCGTGGTGGCGAAGGCGATCCGGGCGAAGCCCGCGAGCAGGCGCTCCAGCAATGGCAGCGGCAGGGCGGCGGCCTCGTCGACCAGCAACAGCTCGGCCTCGGCGGGCTGCTCGCGCAGCAGGGCCTCGGGGGCTCGAAACTCGATGCGACGCCCCTGCCAAGTCAACAGTCCACGCGCGCTCAGGCCGCCCGGCAGCAGGGTGGCGGCATGCCGGAACAGGGGCTCGACGGCCTCCAGGCGGGGACCGGTGACCAGGATTTGCTGCAGGCCGGCGCGCAGCAGCCGGGCTGCGGCGATACCGAAGGCGGCGGATTTGCCGCGCCCCCGGTCGGAGCTGATCACCAGGGGGCGTCGCCGGTGGCCCCGGGCGACCCGCTCCACGGCTTCGACCGCCCGGCGCTGATCTGCGGTCCGGCACTCGGGATCGGCGGACTCCGACGGTCGCGCTGACGACGGGGCCAGGACCGAGGGCCCGGTCTGCATCGGTCGCCCCTGTTCGACCAGCACCAGGTCGGGGGATTGGCGCAGCAGCGCGGCGAGGCGGCGCAGGAAACGTCCGCGCAGCTGCTCGGGGCGCCAGGGGTGGACACAGATGCGCTCCAGCTGGGGGTCCGGCAGCTGGGGCCAGCGCTCCAAGGGCGGTGCCAGCAGCAGCAGCAGCCCCCCAGCGCGCACCGCCCCGCTCGCTGCGCCCAGGTCGTCCGGGTCCAGTCCGGCATGGGCGTCGATCACCAGAGCGTCGGTCTCGCGGCCGAGCCACCGGCCGGCGGCGCCGGGCGCGACCCAGTCCAGCCCGCTGGGGGAGGATGCGCCGATCCAGAGTGCCTGGTTGAGGCCGGCCGCCCGCAGGGCCGCGACAGCGGCGGCTTGGCCCCAGACAGGGTCGCCCGAGAGCACCAGGGCGCGGCGCTGGTGCGCGCTCCGGGCGGCCCCCGCGAGGGCGACGGCGAGCCTGACCAGGGGGTCGCGGGGGGCGGGCTGGCTTGGCGGCGGCACGCAGATCGGGCACAGGATCGGGGTGCCGGGATCTTAGGCGATTGCCGGAAAAGAATATACCCGATTGGGCAGGATTTTCGTTCGTATTCAAGGCGCGACGGCGGGCGCATAGCCGGGCTATGTAACTGCCGGCGCAACGCGGGAGACGGAGGAAAAGACCAGCAAGCGGGTATATGTTTTGACAGAAATCGCCTTGGCACCGCTCGACCCCAAGGGTGCTTCGCGGTCCTGCCCCCGGGGCCATCGTCAGCCGGGGCGCGCTGGTCTCCCCAGAGCAATCCCTGGTATATTGCCGGTCTGACCGGGCAGCGGGCCAAGCCTTGCGCCGACCGGTATCTTCCACCGCCGACGAACGGATCTTGGCCGTTCGCTCACCCGCGGGGTGCCCCGGGCCGGCACCCGGGCCGCCGCACCTATGGACCTGTCTGTCGTTATCCCGGTTTACAACGAGCAGGACAACATTCTGCCCTTGGTGGCCGAGATCCGCGCCGCCCTCGATGGGCGGGTCGACTACGAGCTGATCTACGTCGACGATGGCAGCACCGATGCCACGGCTGGGCGCCTGGTCGAAGCGGGGCGGGACTTGGCTCGCCTGCGCGTGTTGCGCCATGTCAGCAGCTGCGGCCAGAGCACCGCGATCCGTACCGGGGTCCGGGCCGCGCGCGCGCCCTGGATAGCGACCCTCGACGGGGACGGCCAGAACGACCCCGCGGACCTGCCCCGTCTGTTGGTCGCCGCCCAGGCGCCGGACCGCCCGGGCGATCTTGAGCTCATCGCCGGGTATAGGCGCAACCGGCGCGATAGCTGGCTGAAGCGCTTGTCCTCCCGGGTGGCCAATGGGGTGCGCAGCCGCCTGCTCGCCGACGCTACCCCCGATACCGGCTGCGGGCTCAAGGTGTTTCGGCGCGAGACCTTCCTCGCGCTGCCCTATTTCGACCATATGCACCGCTTTCTGCCGGCGCTGGTGATCCGCAACGGCGGGTCGGTGCGCTCGGTGGAGGTGAGCCATCGCCCCAGGGAGCGGGGCCGCTCCAAGTACGGCCTGCACAACCGCCTCTGGGTGGGCCTGGTCGACCTGGCCGGCGTCATGTGGCTGCAGCGCCGCGCCCGGCTCCCGCAGATCAGCGAGCCGGTGCAGGCGCGGACCGAGGGCCCTGCGCCGTGAGATGGGGCTCGATACTGCGGGGGCTGCTGATGATCGCGGCCCTGGCCGGACTCGGCTATCTGTTCGAGCTCAGCCAGCAGGCGGGGGTGTTCGACAGGGCCTGGATCGATGCCCGGGTGCGCGGCCAGGGACTGGCCGGTGAGCTGCTGTTTCTCTGGGTCGGGGCGGCGTTCACGGCGGTGGGATTGCCGCGCCAGATCGTCTGTTTTCTCGGCGGCTACGCCTTTGGTCTGGTGCTCGGGACCCTGCTGGGGTTGGTGGCGACAGCGCTGGGGTGCATGATCACCTTCTGGCTTGCGCGATTTTTCGGGCGCGGCGCGGCCGCCAGGCTCTCCGGCAAGGTCCGGGCGCTGGACGCCTTCGCGCGCGACAACACCTTCACGGCCACCGTGCTGATCCGCTTCCTGCCCGCCGGCAGCAATGTTTTCACCAACCTGGCCGCCGGGTTGAGCAGTGTCCGGGGCCTTCCTTTCCTGCTCGGCTCGGTGGTCGGCTTCATCCCCCAGACCCTGGTGTTCACCCTGGTCGGCAGCGGCATCCATCTTGACCCGGTGCTGCGCACCACGCTCGCGGTGGTGCTGTTCGTGGTCTCCGGCGCTCTCGGGGTCTACCTGTTCCGGCATTATCGGCGCGTCCACCGCATGAGCCCCGACCTGGAGCTTCAGCTCGATGCCGAGCTGCACATGGACAGCGAGGCCTCCGGGCCAGCGGGCGGAGCGCCTTCCGGATGAGCCAAGGCGGGCCTCATTCGGGCCGCGGGGAGGCTGTGCTCTGGGCGCTACTGTGGAGCGCCCTGGTTGCGTCCGCGCTGTTGATGCGCCCGCTGTTGCCGGTGGACGAGACGCGCTATGTCTCGGTGGCCTGGGAGATGTGGGAACGCGGGGACTTTCTGGTCCCCTATCTGAACGGCGAGCCCTACAGCCACAAGCCGCCGCTGCTGTTCTGGCTGATGCACGCGGGCTGGGGATTGTTCGGGGTCAACGCCTGGTGGCCGCGCCTGATCGGACCCTTGCTCGGCGCATTGGCGCTGGCGCTGACCGCGGGCTTGGCGCGGCGGCTTTGGCCGGAGCTGCCAGAGCTGCGCGCCTGGGCGCCTGGGCTGCTGGCCGGCGCAGTGCTGTGGCTGCTGTTTCTGACCCTGGTGCAGTTCGATCTGCTGCTCGTGGTTGCGACCCTGCTGGCCATGCTCGCCCTGCTGCGGGCGGCTCGGGGCGACGGCCCGGTCTGGACGGCCTGGCTGGGCCTGGGGCTGTGCCTGGGGCTGGGCGGCCTCGCCAAGGGGCCGGTGATCCTGCTCCACGTGCTGCCTGCCGGGCTGCTGGCACCTTGGTGGAGAGCGGGCGAGCGGCGACCGCGCTGGGCCCTCTGGTACGCCGGCATCGGCGCCGCCGTGCTGCTCGGGGTGGCCATTACCCTGGCCTGGGCCCTACCTGCAGCCGAGGCCGGCGGCGTGGCCTATCGCGACGCTATCCTTTGGGGGCAGACGGCGGGGCGGCTCCGGGACTCGTTCGCCCACGCCGAGCCCTGGTGGTGGTACCTGGCATTCCTGCCGCCGGCGCTGCTGCCTTGGGTCCTCTGGCCGAGACTCTGGCGTGCCGCCCGCCGTTGCGGTTGCCTGGCCGAGCCCGGCGTGCGTTTCCTGCTGGCCTGGGCGCTGCCCGTGCTGCTGGCGCTCAGCCTGGTCAGCGGCAAGCAGATCAAGTACCTGCTGCCGATCCTGCCGGCGCTCGCAGTGCTCGCCGCGCGCTGGCTGGCGGGTGCGGACCAGGCCGGTGAGCGCGAGCGACTCCTGGTGCCGGGGCTGAGTCTCGTGGTGACCGGCGCGGTCATTGCGGGGGTCGCTTGGGTACCCGCCTCGAAGGCCAGTGTATGGCTGAGCGCGGTGCAGCCCGCCTGGGGCTGGGTGCTGGTGCTGGCCGGTGCCGGCGCACTCTGGCTGCCGCCGCAACCGTCGCGGCGTCTGGTGCCGGCGTTCTGTGTGGCGACTACGTTGGGTTTTGTGGGCCTGCATCTGGCGTTGGCGGGCGCTGCCGCCCGCGCTTATGACCTGGGTGAGCTGGCACACCGGATCAGCGCCTACCAGGCCCAGGGCCGGCCGGTGCTCAACGTGGACAAGTACTACGGTCAGTACCAGTTTCTCGGACGGCTCAGAAGCCCCCTCGATGAGGCGGGGCGAGACGCTGCCGCCCAGTGGGCCGAGCAGCACCCCGATGGCTACCTGGTGCTTTACCAATCCGGCAAGCAACCCGTTCAGCCCGGTGCGGACTACAGCCAGGCATACCGGGGCGACCGCGTCAGTCTCTGGAGCAGCGCGGCCTATCTGAAGCGCCAGGGGCCCCGCTGAGCAGGATCGCCGCGCCATGCCTGTGCCGTCCGAAGGGCCGCGGAGACCAAGCAGGTCCCCGTACATCACCCCCGAAGGGTTTCGCCGCCTGCAGGCAGAGCTGCAGGCGCTGTGGACGCGCCGGGGCGAGGTGACCCGGGCGCTGGCCGCGGCCGCTGCCGAGGGCGATCGCTCCGAGAACGCCGAGTACATCTACCGCAAGAAGGAGCTGCGCGGCATCGATCGGCGCATCGGCTACCTGCAGCGGCGCCTGCCCGAGCTGAATGTGATCTCCACCCCCCCGTCCGATCGCGCCCGGGTGTTCTTCGGTGCCTGGGTGACCCTGGAGGACGAGGACGGCGCCCGGACCTGCTACCGCATCGTGGGTCCGGATGAGCTTGATCCGGCCAAGGCCTTCATCAGCATGGATTCCCCGGTGGCGCGGGCGCTGCTGCGCCGGGCGATCGACGACGAGGTGCGGGTTGAGACCCCCGGGGGCGAGCGTCGCTACTGGGTGGTCGAGGTGAGTTATGCGGCGTCCGGTGCCTGATCGCCGGGGGGTTTCCTTTCGGATGCGCCGCTCTCTAAGGCTGCTCGATGCTCCGGGTACTGGGGCCGCTGTGGACGGGCCCGTCCCATCCTAGCGAAAAATGTGCCCGCTCGGCGAGTGCCCGTGCGCTCCGGATGCCCGTGATTCAGCTTGGCCTGTCCGCCGGGCACAGCATGTCCGGGACGATCAGGGTGGAATTTGAGGTTGTGACAGGGGGCGCGGGCGCTGCTGGTGGAGCGCGTGCGGGTGGCCCTGGACTACGGACCGTTTGCGCGTGAGCCTCGCGACGGGCGTGCGGCGGCCCGAGCCTTTGGCGGATAATCCTAGAAGCGGCAGTTGAACGGCCGCCAGGGTGCGTGCCGCGTGGTGTCTGGCAAGGCATAACGAGGCGGGATAGTAGATCTATGCCAACGAGTTATAACGCAGCCAGGCGCCGCGCGGTGCGTGCCCTGGCGGTCGTAGCGGCCGTCACCCAACGGGTGAGCAGCAGGTTTGTCCTGAGCCATGGTCGAATCAATCACTTGATCGCTATTGGAAGCGGTCAACTGCCGTTTCTAGGATAATGGCCTCGCCATGGTCCCAGCTCCCCAGACAACGTCCAGCAGCGCGGAGCCGGTGGTCCTCGCCCAGGGACTGCGCAAGCACTACGGCAGCCGCCTGGTCGTGGACAATGTGCAGTTCCGCATCGCCCGCGGCCGCTGTTTCGGATTCCTCGGCCCCAACGGCGCCGGCAAGACCACCACCCTGCGCATGGTGCTGGGGCTGACCCCCGTCGATGCCGGCACGCTCAGCGTGTTCGGGCTGCCGATCCCGGCGCAGGCGGCGCAGGTGCGTGCCCGAGTGGGTGTGGTGCCCCAGCTCGACAACCTGGATCCGGACTTCAGCGTGGTCGAGAACCTGCGCGTCTACGCCTCCTATTTCGGCCAGCGCGGCCCGGCGGTCGAGCAGCGCATCCGCGAGCTGCTGGAGCTCTCCAATCTGGCCGAGCGTGCCGACTCCAAGACCGACACCCTGTCCGGGGGCATGAAACGGCGCCTCACCATCGCCCGGGCGCTGATCAACGAGCCCGAGCTGGTGGTGCTCGACGAGCCGACCACGGGGCTGGACCCCCAGGCCCGCCACGTCATCTGGTCGCGCCTCACCGACCTCAAGGATCGAGGTACGACGCTCATCCTCACCACCCACTACATGGAGGAGGCCGAGCGGCTCTGCGACGAGCTGGTGGTTATGGACAACGGACGCATCCTGGATCAGGGCTCGCCGCGCGAGCTGATTGAGCGTCACGTGGAGCCCGAGGTGATCGAGATCCGCGGCGTGACCAATGCGGCCATCGCCGCGCTGGGGCAGCGCACCGGTTGCCGCGTAGAGCGGTTCGGCAACAGCCTGTACTGCTACACGCGCAGCTCCAGCGGGCTGCTGCAGGAGCTTCGGGCCAAGCAGGGCCTGACCTTCCTGCACCGCCCGGCCGATCTGGAGGACGTGTTTCTGAAGCTGACCGGGCGGAGCTCAGGGACTGATGGACTGGCGATTTCCCAGAATTCGGCGGGGCTGCCTGGCGGTCTGGCGCCGCAATCTGCTGGTCTGGCGCAAGTTGATCGGGCCGGCCATCATGATGAACTTCGGTGAGCCGGCCCTCTATCTGCTGGGGCTGGGCTACGGGTTGGGCTTTTTCGTCGGCAAGATGGACGACATGCCCTATCTTGCCTTCCTGGCCTCGGGCATCATCGCGTCCTCGGCCATGACCACCGCGAGCTTCGAGGGCATGTACTCGGTCTATACGCGCATGGAGCCGCAGCGCACCTACGAGGCGCTGCTGGCCACGCCTCTGGAGGTCGATGACATCATCGCCGGCGAGATGATCTGGTGCGCCACCAAGGCGCTGTTCAGCGGCCTCGCGATCCTGTCGGTTGCCGCCGTGCTCGGGGTGGTTGTAGGCTGGCAGGCACTCTGGGTGCTGCCCGTGATCCTGCTCACGGGGCTGTGCTTCGCGGGGCCGGCGATCGTCATGAGCGCCTTCTCGCCCGGCTACGACTTCTTCAACTACTACACGGTCATGGTGATCACGCCGATGCTCCTTCTCTCGGGCGTGTTCTACCCGATATCCTCCCTGCCCCAGGCGGTCCAAGGGCTGGTCCAGGTGCTCCCGCTGACCCATGCGGTGGCCCTGGCCAGACCGCTGGTGGCGGGCGGCGAGCTGACCCACCCGCTGCTGCACCTGCTGGTGCTGGCCGGCTACGCGGCGCTCGGCTTCTATCTCGCGGTGGTCCTGGTGCGCCGGCGTCTGGTGGTCTGATCTCCGGCCGGCCTGGCGAGGGACTCGCTACGGCTCGCCGATGCGCCGGTTTGGAGGATCGGGAGCGCTCGGCCGCCCGGTTTGGCTGCGCTCAGGGATTTCCCTATAACATCCCCGCGAAAACCTGCTTAAACTTACAAGCGTCGAGGCCATTCGACGACGCTTCGGGAACTTAAACTAAACGTGAACACGAGGAGAGCCAACATGAAAAAGATCTCCCTTGCGGTCGCCGCCATAGTTCTTGGCGGTGGCATGACCGCTGCGGATGCTTGGTGGGGCAGCGGCTGGGGCGACGGTTGGGGTGGTGGCCCCTGGTACGGCCCGGGCTATGGCTGGGGTGGTCCCTGGTATGGCGGCGGCTATCCGGGCTGGGGCGGCTGGGGTGGCTACCCGTACGGCGGCTGGGGTGGCTACCCGTACGGCGGCGGTTGGGGTGGCTACCCGTACGGCGGCTGGGGTGGCGGTGGCTACCCGGGCTGGGGCGGCTGGGGCTATCCCTACGGCTGGGCGCAGCCCGCGCAGCCCGCACAGCCCGCCAAGCCCAAGACCTCCGAGACCAAGTAGGCGCGGTCTTCGGGAGGAAACGGCGGCCTTCGGGCCGCCGTTTTGGTTATTGCCCGCAGGGTTTCCGATCGGTCGCGGCGGCGGGTGTGCGGATGGTCAATAGGCCCGGGATGCCGGGTAGTAGGTGAAGGAGACCTTGGGGTCGAACGGCTGGGGGCTGAACAGGGGATCCTTGTCCGGCCAGGCGGGCTCCGGAAGCCTGCCCGCTCGCAGCTGCGTCTGGGCCGCCCTCAGGCGCTCGATCTGCTCCCACTGTCCGCCCCAACGCGCCATGCCGATGAGCCGACCCATGTCCTCGGCGGCCTGCCGGGTCTCGCCCATGGCCGCCCGAGCGAGGGCGGACGCCTCGCGGTTGGAAAGGGTCGGCGGGGCATGCGCGGTCAGGATGTCCGCCTGCTCCTTGGCCTGTTTCGCGTCGCGCACAGCAGGGTCCTCGCTGGCCGCCAGCAGCCTGATCAGGGCATAGCGCAGCAGCTCTCGGTTCGGATCCTCCTTGAGCATGGCCTCAATCTCGTCGCGCAGGGTCCGATCGGGCGCGCCGCTGCGCTTCTGCGCCACCAGGTAGAGCAGGCCGGCCGGCTCGGCGTCCGGGCTTGCCGCGAAGGCCGCGTGGTAGTGCTGGGCCGCTTGGGCATAGTCCCCTGAGCGAAACAGCAGATTGGCGAGGAAATACTGGGCGCCGGCCTCATCGGGGTTGTTGGCCAGGATCTTCCGATAGCGTTTCATGGCCAGATCCTGCTGTCCGCCGGCCTCGTACAGCAAGGCCACCAGGAAGTTGGCCATGGGGTGGGCGGGATTCTCGCTCAGGACCTCGAGCAGCTCCCGGCGCGCGCCGTCGGCATCGCCGTTCAGGAACAGCACCCGGGCGTAGCTCACCCGCGCCTGCTGGTTGCCGGGCTCAAGGGCCAGGCCCCGCGCGAAGGCCTCGACCGCCCCGGCGTAATCGCCGTTGCGCATCGCTTCCATGGCCTCCACGAAGTGGGGCCGGGAGCCGTTCTCCAGTGCATTGAGCTGGTCGATCATGGGATCGACGACCCGCGGCTCCGTGGTTCCATACTTGTCGAGCTCGGCGCGTGCCTTGTCGGCTTGCCCGAGGGCGCGCAGGGCCTGGGCCAGGGGATAGTGGATCTGGCTGGCCGCGGGGTCGAGCGTCAGTGCCTCCCGGAAGCGGGCGACGGCGGCCTTGGGATCGCGCTCGAGCAGATCGATCTGGCCCAGGTGGAAGAGCGCCGCGGCCTTGAGGCCAGGGTGCTCCGCGGCGGTCTCGAGCAGCGGTTTGGCCTCCGGGCTCCGGTCGAGGCTCAAGATAGGCCTCGGCTCTGCGCAGCTTCAGGGGGGCGTAGGTCGGATCGAGCTTCTCGGCTTTGGCAAACGTCTGCAGCGCGGCGTCCAGGCGCCCCGAGCGCAGTGCCAGGTAGCCTGCGTAGTAGGGCCAGCGGAAGTTGGCGGGCTCCAGGGCCATGGCGTTGACGTAGCAGTCCCGGGCGCCTCGATTGATACCGTAGACGTGGTAGAGCGCACCCAGGTCGCCGAAGGCGCGGCCGAGCTGCTCGGGCTGGGTCGCGGGGTCCTTGATCCGGGCGGCCACCTCGGCTCGGGTGGCGCGAAGGGTTTTCTGGGCGACCGGATCGGCGCCCAGGATGTCCGGCTCGGGGACCGGCTGCACGCGCCCGACCCAGGCCTGGGGCGGCTCGGAGAGGGCGTCGGCGCTGGCGTCCCGGGGGGTCAGTCCTGCCAGGACGGCCCCGCCGAGCAGGAGCAACAGAATCGGCCGCCAGGCCATGGCCAGGGCCCCGGTGCACGGAAATGGCTTGGATCGACTCATGGCTCAGTCCTTGGTCTGCTGCTCGACGACCAGCAGGGTGTCGACACGGCTCACAGGCACCTGCTGGGCTCCGCCGCCGGGCCATTGAACGGTCAGGGCGTCGACGCGGCCCAGCGGCCCGAGGCCGAAGGTGACCGGGAGCTCCACCTGGGAGAGGTAGCCCCGCGTGGGCATGACGACCCGCTCCTGGGTAACGCCCCCGGCCCGGAGGGTCAGGCGCGCGCCGATCGCGTCGCGATTGCTCGTGTGGCCCACCAGTCGGACCCGCAGCCAGTGGTGTCCCAGGGCTTGGTCGTTGCGCAGCAGCACCGGGCGTCTTCCGTTCTGGGTGATCACCAGGTCCAGATCGCCGTCGCCGTCGATGTCGGCATAAGCCACGGCCCGTCCGACCAAGGGCTCGTAGAGGTCGCCGGCCTGCGCGACCTTGACGAAGCTGGCGCCGCAGGCCGTTCCGCAGTTCCAGAACAGCTCCGCCGGCTGGGCGTAGGTCTGGCTGGGCTGGACCTTGTTGATCTCGGGCTCCAGGTGCCCGTCGGCCTGCAGCAGATCCAGACGGCCGTCCAGGTCATAGTCGAAGAACACGACCCCGAAGGTGAGGGCGAGCCGCGAGGCCGGGCCTATGCCCTCCAGGATGGCGTCGTCTGCGAATGGACCGCCGCCCTGGTCGGCGACATACAGGGAGGTCATCTCGTTGGCGAAGTTGCCCATGGCGACGCCCAGGCCGCCGTCGTTGCGGAATCGGGCGGCGTCTATACCCATGGCGCTGGTGGCCTTGCCGTCGCGGTTATAGGCGATCCCGTCGAAGCTGCCGGTCTCTTCGAAGGTGCCGTCCCGGCGGTTGTGGAAGAGAAAGTTGCGGACCGTATCGTTGGCGACGATCAGATCGATCCAGCCGTCCCCGTCATAGTCGATAGGGGCGACGCCCAGTGCCTTGCCCACCGGGCCGCCGGAGTGCACGTCGGTGACGCTGATTCCGGCGCTGCGCGTGACGTCGGTGAAGCTGCCGTCGCCGTTGTTATGATACAGGTAGGAGTCGCTGCCCTCGAAGTGGCTCGGCGCCCCATAGGCTCGGCCAAGACCGGTGAGCCGGAAATCGATCTCGAAATCGATCTTCGGCGACCACTTGACGTAGTTGGCGACGAACAGGTCCAGCCGGCCGTCGTTGTCATAGTCGATGAAGGCCGCCGCGGTGCTCCAGGCATCCTCGCGCCCGCCCACCCCCGCGATATCGGTCACCTCCTTGAAGTGGCAGTCCCCTTCATTGTGGAACAGCCGGTTGCGCCCCAGGGCGGTAATGAACAGGTCGACGCGCCCGTCGCTGTCGTAGTCGCCGACGGCGACGCCCATGCCGTACAGGTTGATAGCGAGCCCGCTCTGGGCGGTGACGTCGGTGAAATGGCCCTTGCCGTCATTGTGGTAGAGCGCCTGGTGGGGCTCGGGCTTGTCCTTGTCCCGGCCTGGCCAGTAGCTGGAGTTGACCAGGAACAGGTCCGCACTGCCGTCGCCGTCGCAGTCAAAGAAGGCGGCGCCACTGCCGATGGTCTCCGGCATCAGACGCTCGCCGTAGGCGCCGTTGACGTGCACGAAATCGATCCCGGCCTGAGCGGTGATATCGGTGAATTTCACCGCCGGCGGGGTCGTGGCGGGGGGCTGCGGCGCCGGGACGCTCGGTGCTTGCACCCGGGCCTCCGGCGGTGGGGGCGGCGCGCGGTGCGCGCGTAAGGCGACCCAGGCGACCGTGGCCAGGCTGGCGAGGATGATGATGCCCACTGCGGAGCTGACGAATGCCTTGCGGATGACCGCTTCACCCGCTGAGCGCTGGTCTTTTGTTTCTTTATTATTCATAATGTTAAGATAACTTTCTGAATTATTTTATCACTTTCGTGTGTACGCCAGCGCGGTGGCGGGTCCGATCTGCTCCGACGGCAGTCCGTAGGTGCCTGGCCGCTGCAGGTCGTAAACCGTGACCGGCTCGGCGGCATGATTGGCCGCCGGATCCCTGCTGCGACTGGCGGTCACGGCGCGCTCGATGGCCAGGTCGTCGGGGCGGTATTTCTCGTGCAGCGCGCGGTGGCGGGCGGCCCCGTCCGGATCGCCCAGATCGGTGAGCACCAGGGACAGGCCATAATGGGCCTGGAGGTTTTCGGGATCTATAACGAGGGCCTTGTCGAACCAGTCCCGGGCCTCGCTCAGCAGCGCGAGGCGCTTCGCACGCTGCCCCGGGGCGCGCTCCTGACGGGCCCGCTCGAACAGGGTGTTGCCCAGCTCGTCCAGCACGCGATAGTCCTGGGAGAAGTCGAACCCGCGGCGCCGGGCCTCGACGAAACGCGTGCCCGCCAGGTCCTCCATGAGCTCGGTCGCCCTATCCAGGTTCCCGTACTGGTGCTCGACCTGGGCGGAGAGCCAGGCGAGGGTCCAGGGATAGGCCGGAGGCTTGAAGGTGGCGGCGCGCTGCAGCGCCGCCGCCGCCTGGTCCAGGCGTCCGTCCTTGTAGTACACCCGGGCAAGATTCAGGGGCCCGTCCGGCCGACCGAGCTTTTCTACCTGGGCGAAGGCGGCCTCGGCCTGGCGCAGCTCGCCTTTGGAGGCCGAGCCCTGGTTGCCTTCCAGCAGCAGTCCGATGCCGTAATCGTTCCAGCGCTGCCACAAGGGGATATCCCGGGTCTGGGCGGCGACTTTGGCGGTGCTGCCGGCCAGCGGCAGGGTCACCCGGTCGGAGCCGAGGGTGGTGATCGGCAGATTGTTGCGCCGGAACGCCTTGCCTTCGACGAGCCCGAGGTAGCGGGCGTCGAACTTGCGATACCGCAGGCGGGCCTCGATGCTGATCGGGCCTTTGGCGTCCGCGGGCACGCTCAGGGCGTAGTGGACCACCGCGGCGGCTCCCGGAGGGATCTGGTGGTTGTAGAGTGCGACGAAGATGTCCTGGGCATTACGTCGGTCGATGCGGTTGCCGTTGCGATCAAGGATGTAGCCGTTGACGAAATAGGACCAGGGATCAATCTCCCCTCGGGCGTCTGCGCCGCCGCTGCGCCCGATGATGCGGTCACCGTCGCGTACCACCAGGTCGAGCCAGAGCTCGTTGGAGTCGATGGTGCCCTGGGTGAGCTGGTGGCCGACTTTGAGGGTGCGCACCACGGCCTCGATCAGGTAGCGCTGGCCGGGCTGTAGGGCGGGCAGGGCGGGGCGCAGGGGTGCCTGAAGCTCGCCGTCGGTGGTCCCGCCGGCGCGGATGCCGAAGATATCCACCCGCGCCGCCCCTTCCAGCCGTTTGGTGCGGGCGTCGTTGCCGGTGTCCTTGAGGCCCATCATCACGGGAACGGCGGTGTTGGCGCCCGCGAACAGGTGGTTGTGCACGCTCGGCCCGGTGTTGCCGTCGTAGCGCCGCGCCGCCGGATCGTCGGAGGCGGTCAGCGGCATGTGGCAATGGGCGCAGTTGGGCGCCGCCCGGTCGGGATAGTAGAAGCTGTCGACCTTGTGGCCCGACACCCCGCTCAGCAGGAAGCTGTCATAGTGGTTCTGGCCGCGCAGCCACTTGTAGTGGTTCAGCTCATAGGGCAGGTGGACCTTGTGGCAGACGGAGCAGAATTCGGCACTCTTGTGCAATGGCTTGAGAAAGGTCGCCTTGTGGAGCTCGGGCTTGGCCTTGATGAGCAGGCGGTTGATGGAGCGCAGCGCCGGATTGTCGCTGAGCGCGAACGGATAGCGCGGGGGGTCGAGCAGGGTATAGTCGCCGTTGCCACGGGGGCTGTTGATGCGATCTATGGCGTGGCAGCCGACGCAGGTGATGCCGGCGCTCGCCGACGGATCGGTATCGGCGTCGTATCGGGGGTTGTCGAAGGCGCCGCTCAGCAGGGGTACCATGTCGTGGCAGCCGGCGCAGAAGCGGCTGGCCTTGACGTCACCGTCGCGCTTGAGAAATACCGCCCGCGCCTCATCGACGCTGAAGCGGTAGGCCGGATTGTTGAACGAGCTGAAGCGATGGACGCTCTGAGCGAGCTGGTGCGCGATGTCGCCATGACACTCGGCGCACACCTTGTCCTGCATGAGATGGGATGCGGGGATAGGGGTGCCTTCCGTGGTCTTGACCAGGGCCGGCGGAAACGGCCGGGCTTCGGCTGCGGCGGGCGCGGCGCGGGTCACCAGATGCAGGCCCAGCATGGCAAGGGCGAACACCCCGGAGAATGCCACCCAATATCCGCCCACCCGCCAGCGGATGCGCGGCCCCGCCAGGCGGTGCAGCACGAACAGCCAGGCCACCAGAAACGGGGTGATTACATGCATCCAGTAGGCGATGCTGCGGACACCGGGGTCGTTGACCTCGAAGAATCCGAACCGGGTGAGCAGGACACCCGAGCCGAGCAGCAGCACGGCGGTGATGTAGACGCCCAGACCTGCTCCCACCGCATAACGGTTCGGGCGGCGCCAGGCCCGGCGCATGTGCAGGATGCCGAACACCAGCACCGGCAGGACCAGCACCAGGCCCAGCGCCAGGTGCACGAGGAACATCGAGAGGTAGAACCGGTCTTCCAGGACCCGATGATCGATATATTCGGCGATACTGATCCCACCTAGATAGGCGGAGTTGACCACGAGCAGGGCGAACAGCAGGAAGACCACGCGGAGCAGGACCCGCAGTCCTGATCCGACTACGGCAGGAAGCGCGCTGGGGCGGATGCTGGAAGTCGGCTCGTCCATCTCCTTTGACCTCATGGGCATTGGATTCGGTGTATTGGGGGCAGGCCGGCCGGAAATCCGGAGAGGCTGCTCTGCAAGTGCGCCGCTATTAGATCAAGCTCCGACAGAGAGCAAAAGTCGGGAGATTCCCGGGATCTGGAAAACGGTCGCGCCGACCCCACACTTCGAGGTCCGGAGCAACGACTTGGGGAAGCGTTCATGATTGGCGACGATCTGCAAGAGCTGTTTCATCGCTTGGAGAAGGCTGCCCGGGAGTTTCTCTCCGCCCCGGGGGTCCTCAGCGCCATGGGACTGGATGAGCGCGCGGGTCAGCTGAGGCGAGTCTGCGCGGCCCGGCTCGATGACCAGGCGCTCACCGGACGCCTGTCCGACATGCAGCAGGCAGCGCGCTCGGCGGACCCGGATCTGGTGCGGGTACTGCTGGCGGAGGTTCGCCAGGCCATGGCCCGACACGGGATAGCCGGGCAATCGCCGGATTAGCGATCCGGGGGGCCCTGTGGGTCGCGCCTCAGGGAATCTGGGGCGGGCCTTTCTGGGCGAGTGCCGGCGCCCCCACGCCCGGCTGGGGCGCGGCCCGCGGCAGCAGGTGCGGATAGAATTGCTGGTAGTACCAGCGGAACTTCTGCACCAGGCTGGCCTCGATGCGGGGCGAGATGCGGTGGACCTCGGGCTTGCGGATGCTCGGGAAAGTCTGGTGGCGGTACTTCATCCGGTAGTGGCTATCGGACTCGCCCGGTTTCACCGGAATGTTGCTGGGGTCCCACTCGGCATGGGGAAGGCCCAGCCAGTCCCAGATCCGGTTCATGGCGTCCACCGGGTCCTCCATCAGCTTTTCGAAGGCCAGGTAGTAAAGGTGGGGGTATAGATCCACGCCCTGGAGGTCCTGCAGGCCCTCTATGGATCGAAGCGGCCAGCCGACGATCCCGCCGTCACCGAAGATCCGGTTGGCCCGGGTCGAGGGGGTGTCCGGGTCGAGATGATCGGGAAATTCGAACAACAGGGTGTTGCGGTGCTGCGCCTCTATCGAGCCGAAGATCTGTCCCAGATCACGGATGCACACGATCATCCGGACCTTGGGATCGATCAGACGGGCAAGCTCGATGGTGCGCAGCCAGCCGCGGTTCTTGTCCACCACCCATTGTTGGGGCGCCTCCGAGAACCAGCCCGCGGTGAAGCCCTGGAAGGCGCTGAGCAGGCGCTGGTGCATCAGTCCGGCGTTCAGGTCCAGCTGCGCGGCGAAGAACGTGGAGTCGCTGATGCTGTGCCGGAGGTTGCGCAGCGCCTCGTTCAGCGGCGAGCTGTGCCCGGAACTGTAAATCTCGGGGTGCAGGCCGAGCAGCTGACAGAGCAGGGTGGAGCCGGCTCTGGGCAGGCCGGTGACGCAGATCAGGTTCTTGTCGAGCAAGGTCTGTGGCTTCCCTGGTGGTTGTGCGCTTGTGGCGGTTCCGGCCCGGCGATCTCTCTCGTTGGGCGCGGGGGCAGCAAAGCGGGCACTATGCCACAAAGGCGGGGTCGGAAAAACTCTCCCGCTCGCCCAGCCGGCCGCGAGCCCCTGCACCCGCCGCGTGCCCCCGCCAAGGACCAGTCTTGCCTTCGGGGCGTTTTCCCGTTCGAATAGCCCGCGCGCGCGGCGGAATTTCCCGGCCGCCAAGCACGCTCGAGGGTACGGCGCTGGAGCAAGCGGACATGGGCGGGTCGAATCGAGCGCGGCTGGTGCTGCTGGGCACCGGCACCCCAAATGCCGATCCGGACCGCGCGGGGCCTGCCTCCGCAGTGGTGGTCGGAGAGGACGCCTATCTGGTGGACTGCGGCCCGGGCGTGGTGCGCCGCGCTGCGGCGGCGGCGCTCAGGGGTGTGGGGCCGCTGGCGCCGCGCCGGCTGCGCCACCTGTTCCTCACCCACCTGCACTCGGATCATACGGCGGGGCTGCCGGACCTGATGCTTTCGCCCTGGACGCTTGGGCGTGCCGCGCCGCTGGAGGTTTTCGGGCCGGTGGGGACGGCGGCCATGCTGGAGCACCTGATCGAGGCATACCGGGCGGATATCCGCGAGCGCCTGCGGGGGTTGGAGCCCTGCAACGAGACCGGCTGGCAGGTCCGGGCCCATGAGATCGGCCCGGGTGAGGCTCTCCGGGTCGACGGCCTGCAGGTCAGGGCTTTCCCGGTCGAGCACGGCGACTGGCCCGCCTTCGGATTCAGGTTCGATACGCCGGGCCGATCCGTGGTAATTTCCGGCGACACTGCGCCGGTCGAGGCGGTGGTCGAGCACGCCAGCGGCTGCGATCTGCTGCTGCATGAGGTGTACTCGGCCGCGGGCTTCGCCCAGCGTCCGCCCGGTTGGCAACGCTACCACTCGCACATGCATACCTCGACCCGGGAGCTGGCGCAGATCGCCGCGAGGGCACGACCCGGTCTGCTGGTGGTCCACCATCAGCTGTTCTGGGGTGCGACTGAGGAGGAGCTGATCGCCGAGATCCGCGCGGGCTATGACGGCCCGGTGGTCTCGGGCAAGGATCTCGATGTCTTTTGATCGCTCCGCCGGGCATGGCTCCGACGCATCAAACATTTCACAAGGTGATCAACCCAATGGCGAGCAAAATGAGCGAGCAGGAAAACACGGAAACGGTTGACAGCGAGATCCTCATCGAAGAGGAGGCGATGGTGGAGGGCGGACTGGTGAGCGCCGGGGCCGGACTGGATGAAACGGCGCCGGGGGATGTCAACGCCGAGCCCATGGCGGACAGCACCCTGCCCTTGGCCCAGCAGCAGGGGGAGGACGGCGAGCCCGCCTACAGCTATGACCTGGTGCCCTATACCGGGCACGCCTTTCCGCAAACGCATCCGGACCGTCTCGCCACGATTGCGCGCCTCTCGGGTCTGTCACCCGCGCCGGTGGATCGCTGTCGGGTGCTCGAGCTGGGCTGCGGCCTGGGCTACAACCTCATCCCCATGGCCCTGCAGATGCCTGACAGTGAGCTGGTGGGAGTGGACCTGTCCAAGCGCCAGATCGAGGAAGGGCGCATGGCGGCCGAGGCGGCGGGCCTGACGAACATCCGCCTGGAGCACGCCAACATCGCCGACGTCGACGAATCCTGGGGGAAATTCGACTACGTGATCTGCCACGGCGTGTTCTCCTGGGTGCCCGCCGAAGTGCGCGACAGGATCCTCGAGATCAGCGCCCGCAGCCTGGCGTCCAACGGCATCGCTTACGTCAGCTACAACACCTATCCCGGCTGGCACATGCGCGAGATGATCCGCCACATGATGCGCTATCACTCCGAGCAGTTCGAGGAGCCCCAGATGCGCATCGGCCAATCCAAGGCCTTGCTTAAGTTCATGACCGATCAGCTGCCGCGCGATGGCCAGCCCTATGCCCGCTACCTCAGGCAGGAGCTGGCGGTCCTCGGCCGCCAGGCCGACAGCTACCTGTTCCACGAGCACCTGGAGGACGTCAACGAGCCGATGTATTTCCACCAGTTCATCGGCCAGGCTGCGCGCTATGATTTGCAATACCTGGGTGAGGCGGAATTCGGGGCCATGCTCATGCACGGGGTCCAGTCCCCCCAGGTGCGCCAGACCCTTGCACGCATCAGCTCGGATGTGGTGCGCATGGAGCAGTACATGGACTTTCTGCGCAACCGCACCTTCCGCCAGACCCTGCTGTGCCACCAGGACGCGCAGATCGACCGCGCTGGGAGCGTGGAGATCATGGAGCCGCTGCTGCTCTGGTCGGCCGCCCGGCCCATGACCCCGCAGATCGATCACGACCCCCAGACGGTGGTGCATTTCCGCACCCTGCGGGGCGGCACCGTGAGGGTGCGGCGCCCGGTGACCAAGGAGGCGCTGGTGGTGCTCGCCGAGCGCCAGCCCCAGGCGCTGTCCTTCGCCGAGCTGTTTGAGGTGGTGATGGAACGGATCCCGGTGCGCTGGAAGCTCTCCGACACCCAGGGCATGCGCGCCTCCCTGGCCCAGGACATCCTGGCGATTTATGGTCTGGGCGCTGTGGAGCTCAGGACCTGGCAGCCGCCGTTCGCGGCCGAGGTGTCGGACCGACCCCGGATCAGTCCGGTCGCCGCCTATCAGGTGAAGGCCGGAAAGACCCGGGTGGTCAACATGTACCACCGGCAGACTCCCATCGGCCCAGTGGCCCGGCTGTTGGCGCCCCTGCTCGACGGCACGCGTGACCGCGCCGCCCTTATCGAGCACGCCAAGACCCTGGTGCGCGACGGCGATCTGGCGTTGCGCGACAAGGAGGCGCTGGATAGCAACCCGGAGGAGGCGCAGCGGGTCATCGCGGCTGGGGTCGACCAGGCACTGCGAAACCTGGCGAGGTCTGCACTGCTGGTGGGCTGAGGCGCGGCGAGGCTCGGGGGAGCTCAATGTCGCCGGTTCTCGGGAGTCCCATCGCACGGGAATTCAGGCCAGGGGGGCGGTCTTCCCGAGGAGCCTGCTGCCGGGTGCCTGAGCGAGGCCGCCGCGGTCTCGGCTCTCGTGGGCCGGATCGACGGCCCCGGCTGGAGGCATAGCCGGGGCGTCGCTCGCGCCGATCCACGAGCGACAACGAGCGAGGAAGGCCATGGCCGATGCCTGGGCAGACTACGACGAGTACAAGACCGACAGCGCACTGTCAGAGCGCTATTACGCGTTCGTCACCAGGTGCTTCGAGCAGGGCATCCGCTCGGTCCTCGGGTCGAGGCGGGCGGGAGCGGCCTTGGATGTCGCCTGCGGCGCCGGCGATTCCACCGCGGTCCTGATAAATTATGCCGAGCGCGTGGAGGGGATAGATCTCTCCGCCGCGTTGATCGACAAGGCCAGGGCGAGCCCGCAGCTGAAGGCCGTGGAGTTTCACCACGGGGATTTTCTGGATCACCCCCTGGGACGTCGCTACGATCTGATCACTGCGGCGTGGCTCCATAACTTCATCCACAGCGAGCAGGACCAACAGCGGGTGCTGCACAAGGTCGCTGGAGCCCTGCACGAGGGCGGCGCGGTGGTCTTCCTGTTCCCCAGCGAGAGCTTCACTACGGACCGGACCGGGCGCTACGTGGCCCGGCTCACCTGGCGTCAGGCATGGTACGAATGCGCCGATCGCTATACTCGCGGTGTCTTCTCGTTCCGGGACTCGCCCTGGCAGGTCATGACCTGCTGGCAGCCGCTCTATCTACTCGAGCCTCGACAGCGAGCTCTTCGATCTGCAGTTCGTGGACACCAAGAAGCTGTGCGTCGAAGGCGGCTTCCTGGACGAGCAGTATCTGAGCCCCACGTTCGAGGTAATGTACGGGCGCAGGCGGGTAAGCGAGGAGCGCGCCTAAATCGGTCGCGCCGCCGCCGCTGGCCGCTGCGTCCAGCCATCGGCCGGTGCGGCCCCGGCCTCGATCACCTATGGCTGGGCCCGGCTCCAGGGGTGGGCGGGCCGACGCCGCTCTACGGTCCGAGGCCCGGGCGTTGTATGATACGCGACGGTTTTCGGGGCTCGCGCTCCGGCTCCCCGAGGATGCCCATGCAGATCGCTTCCAGAGGGGCGGCGTGCCGCTGGCGCGGGACGCCCTCCTGAGACGCCAGCCAGGCAGGATGTAAGAACATCGCCAGTCCGACCATTATCGCGCGCCCGGACCACATCATCTCCCGGGCCAACATCAGCGAGCACGCGCTCAAGGTTCTTTATCGGCTGAGAGCCGCGGGCTATCAGGCGCACCTGGTGGGCGGTGGTGTGCGGGACCTGCTGCTCGGGCGCGAGCCCAAGGATTTCGACGTGGCCACCGACGCCCGGCCCGAGGACGTGCGTCGGGTGTTTCGCAATTGCCGGCTGATCGGGCGACGCTTCCGTCTCGCCCACGTACACTTCGGGCCCGAGATCATCGAGGTCGCGACCTTCCGCGGGGTAAACAACGCCGAGGAGTCCGACGACCACGAGCTCGACAACGGCATGATCGTGCGCGACAACGTCTACGGCACCATCGAGCAGGATGCGCTGCGCCGAGACTTCACTGTCAATGCCCTCTACTACAACATCGAGGATTTTTCGGTCATCGACTACACCGGGGGCATGGATGACCTCAATGCGGGCGTGCTGCGCATGCTGGGCGACCCGCTGGTGCGCTATCGGGAGGACCCGGTGCGCATGCTGCGGGCCGTACGCTTCGCCGCCAAGCTCGGTTTCAGGATCGATCCCGAGTGCGAGGCGCCCCTGCTCACCCTGGGAGATCTGCTCGCGGCGGTGCCGCCGGCGCGCCTGTTCGACGAGATCATCAAGCTATTCCTGGCGGGGACGGGGGTGGAGGCGTTCGAGAAGCTGCGTCATTACAACCTGTTCGGCAAGCTGTTCCCGGAGACCGAGGCGAGCCTGGCCCGCGAGGAGAACGCCTTTCCGATCACACTCGTCTACCACGGGCTGGAGAACACCGACGCCCGGGTCAGCGAGGGCAAGCCCGTGACCCCGGCGTTCCTGTTTGCCGTGCTGCTGTGGGAGCCGGTGCGCCTGCGCGCCGAGCACCTGATCGCCGAGGGCTCCGCGGAGCATGCCCATACCGCCTTCCAGCAGGCGGGCAGCGAGGTGCTGGCCCGGCAGGCCCAGCGCGTGGTCATCCCCAAGCGCTATGCCCTGCCGATGGGCGAGATCTGGCAGCTTCAGCCGCGCTTCGAGCAACGCACCGGCAAGCGGCCGTTGCGTCTGCTGAGCCACCCGCGTTTTCGTGCCGCTTACGATTTCCTGCTGCTGCGGGCCCAGGCGGGTGAGGTGCCGCAGGATCTGGCGGACTGGTGGAGCGAGCTGCAGGGGCTCGGGGAGGCGGAGCGGGCACGCTCCGTACGCCCAGAGGGTGCGCCCCGGAAACGGCGCCGGCGCCGGCGGAGCCCGGCAAGACCCCCCGTGTCCCCGGCCCAATGACCGACCCGGTGGGCGCGGGCGTCCATCGGGCGTACGTCGGGGTGGGCAGCAATCTCGACGGGCCTGTCGACCGGGTGGGCCGGGCCCTGGACGCCCTCGATCGGATCGAGCAGACGCGGTGCGTGCGCCGTTCTTCGCTGTATCGGACCCGCCCCCTGGGTCCCCCCGACCAGCCGGAATACATCAATGCCGTGGCGCTGCTTGAGACCGGCCTGGCGCCGGAGGCCCTGCTCGTGGCCCTGCAGGCCTTGGAGGCCGATCAGGGACGGGTGAGGGGCCGGGAGCGTTGGGGGCCGCGGACCCTGGACCTCGACATACTGCTCTACGACGACCTGCGCATCGTCACCGAGCGCCTGCGCGTGCCTCACCCCGGGTTGCATCGGCGCGCCTTCGTGCTCCATCCCCTGGCGGAGATCGCGCCACAGCTGCTGATCCCCGGCCGGGGTGAGGTCCGCGTGCTGCGCGACGGGGTGGGCTCGCACGGCGTGGAGCGCCTGGCGTAATTGCTCCGGGCCGGCGCCTCGGCTGGCGTCCCCCGGTGCCTTCTGGAACAATGACCGCCGTTTCCTTGGCCGGTGAGCCCATGACCCAGGTGACCATCAGCACCCTGCAGCGTATGAAGGCGCAGGGCGAGAAGATCGCGATGCTGACCTGCTACGACGCCGGCTTTGCCCGCGTGGTCGAGGCCGGCGGCGTCGACGTGCTGCTGGTGGGCGACTCCCTCGGGATGGTGATCCAGGGCCACGACAGCACCCTGCCGGTGACCGTGGACGACATCGTCTATCACACCGCGCAGGTGGCCCGCGCCCGGCGCAGGGCCTTTCTTGTGGCGGACATGCCTTTCATGAGCTACAGCGGTCCGGAGCTGGCGCTGCACACCGCCTCTCGCCTGATGAAGGAGGGCGGTGCCTACATGGTCAAGCTCGAGGGCGGGGCCACCCAGCTGGAGACCGTGCAGCGGCTCACCGGCCAGGGGGTGCCGGTGTGCGCACATCTGGGACTGCAGCCCCAGTCCGTGCACCGCCTGGGCGGCTACCGGGTACAGGGGCGCGAGCTGCGCGCCGCCGAGGGCATGGTCGCCGATGCCGGGGCCCTGGAGGCGGCCGGGGCTCAGCTGCTGGTGCTCGAATGCGTCCCAAGCGCCCTGGGCGCGGCGATCGCGCGCGCCGTCCGCATTCCGGTGGTCGGAATCGGTGCCGGCCCGGACTGCGACGGACAGGTGCTGGTGCTTTACGACATTCTCGGCATTACCCCCGAGCCCCTGCCGCGCTTCGCCGCGGACTTCCACCGCGGCCGGGATTCGATCCAGGGCGCGGTCGAGGCCTATGTCGCGGCCGTGCGCCAGGGGCGCTTTCCCGGTCCGGAGCATTGCTTCCAATGATGCGGGTCGGCACCGTCGCGGAGCTCAGGCACCGGGTCGGACGCTGGCGTCGTGACCAGCTTGCCGTGGCCTTGGTGCCCACCATGGGCAACCTGCACCGCGGACACCTGGAGCTGGTGCGCCGGGCCCACGGGCTGGCGGATCGGGTGGTGGTGAGCATCTTCGTGAATCCCCTGCAGTTTGGCGAGGGGGAGGACTTCGATGCCTATCCGCGCACCCTTGAGCAGGACCAGGCCTTGCTGAAGGCCGAGGGCGCGCAACTGCTGTTCACACCGGGCGTGGCGGAAATCTACCCCCGGCCCACGCCCGAGCAGACCCGCGTGGAGGTGCCCGGACTCTCGGATATCCTCTGTGGGGCGTCCCGTCCCGGGCACTTCGTCGGCGTGGCGACGGTGGTGTGCAAGCTGTTCAACATGGTGCAGCCGGACTTCGGCGTATTTGGCGAGAAGGATTTTCAGCAGATTCTGATCCTGCGCCGCATGGTTGAGGATCTGGCCATGCCGGTGCAGATCCTGGGGGTGCCCACGGTGCGAGACGACGACGGGCTGGCCCTGAGCTCTCGTAACGGTTACCTGAGCGAGCAGCAGCGCCGCCGGGCGCCGGCGCTTTATCGCACGCTCCGGGAGGCTGCCGCGGCCCTGCGGGGTGGGCGGCGCGACTTCACGCAGCTGGAGCGCGAGGCGAGCGAGCGACTTCAGGGAGCCGGCCTCAGGCCGGACTACCTGAGCATCCGGCGGGTGATCGATCTGGTGCCGGCCGCCCAGGGCGATAGCGATCTGGTGGTGCTGGGCGCCGCCTACCTGGGTCGCGCCCGGCTGATCGACAACCTGCGCGTGGGGCCTTTAGACAGCCTCGGCGCCGCGGAGTAAAATCCGCGACGGTTACTTTGCCCCGCGGCGCCGGCCTCGCAGAGCGGCCTGGTCACCCCGCGGCATCCCTCGTCCGAGACCATGAGATCCATCCTCCCAAGTATGCAGCCCCTCCTGTCGCACGTCTGCAGATGCCGTTTATGGGTCGGGCCCGCGCGCGACGGGGTCCCGCTGCGCAGAGCGCTGTTGCGATGGCGTGCTGTGGCGGCCGCTGGCCTGATCGCGGTGGCGGGCCTCGCCGCTGCGGGCCCGCTCGAAGACGGCTACGGCGCCTACCAGCTGGGCGACTACGCCAAGGCCTATGCGCTCTGGCGGCCCCTGGCCGAGGCGGACGACGCCCAGGCGCAGCTGCTGGTGGGCACCCTGTTCGCCGAAGGCAAGGGGGTGGATGCGAACCCGGTGCGCGCCGTATTCTGGCTGACCCGGGCGGCTAATGCTGGGGTCGTGGAGGCCCAATACCGCCTGGGCCTGACCTACTACCAGGGCGAGGGGGTGCCGCGGGACCTGGGTCGGGCCGTCGCCTGGTGGGAGAAGGCTGCGCTGCAAGGGGATGCCTCGTCGCTGCTCAGCCTGGCGCGCCTCTACCACACCGGGGAGGGTGTCACCATGGACCTGGACCGCGCCCAGAAGCTTTACCAGGCGGCGGCCGAGCGAGGGAGCGCTGGGGCCCAACAGGGGCTGGTCCAGCTTGAGGGCGACCGCAACCGTCTGGCCCAGGTCCAGGCGGCCGGCAACAGCACACCGGCGCAGCCGAACATCGCGGTGGCCCCCGGCTCTCCTCTGGGCCTGGGGCTCGACCCGAGCCAGGCGGCCGAGGCCCTCCAGGCGGTGCGCGATGCCTCTTGGATCAAGGCGCAACCGCCGACACGCTATACGGTGCAACTGTTCGCCGCCCGGGCCCCGGAGTCGGTCAAGCAGTTCCTGCTGGGGTTCAACGGTGGCGATGTGACGGCGGTCTACAGCTTCAATCGCAAGGACGAGCTTTGGTACGCCGTGGTCTACGGCAGCTACGAGAAAGAGTCGCTCGCCGAGCTGGCTGTCAAGCGCCTGGTGACTACGGGAAACCAGGTCGAGTCCTGGATCCGCCGGTTCGGGAACATCCAGGCCCTGGACCCGCACTGAGGCTGGTCGGATTGATGGGCTCTGCCCGAAAGGCCATAATACACGGCTCAACTGACTGGGGGTGGTACGGCATGCAGTTGACCGTTTTGAAGTGTAAGCTCCACCGCGCCTGTGTGACCCACGCAGAGGTGGAGTACGAGGGCTCGTGTGCCATCGACGTGAATCTGCTGGAGGCAGCGGGGATCCTGCCCTATGAGCAGATCCAGATCTACAACGTCACCAACGGCGAGCGCCTCACGACCTACGCGATTGAGGCCGAGCGCGGCTCCCGGGTCATCTCGGTGAACGGGGCGGCGGCGCATCGGGCGAAGCCGGGGGACCGGGTGATCATCTGCGCCTATACGGGACTGGACGCCGCCGAAGCCCGGGTGTTTCGCCCCCGCTTGGTGTATCTGGACGAGCACAATCACATCATTCGCACCGGTCAGCAGATCCCCACCCAGGCAGCCTGAGCCCCCGGCTTCCTGTCGGGCGGACCTCAGCCGGTGTTTCGCATCCCCGCAGAGATGGCGTTGATGGTCCGCAGCAGCGGCGAGAGCCACTGGACGCGCTCCTGCTCGCTGAGACTCGCGTTGCGGTAGCGGCGCAGCAGCACCAGCTGCAGATGGTTGAGGGGGTCCAGATAGGGGCTGCGACGAACGATCGAGAGCCTCAGGGTCGGAGTCTCCTCAAGCAGCCCCTGGACCCCGGCGATCTCCATGATCTGGCGCCGCGTGCGCAGGAATTCCTCGCGGATGCGGTTGTAGATCCGCATGGCGGCCGGCTGGTCGCGGCACAGCTCGGCATATTCCCGGGCCGTGTCCATGTTGGCCTTGGCCAGCGACATCTGCACGTTGCTCAGCAGGCTGCGAAAGAACGGCCACTCGTGATACATGCGCTGCATCTGAGCGAGCCGCTGGGGCTCGGTGTGGCGCCATTGCTCCAGGGCCGTGCCCACCCCGTACCAGGCGGGCAGGGTGTGGCGCGACTGGGCCCAGCCGAACACCCAGGCGATGGCGCGCACCGAGGCCTTGGAGCGGTCGCGCTGGTTGCGGTGAGAGGGCCGCGAGCCGATGTTCATCAACGCGATCTCGTTCACCGGCGTGGCCTCGTAGAAATAGTCGAGAAAGCCGTCGGTCCGGTCGGTGAGATCGCGAAAATGGCGCTCGCCGATGCAAGCGAGCTCATCGAGGGTGCCCAGGTAATCGCGCCGCTCCCGCTCCGGCTCGCGCACTATGCCCAGGCTCGCCTTGAGCAGGCCGGTGACGCCCATGGTCAGCTCGAAAAGGGCGGTCTCGGGGTTGCTGTACTTGTAGGACAGCACCTCGCCCTGCTCGGTGAGCTTGATCTGTCCGTGGACGGTGCCGACGGGCTGGGCGAGGATGGAGTCATGGGTGGGGCCGCCGCCCCGGCCCACTGTGCCCCCCCGGCCGTGGAACAGCCGGCAGGCCACCCCGCGCGCCTGGGTCAGCCGGATGATCTTCTTCTGGGCCTCGTAGAGGTTCCAGGTCGAGGCCAGTATGCCCCCGTCCTTGGCCGAATCCGAATAGCCGAGCATCACCTCCTGCAGATTGCCCGAGGCGGTGAGCAGGGCGCGGTAGACGGGGTTGTCGAGCAGGCTCTCGACCACCCCATCGATGTGCGCCAGATCCTCGATGGTCTCGAACAGGGGCGAGACCCGCAGCTCGCAATGCCAGCCCGTCGGGGTGTGCCCGGCAAGGCCCGCGAGGCTGCCCAGGAGCATAACCTCCAAGACATGGCTGGCGGCATGGGTCATGGAGATGACGTAGCTGCCGAACGCCCGCGGGCTGATCTCCCGGCTCAGCCGGGCCATCACTTCAAAGACCTCCAAGGTCTGGTGCGTGGGCTCGCTGAGCCCGGCCCGGTCGAAGCCCGGTAGTCCTTCCTGGATCAGCCGGCTGAGCCATTCCATGCGTTGGGCCTCGGCCAGCGTCTGGTAGTCCGGGGCGCCCGCCAGCTGCCCGAAGATCTCGGCCACGGCCGCGGAATGCACCGCGGACTCCTGGCGCAGGTCAAGGTGCGCGAGGAAGAAACCGAAGGTCTCGGCGACCCGGATCAGGTCCTGGAGCTCGCTCTCGGCCACCTGGCGGTCACCGTGGCTGATCAGGGAGTCGCGGATCAGATACAGGTCGGTGAGCAGATCCCGGTCCTGTGCGTAGCCGATCTTCTCGGGCGGGGGCTGCTCGCCCTCGATGAGCGCATTGACGCGCGCCAGATTCTCCTCCACCCGGTGGCGCATGATGTAGAGCTTGAGCCGGTAAGGCTCCTCGGCGAAGCGGTTGGGCTGGCGCTCACACAGCTGGGTGCAGCTGTCGAGATCCCGGGCCAGGCTCTGCTCGAAGGCCGGGGAGGGCGGGGCGAACAGGCGCGAGTAGGTGAGGCTGCTGATCAGGCGATCGATCCGAGCCAGGTATTCGGTAAGAATGGTCTGCTGGTGCATCCGCACGGCACGCTCGGTGACCTCGGGCGTGACGTAGGGATGGCCGTCCCGGTCGCCACCGATCCAGGAGCCGAAGCGCAGCAGCGCCGGGACGCGGATGCAGTCGTAGTCCGGCTCATCGCCATAGCTGCGCGCGATGGCCTGCTCCAGGCGGCGATGCATCATGGGCACCGCCTCGAACAAACAGGAGTGGAAGTAGTAGAGTCCGTTGCGGATCTCGTCGCGCACCTCGGGGCGGTGCGGGCGGACCTCGTTGGTCTTCCACAGGATCTGGATCTCGGCCTGGATGTCATCGACCAGGCGGCGGCGCTCCTCGGCGCTGATCTCGCGCTGGTCGAGCTCCTCGCTGGCGAGAAAGATGCGCCGCAGCCGGTACATGATGGCGCGGCGTTTGGCTTCGGTCGGATGGGCCGTGAACACCGGATAGTAGACCATGGACTCGAGCAGTTGCTGCAGTTCTTCGGGCGTGACGCCCCGGGCCCTGAGCGCCCGCAGGCTGTGGTCGAAGGAGCCGGGCCAGAGCGGGTTGCCGGTGCTCATCAGGCGGTGGCGCTGGCGATGATGGAAGGACTCCTCGGCGATGTTGACGACCTGGAAATAGGTGGTGAAGGCGCGCACCACGTGGGTGACCGCCTCCGGAGAGAGCGCGCCGATCAGGCTCAGCAGACGGCGGCGCTGGGCCGGGTCCTCCTGGTCGCGCAGGGCGATGAAGCCCTTGCGCAGGCGTTCGACCACCCGCAGCACATCCGCCCCCGCCTGGCTGCGTATCACGTTGCCCAACAGGGAGCCGAGCAGCTTGACCCGGGAGCGCAGGTCCCGATCCTTGGCCAGGCACTGGGCGGTGAAGGAATCCTGTTCCACGCTCGGATGCTCGTCGACGGGGCGCAAGGCTTCAGCGCAGGGGGTTGGGGATCGGATCGGCGATCGCTCGTTCGTAGAGCTCCGCATATTGACGGGCACTGGAGGTCCAGCTGAAATCCTGTGCCATGCCGGTGACCGCCAGCTTGCGCCACCAGGCCGGGGGCCGGGTAGCCAGCTCGAGGGCGCGGTCCACCGCATACCAGAGACCGTCGGCATCGGCATGGTCGAAGACGAAGCCGGTGGCGGTGCCGCGCAGCAGGTTCCTGGGGCTGGCGTCCACCACGGTGTCGGCCAGCCCGCCGGTGCGGTGCACGATGGGCACGGTGCCGTAGCGCAGGCTGTAGAGCTGGTTCAGTCCGCAGGGCTCGAAGCGCGAAGGCATCAGAAAGCAGTCGCTCCCGGCCTCGATGCGGTGGGACAGTCGCTCGTCGTAGCCGACGTAGGTGGCGACTCGCCCGGGGTGGCTTCGCGCCGCTTCGCGCAGGCCGTGCTCCAGGCCGGCGTGTCCGCTGCCGAGCATCACCAGTTGGACCCGCTCCTGGGCCAGCAAACGGGGCAGGATGCTGAGGATCAGGTCGACCCCTTTCTGCTCCACCAGCCTGCCCACGTAGCCCAACACCAGTGCGTCCTCGCGCTCGGGCAGCCCCAGATCGCGCTGCAAGGCGGCCCGGTTATGTGCCTTGAGCTCGAAGCGCTTTGCATCGTAGGGCTGCACCAGCGCCGGATCGGCGGCGGGGTCCCACTCGACATAGTCGATGCCGTTGAGGATGCCGGCGAGCCGTTTGCCGCGGTGTTGCAGCAGGCCCTGCAGTCCGTAGCCGAGCGCGGCAGAGCAGATCTCGTGGGCATAGGTGGGGCTCACGGTGGTCACCCAGTCGGCGAAGGAGATGCCGCCCTTGATGAACGAGACGTGGTCGTGGAACTCCATCCCGTTCACCGACCAGAGCTGGCGGGGTAGCCCCAGTCCGTCGAAGGTGTAGCGGTCGTAGACTCCCTGGTAGGCCAGATTGTGGATCGTGAATACCGTAGCGGGCCGTTCGGGCTCGAGCGCGAGCAGCGCCGGGACCAGCCCGGTCTGCCAATCGTTGGCGTGCACCAGGTCCGGTGTCCAGCCCAGGCCCAGGCGGTCCCTCGCCAGCGCCAAGACGGCCTTGCTGAACAGGGTGAAGCGGAACGGATTGTCGGGCCAGTCGTGGCCGTCGTGGCCCACATACGGGTTGCCGGCGCGATCGAAGACCCCCGGGGCATGCAGCAGGTAGACCGGCAGATGCTCGGGGCCCAAGGTCGCGGCGAGCACGCTGCAGTGTGCGCGGTACTCGCGGATGTGCAGGTCGGCGATCTTCTCGACCTGGCGCGCTCGCTCGACCGCCTCGGGATAGGCCGGCAGCACCAGGCGTACGTCGTGACCCAGCCCGCGCAGCGCCTGCGGGAGACTCCCCGCCACGTCCGCCAGCCCGCCGGTCTTGATCAAGGGCTGGGCCTCGCTGGTGGCGAAAAGAATCTTGCGTCCGGTCCTCGATGTGGCCGGCGCTTGGGTCTCCTGCTGCATGGGAAGCTTCACCGGATGGGTGGACGGATTGGTATACTCTATCCGATCTGCGGGGCCGGAATCGACCGCAGTGAGGCCGGTTTATCGCCCGTCAGCCATTGTTTGGCTCCCGCCCGGCGCGGGGTCCCAAGGAGTCTTCATTCATGCTGGAGCCATGCACTCTGGTCATCTTCGGCTCGACCGGCAATCTGGCGGTCAGCAAGCTGTTGCCGGCCCTCTACCATCTTGAGGCCGCCGGGCGGCTGCATCCGCAGACCAGGATTCTGGGCTTCGGCCGTCGGGACTGGTCCGACGAGGAGTGGCGCCGCCGGGTGAGGGGGGATATCGAGGGCCGCGCCCGCGAGGGTCTGGACGCCGGGATCGCCGACCGGCTCGGGGGGCGGCTCGCATTCCACCGGGGAGATCTGGACAGCCGGGACGGGTTCGCGAGCCTGGCGGCGCGTCTGGAGGCGCCGGAGCTGCCCGCCAATCGGGTCTTCTACATGGCGATCGGACCGGATCATTACTCGCCGGTAGCCAACCGCCTCGCCGAGGCCGGGCTGAATGCCCAGTCCAGGGGCTGGTCGCGCATCGTCGTCGAGAAGCCCTTCGGCTATGACCTGGAGAGCGCGCAGATCCTGGACCAGGCGCTGCACCGCCATTTCAGCGAAGAGCAGATATTCCGGATCGATCACTACCTGGGCAAGAGCATGGTGCAGAATGTGCTGGTGTTCCGTTTTGCCAACCTGATGCTCGAGCCCTTGTGGAACCGCAACTACATCGACGAGGTGCAGATCACCCACTCCGAGATCCGGGGTATCGAAGGACGCTCGGGATATTACGAAGGCGTGGGCGCCTTGCGTGACATGATCCAGAGCCACCTGCTGCAGATGCTGACCCTGGTGGCCATGGAGCCACCGGCCAATCTGGATGCCGAGTCGCTGCGCGATGAGAAGGTGAAGGTGCTGCGCTCGATCCGCCCGATCCCCAAGTCCGCGGTGCATGCCCAGGCGATGCGCGCCCAGTATTCGGCCTCGCGCCACGACGGAGAGCCGCTGCCGGGCTATCTTGAGGAGATCGGGGTATCGCCGGACAGCACCACCGAGACCTACGCCGCGGTCAAGCTCTACATCGACAACTGGCGCTGGCGTAATGTCCCGTTCTACCTGCGCACGGGCAAGCGCCTGGCGGAGAACACCTCGCTCATCGCGATCCGTTTCAAGCACCCGCCCCAGCAGCTGTTCCGCGACACTCCGATAGAGAAGTTGAGCCCCAACTGGATCATGCTTAAGATCCAGCCCGATGAGTGCCTGCGCGTGGAGCTTCAGGTCAAGCAGGCGGGTCTGGAGATGCGCACCCGTACCGCGCGCCTGGACGCGGGCCAGTGCAGCCTCAAGGAGACCCAGATCGATGCCTACGAGGCGCTGATCCTCGACGTGATCGAAGGCGATCACTCGCTGTTCTTGCGCTACGACGAGGTCAACTGGGCCTGGCGCGCGGTCGACCCCGTGCTCAAGGTCTGGGCCACCGAGCGCGAGTTCATCCAGACCTATACGGCCGGCAGCTGGGGTCCTCGGGAGAGCGAGCGGCTGTTCGACCGCGAGGACCAGGTCTGGCGCAATCGCGTCGACGAGTAACCACAAGACTGTTTTCGAATCGAACGATGACTCCGCTCACCGAGCTCAGGGTTTGGCAGGATCTCGCCGCACATTGGCGCGAGATCGAGCCGCTTCAGATGCGCGACCTGTTCACCCAGGATCAGGGGCGCTACGAGCGCTTTACTCTCGAGGCCTGCGGTATTCTGCTCGATTATTCCAAGAACCGGATCAACCGACATACCCACGAGCTGCTGCTGGCCCTGGCCGAGGCGGCCGACGTGCGGGGCTGGACGCGGCGTATGTTCGCGGGAGAACGGATCAACGTCACCGAGCACCGCTCGGTGCTGCACGTGGCCCTGCGCAATCGCGCCCATCGGTCGATCCTGGTCGACGGCCAGGACGTCATGCCGGAGGTGCGGGCCGTGCTGCAGCGCATGCGGGTGTTCTCCGAGCGCGTGCGCTCGGGTCAATGGCGCGGTTATACCGGTGAGGCGATCAGCGACGTGGTGAACATCGGGATCGGCGGCTCGAACCTGGGGCCCCTGATGGTCTGCGAGGCCTTGCTACCTTACCAATCTCAGAGGCTGCGGGTGCATTTTGTCTCCAACGTCGACCCGTCCCACCTGCAGGAGACGCTCAAGAGCCTGGACCCGCATAGGACGCTGTTCGTGGTCGCATCCAAGACCTTCACGACGCTGGAGACCCTGACCAACGCGCGGGCGGCGCGACACTGGATCGTGGCGGCGCTCGGTGACGAAGGTGCGGTGGAGCGCCACTTCGTCGCGGTCTCAACCGCTGCCGAGCGGGTCCGCGCCTTCGGTATCGACACCGATCACATGTTTGGCTTCTGGGACTGGGTCGGCGGGCGTTATTCCCTGTGGTCGGCCATCGGCCTGCCCATCGCGCTGGCCGTCGGCATGGACGGCTTCGAGGCGCTGCTGGCCGGTGCGCACGCCATGGATGAGCACTTCCGTAGCGCCGAGCCCGCCGGGAGCATGCCGGTGATCCTGGCGTTGCTGGGGATCTGGTATCGCGACTTCGCCGGTGCAGCCACCCATGCGGTGCTTCCGTACGACCAGTACCTGCAATATCTGCCGGCCTATCTGCAGCAGGCCGATATGGAGAGCAACGGCAAGCGGGTGACCCGCGACGGGCGCCTGGTCGACTACCAGACCGGACCGGTGGTCTGGGGAGCGGCCGGAACGGATGGCCAGCACGCCTTCTACCAGCTGATCCACCAGGGTACCCAGCTCATTCCTGCGGATTTCATCGCCTCGGCCCGCAGCCACAACGAGCTTGATGACCAGCACCTCAAGCTGTTGGCCAACTTCCTGGCCCAGCCCGAGGCGCTGATGCGCGGTAAGACGCAGGATGAGGTGCGTGCCGAGCTGGTGCAGGCCGGTCTTGGGGACGAGCAGCTCAGAGCACTTCTGCCCCACAAGGTGTTCCCCGGCAACCGCCCGACCAACAGCCTGCTGATGGAGCAGCTGACCCCGGCTACCCTGGGCGCTCTGATCGCTCTTTACGAGCACAAGATCTTCGTCCAGGGGGTGATCTGGCAGATCAATTCCTTCGACCAGTGGGGCGTGGAGCTGGGCAAGGAGCTGGCCGCCGCCATCCTGCCCGAGCTCAAGGGCGAGGCGCGGGGCAGCCACGACGCCTCCACCGCTGGCCTGATCGGGCGTTGCCGGGATCTGCGCGATTGATGATCTTCGGGCAGCTTCGCAGCCCGACCTACGGCCTCTTGCCGAAGCCGTAGCCCCCTGTAGGAGGCCAGCCCCCTGGCCGATCGGCCAGGGGGCGGCCGGGCTTGCCGACCGGCGTCCCTCAGGGCTCCCAGGTCAGGACCGTGCCCGACAACGGGGGCAGGGTGAGCGCTATGGATTGCTCCTGCCCCATCCACGGGACCAGCTCGGCCGCCATGCCCCCGGCGTTGCCCATGTTGGATCCGCCGTAGTACTCGGAATCCGAGTTGAGCGTCTCTCGGTAGAAGCCCGGTTTGGGCACGCCGATTCGGTAGTTGTGTCGCGGCACCGGCGTGAAGTTGAGGACCACGGCGGCGAGACTGCCGTCACGGGCCGTGCGCAGGTAGCTCAGCACCGACTGGCTGGCGTCGTGGCAGTCGATCCAGGTGAAGCCCTGATAGTCGAAATCGAGCTCATGCAGGGCCGGCAGCAACCGATAGAGCCGATTGAGCTCGCGCACCAGCGCCTGCATGGTGCTGTGCTCGCTGCGCTCCAGCAGCCACCAGTCGAGCGCCTGGGCCTCGCTCCATTCCCGGCCGTGGGCGAATTCGTTGCCCATGAACAGCAGCTTCTTGCCCGGATAGGTGAACATGAACGTATAGAGCAGGCGCAGGGAGGCAAACTTCTGCCAGGCATCGCCAGGCATCTTGTCGATCATCGAGCGCTTGCCGTGCACCACTTCGTCGTGGGAGAACGGCAGCACGAAGTTCTCGGTGAACGCGTACAGCAGCCCGAAGGTCAGCAGGTCGTGATGGTAGTGGCGGAACACCGCGTCCTTGGTCATGTACGACAGGGTGTCGTGCATCCAGCCCATGTTCCATTTCATGCTGAAGCCGAGTCCGCCCAGCCAGGTGGGGCGTGACACCTGGGGCCAGGCGGTGGACTCCTCGGCGATGACCAGGGAGCCCGGGAACTGCTCGTGGGTCACCCGGTTGAGGTGGCGCAGAAAGTCCACCGCCTCCAGGTTCTCGCGCCCGCCGTACTTGTTGGGGAGCCACTCCCCGGGGTTGCGCGAATAGTCCAGGTAGAGCATGGAGGCCACGGCATCGACCCGCAGTCCGTCGATGTGGAACTCCTCCAGCCAGCATACCGCGCTCGCCAGCAGGAAGTTCTTCACCTCGTTGCGCCCGTAGTTGAAGATCAGGGTGCCCCAGTCCTGGTGCTCGCCGCGCCGCGGGTCCTCGTGCTCATACAGGGCGGTGCCGTCGAAGCGGGCCAGCGCTTGCGCGTCACGGGGGAAGTGGGCGGGCACCCAGTCAAGGATTACGCCTATGCCCCGCTGGTGCAGATGATCCATGAAATAGCGGAAATCATCGGGCGTGCCGTAGCGGCTGGTCGGGGCGAAGTAGCCGGTGCTCTGGTAGCCCCAGGAGGCATCGAAGGGGTGCTCGGTGATCGGCAGCAGCTCGATGTGAGTGAACCCCACCTGGGTCACGTGGTCGGCCAGGCGGTGGGCTATGTCCCGATAGTTGAGGAATCCCCCTTGGTCGGTCTGGGCCCAGGAGCCCAGATGCACCTCGTAGATCGACATCGCCTGGTGCTGCCAATCGGCATTCTCGCGGCGGGACAACCAGTCCTGGTCACCCCAGCGGTGGGAGGAGGGCGGCGTGACCACGGCGGCGGTGTCCGGACGCAGCTGGTACTGGGCGGCGTAGGGGTCGGACTTGAGGCCCGCCTGGCCGGCGTGGGTGCGGATCTCATACTTGTAGAGCGAGCCCGGCGTCAGGCCGGGGATAAAGATCTCCCAGATGCCCGAGCCGCCGCGCACCCGCATCGGGTAGACGCGCCCGTCCCAGCGGTTGAAGTCCCCGACTACGCTGACCCGCTCGGCATTGGGGGCCCAGACTGCAAAGAGCACGCCCTCGATCTGGTCGGCGCAGTGGATGTGGGCGCCCAGGAATCGATAGGCATTCCAGTGCCCGCCTTCCCCGAACAAGTGCAGATCGAAGTCGCCCAGCTGGGGCGGGAAGCAGTAGGGGTCGAAGCGGCCATACTCCAGGCCCCGCGCGTCGTGCCAGACCAGGCGGTAGCGCTCGGGCAGCGCGGCGGCGGGGCCTTCCCAGACGAACAGGTCGGTGCCCTCGATCCGTTGCATGGCCAGATCCGGTCCGGCTATGCGCACGTCGGCGGCGTCGGGCAGTAGCGCGTGCAGCGTTGCCCGATCGCCCACCACATGGCGGCCCAGCACCGAGAAGGGGTCGTGATGGCGGGCTTCCAAGATGCGTCGAAGATCTTGATTCAGCATGGTTTCTCCCGGCTGGCTAGGCGGTCATGCGAGTGCGGCAGACAAAGAATTAAGATGACCTGGGCCAACAGTTGCCGCCTCAGGTCGGATATGGAATGATCCCACACCGCGGTGAGTGAGATGGTACCATACGGCCGGTCCCGCCCCGCTCCCTGGATGCGGTGTGCGAGCAGCAGAACCCGGTCGAGGAGCCTCCAGGATGAACCCTGATCAGAACCCGCGTTTCGTAAGCCGTCTCACCCGAAACACGCTGGCGCTTATCCTGGCGGGTGGGCGCGGCTCGCGACTCAAGCACCTGACCATGTGGCGTGCCAAGCCCGGCGTGCCCTTCGCCGGCAAGTTCCGGATCATCGATTTCCCGCTGTCCAACTGCATGAATTCGGGAATACGGCGCATCGGCGTGCTGACCCAGTACAAGGCCCATTCCCTGATTCTGCACATCCAGCGCGGCTGGGGCTTCCTGCGGGGCGAGTTCGGCGAGTTCGTGGAGCTGCTTCCGGCCCAACAGCGCATCGAGTCCAACTGGTACGCCGGGACCGCCGATGCCGTCTATCAGAACCTCGACATCATTCGCAATCACGACCCGGACTATGTGCTGGTCCTGGCCGGGGATCACATCTACAAGATGGACTACGGCACCATGATCGCGCACCATGTGGAAACCGGCGCGGACATGACCGTGGGGTGCATCGAGGTCAGCCTGGCGAAGGCCAGAGAATTCGGCGTGATGGGGATCGACGAGGAGAGCCGGGTACGCATGTTCCAGGAGAAGCCCGAGCACCCGGAGCCCATCCCGGGGCAGCCGAATCTGGCGCTCGCATCCATGGGCATTTACGTCTTCAACAAGGGGTTCCTGTTCGAGCAGCTGATCAGGGACGCCGATACCAGCTCATCCACCCACGACTTCGGCAAGGACCTGATCCCGAAGGTGATCGAGCGCTATCGGGTCATGGCCTATCCGTTTCGGGATGCCAAGACCGGACACCAGGCCTACTGGCGGGACGTGGGGACGGTGGACGCCTTCTGGGAGGCCAATCTCGAGCTGATCGGGGTGACCCCACCGCTGAACCTCTATGACGATGCCTGGCCGATCTGGACCTATCAGGAGCAGCTGCCGCCGGCCAAATTCGTGTTCGACGACGATGACAGGCGCGGCATGGCGGTGGACTCTATGGTCTCCGGCGGCTGTATCATCTCCGGCGCGATCGTGCGCCACTCCCTGTTGTTCTCCAACGTGCGGATCAATTCTTATTCGTACATGGAGGATTCCGTGGCGCTGCCGGACGTCAACATCGGGCGCAACTGCCGGATCTGCAAGGCCGTGATCGATCGTGGCTGCCGGATCCCCGAGGGCACCGTCATCGGGGAAGATCCGGACGCAGATGCCGAGCGGTTCTACGTGACCCCCGGCGGCGTGGCGCTGGTGACCCCCGACATGCTGGGACAGGATCGACACTATGTCCGATAAGGCGGCTACCCGCCTCAAGGTCGTGCTCTGCTGGCACATGCACCAGCCCGATTACCGCGGGCCGGACGACAGCGACTACAAGCTGCCTTGGGTGTATCTGCATGCGGTCAAGGACTATTCCGACATGGCGTACCACCTGGAGGAGGCCCCGGAGGCGCGGGCGGTGGTCAATTTTGCGCCGGTACTGCTCGAACAGCTGGCCGACTACTCCCGGCAGATCACTGCCTGGCTGTACAACGGGCGCATCATCCGCGACCCCTTTCTCGCGGCCGTTGCCGGGCCAGGCCTGCCGCTGGACGGGCCCACCAGGCGGTTCCTGCTGAAGGCCTGCCTGCGGGCCAACCAGGAGCATCTGATCAATCCCTTCAAGCCGTTCCGGGAAGCTCGTGGAGCTGGCCCGCTGGCTGGTCGCCCATGAGGACACGGATGGCTACATCAGCGATCAGTTTCTTGCCGATCTGCTGGTCTGGTACCACCTGAGCTGGATGGGGGAGAGTGTCCGCGACAACGACATGCGGGTCCATTCCCTGGAGAAGAAGGCGCGGGGGTTCGATGCGGAGGACCGACGACGGCTGGTCGAGGTGATCGGCGAGCAGGTCTCGGGCGTCGCTCAGCGCTACCGCCGCCTGGCCGAGGCGGGGCGGGTCGAGCTGTCCTGCTCGCCCTACGCCCATCCTATTGTGCCGCTGCTGCTCGACCTACAGAGTGCGCGCCAGGCCATGCCGGATGCGCGGATGCCGGAGCTGCAGCGCTACCCCGGTGGCGTGGATCGGGCGCGCTGGCATATTCGCCACGGCATCAAGGTGTTCCAGTCGCATTTCGGGATGCGCCCGGCAGGCTGCTGGCCTTCGGAGGGCTCGGTCAGCACCGAGAGCCTCGCCATGCTCGAGCAAGAGGGGTTCCGGTGGGCCGCGAGCGGCCAGCAGGTGCTGTTCAACAGCCTCAAGGTGGACCTCGGCCAGGCTGCACTGGCACCCCATTGGAATCACGCACCCTACCGGGTCGGCAAGGGCAAGCTCAGCTGCTTCTTCCGCGACGATGGACTCTCGGACCTGATCGGCTTTACCTATGCAAGCTGGCATGCCGACGATGCGGTGAGCAACCTGGTCGATCACCTTCAGAGCATCGCGCAGGCCAATGTCGACAACCCGGATGCCGTGGTCTCGATCATCATGGACGGCGAGAACGCCTGGGAGTATTACCCGCGCAATGGCTGCTATTTCCTGAGCGCGCTCTACAAGCGACTGTGCGATCATCCGAAGCTGCAGCTCACCACCTTCTCGCGCTATCTGGCGGAGCGCACCGCGCCGGCCAAGGTTCTGCCCAAGCTGGTGGCGGGAAGCTGGGTCTACGGGACTTTCTCCACCTGGATCGGCGATGCGGACAAGAATCGCGCCTGGGATATGCTCGGCGAAGCCAAGGCGGCGTATGATCGGGCGATTGCGTCGGGGCGCCTGGCCAAGGCCGCCCGGGACGCAGCGGGAATGCAGCTCGCGCGCTGCGAAGGCTCGGACTGGTTCTGGTGGTTCGGCGACTATAACCCCGCCACCACGGTGTCCGATTTTGAGAGCCTGTTCCGGCAGCAGCTCGCTCACCTGTATGGACTCATCGGCGAGCCGCCGCCGGAGTATCTCAAGCAGGTCTTTGCGTGGGGCACCGGCACGCCCAGCGCGGGCGGCGTGATGCGCCAGAACGTATAAAAGAATCATCGCGCCGGCGGCCGTGAGGCCTGATCCGGCGCGCGTCGCAGCACGGGAGGTTCGCCCCTTGGCCCAGTCCACACTGCCGCTGCCCGGCCGATGATCCGGGCCGGCTGTAAGCTCTGTCTCGAGAAACGCCGGGCCGGCGTGCTGCTGCACATCACCTCGCTGCCCGGGCCCGGTCCCTGGGGCGACCTGGGTGCCCAGGCGCGCCGTTTCGTCGACCTGCTGGCCGCCTCGGGGCTGTCAGTCTGGCAGATGCTCCCGGTCGGTCCCATCAACCACGATTTCTCCCCCTATCAGTCGACTTCTGTGCATGCGGGCAATCCGCGCCTGATCGCGATCGACCCCTTGGTCGAGGTGGGCTGGCTGCCGGAGCAGCTCAAGGATACTGCCCGGTTCACGGAGCAAGACAAGGCCGAGGCCCTGTGCCATGCCTGGGCGGCATTCCGGGAACGAGGATCGGCCGGCGATCGGCAGGCCTACGAGGCCTTTATCGCGGTGCGTAAGCACTGGCTGGAGGACTTCGTGTTGTTCCAGGCGCTGCGCGAGGAGTTGCACGCCCCCTGGTGGGAGTGGCCCGAGACCCTGCGTGCGCGCCAGCCCCAGGGGCTGGCCGAGGCCAGGGCCCGGTTGGCGCGCACACTGGATTTTCTGCGCTTCCAGCAGTTCCTGTTCTTCCGGCAGTGGCACGCGCTCAAGGCCTACGCAAACGGGCGCGGTGTACGCCTGTTCGGCGACATGCCGATCTTCGTCGCCCACGACAGCGCGGAGGTCTGGGCCCGCCAGGAGCTGTTCTACCTGGACACCGAGGGTATGGCGACGGTAGTGGCCGGCGTTCCGCCCGACTATTTTTCCGCGACCGGTCAGCGCTGGGGCAACCCGCTGTACCGCTGGGACCGCATGGAGGCTGAGGGCTTCGCTTTCTGGGTCGAGCGCATGAAGACCCAGCTCGAGCTGTTCGACCTGGTGCGCATCGATCACTTCCGCGGCTTCGAATCTTATTGGGAGATCCCGGCCCGGGAGCAGTATGCGATACAGGGGCGCTGGGTGAAAGCCCCGGGCGATGCGCTGTTCGAGCGCCTGCACGAGGTCTACGACCCGCTCCCGCTGGTGGCCGAGGATCTTGGACTCATCACCCCGGAGGTGAGCGCGCTGCGGCACAAGTATGGTCTGCCGGGCATGAAGATCCTGCAGTTCGCCTTCTCCGGGGGCGCGGACAACCCCTATCTACCGTTTCGCCACTCCATGAATACGGTGGTGTACACCGGCACCCACGACAACGACACCACGCTGGGGTGGTACCGCGGCTTGGACAAGAGCGCACAGGCCTACGTCGAGGAGTACCTGGGGCAGCCGGGCGAGCCTATGCCCTGGGCCCTGGTGCGCGTGGCGCTCGCCTCGCGCGCGCGCCTTGCCATGCTACCCATGCAGGATCTGCTGGCCCTGGACGGCGCCCATCGGATGAACCTTCCAGGCACCGTCGAGGGCAACTGGCGCTGGCGTTTCGAGTGGTCCCAGGTCGCGCCCGGCCTGGCGCAGCGGATCAAGCGCCTGATCGAGCTGTACGGGCGCTGAGCGCCCGGGGGCAGTCCAGCGGCGCCGGAGCCTGAATCCGAGAGGCTCCTAACGGCGCCGCTGGGCGTGCAGCTCGGCGGCCTGCAGGGTGTTCTCCAGCAGCGACGCCCGGGTCATCGGGCCCACCCCCCCCGGGACCGGCGTGATCCAGGCGGCCCGCTCGGCCGCGGCCTGGGTGTCCACGTCGCCGCACAGCGCGCCATTGTCCAGGCGGTTGATCCCGACGTCGATGACCAGAGCGCCCAGCTTGACCCAATCACCCTGGACGAAGCGCGGCCGGCCCACTGCGGCGACCAGCACATCGGCACTCCGGGCCTTCTCTATCAGGTCCTTGGTGCGGCTGTGACAGACCTGGATGGTGCAGCGGGCCGCCAGCAGCTCCAGCGCCATCGGCCGACCCACGATATTGGACTGCCCGATGACCATCGCATCCAGACCCTCGAGGCTGCACCCGGTGCGCTCGAGCAGGGTCATGACCCCCTTGGGCGTGCAGGGGCGCAAAGCCGGGATGCGCAGCGCCAGGCGTCCCATGTTATAGGGGTGGAAGCCGTCGACGTCCTTGGTCGGGGAGATGCGCTCGATCACCGTCTCCTCGTCGATATGGGGAGGCAGCGGCAGCTGCACCAGGATGCCGTCGATGTCCGGACTCTCATTCAACCGCTCGATCAGGGCCAGCAGAGCGTCTTGGCTCAGCTCGGCGGACAGCTCGTGCAGCTCTGAATAGAAGCCGACCTGGGCGCAGTCGTTGCGCTTGTGGCGCACGTAGAGGCGCGAGGCCGGATTGTCACCGATCAGCACCACTGCGAGCCCCGGCGGGCGCTCCCCGCCAGCGACACGCTTGGAGACTTTGGTCTTGATCGACTCCCTGATTTCCGCCGCGACGGCGTTGCCGTCGAGGATCTGTGCGCCCATGGCTGTCTTCCGGGTGATCGCGGGAGGGCGCATAATAACCCGATCCGGCGGGCGGTTCACGGCGCCCCGGTCAGCCCGGTTGGATTGACGGCGGGAGCGGGGAACCGTATTATCGCCCGTCTTGCTCCGCCGGGTGGCGACCCGGATCGCGGGGTATAGCGCAGTCTGGTAGCGCGCCTGCTTTGGGAGCAGGATGGCGGGGGTTCGAATCCCTCTACCCCGACCAGTGCAAAGCGTCGCGAGGTGCGGCGGAACGGCGTCCCGCGGAGGGCGCCCGTCCCGCAGGATGCAGGGAGCGATTCTCGGACGCGCTAAGCGCCACCCGCAAAGCGGGAGGCCGGACCGAATTGCCGGTGAGCATTCGCAGTCGGCCGAACGCCTGGCCAGGGCCGGACTGGCCCGGAGGCGGCGCTGGGACTGCGCCATGGAGGGCAGGATCACGGCTTGATCGACAAGACTGCGCCCGTAGCTCACTCGGATAGAGCATCGGCCTTCTAAGCCGAGGGTAGCAGGTTCGAACCCTGCCGGGCGCGCCAGACGCCGAGCCGGCCGCCTGGCGAGCGAGCGCCGGGCCCGTCTCAGCGCCATGGAAGGCAGGGGTAAGACCGATTTATGGTGAGCGTAGCTCAGTTGGGTGAGCCGCGACCGAAGGTCCGGTGGACCTTCGCAGCGCGGCGAACGCCCGGCCAGGGATGGACGGGCCGGTGCTGGGTACGACGCCGAAACCTCGCCATGGAAGGCAGGGGTAAGACCGATTTATGGTGAGCGTAGCTCAGTTGGGTGAGCCGCGACCGAAGGTCCGGTGGACCTTCGCAGCGCGGCGAACGCCCGGCCAGGGATGGACGGGCCGGTGCTGGGTACGACGCCGAAACCTCGCCATGGAAGGCAGGGGTAAGACCGATTTATGGTGAGCGTAGCTCAGTTGGGATGGAGCTGGATTGTGGTTCCAGCGGTCGTGGGTTCGAGACCCATCGCTCACCCCAAGTTCGCGGATGACAGCTTTGATTTGGGCCGTTAGCTCAGTTGGGTGAGCTGCGACCGAAGGTCCGGTGGACCTTCGCAGCGCGGCGAACGCCCGGCCAGGGATGGGCGGGCTGGGGCTGGGTAGGCTATAGGTGTATCGCCATGGATGGCTGATCATAAGCTCAAGTTTGATTTGGGCCGTTAGCTCAGTTGGGTGAGCTGCGACCGAAGGTCCGGTGGACCTTCGCAGCGCGGCGAACGCCCGGCCAGGGATGGGCGGGCTGGGGCTGGGTAGGCTATAGGTGTATCGCCATGGATGGCTGATCATAAGCTCAAGTTTGATTTGGGCCGTTAGCTCAGTTGGTAGAGCAGTGGACTCTTAATCCATAGGTCCTAGGTTCGAGCCCTAGACGGCCCACCAATAAAACAAAGGCTTACGTGCCTCTCTGGCCGTAAGCCTTTTTCTTTTGTGTCGTTTTGGTGTAATCCTGCCAGTTTACCCGCACGCAGTAGTCGCCGCGTGGCAGCTGCCGTGCGGGTCTCGTTTCGTACTATGATCGGGGACGTGGTTGGCTGCGTTCGGCTTGGTGATGACGGGCTTTTTGGGGGAAACGGGATCAACGAAGAAGGACTGATGGACCACCAGCTTCTCTTCAAGCTACGGTTAGTCGTCGCACGTCACGGGGAGATGGACGCGGCCGCCTGGTGGAACACCAAAGGCATCCTTGGTCGCCTCGGCTCACTGACGCTGCGCCGCGGCTTCCCATCCACTCACTACTTCGCCCAGGCCCGCATCGCCATCGCGGTCGCGCGCAGCCGCTGCCACGAGCTCTTCGATCCGCCAGGGTGCATGACCCTTTGGAGCCTCCCCGCGGAGGTCGAAGATCAGTTCGAGGAGCACTGGCAGGATTGGCTCGACCAGGGCGAGCAGTGGACACCGTTCTTCGAGAAGCTCGCCGCGGCGGGAACGCAGGATCTCCTCTCAGAGCTCAGCGACTTCGGTCTCGTCGACCAGACTCACCTCGAAGCGGTCGGCAAGTTGCGCCGCTCGGCCGAGGGCAGGTCGGTGCCTCTTCCTGGAGCCCACCGACCCGACGATGACGTCATTACGCTGCTGGCGGCAGGCTTCGCAAGGGGGGAGAAGGGGAGCCCCGCAATCCCTTACGCGCGGATCGAGGCCTGAGCATGGAGGCCCGATCCAACGTCGTCTCCTCCTTCACCATTGTCAAAGGCTCCCTCATCGAGGAGACCTACGCGGTATTCCGGGATTGGGACTACACCATCTCCAAGCAACAAAACTTGAAGCGCGTTCGGCAGGAGAACACCGTCGGCGCGACCAGCGCCAATTGGGCGCTCAATGTAGCCAAGGTGCTAAACCGCCGCTACGATCCCGCGGGTCGTGATCGTCCCCTGGTCAACCTCGCGAAGGCGGGCTGCGACCGCGACGTCTGGAAGCCCCTGCTCCTCTACCACATGACCCGCGACGAGTTCCTCGTCCGCGACTTCCTCGTCAACTGGCTCTACCCTCAGTTCACCGCCAGCGCGTACCGCCTGCATGCCGAAGACGTGTCTCCCTACCTGCACGCGCTAGCCAAGCAGAAAGGCATCGAGTGGTCCGGCAACTGGAGCAAGTCCACGTTGGAGCGCGTCGCCACCGGCCTGTTGCGAATCGCTGTCGACTTTGGGCTCCTCAAGGGTGTCCAGTCGAAGGAGCTCGCCTCCTACCACCTGCCTGAAGAGAGCTTCCTCTACCTGCTCCATGCCATGATGGACAGCGAAGCTAACGCCCGGCGCGTCATCGAATCCGACGACTGGCGCATGTATCTGATGGACTCGGACGATGTCGAGCGCGAGCTCCTGCGCCTGCACCAGTTCCGCAAGCTGCACTATGAGGTCGCCGGCAGTCTCGCCCAGATCAAGCTGCCCGCCGCGTCGGCGGCTGACTACGTCAGGGAGCTTTACTGATGCCGGACTGGAAGGAGCGTCTCACCGGGCAACTGGAGCCCCTGCTGAAGCAGCCGGACCCCAGACAGCAGATCAGCGCCTATCACGACATGCCCTATGCCATCTTCCGCTACCCGCCGGAAGAGGAATTTCCCCTTCGGCAGGAGATCACACTCCTGCGCACCCGCCTCGAACAGCAGGGTAAACGGGTGACTGTCATCTCGCTGGCGGACTGCCTCAGCGAGGCCCTGGAAGCCGAGAGCATGGGCCCGGAGGCGCTCGTCGAGGCGGAGAAATCCGTCGGCCTGGAGGCCACCGTGGAGACCATCTTCCAGATCCTGAGCGAGTACCAGCCCTTAGACGAGCTGGTTGCGCGTCGTATCCCCCAGGATGCCGACCCGCTGCGCGACCTGGTGTTCATCGTGCGCGCCGGCGCGCTCTTCCCCATGTACCGCACCTCCGCGCTGCTGGAACAGCTCAAGGGCAAGGTGCAGGTCCCCGCCGTCCTGTTCTACCCCGGCGAGCTCGATGGTGCCGCCGGCCTGCGCTTCATGGGCGTTCTCGATGCCGAGCACAACTACCGGCCGAAGATCTTTTGATGACGTCGTCAGTCATCGGTCTTCCGTCATCAGCAGCATAATCTAGACCGACGACCGACGACCGACGACCGACGACCGACGACCGATGACCGATGACCGATGACCGATGACCGACGACCGACGACCGATGACCGACGACCGATGACCGATGACCGATGACCGATGACCATGACTGACCGACGACCGATGACTAACGACCAACGACCAATGCCCACAATCAAAGAGCTTTTCGCCAGCGACATCGATCGGCGCATCGAGGAGGTCATCAAGGTCGACCAGGCGGACGAGACGATCATCCGGGAAGAGCTCGCCGAATACGTCGTCACCGATTCCATCCGCTCCCACTTCCGCGAGGTCTTCGACCACTACCAAACCACCTGGCAGAAGCCCAACGAAGGCATCGCCATCTGGGTCTCGGGCTTCTTCGGCTCCGGCAAGTCCAGCTTCGCCAAGTATCTCGGCCTGGCGCTGGCCAACCGCGACATCCTTGGTCAGGGCGCCGGGGAGCTCCTCGCCCAGCGCTGTCATGACCCAAAGATCCAGGTCCTGCTGAGCAACATCGCCGAGCGCATCCCCACCGAGGCCGTCATCTTCGACGTCTCCACCGACCGCGGCATCCGCACCGGCAACCAGAGCATCACCGAGATCATGTACCGGCTCTTCCTGCAGAGCCTGGGGTACGCGCGCGACTTGGACCTCTCCGAGCTGGAGATCACGCTGGAGGAAGAGGGCCGCCTCGATGGATTCAAGGCCAAGTACCGGGAGATCTTTGACAAGGACTGGGACTTCGAGAAGGGCAAGATCGCCATCGCCGTGCAGCAGGCAAGCCGGGTGATGCACGCGCTGGACCCAGCGACCTACGGGACGGTGGACAGCTGGCGCGAGTCGGCCATGAAACGCGCCGACATTACCCCCGGCGGTCTCGCCGCGCGGGGCACTGGAGCTCATGGCCCGCCGTCGGCCCGGCAAGACCCTGCTGTTCGTGGTGGACGAGGTTGGCCAGTTCGTCGCCCGCGACGTGCAGAAGATGCTCGACCTCCAGGCCGTGGTGCAGAACCTCGGGCGCCTCGGCCGGGGCAAGCTGTGGGTGGCCGTCACCTCCCAGGAGAAGCTCACCGAGCTGGTCGGCGGACTCGACGATCGCCGCGTCGAGCTGGCGCGGCTGATGGACCGCTTCCCTCTTCAGGTGCACCTGGAGCCGGCGGACATCTCCGAAGTCACCAGCAAGCGCGTGCTCTCCAAGAACGCCGAGGCCGAGAAGGTCTTGCGCGAGCTGTTCACCCAGCACCGCGGCCGGCTGACCGACAACACCCGCATCACCGCGGACATCAAGCTGCCCGAGCTCTCGACCGAGTCCTTCATCGACCTCTACCCGCTACTCCCGTACCAGATCGACCTCATCATCCAGATCGTCTCGGGGCTGCGTACCCAGGGCGGGGCGAGCAAGCACGTCGGCGGTGCCAACCGCACCATCATCAAGCTCGCCCAGCAGCTACTGATCCACCCGGACGTGGACCTGGCCAGCGAGCCCATCGGGACACTCGCGCGGGTCGACCAGATCTATGACCTGGTCTCCGGAAACATCGGAAGCGAGATCCGCGCCAAGATTGCCGACATCAGCACCAAGATCGCCCACCCGCTCGCCCAGCCAGTCGCCAAGGTCATCTGCCTGCTGCAATACGTCCGCAGCATCCACCGTACGCCCGAGAACATCGCCGCCGCGCTGCATCCGGCCGTCGATGCCGACTCACGCCTCGCGGAGGTCCGCCAGGCCCTCGATGCGCTGGAGAAGGGCTTGCTGGTCCGCCGCGGCGACGACGGCTACCGCATACCCACCCCTGCGGAGGACGACTGGGAGCGCCAACGTTCCAGTCTGGCCCCCAAGCCCGGAGACACCAGCCGGCTGCACGCCGAGGTCGTCACCGCCCTCTGGCAGCCGCAGCCCGCCCACAGCCTGCTGGACGTCAAGCTCTTCAAGGCAGGTCTGTTCCTCGGCGGTCGGCTGACGGTCGACGGGGACATCCCCTTCCACCTGACCCTGGCCGAGCCGGGCGCTGAGCTCGAGGAGCAGGCCGAGGAGCTCCGTAAGCGCAGCCAAATGGAGACCAAGGCCGTCTTCTGGGTCGCCGCCATCGACGATGCGATCGACCGAGAGACCGTCGAGCTCTTCCGCTCTAAGGAGATCCTGTCCCGCAAAGAGCGGGGCGCTCAGACCAAGGACGAGAGTGCTTTGGTCGCGGAAGAAAAGCTCCGCCAGCGCCGCCACCAGGACGAGCTGCGGCGCCTCATCAGGCAGTCCCTGCTCAACGGCACCATCTTCTTCCGCGGCAATGACCGCAGCCCGGAAGAGGGCTCAAGTGATGTCTCCAAAGCGGCTTCGAAGGTCCTCGCCCAGACCCTGCCCGATGTCTTCGACCGCTTCGAGGAGGCTGCCGCCCGAGTCACCAAGCACGATCTGGACGCACTGCTCACTACCGAGAACCTGCGGGGTCTGACGCCAGTCTACGCGAGCCTCTCCCTGGTCCGCGACCAGGGGGGCAAGCCGGTCTTCAACGTCGAGAGTGGCGTGCTCACCGAGGTCCTCGCGCGCATCGAGAACCGTACCAGCTACGGCGAAAGCGCGAGCGGCCGCTACCTCGCCGACGAGCTCGTCAAGGAGCCCTTCGGCTGGGACTTCGACGTCGTGCGCCTGCTGGTCATCGCGCTCCTGCGCGCCGGGCAAGATCGAGGCGACCAGCAAGGGCCAGGTCATCGAATCCGCGCTCTCGCTGGAGGCGAGCACCACCTTTACCAACAACAACCTGTTCCGGCAGGCCAGCTTCCGCCCGCGCACCACCGACTGTGAGTTCAAGGACTAGGTCGAGGCCGGCGAGGCCTACAAGACCTGCTTCGGACGTGAGATTCAGGAGTACGAGGAGAACGTCATCGCTCAGGCCATCCGCGAGACCACGGAGGCGCACGAAGAGCCGCTGCGTGACGTGGACGCCCAGCTCGACAAGCACGCCTTGCCGGGGGGCGAGGTCATCGCAACGGCACTGAGCAACATCGTCGGCTTCCGCCGCCAGCGCGACTGCCAGGCGCTCAAAGCCTTTACCGCCTGCCACCAGGAACTCAAGGAGGCCATCAAGCGCGGCGCTGAGCTGACCAACGCCCTCACGGAGCCGGCGCTCCATGACATCGGCCGAGCGCGCAAGGCGCTGGCCAGCCTCTGGCCCTTCCTGCAGCAGGAGCCCGACCTCGGCGACGACGACCGGGAGCACGCCACGAAGCTCACGGACCTCATGGCCAAGGAGTCCTTCTACCGCGAGCTTCCGGCCATCGACCAGCACACCAAGGCGCTGGAGAACGCCTTCCAGGCCCGCCTGCAACAGGCGCTCGACGCGCGTACCCAGGCGTACCAAGCCGCCTTGGAGCAGCTGCATGGCAGCCCCGGCTGGGGGCAGGTCGGTGAGGAGCAGCGTGATCGCGTTGCTGAGCCGCTTGCCGCCTACACTGTCGCCAAGACCAGCAACCCCTCGATACCCCAGCTCCGCTCCGATCTCGATGCCTGTCCGGTTCGCCGCGACAAAGCCATCGAGGAGCTGCTGCGCCTGCTCGACGGCAACCGGGTGGTGAAGGTCTCTGCCTCAAGCTATTTTGCTGGCGGCGTAGAGAGCGAGGAGCAGCTAGATCAGGCGCTCAGCGGGCTCAAGGACCAGTGCCTGGAGCTGATTGGTGCCGGCAAAAAGGTGTTGGTCCAGTAGGCATCAAGATGAGCAGTTGGGAGATTCCGGAATCCGAGTCGTTGATAGTCGAGCTCAAGAGCGACAAGAACCGACTGCCCGACAAGGACCTCGTGCTCGCAGCGGTCTGTCTCGCGAACACCGATGGGGGAATCATCTATCTCGGGGTGGAGAACGACGGTCGCCCGACCGGCCTGCACCCCGACCATCGGGACATCACCGGAATGACGGCGATGATCGCCAACCGGACGGTCCCGCCGCTGAGCGTCCGGGCCGCACTGGTCGATCTTCGGGGGAAACAAGCTCGTGCGGGTCGAGGTTCCCCGATCGGACCGGCTCGTTGCCACCTCGGATGGCACCCTTCAGCGCAGGCGGCTTTTGGCCGACGGTACCCCCGAGTGTGTGCCATTCCTCCCACACGAGTTCGCATCCCGGGAGTCGGATCTTCGGCTCTCGGATTACTCTGCGCTGCCGATCGCCGGCGCCGATGTCGGCGCGCTCGACCCCACCGAGCGCCATCGGTTGCGCCAGGCCGTCGAGCGCTATCGCGGCGACCGATCCCTGCTCGGTCTCGACGATGCCGGGCTCGACGGTGCGCTCGGCCTGACCCGCACGGAATCCGGGCAGCGTATCCCAACGGTCGCAGGTCTTCTGCTGATTGGTCGCGAACCGGCTATTCGCGAGCACATCCCGACCCACGAGGCGGCATTCCAGGTCCTTGACGGAACCGATGTCCGGGTTAACGACTTCTATCGCTGGCCGCTGCTGGCCGCTGGTTCGCCTGTTCGAGCGCATCGAGGAGCAGTTTCAGGCCCGCGTCGTAGAGCGTGAGGTCCAAGTTGGCCTGTTCCGGGTCCCGGTACCCAATGTCGAGCCGAGAGGCTTCAGGGAAGCCCTGGTCAATGCGCTGACGCATCGTGACTACAGCCGCCTGGGTGCCGCTCACGTCAGATGGCAGACCGATACCCTGACCATCAGCAGTCCCGGCGGCTTCGTCGAAGGCGTGTCGCTCGACAACCTGCTGGTCGTCGAGCCGCGTCCGCGCAATCCGTTGCTGGCCGATGCCTTCAAGCGCATTGGCCTTGCGGAGCGTACAGGGCGGGGCGTCGATCTGATCTACCAGGGTCTGCTTCGTTATGGACGCCCCGCGCCCAGCTATGCCCGGAGCGACCGCTCAACGGTGGTCGTCGAGCTCAGCTGCTCCGAGGCGGACCTGAACTTCGTCAAGTTGGTCCTCGACCAGGAGCAGCGCCTCGGCACCGCCATGCCCGTGGACAGCCTCCTGATCCTGTCCGAGCTGAAGTCAGCACGCCGCCTCGACGGCGGTGAGATTGCTAGGCTGACCCAGAAAGACCTACCCGCCGCGCGCTTCGTAACCGAGCGTTTGGTCGAATCGGGGCTTATTCAGGCCCACGGGGTTCGTAAGGGAAGGACCTACACCCTGAGCCCCGCCGTTTACCGAGATCTCGGAGAGGCTGCGCACTACGTGCGGCAGGCGGGGTTTGATCCCTTGCAGCAGGAGCAGATGGTGCTGTCCTACGTAGACCAAAACGGGCGGATTCGACGGCAGGACGTCGTGGATCTGTGTAGGCTCGGGCCTGATCAGGCGACGAGACTCCTTCAACGACTTGTCAAAGAGAGCAAGCTCGTTCTTCGGGGACAGCGCAAGGGGGCGTTTTATGAGCGGGGTTAGTTTATTTGCGCGCGCTCATAAAGTTTATGAGCGCGCGTATATTTATGCGCGAATTTGGTCGTTGGCTGCCGTGACTAAGGAGTTCTGCGGGCTGGCGCCGGGCCTCGTCCAGTTGCCCGACCACGGGTACCGCCTCTACATCGAGTCGCTCTTCGATGAGCTTTCGGTCCACGTCATGCAGAAGGCGGAAGGCAGAAGGCAGTGGGCAGAAGGCGAGGCAGGCGTGGGCAGAAGGCAGAAGGCAGAGGGCAGAAGGCAGAAGGCAGAAGGCAGAAGGCAGAAAGAACGCTGCGGGCAGCGATCAACACCCCACCGCCCGCCGCCTACCCCCTACTGCCTACCGCCTACTGCCTACCCCCTACTGCCTTCCCCTCCAACTCCTGCCTGGCGACGCACCGCCCGAGCAGACCGGATTCGACCTCGGCGGGCTCACCGACGAGCAGTTCTGGCAGGCAGCCGAGCATCGCATCTATGAGGCGCTCAGGGCTTACGCCGAGCAGGCCGAGAACGGCAGCGGATTTCGGCGCCGACTCTTCGCAGACGATGCCGCGCAGGGGTTCGCCTTTATCGACCTCTGCCGCAAGCGCTACGACGTGGTGGTGATGAATCCGCCGTTTGGCGCTGCCAGTACCTGCTCCAAGGACTACATCGCTAAGGCCTATCCCCGTTCCAAGAACGACCTTCTCGCGGCCTGTGTCGAGCGCGGCGTGCATTGGCTGCATCCCGGTGCACTGCTCGGCGCCATCACGTCCCGTACCGCATTCTTCCTGACCAGCTATCGACAGTGGCGCCAGGGTGTTGTCCTCGGTGAGGCCAAGCCTGTGGTGATGGCTGACCTCGGCTATGGTGTCATGGACGCGGCCATGGTGGAGGCGGCGGCTTATGTGTTGCGGAAGCAATCACTGCGGCTGTTCGATTCGAGACAGTATGCAAACGAGATAGATGATATGGCGAGATTCAAGCAACTCACTGTCAGAGGGTTTCGACGCCTGATGGACGTCGATGTCGAGCTGCGGCCTTTGACCGTGATGATCGGGGTCAATGGGGTCGGCAAGTCCTCGCTGCTGGAGTCGCTCTCCCTATTGTCCTCATCTGCCCAGGGCAAGCTCCGCGAGCGCGTCAGCGAGATGGGCGGACTCACCGCGCTCATGACCATCGACAAGGCCACGGGCCTGACGCTGGGCACTCAGATGGAGGTAGAAGGGGACGCACCGCTTTCGTACTCCATCACACTGGCGCCCAGCGGCGCGGCCTATACGATCCAGGAAGAGTTGCTGTGCCAGCAACGCAATCCGACCCCACCGCCCTTCAAGCACATCGAATCCCGTGGCGAGGATGTTCGCTACTGCGATCCGGACCGTGGTGTGCTCACCCGTCCGACCTGGGACCATAGCCCGCTGGAGTCGTCCCTGTCCCAGGTGCCGAAGATGTTTCAGCGCCCCGAGGAGCTGCGGAGACGTCTCGCCTCGGCGCCCATCTATCACGTGCTCGATGTGAGCGCGCGGGCGCCGGTGCGTCTGCCCCAGACCATGCAGCCGGCGGACCTGCCCGGCGCCGACGGCGAGACCCTGGTCTCCTGCCTCCACTACTTGCGCGAGACCGACCGTGACCGCTTCGAGGCCATCGAAGACGCCCTGCATGCGGCCTTCCCGAGCTTCGAGCGCCTGGAGCTCCCCCCTGTCGCCGCCGGCACCCTGGCCATGGCCTGGAGCGATAGGGCCTTCACCCGATCGTCGCTCTATACCCATCAGCTCTCGGCGGGCACGCTGCGATTCCTGTGGCTCGTAACCCTGCTCCAGAGCCCGGGACTGCCGTCTATCTGCATGATCGACGGGCCGGAGGTCAGCCTGCACCCGGAGATGCTGGGCCTGCTGGCGGACCTGCTGCGGGAGGCCTCCAGCCGAGCCCTGGTGGTCGTAGCTACCCACTCGGACCGCCTGGTCCGCTTCCTCAAGCCCGAGGAGGTCCTGGTGGTGGATATGAAGGAGGACGGTACCGCCTCTGCAACCTGGGCCGATGACCTGGAGCTTGATGCCTGGCTCGACGAATACACCCTGGACGAGGTGTGGCGCATGGGTCGGATGGGAGGAGCGCTCGACGCTTGCCAAGACGAAGAGCCGACCGCGGAGACGCAGAGCAAGGCGCGCTGCTCGACCATGAGCGCTCGGTTGACGACCATGAGGGGAGCACAATGATCGATGTAGAACAGATCGCCCGAAAAGCGAAGCAGCTCGATCCTGCCCGGCTGCAGACCTTGTCCGAGTTCGTCGATTTCCTGCTGACCAGGGGCGATGGAGAGAAACGGGAAACCGCCTTTCCGGAGACCAGAATCGAGGATCCCCAGACGCCGTCCGTCTACAAGGGCAAACCGCTGAGCCTGGATGAGATGCGCGAGGCCGTGGATTGGGAAGCGGGGCAGCCTCGGTGATCGCCGTCGATACCAATGTCGTCGTACGCTACGCGATCAAGGACGACCCGGAGCAGACCCGCTTGGCGACCGATTTCCTGCGCGACAACCTTTGCCTGCTGCTCTCGACGGTGGTGCTGGAAGCCGCGTGGGTGATGGGCTCAAAGCGCGGCTATGCGCTGGACGCCGCAACCGTCGCCGCTCGCCTAGGGCACGTTGCCGGCCTACCCACCGTGCAGGTGGACCAAGCCACGCGGATCGCCTTGGCCTTGAACTGGTACGAGGCCGGCATGGACTTCGCCGATGCCCTGCATCTGGCGCTTGCCGGCAGCGAGCAAGGGCAAGCGACCCTCGACCGGGGCATTCGTACGTTCGCGGAGCGGCTGCAACTGGAGCATCGCGTCGTGTTGCTGGAGCCGGCCTCTGGCTCCGCTGCGTGAAGGTGGGCAGGGGGACGCAAAGGGCGCGGAGAACCAATAAGAGGGGGATTCGCTTGTGAGTCTGTTCCTGCGGCTGCTGGAGGAGGAGGACAAGGGAGCGGCGCTGCTGGATGCGGTGCGCGCCGTGGCGGCCGGGGAGGCGGATGGGCGGGTGTTCGAGGTTGACCCCGAATCCTTCGAGCAGGTGCCGGGGGCGCCGTTTGCGTATTGGGTGAGTGAGAGCGTCAGGAAGATATTCCTCGCCCATCCGTGTTTTGAAGCCGAGGACCGTGCAGTACGACTTGGCGCTTCAACGAAGTATGATTTTCGGTTTGTGCGGCTATGGTGGGAACCACCGTTTGATCTTTGTAGGCAGTGGTCAAGCTACGCTAACGGGGGCCGTTTCTCGCGATTTTATTGCTCGTACGCTCAATCTATTAAGTTCGCCGATGGATTTAAAGAGATCGCGGCTTATTTGGATGCCAAGTTCCCTTATCTGAAGGGGAATGTAAATTTCGTTCTCCATTTAGAAAACGATTACAGTCGTCCTGCGATTGCGTGGCCGCTCCGCACGCATGCTTTCAGCCCTCATCTTCTGCCTGCTCATACAGTTTTTAGCGCGAGGACCTACGCTGCTTTTGTTAATCGCGAGGAACTAGACCCGATTTGTTCTGTTCTCGCTTCCCAGGCGGTTGACTACCTATTGAAACTCATGCTCGGGCGGTTTGGGTACCCGGAATTTGTAACGGCGGTCGTACGGAGCCTGCCTTGGCCAGATCTAGATACGTCAGCGTTCTTGGGTCTGGCGCGCAAGGGTTGGTTGATCACACGCAGTCTCGACACTGCAACCCTGCCCGCCTACGCCTTTGTGCTGCCGGCCCTTCTGCAGGTGGATGGAGCGGCCCTTGACGCACGCGTCGCGGCCTGGGCCGAGCGGGTGCAGCAGACCGAACAGGCGTTGGCGGAGATCCAAGCCGAGATCGACGAGCGCTGCTTCGACCTGTACGGCTTCGACGAGGCCGACCGGGCCGCCGCGCTCGGCACCGCATCCGGCGCCGAGGCAGCAGCGCCCGGGGCGGACGAGGAGGCGCAAAACGACGGCGACGACGCGGATGACGACAGCGAGCCATCCAGAGGGTGCGATCCAAGGACCCTCGCCGCTGAGCTGTTCGACTGGCTGGTCGGCGTCGCCTTCGGTCGCTTTGACGTACGCCTCGCCACTGGTGAGCGTTCCCCGACGGCCGAGCCCGAGCCGTTCGACCCGCTGCCGCTCTGTTCTCCGGGGATGCTCCAGGGCGACGACGGCCTGCCGCTGTCGGCGGAAGAAGGCAGAAGGCAGAGGGCAGAAGGCGGATACCCGATTGACATCGCTTGGGACGGGATCCTCGTGGACGACCCGGAGCACCCGCTGGACATCGAGCGCAGGGTCCACGACGCGCTCGCCGTGATCTGGGGGGACCGGGCGGGCGCGATCCAGCAGGAGGCCTGCGAGCTGCTCGGCGTGCCGACCCTGCGCGAGTGGTTCCGCCGGCCAGCGGGCTTCTTCGCCGATCATCTCAAGCGCTACTCCAAGAGCCGCCGCCAGGCACCCATCTACTGGCCACTCTCGATCCCCGATGGGCGCTATACGGTCTGGCTCTACTACCACCGCTTCAGCAAGGACACCCTGTACCGGGCGCTGGAGCAGGTCCAGGAGAAGCTCGACTACGAGGAGCGCAAGCGCTCGCGCCTGACCGCGGATGCCGGCGGCAACCCGGGGGCCGCGGAGCGCGCCGCCCTTGCGGACCAGGAGTCCTTCGTGACCGGGCTGCGGGTGCTCCGGGAGGAGCTGACCCGGGTCGCGCCGCTCTGGAGCCCGGACCTCAACGACGGCGTGATCCTCAACTACGGCCCTCTCTGGCGGATGATCGGCCACACCCCCTGGCAGAAGGCCGTCAAGGCCAAGTGGGATGAGCTGGTCGCCGGCAAGTACGACTGGGCACACCTGGCCATGCACCTCTGGCCCGAGCGGGTGGTGCCCAAGTGTGCTACCGACCGCAGCCTAGCCATCGCCCACGGGCTGGAGGAGGTGTTTTGGGAAAAGTCGTCAGTCGTTGGGGGAAAGTCGTCGGTCGTCGGTCATCAGTCATCGGCTGGAGGGTCCGTTGCTGAAGACCGACGACTGATGACCGAAGACCGATCTGCCAACGACGCGAAGCCGTCCAAGTGGCAGCCGCGCAAGTTGCTCGGATCGGAAATGGACCGACTCGTCGCCGAGCGGACCTCCGCCGCTGTCAAGGACGCACTGAAGAGCCTACTGGAGGCGCCCGCGCCGGTCGCCGTTCGTGGCGGCGGCCGCAGGACTTCCGGGCGGGGCCCAGCACGCCGCGCCTCGGCTGGCCCGAGATCCGGTGGCAGCAGCGGCCGTGCTGTCGCGAGCCCCGGCCCCGCCGTGCCCAATGCTGCTACGCTGGACGCCGTGAAGCAGGCCATCGCCTCCAGCGAAGACGGCGTCAGCAAGTCCGACGTCCTCGCCGCCACCGGTCTCACCGACGCCCAGTGGAACGTCGCCATCAACGCCCTGATCGCCGACGGCGTGGTGACCAAGACCGGTGCCGCTCGTGGAACCCGTTACCATCTGAGCCCCGAACCGCGAACCTACACCCCAGGATACTGAGCCATGCAACAAGCCCTTCATATTGAAACCCAAGTGGACCAGGCGCTCGTTGATGCAATCCCCGCCCTCAAGCCCCTGCTCGGGCATCGGGTGCAAGTGATCGCCCTCGACTTGGAGCAGCCGGGGACATCTGGTGGCGTTGGAGCGCCGCAAGAGGTACGCGCCGAAGAGCAGCGGCCAGACAAGATCACGTTTGAAGAATTCTTGGCGACTCGGCCGGTCTGGCCCGCGGATCGCCCTGCGTTGACCCTGGAAGACATTGAGCGAGGAATCATTCAGGGGGCCATCCACAGTGCAGACCTTTGACACGAACGTCGTCGTTCGATTGGTGCTGGGCGACGACCCCTCACAAGCCGCGCTCGCTGCTCGCTATTGGTCGGATGCCTTGCGAGCGGGAGGCATCTTCTTACCTGTTGTTGTCCTGGTTGAGCTGGTATGGGTGCTCGATCGGGTGGCGCGGCTCGATCGCCCGCGCATTCATTCGGAGCTCGTGCGCCTCACCCGTATGGAAGGCGTCGCTGTGGAAAGCATGGCTGTCGTTACTGCCGCTGTTCGCTTGTACGCGGCCTCCTCGGCGGACTTTGCCGACTGTGTGATCCTTGAATCTGCCCGTGCCGCCCAAGCGCTTCCAGTGCACAGCTTCGACCGTCGTTTCGCCCGAAACGAGGGCGTGTCAGTGCTGGCGGGTCAGGAGTCGTGACCAGCGCGCCAAGCCGGCTCGGTACAGCTTCCAGAAGGCTGAGCCCTGAATCCCGAAAGAGGTGCACCCCTTGCAGACACTGACCTTTGAGTGCGAAGTAAGCCCCGAGCGTGATTTGGTGCTGCGTCTTCCTGCCACGGTGATACCGGGTCGTCATCGTATTGCGGTAGTCATCGATCCGCTCGAACTGACCGAGGCCGAGTCGGACATGATTCCGGTTGGCGACAGCGTACCGCCGCGAACGGCGTTGTGGGCTCGGCTGAACGCTGTGCGTGATCAGGCTGCTCGGGAGGGTGAGCTACCCACGCCCATGTCTTGGGACGAGATTCTCGCCGAAGTGCAGCGACGCCGGGGAGAACAGGATGACTGAGCGGTGCCCCCTATCTCGACGCCAATGTGTTGATCGCCGCCTGGAATGGCGACGCCTGTGTCAGCAGACCGACGTTCACGTGGTCTTTCTGCGGGCCGGGCGTGATCGACGGACCAGCGAATCTCAAACCCAATCCTCTCCTTGAACCTTGAGCCCTGAGCCCTGAGCCCTGAGCCCTATGCACCCCTTCCACACCTACCTCTGCGAGCACCTGGACGAGCTTCTGTGAAGAACGGGGTCAGTTCTCGTATCGTGGCATGCTACCAAATGGGAACTGAACCTCAGGCTTCCACTGACCCCAGGCTTCCATTCGGGCTCGATCTCTTTCGCTTGAGGTCATGACAACTCGCACCCTATTTTCGGGCTTCGAAAACGAGATTGAACGGTGTTGCTGCCGCCCGGCGGAAACGAGTGAACCCCGCCTCGGTGAAGACCTCCCGTATCTTGGATTCCCCGGCCTGCGCCCCCAAGCCGAGACCGACCTCCTGAGACAGGGAGTTCGGCGTGCAGATGAACGTGGAGGCCGCGTAAAACATCCGTCCGATCGGGTTCAAGTTCTCCTCGAGGCGATCGCCGGCGAATGGCTCCACGAGCAGGATCGCTCCGTCGGGCTTGAGCGCCCGATAGGCATGGCATGCAGCGCCTACCGGATCTCCCAGATCGTGGAGACAATCGAAAAAGCAGATCAGATCGTAGTCGCGGGCCGCGTAGCTCTTGGCTGTCGCGACATCGAAGGTCACACGATCCGCGACTCCACCCTGCGCAGCCCGTTGTCTTGCTACCTCGATGGAAGGCGCATGATAGTCGGAGCCGAAGAATCGCGACGCCGGGTAGGCCTGAGCCATGATGACGATGGAGGCCCCGTAGCCGCAGCCAACATCCGCGACCGTGGCACCGGCTTCGAGCTTCGGGACGACGCCCTCGAGTGCCGGGAGCCACTCGGGCACCAGACGCGCACGGTAACCGGGCCGGAAGAAGCGCTCGGTTCCCGCGAACAGACAGGGATGGTGGTCGCCCCAGGCGAGCGCGCCATCGCCGCGCATGGCGGCGATCAGTTTGTCCTTGTCCAAGAAAAAGCTTGCCGCCGCCACGGCACCGCCCGCTACATAGACCGGCGAGTCTTCGATCGCTAGCGCGAGTGCTTGCTCCGGGGATAGACGAAACCGTCCGTCGACCAGCTCGACGTAGCCCGCCGCCGCCTGGGCGCTCAGCCACTCGCGGACCAGCCGCGCGTTGCACCCGGTCGTCGCCGCGACCTCCTCCGGCGTGACGGGGGCGCCATCGGCCATCGCGCGGTACAGGCCGAGCTCGTCTCCGACAATGATGCTCGCCATCATCGCGGCGCCACCCATGTCGGTGACCAGCTTGTCCATCAAGTCGTGCAGTTTGGCCTCGTCCATTGCGTGCCCTCTCCGAAAACGGCTACCTATCGCAATGCATCTTGCTTTGGAGAATTCTCCTCGGCGCCTCGCCGAGAAGTCCGACGGCGGACCAAAGAGAGGAATTTGCTTTCAGCCGCCCGATACAGAGAGGAGCCCAGCGACCTAGAAAAGGCCCGCTGCGCCTGGCGGCCACAAGCTTTAACGTACGAGACCATCCTCGCTTCCCCGTGACGAGGTCGTGCCAATCCGGGTACGGCCTGCCAGACGGCCCGTTGCGAAATTTCCTTCACGCGTGATTGATTCTAGCCCAACCGACACTTGATACAAGGGCTCACCGCTTGTTGCGGCCTGGCAAGACCGTACTGACTTGCAGGTGCAAAGCCTGCCCAGGTAACCGCTAGCCCCGGGCCTGAAATCGAGACTCTCAGTCGTCGCGGTAACGCGGCGATTGATGCGTGGTCACGAGAGGAGGCGAGGTGCAAGGGTGACGGGTCATGCCGACCGCGGGAGCCCGGAGTCGGAGGCCGGGGTCGGAGGCCGATGTCGGAGTCTCGCATGATAGCATCTCAGAGTTTGGGCTACTCTTAATGGATGGCCAGACCGCTGGGAATTGAATTTTCCGGAGCGCTCTATCACGTCAGGTTCCGGGGAGATCGGAGGGAGGCAATCTACGAGGACGACGGGGATCGGGAGAGCTTTCTTGGGATGCTCGGTGAGGTGGTCGAGCGTTTCAATTGGTTGTGCCACGCGTATTGCCTGATGACCAATCACTACCACTTGGTGGTAGAAACGGTGGGCGGGAACCTCTCCAAGGGGATGCGCCAGCTCAACGGGGCGTTCACCCAGGCTTCCAACCGCCGGCACCGCAGGACCGGGCATCTGTTTCAGGGGCGGTTCAAGGGGATTCTGGTCGACAAGGACAGCTACCTGCTGGAGTTGAGCCGGTACGTGGTCTTGAATCCGGTGCGGGCTGGGATGGTCGATCGGGCAGGCCACTGGCCGTGGAGCAGCTATCGGGCGATGGTTGGGGAGGCTCCGGCACCGGAGTGGTTGGCTACGGACGGCTTGCTGGCGCAGTTTGCCTCGCGGAGGAGCAGGGCGCGGGAGCGCTACCGGGAGCTCGTCTCGCAAGGGTCCGGGGAGGATAGCATTTGGACCGGATTGCGGCGGCAAATCGACCTGGGCGACGAGGCGTTCATCGAGCGCATGCAGCGCAAGATGGATGTAAACGGGGACGAGCTATCGATCCCGAAGAGGCAGCGGCGAGGGCCAGGCCCGTCGGTTGCAGCGATCACAAGGAAGCACAGAGACCGAAACGAGGCCATAGTGGCCGCTTACGTTACAGGGGCGTTCAGCTACCGAGAGGTTGCTGAGCACTTTGGGCTTCATCTCGCCACGGTCGGGAGCATCATTCGACGGGCGATGTAACAACGCGGGACCTGACCGTCCGCGAGTGAGATCATGGGCTCGTGTATGCCGGGCGGTATTTCGTGTCTATATGCTCTCAGACATCGTAGCGCGGCAAACCCCCCGGCTTTGCCGGGGGACTCACCGAGGCTTGACCTTTGCGGCGGTCGGACAGCCTCGGGGATACAGGTAAGGTGTCCATAGACACAGGATCGGCCGACCGAAGCGGCTTTGCGTTGGAATCCACCAAATGGTACTCGCAAGGCGTCAGCGCTTTCTCAGCAGGGACGGCCCAGCCGATTTTGAACGATGCTGTGTTGCCGCCTTTAGGCGGCTCACGGTGTTCATGCGCCTTTGAGGCGCTCACCTAATAAGCTTCCGGCTTTGCCGGAGGTGATTTAACTCAAGCGAGTGAAATGTCATGCTGTTTCGCCAACTGTACGACCCGGCGTCGTCAACCTATACCTACCTCCTTGCCGATGATCCGGGCTTGCAGGCGGTCATCATCGACCCCGTGTACGAGCAGGCAAATAGGGACGTGGCCCTGATCCACGAGCTGGGTCTCAAACTGCTATATGCCATCGACACCCATTGCCATGCCGACCATGTTACGGGCGCCTGGGTGCTGCAGCAGAAGACCGGTTGCAAGATTGGCTCCGCCGTTGTGATCGGTGCCGCGAACGTCGACCTCAAGCTCGAGCACGGCGAGCGCATCCAGTTTGGAAATCGTTTCCTCGACGTCCGCGCGACCCCCGGCCACACCGACGGCTGCCTGACCTACGTTCTGGACAACATGAGCATGGCGTTTACCGGTGACGCCTTGTTGATCCGCGGATGCGGCCGAACCGACTTCCAGCAGGGCGATGCGTCCAGGCTGTTCGATTCGATCATCGAACAGCTATTTTCACTGCCTGCAGACTGCATGGTGTACCCCGCCCATGACTACGAGGGCCGCACGGCAAGCTCGGTGGCCGAGGAAAAGGCGTTCAACTCCAGGATCGGCGGTGGCGCCCGTCGCGAAGATTTCGTCGGATACATGAATGCCATGCAGCTTCCGCATCCGAAGCGCATCGCTATCGCGTTGCCGGCGAATATGGTCAGCGGCAAACCCGAGGACGGCAAGCTGCCGCCTGAACCGGACTGGGCACCGGTCCGCATTACCTTTGCCGGCGTGCCCGAAGTCGATCCGGATTGGGTGGCCGCCCACCAAGCCGACGTCCATATTCTGGACGTCCGCGAACCGGAGGAGACTGTTATAGGCGAAGCGGGAATCGCCGGGGCACGGCTCATGCCACTGGGCTCCTTGCGCGAGCATGTGGACGAGGTGCCGCGCGACAAACCGATCGTCACCTTTTGCCGCGCCGGAAGCCGCTCGGCGATGGCGATAACGATTCTCCAGGAAGCCGGTATTGAAAAGGTCGCCAATATCGCCGGCGGGTTTCTGCGCTGGCGGGACGAGGGGCTACCGCTTTCCGGATGAGCGGAAGCGCGGGGTCAGGTCTCACATTACGACATTCATGCTATGCTTGGGAGGGTGAGAGGGCGCCGAAAAACTGGTGCTTGGGTCAAGTACCTGTTCTGAACCGCACCTGATTGTAGCACCTGTTTCAGGTGCTACAATCAGGTGCGGTTCTCGGAGGTGCAGAGGCTAACCCCAGCTATGAACACCAAGACGAAGTTTTCCGAAGACGTCGTCCCCCTGGGCGATCTCAAAGTGAATCCAGGGCGGATCGTCAAACATACCTCGGAGGTTCACCGGCCGGTGCTCTTGACGAACCGAGGGCGCGGCGTGGCGGTGGTGCAGTCGCTCGCGGACTACGAGAAGGGCGAGGAGGAAAAGGCTTTCATGCGGGCAGTGCTGGCCGGCTTGTCCGATCTCGAGGCGGGAAAGGAGGTCTCGCTGGAGGAGGCCAAACTCCGGCTGGGTCTCAAGTAGGGCGATGCGAGGCGACATCACTTTTTCCGAGGCCGCCATGACGGACATGGGCGAGATTGGGGAATGGTATAGCGAACAAGGTGTTCCTGAGGTCGGCGAACGGTTGGTCGGAGAGATCGTTCATCGCATAGAAGCACTCAAGGACCATCCCGATCTGGGTCGAGTCGTGCCGGAATTTGACCAAGCGGCGATCCGCGAATTGATCTTTCCACCCTTTCGGATCGTCTACCGCCGGGATTCGAAGGGCGTGCGCGTGGTGTGCATTTGGCGGAGCGAGCATCTGCTTCGGTTGCCTTCGGAGACAGGCGTGCCGGAGCCTTAGATTTCGGTCATGGCTCGCCCTCTCCGACTCGAATTCGCCGGCGCCCTCTACCATGTCACTTCCCGGGGTGATCACCGTGAGGCGATCTTCCTGGACGATGCTGACCGGAAGGTCTTCGTCGATCTGCTCGGCGAGGTATGCCGCCGCTTCAACTGGAACGTCCACGCCTTCTGTCTCATGACGAACCACTACCACCTCCTGGTGGAGACGCTGGATGGCAATCTGTCCCTGGGGATGCGGCAGCTCAACGGGGTCTATACCCAGGCCTTCAACCGGCGGCACGCGCGGGTGGGTCACGTCTTTCAAGGCCGGTTCAAGGGCATCCTGGTACAGAAATCGGCCTACCTGCTGGAGTTATCCCGCTACGTGGTGCTGAACCCGGTACGTGCCGGCATGGTGGCGGATGCGGGGGACTGGCCGTGGAGCAGCTATGGGGCAGCCATCGGCAGTGCCGACGCACCGCCGTGGCTGGATACGGACTGGCTTCTCAGCCAGTTCGGGACACGGCGACAGACTGCAATTAGGGGCTACGAGAGTTTTGTGCGCGCCGGCGTCGGGCACGCATCGCCGTGGGAACAGCTGCGTTACCAGGTATTTCTCGCTGACGAGGACTTCATCGAACGCTTTCGCGACAGGAGACGACCGGATCAGGTGCGGGAAGTCCCGAAGAGCCAGCGCCGCGCCCTGGCGAAATCACTCGATGCATATCGAGCGAGCTGTTCCGATCGAAACGAGGCTATGGCACGAGCCTACGCGTCCGGGGCCTACAGCATGAAGGAGATTGGGGACTTTTTCGGCGTCCACTACATGACGGTAAGTCGGGCCGTGCGGCGTTTCGAGGAACCGGCGCCCGGGTCGGCTGCAAGCCCGTCTTGAATCGTTCCAAAGCGGGAGCGCGGGATCTGACATGTCAGCATGTTGGAATGTGAGACGTGACCCCTGACCCGCGCTCGCCGGGTGCGCATCGGATGGTATTCATTGACGTGCGCCGGCCCAGGGGTATAGGTTCGGCAGTCGCGGCTGCGATCGTCTCGTCGGCTGCCGGGCCTTGCCTGAAGCTGGCAGAACCCGATTCCGAGTGATTGACGGCCCGGGAGCTGGGGCTTCCGGGGTTTACGGCTACGAGCCCGTGTCGTCGAAGACGACCGCTAGAGGCTCGATGCCCGGGCCTTGCGGGCCCGCCATTTTTCAAGGGGCGAGATCATGGGTATACGGTGCGTCGGGACGCCCTTCCGTTGGCTGGTGTTGGTGGTCTTGAGCCTGGGCTGGTGCGGCGCGGTGGCCGACGCCCCGCGCACCTTCACCTATCAGGCGCGCATCAGTCCCGTGGTGCCGGACGTGGGCGGGGTCATAGGCGGCACGGGCTCGGGGACTTCCAGCGGCAGCGGTAACCCGACCGCCCTGACCTACACCCTCAGGTTCACCCTCTACCTCGATCCCGAGGGCTACCTGCCGGCCGGCTGGACCGAGACCCACGCCGGCGTGCCCGCCCCGGCCGGCGTGGTCACTGTGGAGCTGGGGGCCATGAACCCCTTTCCGGCCGGGGTCTTCGGCCAGCCTCTGTATCTCGGCGTGGCCGTCGATTCGGACCCCGAGCTGACCCCCCGCACGGCCCTGACCAACACCCCCTACGGCATCCAGAGTGCCGAGGCCCTGGGCCAGCACCAGGCCGACCCCTCGGCCCACCATGCCAAGACCACCAGCTTCACCGAGCTGACCGATACGGTGGGCCTGGCCCAGCTGCCCGCCGACGTGGCCTGGGGCAGCGAGGTGGCGGCGGCGCTCGCCACCAAGGCCGACATCAATCACACCCACGACCTCGCGACCCTCGCCCCAGAGCAGATTCAGCCCCTGCTGGACGCGATCGCCGCCTTGCAGGCCCGGGTCGAGGCGCTCGAGACCCAGGTGAGCGGGCTGCAAGGGCAGCTCGACGCCGCCGAGGGCGGCGTGGCCACGGCGGCGGCCCTGCTGGACGTGGTGGAGATCAGCGGCACAGACGTCTACTTCAAGGGCGTCAATCTCCATGTGAACAACGGCACCGGCCAGGCCGACCTGGTCAACGGCCTGGGCAACCTGATCGTCGGCTACAACCTGCCCCGGGGCGACGGCAGCGATTGGCGCAGCGGCTCGCACAACCTGGTGGTCGGAGACCAGCACAACTTCAGCAGTTACGGCGGCCTGGTGGCCGGCCTGCACAACGGCCTGTTCGCGCCCTATGCGAGTGTCCTCGGGGGCGAGCTGAACACGGTCACGGCGGCCAAGGGCGTGGTGGTGGGTGGCCGTCTGAACAATGCCAGCGGCGACTATGGCAGTGTCCTCGGCGGCGAGGGCAACACCGCCAGCGGCCCGGCCTCCAGCGTGGCCGGGGGCAGCCTCAATACCGCCAGCGGCACCTATGCCAGCGTGGCCGGCGGTAGCGAGAACACGGCGGCCGGCTCGGCCGCCAGCGTGTCGGGAGGCGCCGGGGTCAGTGTCGAGGCCGACCAGGGCCAGGGCCCCACGGGCGACTTGACCTTTGGCGGTGCGGTCAGCCGGGAGGGCGACACTATCGTGTTCAATGGTGTGAACCTCCAGGTGCGCAACGGCTCCGGCCAGCAGACCGCCGCTAACGGTCTGGGCAACCTGATCGTCGGCTACAACCCGCCCGGGGTCTCCAGCCTGCGCTCCGGCTCGCACAACCTGGTGATGGGCCTGGAGAACAGCTACACCGCGACCGGCGGGGTGATCAGCGGGGCGCGCAATGCCGCTACCGCGGCCAACGCCAGCCTGCTCGGCGGCGAGGGCAACTTCGCCTCCAAGACCGGCGCCGTGGTGGTCGCCGGGACGGAAAACCTCGCGGACGCCGACAACTCGGCCGTTGTGGGTGGCAACGCCAACAGTGCCAAGGGCGCCTGGGGAGTGGTCGCCGGCGGTCAGCACAACCATGCCCAGGCCGCCATGGCGCTGGTGGCCGGCGGGGTCCAGAACACCGCCGATGGCCCCCAAGGGGCCGTCCTGGGTGGGACGGAGAACTTCGCGACCGGCCAGTACGCCACCGTTGCCGGCGGGCGCGGCAGTCGCGCCTCGGCCAGCTACTCGCTGGCCGCGGGCGGCCAGGACCACAAGGCCCAGCAACCCTACGCCAGCGTGCTGGGTGGCTACGGCAACAGCGCAGACGCCAGCTGGGCGGTGGCCATAGGTGGCGAGGGCAACAGCGTCAGCGGCCTCTACGCCACGGTGATCGGCGGGACCGGCAACAGCGGGGACCAGCGCCACGGCTTCTACGCCCCTCTCACCCCCACCCTCGATGCACTGCTGAACGGTCTGGAGCGGGTGGGCGACACCCTGGTGTTCTCCGGGATGAACGTGCAGATCGTCAACGGGCTGGGCTCGACCGACCTGACCAACGGGCTGGGCAACCTGATCCTGGGCTACAACGCCGACGAGGCGCCCGCCAACGCGCGTACCGGCTCCCACAACCTGGTGGTCGGCGACCAGCACAGCTTCAGTGCTCACTCCGGGATAGTGGCGGGGCAGGGCAACGCCATCGCCGGCGCGGGCGCCAGCGTCCTGGCCGGCAATCTCAACATCGCCTCGGGGCCGTTTGCGGCGGTGCTGGGCGGTTACCACAACAGCGCCACCAATTATCGGGGCGTGGTCGTGGGCGGGTCGGAGAACAACGCCTCGGGCGGCAACGCGGCGGTCCTCGGCGGCGCCCTGAACACCGCCTCGGGTGACGAGTCTGCCGTCGCCGGGGGTAATCGCAACACCGCCAGCGGGCGCTACGCGACGGTCGGCGGGGGGCTGCGCAATAGCGCCGGCCAACAGTTCTCTTCGATTGCGACCGGACGCAACTTCCAGAGCCAGGGGGCCGAACAGTGATGCGCATCATGGCGAATATCCGGCCCGTCGCCTTCGTGGTGCGGGGGCTGACGGGCATTCTGGTCCTGTTCGCCTTGTGGGGCGCACTGGCCGCTCGGGACACCCTGGCCGCAGATGCCTCCGCGTGCAGGCTGAACAGCGACTGCCCGACCGGCTGGCGTTGCGCGTCGCGTACCGGCGCCTGCACCCCGCTGGGCCCCCCTCCGGAAGGCTCGTGCTATACGGATCAGAACTGCGCGCCGAATGAAGTGTGCACCGGGCAGCAGTGCGTGACCAGGGAGTGTCGGCGCGACGCCCAATGTCCGCTCGGCGAGGTCTGCGACCAGGGCTTGTGCAAGATCGACACCTCCGCGGATCGGGATCGCGACGGGGTGCCGGATGGGGTCGACAATTGCCAGGAGGTCGCCAACGCCGGCCAAGAGGATAGCGACGGCGACGGCCGGGGCGATACCTGCGATGAGGACGACGACGGGGACGGAGTGCTGGATACCGCGGACAATTGCCCGTTGGTCGCGAACCCGGGCCAGGAGGACTCAGACAACGATGGCATCGGAAACGCTTGCGACAGCGATGACCGAGACGCTGATGGCATCCCCGACTGGCGTGACAATTGTCCGCTGGCTTCCAACCCCGACCAATCCGACCTGGACGGCGACGGTCAGGGATCTCGCTGTGACCTCGACCAGGACGGGGATGGCCTGCAGGACGGCGTCTCCGCCACCGCGCCCGACGGCACAGCCTTCGTGGACCACAGTGTGCCGTCGGACGATAACTGTCCTACCGTTCCGAACCATTGGCAAATCGACACCAACTACAACCACATCGGAGATGCGTGCGAAGCGCTCGTGCTCTCCGGGCCGTCGGATCGGGAGCAGGATCGGGATGGAGACGGGATACGGGATACCGAAGACAACTGCGGTCTCGACCCTGTCCAACCCGGCAATCTCTACCCCAACCCGGATCAAGCGGACCGGGATGGCGACGGTTTCGGCGATATCTGTGATCCTGACCCGGACGGTGACGGGGTGGGGATGGACCCGCATCGCTACAGCGCGGCCCTGAAGCCGGGCGCGGACGGCGAAGCCGTACAGGTACTGCGGTACTACGCATCTCTGGACCCTGACAACTGCCCCTTCGTGTTTAACCCCGACCAGGCCGACCTGGACGGCGACGGCATCGGTGACGCCTGCGACCCCCTGGTCGACCGGGACAGTGACGGCATCCGCGACAGCGCCGACAACTGTCCGCTCCAGGGCAACGCCGACCAAGCGGACCGCGACCACGACGGCATAGGCGACGCCTGCGACCTCTGCCCCGACGAGGCCGCCGTTCGCCACTTCGACAGCGACGGCGACGGCATAGGCGATCTCTGCGACCGCGACAAGGACGGCGACGGGGCCCTGAACTTCGAGGACAACTGCCCCGGGGTCGCCAATGCGGACCAGGCCGATGCGGACCAGGACGGTTACGGCGATGTCTGCGATCGTTAGGGGGCCGGGCGTGACGGGCGCCTTGAGCGGCGCCCGCGCCATGCTGGCGTGGGTCGGTGTGGTCCTGGCCGTCCTGCCCCTGCCGGGGCTCGGCCAGTCCAGCCCGAATTTCGAGGTGCCCATGGCCGTACTGTCCACCGGAGGGGCCTACGGCGCCTCGGCCCAGTACCAGGCGACCTCGACCCTCGGCCAAGCGGCGGCGGGCGGCGAGCGGATCGGACCGACCCTGGTCGTGGACGAAGGCTTCCAGCCAGGCGCCTATGCCCAGACCGGTGGGACAACGGCGACCAACAACGCCTCGGTGACCATCACCCAGGGCCAGACCAGCGCCATGCCGGGGGACAATCTCACCTACACGGTCACGGTCTCCAGCGACATGAACGGGGTGAATCTCAACTTGAGCGTGGACATCCCACCCGGGCTGGAGTCGGTGTCATGGAGCTGTACGCCGGGGGTCTTCGCCAACTGCACCCCGATCGGCACGGGTCCCGTCTTCGACACCATCACCGCCGGACTACCCCCCGCCACGGCGGTCTATACGGTCCACGGCCAAGTTGCGGCGTCCGCCTCGGGCACCCTGACCGTGACGGCCACCGTCGTCCGTCAGGATGGACAGGCGGATGCCGATCCCGCGGACGACACGGCCACCCACAGCCTGCCGGTGCTGCCCGGGACGCCCTGATCGATCGCCTCGCCCAGGCCTGAGTCGCGAAACGAAGGGGTCAATTCTCGCATTGTAGTGTCCCGGAATGGCGTGGTCAGTTATCGTATCGTAGCATGCTATAAAACGAGAACTGACCCCCGTCTTCTCCTCGAGAACTGACCCCGGTCTTCTCGCGGACAGGCCAGCCAGCTTCGTGAAGCAGGCGGGCAACAACGAAGCCGTCGCCGCCATTGTTGCCTGGTCCGCACAGCACGATGACGGGACGCAGCGACCAACGCTGAGCGATTCGCGGGCAACAGCATTGCCGGCGTTCTCCATCAAGTCAGTCGCAGGTGTACCGGCAGCCATCGTGAGGCGGTCGGCCTTGCCCATCCGGCGGACGTCGAGCAGGGCCGTTCGCAGATTCAGCGTTGTGCCAATGCCTTTATCCAATGATCTCCAGAATTCTTGCTGTTCGTTTCAACTGCCGGAGAAATCGAGAACGACGCGCGAGGGCACATCGCCGTGCTCGAGCCGTTCGAAGATTTTATTGATGGCCGACAGCGGCTGCAACTCGATGTCCGCCTTGACCTTACCCTCGGCGGCAAATGCCAATGCTTCCGCCATGTCCAGGCGGGTACCGACAAAAGAACCGCGAATGGTGATGCAGTTGGCCACAACATCAAAGAGCGGGGTCGGAAATTCGCCGGGCGGCAATCCGATCAGGACGCAAGTCCCGCGCTTGCGGGCCATGCCGACACCCTGTTTGAATGCGATCAGGGAAGGGGCCGTGATCAGGACACCGTGAGCGCCGCCGTCCGTGGCTTTGACAACCGCGGCCGCCGGATCGCCGTTCTTGGCATTGACCACGGCATCGGCGCCCAGTTTCGTCGCGTGGGCGAGTTTGCCGTCGTCGATGTCCACGGCGACCACATGCAGCCCCATGGCTTTCGCGTACTGAACTGCCAAATGACCCAGGCCGCCGATGCCGGATATGGCGATCCATTGGCCGGGCCTGGCTTGGGTTTCCTTGATGCCTTTGTAGGTGGTGATGCCGGCGCAGATGAGCGGTGCCGCGTCACGGGGCGCCAGCCCGGCAGGGATATGGGCGACGTAATTCGGGTCGGCCAGGATGTATTCGGCAAAGCCGCCGTTCTTGGTATAACCACCAAACTGCGCTTCGGCGCAAACCGTCTCCCAGGCCGCCAGGCAATGTTCGCAATGACCGCAGGCCGAGTAGAGCCACGGCACGCCGACCATGTCGCCTTCTTTCACCACCGTCACGCCTGCGCCAACGGCAACCACGCGGCCAATGCCCTCATGGCCGGGAATGAAGGGCGGTGTGGGTTTAACTGGCCAGTCGCCGCGCGCGGCGTGCAGATCGGTGTGACAGACGCCGCAGGCTTCTGTCTTGACCAGAATCTGACCGGGGCCCACCGTAGGGATATCCCATTCGCGAAGTACCAAAGGCTTTCCGAACTGTTCGACGACTGCAGCTTGCATTTTCTTTGTCATGACAAATTCATTTCAGTGGATTAGGTATAGAAGATATAGACGCCCCATCCTAATCTAAATCTAAACCGAGGGCTGCCATCAAAGATGGATACCTCAAAGTGCTACTATCGAACGAGCACGAATGATTGAAGGAGAAGCGACTATGAACACGAATATAGTCCATGTGGGTCTTGATGTCGATGATACGCACTACCACGGATCGGCTCTGGAAAGAAACCGGTGAAGTCATTGATTTCAAATGTCGGCCGACACTGAAGGGACTGCTCGGCCAGCTTGAGAAACTAAGCCAGTATTTTCCGGGATGCACGCTCAGATTGTGTTATGAAGCGTCCTATATTGGCTATACTTTGCAAAGGGATTTAACGGAAAATGGCTATCACTGTGATGTCGTTGCCCCGACGAGCATTCCCTCTTCCCCGCGGCAAACAAGTCAAGACCGATCGCATTGATGCGACACAACTGGCGCAATTCTACGCCAATGGTCTGCTGACTTGTGTCAGCATACCGGTACGGGAGCTGGAGCAAGATCGCGACCTGATGCGTTCGCGCCAGAATCTGTTGCAGCAGCAAACGGATCTACGCAAGCACATGCAGGCGCTGCTGCGCCGCAATGGTTTGCACTACAAGACGCAGAGTTAACACAATTCCGAGATCATGCCCGGGGCCAAGTGGCTGGAGATGTTGCTGCAGCATGTGCCCGACCGGGGCGAGCATCTGGTGCGCTACTACGGCTGGTACAGCAACCGGGACCGAGGCACGCGCAAGGCCGAGATGACGGACGCTGAGACGCCGCCGCTGCCCGAAGGGACGCCCGAGCAGGTCGACCCCGAGGCCTCGCGCGCCGCCCGGACCGCCTGGGCCCGCCTGATCAAGAAAGTGTACGAGGCCGACCCGCTGGTCTGTCCCCACTGCGGTGGGGAGATGAGCTTCCTGTCGGTGATCGAGGAGCCGCTGGTGATCGAGCGCATCCTGCGCCACCTGGGGCTCTGGGCCCCGCGCCCACCCAGCCAAGCCCCGCCCGGAAACGACGACTGGCCGGTCAACGGCCAGATTCCCTTGACCTACGAGCCCCTGCCCGCCATCGCCTGAATGTTCCCAAGCGTTGACGTGGGCCGCTGTCGGACTAAAATCGGGCGGAGGTCAAGGACATCGCGCACAAAGCCGTCCGGCGGGGCCAAGCGGGGCCGTCGGCGGTGTCGTCAAGGGGGACAGGGGATGGTTTCGTGCGGCAAAGGTCACGGCAGACAGGCGCGAGGCGCCGTTTCGGGGGCGCTCGCTCTCGCTCCGCCTTCAGCGGCTGAAAGCAAATTCCTATCCCTCATTGGTTGGACAGGGCATTCCAAACGCGCTGGCGGGGTGACGTGAATAGCGCAATCACGGTACTGCGACGGCAGGCCGCGAATGCAGCCGGCCAGCCAGCGTGAAAATGCGGGGAAACCTCAGGGTCTGTCACCTATTGTCCCGTCCCCTATTGTCCCGTGCCGCGATCCTTTCAAGACGCGGCACGAAGACTCATAACACGAAAACAAGCAACACGATGATGATGAGTAAGAGTGCGCCGCCGCCTATATACATGGATTGCTCCTTTGCCTTGCCCGCCCGGATGACGGACACAGCAACATTCAAGCATGCCGCCATTCGACTGTCTGTGCGCTGCCCAACGAACGTCGGAAGATGCGTGGGACCAATTCGATAACGCGGCAGGTTTTCGCGCCGCGTGGCACGATCTGCGAGCAGAGTTGCCGTTGCGCCTCAGCACCCGGCGGTATTCACCGAACGCTAACGCTGGTCGAGAACGTGTCGCAGTCCTTCGGGCGGCCCGAAGTCCATACTACGCTTGAACCAGCGCACGTGCTGCGAGTATAGGTAGCATAAACGCCCTTTTTCCATATTCTTAGAGGATCCCTAGGTCGTCGGGCGGCCGTCAACCCGCCCTACGACGCCATGTCGGCCGGAGCTCCACCTGGTGAATCAGGAGCTCGCCTGCAGGCGACACGGTTTTGCGACTCAGGCTGACCGACTGGCCGACCGCTTCCCTACCGCGCCCGTCGATATCGCGGCCAGAGACGTTCGTCCTGTGTCTACTCGCCTGTCAATCGAACAGGCGTGCCTATGGCGGCGCCCGGCATGGCGGCAACCGAGAAGCTCGTGCCGCAGCGTCTTTCGTAGAGTCTGCTCATCAATTCAGTACGCCGCTATCGCCGGACCGGACACTGCATCAACGGTCGCTCTCCCACTTCCATAAGCGCCACCGCTTGGGTGAGCTCTGCCGCATCGTCGGGCGCCGGCTCACCGAGGCCTACCGGGAGGCCGATCCTGACGGCCACCCCGGCTTCATCCCGTTCGTGCAGACCGTACTCAAGCGCCGTCGCTTCGGCCTCCCGTGAGGTTCCTTTTTGCACCTCGTGGCTCATCACGCGCGCCGTGTGAGGAAGCCAACCATCCCCAACCATCCCCAACCACGCGCCCGCTCGCAAGCTCACAGGATCGACCACCTTGGCTTCTGGCTGCCCTCCACGCGTACCCGCCTGGCGGTACAAGGAATGTGCGACCGATACGGAGCCGGCCATGGTGTGATACGGCGCCTCGCAACGCCCGACTCGATTGTAGCGCAGCCCTCCGATCACGATCTTGGCCATGCCATATCTCCTCTGCAAGACCTGGATTCGCACTTTGTTCTATCAGAAACCGGCAGAAATGTTCAGAATGGAAACCACACCCATCAGGAGCGTAGAAGGCTCGCCCTGAGCATTAGCGCGGTAGCTCGACCAGGGGTAATCGGCGGGGTGGTCGACTACGCGGGCGCGGACCGGGTTGAGCTCGACGTAGCGATGGCACCCCAGGACGTAGTGCGCCTCGTAGGTTAAACAAGAGCGGAACCGGCCTTCCCAGAGAGTGCCACTGCGGCGGTAGACGGTGGTCAAGACCCGCGCATAGTTGGTGAATTACGGATTCCATAGCCATCGAGGGTGGTGAACAAGACCCAGTGACGGGGTTCCTAAAGGTAAGGGTGATTCGGGAGGAGGCGAGTCGGTCCCGGACAGGTGACAATCCGGAGCGAATGCTCTAAATCGTGCGGGCCGTTGAGACAGGTGCGGCAGCGGCCTTAACCGGCAAGTCCATTGCGCTGCCGCACCCCCAGCCCGTGCGTGGCACGGCCCGAGATCAGTATCGCTCTCTTGGGCCTTTCAACCCAGTTCTCATCGGCAGGAGAGGCCGATGGAGAACAGCGTGCGATTGTTCAACTGTGCTCGTGGTCACTGTCATGTGGTGATCTGCCGCCACTGTGAGCGGGGCAATATCTATTGCGGCACGCAGTGCTCGCAACCGGCCCGGCGTGTGTCGGGGCGTGCCGCCGCTCGGCGTTATCAACGCAGCGGGCCGGGCCGGCGCCGGATATTTGGGGTGTTTGGTGGGGCCTTTGGGGCCAGATGAAAAGTCTAGGGAATTTTGATCTGACCCCAATTGTTCCAATTGTTCGATGGCTTAATAATGAAAACAAGTTAATAAGTTAAATTAAAGACGAGCCCACACATCGCTGTGTGGGCTCGTCTGGATTTCTGGCAGGGTTACTTGCTAGTTTCAGGTGCGGCTGGTTGTGCAGGTGCAGCTGCCGGGGGAGCATAAGCAGGAGCACCATAGGCGCCTGGATAGCCGCCATAGCCAGGACCACCATAGCCATAGCCAGGACCACCACCATAGCCACCATAACCGGGATAACCACCGTAGCCATAACCCGGATAGCCACCATAGCCATAGCCAGAGCCATAACCATAACCATGACCACGCCCATAACCACTACCATGGCCGCCACCGCTCATGCTGAAGTCCATATCACCGGAGCCACTACCCCAGCCCTCACCCGAGCTGTCATTACCCCAGCCATTACTCCAGGGACCACCACCGCCCCATGGACCCCAGGCCTGAGCTGCCGTGAAAGGAATCACCATGGCGCCGGCAATGGCTGTGGCACACAATGTTTTGATCAGTTTCATATCTGCTACCTCAAGTTGATTTGTATGAAATGTATACAGATGATCTGGTTTCAGGTCTCCTGCAATTATCAACGTAGGGAGATTCCACTAGCTGATTCAGCAATCAACCGATACCCATTGTCGTCATAATAATCGCATCAGCTACGTTTTATCTGTTCGACAGCGCACATAGCGCTAAAAGATATCCATAGAAAATATCCGGATTCAAGCGCAACCACCGCGAAAAGAACGAACAGTGCAGATTGTATGCCAGCAGAGTGGGTTATGCTCTCCCCTCTCCCATACATGGGCATGTCATATCCAGGCTCCAGCCACCTCCGGGTAGGAGTGCCGGCTTTGGGATGCTGAGCGACTATATCTACCCACCGCCAAGCGGTATGGCCAGCTCTACTGTTTCTTTCCGAGCAAGGCGCAAGCTTCCCCTCATGAGAGACAGCAAGCAGTTAGCGAATGTTTACTATACTCTATACTTGAATCGACAAGGCACTGGAGTGCATAAGGTAGTGCATCAGCGGGAACCAGTTATGCAATGCCATGTGCCAGAGGAATTAAGGCAGCTATAACCCGTCGCAATCTACCGGAGTATTTGAGACGCTGATTACGGGGGAGAGCATGGGAGAATCACGGGATGAACTTGGCACCATTTACGCGCTAATGGAGCGGTTTGAGAAGCAGAGACTTCCTCGATTGCTTGAGCTTAAGAAAAGGGTCTATGAGGGCGGGGTGCTTAGTGAATCGGATTCAAAATTTATGTTCCAGGTTACGCTCGATGCCCAGCGGAGTAAGCGACTGATAGATCGACACCCGGAATGGCATAAGTTTTGCTCCGAGGTGATCCATCTCTACGAGGAGATCGCAGAAAAGGCTCTGGAGAACGAAAAGAAGTTATAGCCCAGGCATAAACGTCATAATATTCGCTTCTAGTTAAATCTAAATTTCCGACCAATACGTCTCCTTTCCTTGGCCGTCTAAACTGGAAGTACAGATTCCATTTAATGGTAAATTACGGGGACACCCATCATACAAAAGGCGGTGGCATCGAGCCGGACAGAGCGGTCTCTTTGCGTTTTGTGACGGCCGCAAAGACTGCGGGAATGGCTTCGAGAGTCGGGAATCCGCGAAGAACCCCCGATTTAGCCGGTAACCGGCCAAAGACGCTCCTCGGGAGCGGTGCTTCCCGGGCGGCTGTGGGCGTGTTGGGGAGAGTAGTCCGGGTCTAAACTTGGGGGGAAAAGCTGACGGCAAGTGGCGATTCCGCGGGCGCGCTGATAGCCCAAACACTGGCAGGTCTCGCGGACGCGATCAGCCTGTCCTATCCAGGTGCAGAAGCTGGACTGGAATTCCGTAACCAAGCGCATCCAGGCAGCCGGCCCGATACCGAGCCGTTGCAGGATCGGCGGCAGGCCTTCCGGGATCGCCCCCCGCTTGTCTTCTCGCGCTGCCTGGCCCGTCCAGTTGACCAACTCGGAGTAGTCGCGCAGGGGGAAGAGGCCCTTGGGCATGGGCTGGCGCTCGTTGCCGACAAACGGTAGCAGCTCGGGTGGCTGGGTGGTCGGCGGTAAGCTGGCTACCTCGGTCGCAGCTCCGGTCTCGACGTCGGCGGCCTGCAGCGCCTGGAGACGCCGCTGGATAGAGGTGTAGTCGGACTCTTCGGGGGTTTGGGCCAGAGCGGCCCGGATGGGATTGAGGTCGACATAGGCCATGCAGCTCAACAGTGGCGGGCGGAACGGGGTCGGACCACGGTATCTTATTGAAAAAGCGAACAAAAGGTCTCAAAATAGGCTTAGAATCTTGCTTAGAAGGCCCATTTTGAGGCCAAAAACGGGCAGCTAAGGACAGAAGGACCGCATCGATACGGGTTGGACATCGTCAACTACACGGTCACCTCCAACCACATTCATCTCCTGGTGGTGGACGGAGAGTCAGCCGTCATTCCGAAGAGTCTTCAACTGGTCGCGGGTAAGACAGCCAAGGATTTCAATCTTCGCAAACATAGGAAAGGCGCATTCTGGGAGGATCGGTACCACGCCACGGCAGTGGAGACAGGTGAACACCTGATGCGCTGTCTCGTGAACATTGACTTGAACATTGTCCGAAACGGCGTGGCCAAGCATCCGCCAGAGTGGGCTCACGGTGGCCATGGTGAGATCCGGAGTCCTTCGTTGCGATACGGCTTGATCAATCGTCAGAAGCTCATTGAGTGCTGTGGCCTTGGAGGTGAGGCATAGCTTCGGGCCGGCCATTGGGAGTGGGTAGAGGCAGGTATCATCGGAGCTGATCGATCGCGACGACCGGAGGGGACCGAGCGCGTTGCGGTCGGCGCCGAGGCGTCCGTTAGCGGCGTGCTGGAGAAGCTGAAGCGCCGAGCGAGCCGTCGCCAGGTGAGAGATGCTGACGACCACTACGAGCTGCGGGCGCCCGAAACGGCTTACAACGCCGATGTTGGGCGCGAAATGGACTGTTTAAGGCCGGGAAACGAGTATTTGTGGAACGAAAACGTCATCGAAATAGTGAGTTAGCGTGGTCCGCCCCCAAGTAACCAACTCGACGCTAGCTCTTCAGAGTCCCTAGGGGTTCGATGGACATCCAAGCACGCGTCTTCACCTCGGTTGTGGTGCTCGTGGGGCTGATCCTTCTGGCCATGGGGCTGCGCAGGCTCGGGCTCGTCAAGGAAGCCCAGGGGCCACTGTTCGCCACCCTGGTGACCCACGTGACCCTGCCGGCGCTGATCTTCGTCTCCTTGGCGCGGTCGATTCTGCACTGGGAGTATGCGGTGCTGGCGCTGCTGATGCTGGGGGCGGAGGTGGCGTCACTGGCTCTGGCCTGGCTGGCGGGGCGACGGCTGGCTCTCGCGCCGCCACAGCTAGGTGCCTTGATGCTGGTGGCGGGATTCGGCAGCTCGTCGCTGCTGGGCTATGCACTTGTCACTGAGGTGTATGGCCCCGACAGCCAGGCGATCGCGGAGGCGGTGATCATCTCCGAGCTCGGTGTCGGGCCGGCGCTGTTCACCCTGGGGACCATGATCGCCCTCTACTACGGCAGCAGCGCGGTGGACGCGGGTGCCCGCATGATCGAGGCCCTGAAGTTCTTCCGCTCGCCCATCTTTGTTGCGGTGGTGCTGGGGCTCTTGTGGTCTGTCCTAGGGCTACCGACGAACGGCCCTTATCTCGGCCCCTTGTTTCAGGCGATCGGCGTTCTGGGCTCCGCCAACACCTTTGTGGTGGCGATGACCGTCGGGTTGCTGCTGCACTTCGAAGGGATCCGGTCCTTGATCGGCCTCGCCGCCTTGGTAATCACGATCAAGCTGATACTCAAGCCGGTTATCGTCTGGCTGCCCGCGGTCGGGCTGAGCATGAGCGATACCCAGATCCAGATTCTGGTGTTGGAGGCTGCAATGCCCTCGGCCTTACTGACGGTGGTTCTGGCGAGCAGCTACGGCTGCGATGCCAAGCTCGCCTCCAAGCTGGTGTTCGCGACCAGCTTGGCGAGCAGCGTGACGATCATGGTCATGTTCCGCTTGCTGGGGTAGAAGGGTAGGTCGTCGCTGAGACCCGGGGGATAGGCGATGGCTGGCCTGTAGATCGGCGGAATCCGTCTCTATTACGAGGCTCACGGCGAGGGGAGTCCCTTGCTGCTCGTGGCTGGCCTGGCCTCGGATTCCCAGAGCTGGCAGCCGATTATGTCGGCCCTTTCGGCCCGACACCAAGTGACCATCGCCGACAATCGAGGAGTGGGTCGCAGCTCTCCACTGGACGCGGAGATCAGCATTCAACGCATTGCCGATGACTGTGTCGAGCTGCTCAGACATCTGGGGCTTCCACGCGTGAGCGTGCCGGGCCACTCCGTGGGCGGGCACGCCGCTCTGGAAGTGGCCGCCCGCTACCCGGAGTGCGTCGACAGGTGGGCGAACGGGTCAGGTTTTGGTGCGCGAGGAAAACCTGGGCGCTTGGGAATATCGGAGAGGGATGCTGACCGGAAATTGCGCAAGGAGCCCTGCGGGTGGAAATCCCGTCCCGTAAAGGTTGGCCACCAGCCGGTAGCGAGTCTTGCGTGGTCGCGTGTGAGCGAGGCTGCGAAGCGTAGACAGCGAGTGTGCAGGCCGTGTGATTGCGCCCCGAAATGACCGCTTTGCGGGAGCCGACGTTTTCAAGACGGCGCAAGGCAGCACGGGAGAGGCTGTAGAGGCCTGGCCTGTCCCGTCCCGCCGGGGTCGAAGAGCAGGGCATGTACACAAGGGCTCCCCAGGGACCTGGGAGCCCCGTCGTTCTCCACCGAGAGCACAAGCAGCGGTAACGGCGAAGCCGCAGCCCAATTCCCCAGGCCTGTCGCCGGAGTGTCCGCTGGCGGCAGGAGCGAACAGAACGGGCACTGAGGTGGTACGCCTGAGCGACGCGAAAGGAGCGCAGGCGGGAGGAGTGGCGGGAGTCGGAGCAGCGGATAGTACCGATGAAGCCGGGGAACCGACCCGACGGGACCCGGTGGAGGAAAGCCGCTGCCGGGAGTAGGAACCGTTGCAGGGGAACATGACGGGTGCACGGGAACCCGAGAACGTGTCAACGAAATGCCAACGGATAGTGATGCTGGGGCCGCAAGATGCCCCGGCGACGGGCAAGAGACGGCGTCAGGTGGCAACTCTTAGTGAATCCTACTTTCCGAAGAGCCGGATGCGTTGATCGCGCACGTCCGGTGTCGAATGGTTCGTTTGTGAAATATAATTAGAGAACAATAACGCCAAAAAGAGAGCACAGCAGATGGTAATGATAGGGGCCAGGCTCGATTAATGTTTATTTTCGACGACTTTTCTTGGCCGCCCGCGGGGCCGGATTTCACGCGCGTCTCCCCCGCGAAAACGGGCGGGGCAGAGGCCAGGGGTGAGGGGGCGAGCGGTTTGCGAGGTCCCGACCACCCACCCTCACCCTAGCCCTCTCCCTCGAGGGAGAGGGAATAGGAGTCTTCGCGGCGTCCGCACGGTGCTTCACAACCAGCCAGTTGCGCGTTAACTAGTGCCGTTCGCACCTGTCCCTTTTTCTACTGGTGTTCATCCTGGAAGGCAAGCCGGCAGGTGATGTAGCGCCGGCGGTCTCGCCGGGGGAATGAAGAAATCGGGTAGTCAGGTACTCGTATACCTGCACTTGTGGAGGCGTTTCGCCTGAACCCGCTTCACCACTATCAGGCCTCAGCGATCCATCGTGTCGCTTCGGATATTTCCTTGCTGGAGAATACCTTTACCGGGCAGGGCATGGCGAAGCCGAAGAGGCGCGTCGCGTTGGAAATCCAGTCTACGTCCGTGACGACGGCGATCCTTTCCCATGCTTTCATATGGGCGCCGCCCAATTTCAGGTCGTCCCACATTGCGCCGGAGGTAAATCCCGTGAATGCAGGCCCCAATTGGTAAAGGATGCGGAGCTTTTCACGTCCGGCCAGTTTGGCCTCGATGGCGGGTACGAGGACGGTTTCATAGTCGCTCGAAGTCACCTGACCCGAGGCGATGATGCCAACGACGTGCTCAGGAAGATTCGGTATGAGCTCAATCATGATCGTGTCCTCTGAAAATTAAATCACTTAGGCTCTAACGGCACTTAGTTGAGGCCAAATACCTTTACTAATCAGCGAGTTGTAAATGTGTCAACTCGGTGCCCTGGAACCGCCTACCTTCGCTCGCATTGGTGTACGCCTGGCTATTCCAGGGCGTCTCGCGCTGACCCCCAGGCAGGGTGCTACGTAAGCCATGGTTTTGAAAAGAAATACTCTTAACTGCCGGTCGTGCTCTGACCCGCTTTGTTTCGTTGGTTCCGTTGGTTTGCTTGATTGCCTCACGCGGTCTCTAGCCATTCCAGCGCCTGCGCATCGTCGGAAAATGAAAAATGCCTGATCTCGGCCGAGGTAAAGTGCTTGCCGAGCGATTCCGCGATGCCGGCGATGCGACTATCCGTCACGATTGCAACGCGTTCAACCTTCTTGTGGTGTTCGCGGACAAAATGCAAGTGTGCGGTAAATCCGCCAAAGTTCTCCCATCCGGGAAATCCTCGCGTATGAATCAATACGCCATGGAGTTTGGCATGGTCGGAGAGATAGGAATCAACAACGGCGCCGAGACCGCCGAAGTCCTCTTGGCTTAGCGGCGCGTCGGGCTTGAGAATCAGAATACCTTCCGGTTTCATTATGGAGTAGTCGAGCACGTCAGCCTCCATTGCTCCATTGGTAACAAAGCTATTTCATTCCATCATGCATAACATTTATGTGCGATAGCGAACATAGCGCTAAAATTAAACTGAAGTTTCAGGGCCAGAACAAGAAAACCGTAAGAGAATCAAAAGAGTAGGAAACTTTATCGTAACTTCTCAATAACTCACGGCCGCTATATCAATCAGTTAGCGGCATGAGTTAATCTTCCAGGCGAGATCTATACGCTCGCGAGGGGCCCGCAGTCAAAATGCCGACCGACCATCAGCTGCCAAGCATGCCGCAAGCACAGGGTAGCCAGTGGGTAGAGCAGCTGCTGGCGCAGATCGAACGTCTTGTGCAGGAGAGCCTCAGACAGGCTGAGATGATCCAGCAGTTGCGCGACGACATTGCCGTGCTTAAGGGCGAGAGGCCGAAGCCGAAGTTCGAGGCGCGCGGCATGGAGAGGGCAACCGATGCCGGGTTTGCCAACGATGCCCAAGCTGTCGAGAACAAGGCCGGTGATGGCCAAGGTAAGACGGAAAAGTGCAAGCGCCCCGGCTCGGCCAAGCGTAGCAAGACCAAGCAATTGCGAAATAAGGAATAACAGGGGACAGACCACGAGTTTTCGCGCTTAAGGGTGGTGATGTACGCCGGCAGTTGCTGCGGGGGGCTGCATTTTGGGCCGACCGGCCTTAGCCCGCGTAGCCCGTCTCCTGAGCGTGGCTTCGACCTGTTGCTGAAACCGGGGGCTGCCCAGGGCGTAGTTCCCATCGGTCGCGGTCCGGATCTCATCGACCAGACCGGTCTCCAACTGGTACCGGAAGAGCTCCCGATACGCGGTCTGACGGGCAGGTGCGTCGGGCCCCAGCGTGGCATAGAGCGGGTGCGGTGTGGGAAGCGTTGAAAGCTCGCCTTGGGCGTTCGCGCGGTAGCTCGACCAGGGGTAGTCAGCGGGGTGCTCGACCATGCAGACGAGGACTCGGTTGAGCTCGACATAGGGGGACAGCCGAGGACGTAATCCTCCTCCTGGGTAAGGCACGAGCGATATCGACCCTCCCAGAGGGTGCCACTGCGACGATAGGCTCGATTCGCGTGTTGGACGTAGCGTTAGCCGATTGACTTCATCAGGCGTCCGGCGTCTGTCGACGTGCTGGGGGTCAGGACCAGGTGGACGTGGTTGGTCATCAGTACGTACGCATGAAGGGCGCACTTAGCCTCCGCCGAATACTCCTCCAGCCAATGGAGATAGATTTGGTAATCCTCCGCGGCGAAAACGCACGCCTGGCGGTTGTTGCCTCGCTGAATGAGGTGCAGCGGGACTTTGGGCAGCGTGATGCGGGGCCTTCGTGGCATTGATAGGGTCTCCGTGAGAGGTTGTCCGGTAGCCCAGCAAACTTGAAGTGCCGAGAGGCAGAAATTGTGGTCTGTCCGCGATTTTCACACTACCCATCTCCGTGCGATCCGGAGCATCCTATCCGTGCGCCGATGAGACCACGACGCGGTTGCGTCCCGCCTCCTTGGCCTGGTACATCGCCGTGTCTACAGCACTGATCAAGGCATCCTGCGTCTTGCCGTCCCCCGGGAAGGCAGCCACTCCGAAGGAAGCTGTCACCCGGATAACCGACTCCCCTATCTGTTGCGCTGCAAGCGATGTACGCAATTCTTCGGCGCGTTGATACGCGATGTCTGGCGGCATGTCAGGAAGCAGCAGCAGAAACTCCTCGCCGCCGAAACGACAAACGATATCGCTGCCGCGGGAATTTGTTCTCAACAGTTCGGCAAACGCCCTCAATACCTCGTCGCCAACCAGATGGCCGTAGGTGTCGTTGACGCGCTTGAAACGGTCGAGGTCGCACATCACGATTCCGATCGGCTGACCGTAGCGTTCAGCGCGGATGATTTCGCGTCCCATCGATTCTTCGAGGTAACGGCGATTGTAGAGCCCGGTCAACGGATCGTGCAGGGCTTGTTCGCGCAGTTGTTCCTGCAATTGTTGTACTTCCGCCTCGGCGAGCTTGCGCTCGGTGATGTCGCGCACAATGCTCATCAAGTAGGGTTTGTCGAGCTTCGACCAGTTTCGCGCTGACTTCTACCGGGAAGGTAGTATAGTCCTTGCGTCTATACATACTTTCGAATCGCGCCTCTCTGGTTTGTACGATCTGTGCTTTGATCTCTTTTATCTGGTTCGCAGAAAAGTCCGTGTCGATATCTTTTATACTCATGGACAGCAGTTCTTCCCGGCTGTAACCCAGTTTGCGGCATTGTGTTTCGTTTACGTCCAATAAACACATAGTGGAAGGATCGAGCACTTCGATAGCATCGCTGGAATTATCGAGGAGAGTACGAAACAGCTGAAGTGCTATTTCGTCCTGCTTGTGCTCTGTGATATCAAAGATCACGCCATCAATATAAAGCGGTGCGCCGTCCGTTCCGTAAACAGGCATGCCGTGTTCTTCCATCCAGCGTATGCCGCCGTCCTTGTGCTTCAGCCGGTACTCCACAACGAAGGCGTGTTTCTGTTCCATCGAGCGCATGACTTTAGCCTCCACGCCGCGACGGTCCTCGTCCACAATCAGCGGCTCAATCGAACATAGCGCGCCGGTTATCAGTTCATCCACTGCGTAGCCTGTTATTTGAACGGGCATATCGTTATAAAACTGCATACGCCCGCTCTCGCGGAGATGCACCCGGTAGACCATGCCGGGCAGGTTCTGCGACAACGTACGATAGGCGAGCTCGCTTTTACGCAGCTCGATTTCCATTTGCTTGCGCTCGGTAATGTCGCGAAAAACGCCCACAATATAATGCTTGCCGCCTATATAAACGGTGGAAGTATTGATGTCTGCGTAAAACACCGAGCCGTCCTTGCGCTTGACCGGCATGTCCACGGCGAGTTGAATCTCGCCGCGCATCTGCTTATCAAACTGTTCGAAGACATAGGGCCAATCCTGCTGCGGATGAATATCCGGAACGCTGAGCCGGACGAATTCCTCAGCGCTGTAACCCAGCATCTGACACACGGCCGAATTGCCCGCAGTGATCTGCCGGGTCTCCAGATCCATGAGTGCAATACCGTCGAGTGCGCCTTCAAAGATAACGCGTAGCCTTTCCTCCGACTCGTGCAGCATGGTTTCGGCAAGATTGCGCTCGGTAATATCGGTTCCAACGCCGACCAGATACCTGCCCTTCTCGGTGTCCGCACTCGTAGCATTGAACACATAGTCACGGACGCCCATCTTTGTGATGAGGCGCGCATCGATGGTTGCAGCACCCTCCGCAAAAGCTTCCTGGATCTTTTGGGCGACCGCAGGACGATCCGCCTCCTGAATGACGGCCAGAGCATTGGTTACCGCCAACTGTGTGTCGGAAAGTCCCAGTACCTCTTTCATCTTTCTATTCCAGCGGACAAACCGCCCGATCGGGTCAAGTACGTAGAATACGTCCGGCTGACTTGCGATCAATGTGTTTGAGAAATTCCTTTCGTCCATAGCCGTCTGCTCGACCTGTTTGCGTTCGGTGATGTCGCGATCTATACCGCGGTAACCGCAGAATTTCCCATCAATGCCTGTGACCGGAGTGCCACTGGTTTCAAGCACGACTGGATGGCCATCTTTATGGATGCAGGTGTTTTCGAGGTTTATGATGGGCTGTTGCGACGCGACCAGCGGAGCAAACAGGCCCCCAACCCGTTTGGCCTCCTCGGGTGCCATCAGATCGAAAGGTGTTTTTCCGATCAACTCTGCGGGCCGGTAACCGATGATGTCGAACGCTCTTGGACTCGCATAGGTATAGACCGCGTTTTCGTCGACTTCCCAAACCCAATCGTTGGTGGTTTCGACGAGGTTGCGGTAGCGATTCTCGCTGTCACTCAATAACTGCTCCGCCTGTTTGCGTGCGGTAATATCACGAAAGAACCAGATCCGCCCGTAATACTTGCCGTCCTCTCCGATCGTCGGCGCGGAGTAGCGGTCGATTACCCTGCCATCCCTGAGATCGATTTCCTCATGGCTGTCTTCTGATCTGTGCTGATACAGATAATTGATGCGGGCGATAAATGTCTCCGGGTCCCGCACCCGTGCGACGACTGTGTCGAGCACAGGCTCATCGGCGCGCCCCGCCACCATCTCCTGTGTCAGGCCCCATAACTCGACGAAACGGCGATTGTAGGAAATGATCTTTTTCTGATCGTCCACCACGAGTATCGCGTCCGGTGAAACTTCCTGCTGCGTTGCCAGTAAGGTGTTCATGAACTGGAAGCTCGCGCTGCGCGTGTGATTCGCTGAACAGACGCTGCATGCTGAACAGCAGGCCGAGCATCGCACAGATGTAAGAACCGTTCTTCAGCAAATGTGCCGCATCGAACATCATGTCGAAGACCCGGCCGGAGAACGACATGAACATGGCCTGTCCCATGAAGCCAACGATGAGGCTCAGCACCAGCCAGTGCTCGAAAACATCCGTTTTCCATTTGCCCTTGCGCAGATAACCGATGAGGGCGAGCAGGAAGAACAGCGCGGGCAGGAATTCCTGCGGCCGGGGGAAAGGGAGCTGTTGATAGTAGGCCGCTGGCATCGGTACAAATGCAACGATGGCAAAGCACACCAGTGCCAGCGCAGTGACAGTACCATAAACCAGTTTTTCGCTGATCCGGCCTGCTGCGCCCAGCCGGTCTTCGCGCCGCCAGAACAGCCAGCTCATCCACAGCAGCAGGGACAGAAATACGCGCGAGGCGAGCCAGCTCCAGGCGATCAGCGAAGGCGGGGCCGACGGGAAGGATGCGATGAAGTGAGAGGAGCTGACCACCGCGTGATAGCCGTCCAGAAAAGCGGTGGCGACAAAGCCCGTGCCTATGAACAGGAAAGTGTTGTCCTTCTTGCTGTAGAACCGCACCAGCGCAAGGCCGCCGACCGCAAGCGCTAATACCGTCGCGACCGCTTCCATCAGGGTATGCAGCTCGATATCGCCGCGCCAGCTCGAATCCCTGAGGTAGAGGTAACCGAAGAACAGGGCTGCGAATATGGCGGCGTAGGCAACCTGCCTGCGCCTTGTGACTGTTCCGTCGATATTGGGCAAGTCAGCCATCTTGTTTCACCACATCATAAAGTTTTCGAGAATGTTCGTAATCTCCGCGCGCGTCAGTTCAGGTCGTAGTCTGGCGCAATCGGCCAGCAAGTCGTCCATGTTCGGGTTCTTGATCATTGTTTGTCATCCGGCGTAAGCGGAGCCAGGAATCTGGCTTCAAGGATTTCCGCTGGTACCGGTTTTCTGAACAGGAAGCCCTGCATTTCGTCTCAGTTCAGTGACAGGAGCTGGCGCAGTTGAGAAAAGCCTGAATCAGGTCTCGCAATGAAGAATTTTCGGTCTGAGCTCCAGTCATGGCCAGGCCGTTGCGCATCGAGCTCGCTGGAGAGCTATACCATGTGACCCCCCGAGGCGATCGCTGGAGACCTTTCTGGAGACCGCTCCAAGCTTCGCGAGAGAGATCGCTGTCCCGTGTTGAGAGAAATTGTGTCAATCTTGGCTCCTCTGAGGCTGGCCTTCCTCCAGCCCTAACACGAGTTTCCCATCCTCGACACGAATTCGGTCGCCGGGCTTATGGTCCATCGGGACCGTGCGCTGAACATCACCCACAGGGTAGGTCGCATCGGAGCCGATCACCCTCTGACTAACATCCGTCGCCGTATGGCCCTTACGCTCTGTAGCCGTGCAGGTGTCTCTAGGCTGCGCGTTCTCCTGCACCTTGCCTTGTTGCCCGCGATTCCTCCTGCGGCGGCACCGGCTACCGTCGTGGGCTTCTAGCCGTTGCCACCCCCGATCTGGTGCCCGAGTAGGTCGCCCAGCACCGCGCCAGTAATCGAGCCCAGTACTTGGTGCTCGTCCTGGGGGCGGTTTGCGCCTTGCCACCGCAACATCCTCGTAAAGACCTTACTGGGACACCCATTGTACGGGCTCTTGACTGAGGGTTGAAGCGGTGATAGGGCCACCTGAAAGCTAGCCTATCTTGGGGTGTGGCATGCGCGAGATCGGAGCCTTCGAAGCGAAGAACAAGCTGGGCAGCTTGCTCGATTGGGTCGAGTCGGGCGAAGAAGTGCTCATAACCCGCCGTTGCAAGCCGGTGGCGCGGCTGGTGCCCGCCACCCCGGCTTTGACCGCGCCAAGGCGCGCCAGGCCGCCCGTAAGCTGCTGGAACCCAGCCGCGGTCTTACCCTCGGCGGGCTCGAGGTCGAGGCTCTCATCGAAGAGGGTCGGCCTTGAGTCTGGTCCTGGACAACTCGGTGGCGCTGAGTTGGTGCTTCGAGGACGAGCACACGCCAGCTACCCTCATTCTGCTCGACCAGGTGAGCGAGAGTGGCGCCAGCGTCCCAGCGCTCTGGCCCCTCGAAGTCCTCAACGGCCTGCTGATGGCGGAGCGGCGCAACCGTGTCCACGCTCAACAGCGGGACCAGTTGGTGGGCTTGTCGCGCGATCTGCCCATCACCCCTGATCTTGATATGGCGCCCCAGGCCGGGGGTGCGACGGCACGCCTCGCTGAGGGTTAAGGTCTGACACTCTACGAAGCCGCCGATCTGGAATTGGCCCAGCGCCTCGAGCTGCCGCTCGCCACCATGGATGCGCAGCTTCGCGCCGCCGCGACGCGTCTCGGTGCTCCCCCGCTGGGGAAGGGCGAGCCATGACTGCGCATTCCCGCTGCGCTTCAAGTCCAACCCTTCCGTCCCCGGAAGGAAGTTTGTGGCTCGTGGTGCCGCTGCTCACCCGCGGCCCTCGCCCTTGGGGCGCCGCTACGCGGCCTCCAAATCGGCTTTCCTCCCGATTTGTCGAGCCCAACATGGGTTCTCAGAAATAAGAGGGCCCCGTCGTATAGGCTGCGGTCCTCTTCAGCTCCGCCGCGCCGGGCGACGTCGCCTCTTTCTGCCTCATGGCGGCCTCAATGACTGGAAGATCGGCTTCCGAAGACAGGAATCCGCCAAGACCCCCCCAATTTGGCCAAAATCCGGCCAGGGACTCTCCTCGGGATCATTGCTTGCCGCGCGAGTGGGGGGCTTTGGGAGTGAGGTCTGGGTCTAGCCTGGGGGGAGAAGCTGACCGCAGGCGCCGATTCCGCGGGCCCGCTGATAGCCCAGCCAATGGCAGGACTCGTGGAGCCGATCAGGCTGGCCTACCGAGGTACCGAAGCCGGACTCAAATTCCGTGGCCGTTCGCATCCAGGCAGCGGGGCCGATCCCGAGCCGAGCGAGGATCGGTGGCAGGCCCTCTGGGATCGCCCCGCGCTTATCTTCTCGCAGCGCCTGGCCGGTCCAGTTGACCAGCTCGAAGTAGTCCCGCCGGAGGAACGGGATGACCTTGGACATGGGCTCGCGCTCGTTACTCCGATCCGGGCACGTCAGATGATGGGTGTCCGGATAGATCATTGTCCGCCGACCCCATGATGCAGGCGCGCCCGTCAGCCTTCTGGAGCGCCCTTGCCCATCTCGGTCAGCAAGCGCTCGCTCATAAGCTGAGCGGTGTGCACGCCCATTTCCTTGAGCTTTTGATTGAGGGCCGCGATCTCCACGAGTGTGGCGACGTTGCGTCCAGGGCGCACCGGAATGGTGACGTGGGGAATCTCCACATCGAGTATGGTCATGGTGTCCTCGACCAGACCGGTGCGGTCGTATTCGGTTTCCGGCTGCCACTCATCCAAGGTGGCCACGAGGGAGATACGCTTGGCTTCACGTATGGCCATGACACCGAACAGCCGGCTGATGTCGATGATTCCGAGTCCCCGGGCCTCCATGTGGAAGGGCAGCAGCTCGTTGCCACGCCCCATCAGCACCGAGTCGTTCAGGCATTTGACGATGACCATATCGTCCGCCACCAGCTGGAAGCCCCTGCGGATCAGCTCCAGGCCGCACTCGCTCTTGCCCACGCTGCTCCTGCCTTGTATCAGCACCCCCATGTCGTGCATGTCGATCAGCACTCCATGCACGGTGGTCGCGGGGGCGAACTCCGTCTCCAGGTTCTCCCACAGCCGCTTGTAGAGCTTGGTGGTACTGTGGGGGCAGGTGAGCACCGGGATGGAGACCGCGTCGGCGATCTCGTGGATCAAGCGCGGCGCACGGCAACCGTTGGTAACGATGGCACAGGGCACACCGTCGGAGAGGATGCGATCCAACCGGCTCCGCAGGGCGGCGTCGTGCTCGTGCGCGTGGATGTAGGACACCTCGCCGTTGCCGAAGACCTGAATGCGGTCGGAGCGAAAGGCGGCGAAGTAGCCGGTCAGCTCCAAGGACGGCCGATTGAGCTCGGCGGTGGTGATGGTCCGTCCCAGGCCCGACTCACCGGCATCGACCTGGAAGTCGAGCTGGGGGTATTGCAGCAGCTTGCGTACCGTGATGGACATGGCGCACCGTCGTGACGGTCTAAGCTTAAGAATAACGGAATAACGGGGTCAGGTCTCGTATTGTAGCACCCCGCAGGCTGGACTACCCTTGCCATTCGGTAGCCGTCGCGGCCGAGAGACGCTCCGCGACCGCCGCCGGCGGCAGAGCACCCGGCTAGGCGAGCTGAAACAAGATACGGACGCATCCGTTCTGGGTCAGCGCGCAAGACGCCCAGCCCTCATCGATGTGGCGCGCCAGCCAATCACGGGCCGCCGCGTGGCGCAGATGATCGGGATCCAGGAGAGCGACCGGCACGCTCACGTCCAGCAGCGCCCGCATCAGATGCCCTCTTCGTCCCGAAGGCGATCCACCAACTCGTTGGTCACCACACCTCCACGGGAAGCGAACGGGCGAAAACCGTAGAAGGGCTCAGGCTCCTGCGTCTCGGTGCCGCCCGCCCAGGCTCCGGGTTGGGCCAAGGCGTTGCGCGACAGGCGGGAGACGACCTTCCCGGCACTGGTGTGCTCACGGCGAGCCAATTCTTTGGCCGCCATAAGCAGGTCATTGTCGATATCCAGAGCGGTCGGCATCTTCGTCCCGTGTTGCACTTGACGCGGTGATGCTACCGCATCAATATGGGCATTTCAACGACACTCGATCGATAGGCCCCGCTTGGCTCCAGTTCACCTAGGGCCAAAAAAGCGGGGTCTTGTAATCAAGCATTTTTATCTAAGCTCCAGTCATGGCCAGGCCGTTGCGCATCGGGCTCGCTGGAGGGCTATACCATGTGACCTCGCGTGGCGATTGTCGAGAGATTATCTGCCGGGACCGGAAAGAGCGAAAGGACTCGCTGGGCGCGCTGGGGGATATCTGTAGGAGCACAGGGAACAGACCACGATGTCAGAAAGCCAAGCCGGTGACTCGGAGCGGGGGTGCCGAATGGGTGAGAGCCCCTCAACGCGATCGTGGCGCAGTGCCGAGGTCCTCGAAGCCAGAGTCGTGGTCTGTCCCGCGTTCATCACCGCACTCCATGTTACGTGTGAGAATATCCGCCGCTCTTTTCCGTGAGCGGGATTGTAACCGGGTTCCTTTCGAAATATTCGATGCAGCGGCACAAGTCTTTCAGCAGCAGGTCAGCCAGGTCAAGGCTCATGCCGTGTCGCACCAGGACGCGCTGGACTACCAGGTCTTCACGACGCGGCGGCATGGAGTACGCCGGCACCTGCCAGCCGCGGCTGCGGAGGCGGTCACTCAAGTCGTAAAGCGTGTATCCCGGTTTTACGCCGTCGTTGAGCGTCCAGCACAGCGCCGGAATTCCGCCCTTGCCGTTGTACAGCACCTTGAACGGCCCGAGCTTGGCAATTTCCTCGCCCAGATACGCTGCGGTATCGTAGCACGCCTGCTGTATCTTGCGATATCCCTCACGCCCCAGACGCAGCAGGTTGTAGTACTGCGCCACTATCTGTCCGCCGGGCCTGGAAAAGTTCAACGCAAGAGTCGGCATGTCGCCACCGAGATAGTTCACGTGGAAGACCAGGTCTTCCGGCAGATGGGCCTTGTCTCGCCATACGACCCAGCCGACGCCCAACGGCGAGAGCCCGAACTTGTGTCCTGAGGAATTGATGGACACCACGCGCGGCAGACGGAAATCCCATTTCAGCTCGGGATCGACGAACGGCGCCAAGAATCCGCCGCTGGCTGCGTCTACGTGTATCGGGACATCCAGGGCCAAGTCTTTTTGAAGTTTGTCGAGCGCGTCGCTGACTTCCTTTACCGGTTCATATTGGCCGGTGAACGTGACGCCCAGCGTGGGAACGACGCCGATCGTGTTCTCGTCGCAACGCTTGACAACCTCTTCCGGAGTCATCAGCAGGCGATCGCCTTCCATCGGAATTTCGCGCAGCTCCACATCCCAGTACCGCGCGAATCTGTGCCAGCATATCTGCACCGGGCCGCATATCATGTTGGGGTTGTCGGTAGGCTTGCGCTGGGCGCGCATTTTTTCTCGCCAGCTCCACTTCATTGCCATCCCGGCGAGCATGGCAGCCTCGCTGGAGCCCGTGGTGGAACAGCCCAGGGTATTAGCTGCGTTGGGGGCGCCCCACAAATCGGCCAGCATGTGAACGCAACGGCATTCGATTTCGGTGGTCTGCGGATACTCGTCCTTGTCTATCATGTTCTTGTCGATGCATTCGTTCATGAGGGCGTGGATTTCCGGATCGACCCACGTCTGGCAGAAAGTAGCCAGATTCTGCCGGGAGTTTCCGTCCAGCATCAGCTCGTCATGCACCAGCTGATAAATATGGCGAGGCGCGTGCTCGTTCTGGGGTATCCTATACTTAGGTAACGCCGTAGAAACATCTGAAGAAGCGTACACGTCGTCCAGTAGGTTCTCCCGTATGTTGTTCTTTTCGTGGAGTGCCATATTTCGTCTCCGGTATGTGTGAGGTTGCAATCAGCCTTCAGGTGATCACTTGTTAATCCAGTGTGACCCGCGATAGGCGTAGACTACCAAAGGCGCCGCCCCGAGAACCACCATGCCCAAGACCGCGCCAGCACGTAGGTGATCGAGGAAGAGCGAGCAAGACCTGTGCTCAGAAGTCCTTGTGACCCCAGAAGTCTTTCAGAGAAGCCCTTCAGAGTCCTCCTATCCCTATCCCGATCCCTTGGCACGCAAAGGCAGCGGCCTACCGCGGAGCCCTGTGGGAATCGGTGCGCCGAGCAGCTCCAGTACGCTGGGGGCGAGGTCAACCAGATCGGCATCGCCGAGATCGACTCCGGGGGCGACGTCGGGGCCGACCGCGCAGAAGAATCCGTCCATCCGGTGATTTCCCGATCGGGCATCCGGGGCTTCGGGAGGTAGAAATTCGCCGAGGGTCGGCGATGTCACGCGGTCGACCGCGGAATTTCTCCAAAGGACGCACAGGTCCGGAAGCAGATCGAGCCAGGGCTGGCCGGCGTAGTGGTCGCGGGTCTTGTAGATTCGCTCGACGACCGGCAGTCCGGTTGTGGCGTCGTGCAGGCTCGAAAGCACGGAGCAGAGCCGATCGACCAGGGCGTCGTAATTCTCGGGCAACACCCGGCCGGTCGGCTCGCGGCCGACGAGGTTGATTCTGACGAATCCCTGCAGGTCGCTCGGCAGCGCCCAGGCCTCGCTTCGCCTGTGATCGATGCCGCGTTGGAGGTTCCGCAGCCAGAATCGACGCTGGACGAATCTCGGCAGGACATGGCGGTTGGCGAGATCGCGTAGCCGCGTTCCCAGGAAGGCGACTATAGAGCGATGAAACGGTCCGCCCGATTGCCCGGGCTGAGCACCCCATGGGGCCTGGCCACTTCGGATTGCCGTCAGCCCCATCCTCAGGAGAACCTGATCCATCAGCCACCGGGGGTGGTGGTCGGCGGTCATGCCGTGCCCGGAAAAGACGACCAGGTTAGCTGTCCGCCCGTAGCGCTCGACCAGTTCCCCGACAGCGGTGTCGAGTGCGATATAGACCCGCTGCAGCGCATCGCCCAAGTCGTCGTGCCGACCGGCCGTCCCGGCGTCGCCCGTGAACCGCCAAAAATAATGGCCGGCCGGATGGGCCTCGCCATATACGCAGAAACAGAGCTCGGGCGCTTGCGCATCGATCAGGCGTGAAGTGAGGGCAGTCTTTGCGGCGATACCATCGAGCAGGCCGCGCAGCAGGGCGCTGTAGTCCACCGACGTCCGAGGCTCGCGCAAGTCGTCCAGCAGGGCGTGCCGGCCGAAGTCTGCAAGAACCGTCCGCTTCAGCGCCCAGGGCGCCGTGGCGAATCGGGAGTAATGATCCATCGCGCCCCATTCGACGATCTGAGTCGTGCCGCGCTGTGCCCGCAAACCCTGCTTGGGCACGTCGATGATCAAGCTGCGCTTACCGAGAGCGCCGAGTCGGGCCCAAAAGGGTATGCACCGAACGTCGCCCGCGCGGATGAGTCTTAATTTGTGGCTCCGTTCGCGCGGCTGGAGCATGTAATACATGCCGTGCTCGCCGGGATCGCGCCCGCTCGCAATGGTCGGCCACACGGACCCCTGCATCAAAGACGTGGAGCCGTGCAGGCGCCCCTGGGCACCTTGGTGCATCAGGCGCGAGAGATTCGGGAGGAGTCCCCGGCCCGACCACTCTTTCATCAGCACGGCATCGAAGGCGTCGAGCCCGATCAGGTAGACGGGGCTCATCGCCTGATTCCCGACGGCGAAACGGATGGCGGCGTCTGGCGAGAGCCCGGAGGGCCGGCGATGTATGCGCCGAGGCGCAATGCGAGAGCGACGATGCTCCAGGTGGGGTTGACGCTGCCCCCCGTGGGAAATACCGAGCTGCTGCAGACGTACAGGTTGTCGACACCGTGTACCCGAAGGTTGGTATCCACGACGCCGCTCCGGGGCGAGTCGCCCATGCGGGTACCGCCCATGTGATGCGAGGAATCGAAATAGTGCGCTGACTGGACGCCTTGCGGGGGCGTGAGCAAGCGGCCCAGTCCACGTGCCGACAAGCAGTCGGCGAGGCGGGCGTGGATGGCCTCCAGGGTCTTGGTCTCCAGCGGATCGACACGCCAGTCCAGGCGCGGAAGCGGATTGCCGAAGCGATCTAAGGTTTCGTCCAAGGTGATTCGACTGCTCGGGCTCGGCATCGGCTCGCAATGGTTGACGATGACGATCTCCCGGCTGTGGGCTTTGAACCGCGATCGAAGGGCGAAATAACGGCGATAGACCCCGTGGGGCAGCAGCTCGCGGGGCGTGAGCTGGTAGATGAGATCTTTGATCGGTGCCAAGTCGGTGCAATCGAAGCGACGACCGACCTGGCCCCGCCGCAGGATGCGTTTCGCCACCGCTACACCGGCATCGTAGGTGGCTCCGAGCGGGTGAGACGCGGCGGCCTCGAGGTGGCAATAACAGTTGAGCCAGCGGCCGTCGCGTTGCCCCTGGTCGTCCAGGCCGACGCCGAACTGGGACATCCCGCCGCGCAGCGGCCGCCCGAGATAATCGGTCAGATCCACTCCCGGATTCAGGCGCACCCTGCCGTAGATGCTACGGGCGTGGTCCATATAGTAGCGGCCGAGGGGCCAATCGGGGATCGCGGCCTGGGGGTTCCGAAGGCGGGCGAGCAACAGCAACCGGGCGTTTTCGATGCCGCCTGTCGCCAGCACGGTTCGGCGCGGCCTGACCTGGTGAAGCCGCCCGGTACGGGAATGGACGGCGGTCAGCGCCTCCAGGCGCCGCCCCGTGGGGTCTAGCTGAAGCCCTGTCACCGTCAGCCCCGAGACGATCCGGCACGAAGCGGAGCCCTTCAGTCCCGGACCGAGCATGTCCCAAAAGCGCGGCGGACGCCGCGCCCAGAGGGCGATCTTTTCGGAAAGTCCGCCATCGCCGCCGAACAGGTGGTGCGGTCCCGGCCGGGCGTCGGAGTTGTCACGACCGACGCTCGCCGTTTCTTCGCCGGGCAGGGCCATGAGCGCGCCGGCCGCTCGCAGGTAGCTCAGGTATTCCGCGTACGGGATGGGCCAACCGCTGCCGCTCACCCAATTACGGGCCGCGAAATCGATCGGGTCCAGGGGCATGCAGCGTCCCACCCAGAGCGCCGAGGTGCCGCCGATTCCGCGGAGCCGGTTGACGAAATTGCGCCGAAGGGGGTGGCCGGCGTTGACCAGGGCATTGAGCGACTGAATCTCTTCGTCGGGTTTCGTCACCCCGCTCTCGAGCACACATGTGTCGATTCCGGCACGGCAAGGCTCGTTCGCAACGGTGAGTCCCGCGGGGCCCGCCCCGACTACGCAGACGTCGGTCTCGATCGGGCTGCCCGAGGGCAAGTCGGTTGCCGAAATCAGACCCACCGGGCTCGTCCTATGCGCCGTGCAGGGGCGGTCGGCATCTCGCCCCGACCCGCTTGGGCGCTTGAAGCTCGGTTCTTCCATCGCCGAGTGTGCGCACACTCGATCTGAGGCGTGGGGCGCCCCGAGCGGAGAGCTCGGTCAACAAGCCGCCAGCCCAGCCAGGGGAGCGTCGCGCGAGCGATCCACATCAGGCGCAGGGTGCGAAGCGCGTCGAGCCGTTGTCGGCGCAGCGCCGCGTGCCATAGCTGACCAGCGCCTCGCGAGCGGACCAATCGCTGCTCCTTCGGGCTCAGACGACGCGATGCGATGAAGCGCTTCTGTAGTAGCGCAAGGCCCCGCACCGTTCCCCGCAGTCCCGGCATCTCGGCGCTGTTGCCGCCATTGCAGAAGGTCAGCAGCTCGCGCACCCAATGCTGCTGATCCTCGTCGAGGCGGTAAGCCCGGATGGCATGCTCGACGCAGGCTTCGAGCATGCTCGTCCGCTGGTCGGCAGCGGCGGTGACCGACACTCTGTCGCCATGTACGCGGTAATCGAGCAACACGGCGTCGAGCGCGGCGCCCTTTCCATGCTGAAGCAGCCGCAGCCAGAGCTCGGCGTCCTGGGCGGTGCGATAACGCTCGTCATAGAAGAAGGCTGCGCCATCGGGCCCCGTGCGTCGAAAGGTCACTGTGGAATGCTCCAGCGCCGTGCGCACCTGGGATACCCAGCGCAGCTCGACGTCGTCCATGGGCTTGCGGACGGTACGAAGCGGGGTGCCCTGGGTGTCGATCTCCCGATACCCGGCTCCCACCAGGACGTGGTCCGAATTCCAGTCGAGAAATGCTGTCTGGAGTCTCAGCCGCTCCGGATCGGCGACGTCGTCCGCATCCATCCGTGCGACGTAGCGGCCGCGCGCAGCTCGAAGCCCGATGTTGAGGGAGCGGGTGAGCCCAAGATTGGACGGACTGCGCAGCAATACCAGTCGCGGATCGGTGTACGAGGCGAGGATCTCTCCGGTGTCGTCGGTGCTGGCGTCGTCGACGATCACCAGCTCGAAGTCGCGGAAGCTCTGCGCCAGGACGCTGTCGATGGCGGCGCTCAGGAACGGCGCGCCGTTGTAGACCGCCATCACGACGCTCACCCGCGGCGGGGCACTGGGAGGTCGCCTCGGCCACGCTATTTCAGAAAAGAAAGCCAGGGTCAGGTCTCGCATTATAGCATCGAACAGGTTGGACTACGCTTAGCGCATGGCCAGACCGCTACGAATCGAATTTTGCGGTGCCCTCTATCATGTCACGTCTCGCGGGGATCGGCGCGAAGCGATCTTCGAGGACGATGAAGATAGGGAGACGTTTCTGTCCATCCTCGGAGAGGTGACGGATCGGTTCAACTGGCTGTGCCACGCCTATTGCCTGATGACCAACCACTACCACTTGGTCGTGGAGACGCCGGAAGGGAACCTCTCCAAGGGGATGCGCCAGCTCAACGGCGTGTTCACCCAAGCGTCCAACCGCCGGCACGCGAGGACGGGTCACCTGTTTCAGGGCCGGTTCAAGGGGATACTGGTGGACAAGGAGAGCTACCTGCTGGAGGTCACGCGCTACGTGGTCTTGAATCCGGTGCGGGCGGGGATGGTCAAGCAGGCCGGCGATTGGCCGTGGAGCAGCTATCGGGCGATGGTCGGGGAGGTGCCGGTACCGGAATGGCTGGCGGCGGATGGCTTGCTGGCACAGTTCGGCCCCCGGAGGGGCAGGGCGCGTCAGCGCTACCGGGAATTCGTCTCCCGAGCGGCCGGGGACGGGCCCATCTGGACCGCATTGCGCCAGCAGATCTACCTGGGTGGCGAGGCGTTCGTCGAGCGCACGCAGCGCAAGATGGAGATCAAAGGGGACGAGTTATCGATCCCGAAGAGGCAGCGGCGGGGCCCGGCCCCCTCGGTTGCGGCGATCGCCAGGAAGCACGGGGGCCGAAACGAAGCCATAGTAGCGGCTTATGCTACAGGGGCGTTCAGCTACCGGGAGATCGCCGAGCATTTCGGGTTGCATCTCGCGACGGTGGGGCGGATCATTCGGAGAGCGATGCAACAAGGCGAGACCTGACCCCGAAGCCACGAGTACGTACGCATGAATGGCGCACCCGGTACCCGAGGAATATTCCCCCGGCCAGCGGAGACGAGTCTGATCGTCCTCGCGAGCGAAAAAGCACACCTGGCGGTTGTTGCCGCGCTTTACATCGCCTCGGAAGATCGCTTTTCTTGGAGGAAAGATTTGAACTCGAGATCGCCCCGCAATAGATCATCGATAACGAAGTCGGCTATTGCGTTGAAATGCTCCTCAAGCTCGGCCCGCTCTGCAGCGCGGTCGCACAAGGACTTGAGGAGCTCCGCTTGCAGCAGAAGCTCGCTGTGGTAGGCAACATGCGCCGACAGGCCTGGCCAGCCAAGCCCTCCGAGCAACTCCTCTTCCCGGCCGAAGTGCTCCGCGGCCTTGTTCAAGAGCGCCTCGAGCAGGTCCACACACTTCGCACGGTCTACCGCCGCTACTGCGCCTTGCACTTCCCGCATGATGCGCAACATGGCCTTATGGTCGTCATCGAGTTGTGCGGCGTCCAATGCGTAGTGGTCATGCCATTCCAGATCCACTGTGGTCACCCCCCCAGGAGCACCCCGGCCACCCCAAGAACCGACAGCAGCGGATAAGCCGTTACGCCTGAGTGTAGCTCACATCAGAGCGACGGGATAATGGGACGATGCGTGATCACGCATCGGCGTTGATTCACCCCGGGCAGAGCCGCGGCCCGGCTCACTGGGTCACGCGGGCCGGTCTGGGATCGCACGCAGGATCCTGGCGTCGCCTTGTTTCCGGGTCGACGGGGTCTTGGGTGGCCGCACCCGCCGGTTTCGCATACGCCTGAGCTGAGTGCGATAAAGCGAGAACCGAGCCCGCTTCCCCAGTGACCCTGCTTCCACCACAAGATACTGGAAAAGCCTCTCCCCACATCGTTCTCAATAGAACGCTCCAGCATTCATCCCCGTCGGAATTTCGAAAGGGTTGAGCGGATCCGCGGTCCGGTACTGCGCTCCGAGCCAGACGCCGCCGCCGGCATGGACGCATTGGCCGTCGATGCACGCTTGGTGGCGCAAAAGCTCGATATCGCTGAGGTCGCGCGTGGCGTCCTTCGTTTCTTCGGTTGCGCTTGGTGCGGTCCGGGAACATATACTTACCGCCCGCCCATCGCAAAGGTTCGCCATGCCCTGCTGCCGCTCGCTGTACCTCACCGTCGCCGGCCACGAGATCCATCTGACCGAGTGGGGCGACCCCGCCGCACCGGCCCTGGTGATGTGGCACGGGCTGGCACGGACGGGTGCCGATTTCGACACCGCGGCACGCCATTTCTCCGACCACTTGCGGGTGATCTGCCCGGACACCATCGGCCGCGGCCTGTCCGGCTGGTCTGCCGACCCCGAGCGCGACTACACCCTGGCCAGCTACGTCGCCCATGCCGTCGAGCTGCTGGAGCGTCTGGAGATCGAGCGCTGCCGCTGGGTCGGCACCTCTTTGGGCGGGCTCGTGGGGATGGTGGCGGCGGCCGGACCGCTGCGGGGGCGTATCGAGCGGCTGGTGCTCAACGACGTCGGCCCGGTCGTCAATCCGGTGGCGCTGGAGCGGATCAAGGCCTACGTCACGCGGATGCCGGATTTCCCCACCTTGATGGAGCTGGAGGCCTTCGTGCGGGTAGTTTACGCCCCGTTCGGCAGCCTGACCGACGACGAGTGGCGGCGCTTGGCCGAAACCTCGGCGCGGCGGCGCGACGACGGGCGCTGGACGCTGCACTACGATCCGCGGGTGATGACGGTGCTCGCCGCTCGGATGGACGAGGAGCCGGTCGACCTGTGGCCGGTCTACGATGCGGTCGATTGCCCGACCCTGGTGCTACGCGGTGCCGAGTCGGACCTGCTGACGGCCGAAACCGCCCAGGCGATGACCCGCCGCGGCCCCAAGGCCCACCTGGTCACCGTGCCGGGCTGCGGCCATGCCCCGGCCCTGAACGTGGTGGGCCAGCTGGCAGAGCTCGACGCCTTCCTGCGCTAGCTCGTCTCGCCCCGGGGCCCACAGTCGCGGTGTCCAGGGCGTCCTCGATCGGGGACGATCGACCGCTTCCGGCGCCCAGATGATGCCCAAGCGCGCCGCGTCGGCGAGCCCCCAAGGAAGACTCCCGTGACCCCCGGGCCTGTCGTCCTACAACCGCCGCTGGGCGGGCGTACGGCGGGTTTTGCGATTATGATGCTCGCCGCGGCGGGACGGCTCCGCCGGGCGATCGCGGCGCCGCTGCCGCGTCGTTTCCCGACAGCAGATGGGCGGGCCCGCCCCCGGGGCCGGCTCGCGGTGATAGCAGACGCCAACGAGAACGCAGACATGGGTGCGCAGTGGAAAGCCAAGGGCAAAGAGGCCGCGGCCGCCGCCAGGGGCCGCTTGTTCACCAAGCTGGCCAAAGAGATCATGGTCGCGGCGCGCGCCGGGGCGGACCCCGGGATGAGCCCACGCCTGCGCCTGGCCGTGGAGCAGGCCAGGAAGGCCTCCATGCCCAAGGACAACATCGAGCGCGCGATCAAGAAGGGCGCGGGCCTGGCCAGCGAGGGCGTGAGCTACGAAAAGCTCACCTATGAAGGCTTCGGCCCCCACCGCGTGCCGGTGATCGTGGAGTGCCTTACGGACAACGCCAACCGCACGGCCTCCAACATCCGCGTGCTGTTTCGCAAGGGCCAGCTCGGCGCCTCGGGCTCGGTGTCCTGGGATTTCGACTACCTCGGCATGATCGAGGCCAGCCCCGCGACCGAGGGCGCGGACGCGGAGCTGGCCGCCATCGAGGCAGGCGCCGCCGACTTGGAGCCGGGCGAAGAGGGGAGCACCTGGTTCTACACCGACCCCGTCGACCTGGACGCCGTGTCGCGGGCCCTGCCGGAATTCGGTTTCACAGTGGAGTCGGCCCAGCTCGGCTACCGGCCCAAGAACCCCGTCAGCCTGGGCGAGGCCGAGCGCGCCGATGTCGAGGCATTCCTCGAAGCTGTCGATTCGGACGACGACGTGCAGAACGTGTACGTGGCGCTGGTCGACTAGGATTCTCAATCACCCGCTGCCGCGGCGTAGGGCCTCTACGCGATCGAGGGGAGGCCGAATGGCACTGGCAGCGGTCGATGAGCGCCCCTGGCGGCGTCTCGCGCTCCCGTAGCCAGCACCGGGGCATCACGGCAAGCGCCTACGGGGGCGGGCAATTCCCGCGAGACCGGGGTGCGACCTTGGCGAGCCTCCCACGGACGCAAGCCGCTGACATAAAAGGTGCCGGCAAGCGGTCTAACATCTCGAATCTCGCCCTTGAACCTAGAAACGGCAGTTGACCGCTTCCAATAACGATCAAGTGATTGATTCGACCATGGCTCAGGACAAACCTGCTGCTCACCCGTTGGGTGACCGCCGCTACGACCACCAGAGCACGCACCGCGCGGCGCCTGGCTGCGTTATAACTCGTTGGAATAGATCTACTATTACTCCGGGCATCCTGCCCTTCGCCCTGCGGGCCAGCGGTAGCTGTTCAAATCGCTCCCGGCGATTTAGTCCGCCTCGTCATGCCTTGCCAGACACCACGCGGCACGCACCCTGGCGGCCGTTCAACTGCCGCTTCTAGGTTGAACGGAGAATCGCGATGGCCCCACCGACTGCGACCCGGCGCGCACGTCTCGGACTCCGCTTGCTGGCGCCGGCCCTGGGCGTGGCCGTCGCGGCGTTCCTCGCCCGGGCGCAGGCGACGCCCACTCAGGCCGCCGAGCCGCCGTTCCCCGAGCATGCGCCCTGGCTCAACGTCAGTCGCCCGCTCACTGGCGTGGAGCTGCGCGGCCATGTGGTGCTGCTGGATTTCTTTACGCCGGGCTGCATCAACTGCATCCATGTGCTGCCGGAGACCGCCAGGCTGGAACAGGAATTCGGCGGGCGCCTGCTGATCATTGGTGTCAACTCCCCCAAGTTCACTGCCTCGCAGGACAGCGGCAACATCGAGGGCTTCATCCAGCGCTATGGCATCCAACACCCGATCGTCACCGACACCGGCATGGTGCTGTGGGGCCACTACGGCGTGTTCGCCTGGCCGACCCAGGTGCTGCTCGGGTCCGACGGCACAGTAGTCGGGCAATACATCGGCGAGGGCAAGTACGCGGCGATCCGCCGGGCAGTGATCGAGACCCTGGCCTCGGCCCGCAAGGCCGGCACTTTGCGGGACACAGCGCTGCCGCTCAAGGCGATGGAGCGAAAGCGCCAAGGCCTGCTGCAGCCGGGCAAGGTCGCGGTGAGCACGCGCTATGTCGCGGTGAGCGACACCGGACACAATCGCGTGGTGCTGCTCGATCATTCCGGCAAGGCGCTAAAGGTCATCGGTGACGGGTCCCGGGGCAGTCGCGATGGCGCGCCGGCGCAGGCCCAATTCGACGGCCCTCAGGGACTCGCCTTCGACGGGGACGCCCTGTATGTGGCCGATACGGGCAACGGCCTGATTCGCGCCGTGGCGCTGCCCTCGGGCGAGGTCAGCACCCTTGCGGGAGCGGGACAACAGGGCAACGAAACCGATGGCCGGCATGCGGCACGGGAGGTGGCACTCAGCTCGCCCTGGGGGCTGCAGGCGGTGGACGGCAAGCTCTACATCGCCATGGCCGGGGCTCACCAGATCTGGCGCCTGGACCTCGATGCGGCGCTCGTCGGGCCCTTTGCCGGCAGCGGCGCCGAGGGTCTCGCCGACGGGCCGCTCGGGCGCGCAAGCTTTGCCCAGAGCAGCGCCCTGGCCTATCACGAGGGCGAGCTCTACGTCGCCGACCCCGAGACCTCGGCCGTGCGTCGCATCGGGCTCAAGACGGGAACGGTCGAAACGCTCGTCGGCAAGGGTCTGTTCGTGTTTGGCCTGCGCGACGGGGCGGCCGGCCAAGCCCTGCTGCAACACGATCAGGGTCTGGTCTGGCTGGACCAGCGGCTCTACATCGCCGATACCTTCAACAACGCGGTTCGCGTGCTGGACCTGCGCACCAACCAGGTGAGCACGCTCGCCACCGGCCTGTCGCAGCCTGGCGGACTGGCCGTGCTGGACCCGGACAGGTTGCTGGTCGCCGACACCAACGCCGATCGACTGGTGAGCGTCGACGTCGACACCGGCCGGCTGCGACCCTGGCCGGTGACGGGCTTTTGACGGCAAAGCCGACAGATCCGGCCCTTATTCGGCATGTCGGTCAATCGGCGGGCATGCCGGCTGGGCGGCCGGATAAATGACCGCCCTCCTGGGTATGGGACCCCGGCCGATCGCTGGCAGGGACGAGAGGAGCTGAACAGGTGCCTGCGCGGCAAAGCTGAGGTTTCCTGGCGGGTGTGACGGAGCGAGCATTCACGGACAGGCCAGGGCTGGGGTCTTGCGGCAGGCTTGTCCGGCAATCGTGAAGACGGCAGACTGCGCGCTCATGCCCGCTCTCATTCGCCACCCGCAATCGCCCGCGCTGGCCGTCAGCAGCCTGCAGGTCGAGGTGTGCGTCATGGGGGCCGGCGACCTGCTGCTCAGCTACCAGCTGGCAGGCGACCTGGGCTGTTTGCGGCTGCCGTCCCCGCTGCCGCCAGAGCGCTGCGACGGGCTTTGGCGACATACCTGCTTCGAGCTGTTCGTCAGCGCCGGCGGCGAGGCCTACCGCGAATTCAACTTCTCGCCGTCTGGCCACTGGCAGGCCTGGGCCTTCGCCAGCTACCGCCAGGGCGGGCCTCTTGAGCCCGCCCTGGCCCCGCATATCGCGGCGGAGATCGCCCGCGACAGCCTGACCCTCGGGGTGCGTCTGCCCGCCGCCAACCTGCCGCCCGGCCCGCGTCTGCGTCTTGGCCTGACCGCCGTGGTCGAGGCCGGTGACGGTCGCCTGATCTATTGGGCCTTGCGGCATGCCGCCGAGCGGCCGGACTTTCATCGGGCGGAAAGCTTCGCGCTCGAGCTCGATCTCTCCGGGACGGTCCCATGAGGCTCGGACTCGACCGCCTGCTCGAAGAGACCGCCCTGCGCGCCCCGTTGCAGGGCAGGCGTGTCGCCCTGCTGGCCCATCCCGCCTCGGTCAGCGCCGACCTGACCCACGCCCTGGACGCCCTGGCGGCGCAGCCGCAGATCGGGCTCAGTGCCGCCTTCGGCCCCCAGCACGGACTTCGCGGTGACAAGCAGGACAACATGATGGAGTCGCCGGACTTCCTCGATCCCGTCCACCAGATCCCGGTGTTCAGCCTCTACGGCCGGGTGCGCCGGCCCACGGCGGAGATGATGGAGACCTTCGATGTGCTGCTGGTGGACCTGCAGGACCTCGGCTGCCGCATCTACACCTTCATCACCAGCCTGCTGTACGTGCTGGAGGAGGCCGCGCGCCACGGCAAGACGGTGTGGGTGCTGGACCGGCCCAACCCGGCCGGCCGACCGGTGGAGGGGCTGAGCCTGCGCGATGGCTGGCAGAGCTTCGTCGGCGCCGGGCCTATGCCGATGCGCCATGGCCTGACCCTGGGCGAGATGGGCCGCTGGTTCCTGCGCCATTTCAGACTCGACCTCGACTACCGGGTGATCGAGATGCGGGGCTGGCAGCCCGAGGCAGCGCCGGGCTACGGCTGGCCGCTGGACGAGCGCTGCTGGGTCAACCCCAGCCCCAACGCGGCCAATCTGTCGATGGCGCGCTGCTATGCCGGCACGGTCATGCTGGAAGGCACCAGCTTGTCGGAAGGCCGCGGCACGACCCGGCCGCTGGAGCTGTTCGGCGCCCCGGACCTGCAGCCGCGCGGGCTGATGGCCGAGATGCAACGTCTGGCGCCGACCTGGCTGGCCGGCTGCACGCTGCGCGAGTGCTGGTTCGAGCCGACCTTCCACAAGCACGTCGGCCAGCTCTGCGCCGGGGTGCAGATCCATGTCGAGGACGGCCGTTACGACCACGCCGCCTTTCGGCCCTGGCGGCTCATGGCGCTGGCCTTCAAGGCGATCCGCCGCCTGCACCCCGACTACCCGCTGTGGCGCGATTTCGTCTACGAATATGAGCACGACCGCCTGGCCATCGACCTCATCAACGGCAGCCCGCTGCTGCGCCAGTGGGTGGACGACCCCGCGGCCCTGCCGGGCGACCTGAGTGCGCTGGCCTGCGCCGACGAGGCCGCCTGGCGGGAGGACAGGGAGGCGGTGAGGATCTATGTCTGAGGCGGGGCTGACCCTGGGAGCCTGTCGGGACAAGCCGTGAATACCTGCTGGTGCTACCCAGGCCGGCTTCGCTGGCAAGTCCAGGGCCGCCGCACTGGCCCTCATCAGTCGGACGCATGTCATGCCGCCTGGGGTGAGAGCCACCGGCTGTGTCGCGTCGCTCCTGTTTGCAGCGACGGCGGTCGAGGTGTTTGCCGGGCGTGTACCGACCCCGCTCTCCCATCCCTTGCCGTTCTTGGCCTTTCCGTTCCTGGCCGTCCCCCTGTTCGGCTGGGCATGGGCGCAATACCGGGATGTGCCCTAGCGGATCGTTGTAGTGGATCTTTTGCTTGCACCTGCCGCCATGAACAGAAGAGACCTGGATAAACGGCTCAGCGCTATTACCTCTGAGCTGTTGAACGGCCAAGGCTATATCAGCATGGTCGATGTCTTTGTCGGGTTGGGCTATCTTGACAGGAAAGACCTCGAGGCATGGAGAATGAGGCGCATTCCATACTTGGAGAAATGCATCAAGATCAACCTTGGCAGCATCGGATTCGTTGTCAAGACGGTGCGTCGCAATTGTATCGATGGCGGCTTGAAGGCGAGCTACACCGGATACAAGTCATGGGGGAAAGCGAAAAAGGTCACACTACGGTTTTCAAAGAGCGGTGAGCCGCATATTGAAGCGGCTTATACAACGCATTTCGTCAGACCGAAGAGCATGACGGACGCGAAGCGGAAGGCACGTGGTCCGGGTCCGGCGTTGTCATCCGATGGCGAAGAATCGGGGTAATGCGGCCGGGAAAGGTGATCAGCGGAAGACGCTGCATGAGCCCTGATCTGCGCCGACCGTATTCGACGCCAATCATTTCGATAACAACCATAGAGGCCATAGAGGGGATAACCTGAATGAAGATCAACAGGCTGCTGATCGCGCTGGCGATCCTTGCCGCAGGCGCGTTGGCCGGTGCGATGGGATGGTCCATGTGGGTGATGCGGGGCATGATGGTAAGCATGGCCCAGAATATGGACAACATGTCGAATTACATGAAGGACATGGGCTCGGCCGGCGGTTATATGAGCACCATGTCCACGGACATGGCCGAAATGAGAGCGTATCTGCGGAATATGGCAGGCACTCCGGCGCAACTGGCGGCGTACCACAAGGCTCACCCGGAGGACCTCCCTTCCAGCTCGGCACCGGCCAAGTCCGGGGCGAGCCCGTGCAGCAGGTTCCACAGATGGATGGCCGGGGAAGAAAGCAGCCCCAATTTCCTGAACCTGGCTGAGGTGCGCGTGGATGACGTGTCGGTGGGCTGGAAGCAGAATGAGAGCTACCTGGCATCCATAAAGCGCGACATGAGCGAGATGGACGAGCACATGTTCTGCATGTACCTGTCGATGGGCGCGGATATGGCCGCTATGCGCAACGCCATGAATGTCATGACGCCGTCGATTGCGAGTATGGGGCCGGCGATGGGCGTCATGGGGCGGGATATGAACCGGGGGGTCAGCTCTTTCACCAGCCCGATGCAGTACATGTTCAACGCCATGCATTGACTGTCAACGCGAATCGGTGCTCAGGGCGACATCGGTAAAGCCGCAGGTCTCCGGATGGGGACGAAGACAATTCTTCCGTGACCAATTTCATGTAATCCCAACCGTATTATCGGGACGATCTACAGCAATCTAAACATAGATTTCGGAATGACACCTGAAAAGTCGATAAAGTCTATCGCGAAATGAGCCAACATGATGGCCGGCAACGACCGTGTCTTCAGGTACACCATCATGAACAGTGCACCGATAATAGATGTGATGAGTACGACATGCAAGCCGAGGCTCCAGTGGATAAGACCAAACGCAATTGAGGATATCATTACTATCGTGGGTGAGCTGTCCGTGTACCTTCGGAGGAAGGTCAGGAGGAATCCGCGGAAAACAAGCTCTTCACACACGCCAACCATGAAAAGCCCGACGGTAAGATCGATCCAGTTCCATAAGGGGCTCGTAATCTCCGGCATGCCGCCCAACGGTGGATAACCGGGTAGCTTACTGATCAGCTGATAGCCGTTTTGGTCTATTATCGTTCCGAGAGATGCTGAGATCAGGAAAGCGACCAGAAAAACGCGTGTGACTTGCGTTTTCAGGCCGAGCTCGGAGGTCGTTATCCGTTTGCTGTATATCAGCCACGCCGCAACCAGGAGCGGAAAGAGCTTTGTGCCCGTATAGTCAACAAACAACCACCAGGCCCAACTCTTGACGAAGATGTTTGCAAGATCGTTCAGATAAAAAGGGGTGGCCATCAAGAAGAAAGAAAGGCTATAGATCCGGTTCTGTTCGTGACTTAGCGGCTCTTGCATGATGGCCATGTCTCTTTTAACGCCGATGGGGAGCCACCGCGGCGGAATACGGCGGAGACGGAACCGCATCTTCCAGCTCTCTGATCGATGATTGTTTCCCAACTTCATCTTCTCAGAGATCGGGCGGGATGCTCCAGTCTCCAGGCGCGCCCGGCGCCGCTCCCCCGCGGGCTCTCCGCCGCCGACTTTACCCCGGCCGAGCGGCGCTGTCCTCCTCCACGGGCTTCGGTCTTGATGGTCAAAAACTCAGCCGCCGGCTCAACTACCCGATTCCTACCCACAAACTCTGCGAAAGAGCCGAAGCGTCTTGCTCTCGCGGGCAGCGTATCCGGCGAGCAGGGAGCTAGGTAGACCAAAGCGCGGGACCCAAATGCCTCGGGGAACTGTGTTGCCGCTTCTCAGGAGGCGGCGAATGGGCGACCCTGAAAGCCCGCGGCTTATCACCTGCTCCAAGCTCTTTGCCTTATCCTTCAATCTGTTAGCGCTAACGGAGTGCCATTCATGCTAGACCCCGGTTGCCCTTCCAAAAGCGGCCGGAATGAATTAACCTGTCCGCGACTCACCTCGAGTCCGGCGAAACGGCGCATCGGGGGCTTGCGGCGTGTATCGGCTAACAAAGATCATTGAAAACGACGGCAATCCCAGTTACGTGCCGGAGATCTCCTTCCATCCCGACGGGTCCATTTTTGGAGTGACCTTCGAAGGGGACAATGAGCTCCGGATTTTCGACGCGAGATCGCTCGCGTTACGGCGCCGTTATCGAAACCCAACCGCCTGTTTCGATGGTGTTCACGGCGTGATGTTCACCGAGAACCACATCATCGTCAGCAACAGCCATAATCTCGAAAGGCCCAGCCAGCTCAACGTCTATCGACAGGATTCCGATTCGGACGCACCGGTGGCCACGTTCGACACGCCGGTGCCTGGCCTGGTCGAGGCCCATTGCTTGGCGCTGGACGGGGATCGGCTGGTGGTTACCTACTGTGAAGGGTGGGGGCGGACGGGCGGCCTGGTCTGCTACCGCTTCGACGACGACACCGGCGTGATCAGCGGGCCGGTGGATAGCCAGGAGCAGTGTTTTGCACGGCTGGGCGATCCCAAGGGGCTGAGCTTCCTCCCCGGCGGGGCCCAGGTTCTCGTGAGTTTCAATTCCCACCGGTCCCTGTCACCCCCGGAATACCTGGCCTTTCGGCTGCAACGTCTCTGGCACGAGGTCGGGGATTCCACGCCGCGGCAGCTGAGCCGCAGATTTCTCGAGCGCCTTCCGAGTCGACGCAGACCGCCGCTGCCGCTGCTGCACAACGGTTTGCTGGTGTTTGATATCGGACCCGATGGCCGCTTTTCGGAAGCGCCGGTGCGCGTGATGATCCGGGAAACTTACTGTCGGCTGGAGAATGCCAACTGCGTGGACGACATCTGCGCGGTGTCGGATTCGGTGGCCCATCGCGTGTACCTCTACGACCTGAGCTCCGACCCCTTGTTGCAGGCACCGCTACAGGTCATCGATGAGGCGCTGTCGTTTCCCCACGGCGCCAGGTTGTCTCCGGACAAGAGCCTGCTGGTGGTGAGCAACTTCGGCCTCAACATGTGGAAGGACCAGGTAATGTGGGGCTCCTGGGCGACTCCTCGACAGGATCACATCGCAATCTTTCAGCGCTGTTGACTGGTCAGGCTCGGTCGACACCGGCACCCCTGGCGGCGTACGCGTCATGGGTATTGCGGGCGAGGTCGCGCACGGGCTCCGCCAACGGCCGGATTGAGGCAGCCAGGAACGCAGCCGGAAGCCGACCGAGTCCGGAGGCTCGGGAGCCGCCTTGCTGGCACCAAGCCATCCTGCTTGGGTTGCAAGTCCGGGGTTTGCCATCCCTGGCAAACCCGGTCGGCGGGAGGAATGTCCACCGGACATTCCTCTTTTCCGCCTCACCCAGGCGGCTCGCGGTCCCGCCAGACCCACCCCGGATCGCTAGAGAGAGCGGAGTCAGTTGCTGGAGCAATCGCCCAGCCGCCAGGGGCGGCTCAAGGTTTCATCGCGCCCTCGGGGCGCTCACCCAATAAGCCCCCGGCTTTGCCGGGGGTCATTTAACTTTGGATTGGGAATGGCAGGGTGGCAATCCAAGATCGGCTGACGTCGGGCGTCGAGCGACCCTTCCAGTTCATTCTCGGACGGAGGGTCGACGCGGTCTGACTCTCCAAGTAGGACTGGATGCGGATACGATCTTTCAGTACGGGACCTCAAACTTCCGTTTACCGTGGGGGGAGCCGGGAGCAGGCGATAGCCGGCCAGCCACGGATAGCGGAATCGCCCGGCGTGGGTGGTCACCTCCACCCGGCTGTGGTGCGGACGCAACTGCTGGTAGAAGCTGGCGCTCACCCGTATCTCCTCCTCGGTGCCGGGGATTCGCCATGAGGGCAGGCTCATGTACCACTTGGGGCTCTTTCCGCCGATGTGGCGGCGGCTGCTGACCGTCGCTTGGTGCAAAGTCGCCGGAGTGTGGTCGAGCCAGCCGTTGAGGCTCGCCATGGCGCCGTAGCCGGCCAGCGGATAGCCCGGAATGGCAAGTAACACGGCCAGCAGCCATTCGCGGTGGGAGCTTGAGCGTCCCTTGAGCAGGCGCACCGACACCACCAGGAACAACAGCAGCGCCGGCAGGCTGAAGCGCAGAGAGGCGAGGGCAAGGGCCCAGGGATCGAGAGGCGGGTATTCGGCATCGGCGAGGGCAATGCCGCCCATCGCCACCACCGGCCCGGCGCCGGCGAGGCCGAAGGAGAGGCGCTGCCGGACTCTCCAGCCGGTGTCGGCGTGCCCTTTCGTTGGCTGCACGTCTTCGCTCTCCCGCGCCAGGGTGGCGAGCGCCTCGACGGCGGCGGTCACCGTCTCTCCCTCCATAGGGTCACGCCCGGGGCGGAAAGGACGCTTTTCTGCATCGAGGTCATTGCCGTTTTGGCGCACGCGGGTGAATCCGGCATCGGACAGAGCGGTGACCGCGTCCCGTACGGCCTCCCGCGAGAAGTAGCCGCGGGCGAAGGCGGGGATTTCGCAATCGAGATAGAAGCGGCGATCGAAAAGGCTGTCACCGCTCTGCACCTCTACGGCGAGGCCGAGTCGTTTGAACAATCGCTCGAGTCGCCCCTCGGCGGACGGTAGCTACCGCGTCGGGCCCGCTGAGGTCAACTATCGTTTGGTGTCCGGAGGCGCTGTGAAGGACTTCTGGGAGACCTTCGACGCGCTGAAGTCCAAGCAACCGGACCGGTTCGTCGTGACTCGACACAGCTATGTAACGACATTCGAGCGTGGTCAGGGGGCGTGCCAGCCTGAGGCGCCTCGGCCCTGAGACGCGGACGTCGGCAGCAGCCCGGGCTGCGGCCCGAGTGCATACCGGGGCAATCAGGGAGACGACTGTGACAAGGCTGCACCGCATCCTACCGCGCTGAGCTCGGGCTGTCATTGGGGTGAAAATCGTGGATTGTCCCCTATTGTCACTGATTCGTGGAGGTCTCGGCAGGCGGAGAAAGTCGCCGCCTGGCCCTGATACTCGACCTCGCCCAGGTTCCATACCGTGGCGCGCTCGATCAGGAAACGACGGCCGCTCTTGGCGATGCGCACGCCGCTATAGTCGTCGATGTAACCTTGGCGTGCCACCGTCTCCAGGAGCCGCGCCCGTTCCTCCCGCGCCAGGGGCTCGGCGGAGTAGCGCGAAGGCATGCCGACGACCTCCCCCCACGGCAACTCGAAAACCGCCTGGGCCGCCAGGTTAGCATAGGTAAACAAGGGATCGGCCGCGGTGTCGTGGGAGAGCACAACGAACCCCGCATGGTAAAGGGCGCGCGCCGCCTCACGCGGGGCCAGGCCGGGGTCCAGCAGATCGAGGCCGGTGCGCAAGCGGTAGCTGTGGATCAGCAGGGCCGCGTGCTCGGCCAGGAAATCGTTGTCGAAGGAGGGTTCTGGAGGAATGCTGGTCATCATTCGGGGTAGTAGTTGGGTCGGATTACAAGTTCCTCAGCGACCCATCAGTTGAATTCCTGACATTTTACTCTGACCCTAGAAAAAGCAGATATGCATGATTGCAAGACCTGACCCCTGGATTCGACCCCTGCATTCCAAAACGCATCGGGGAGGATGAATCTCAGGCGAGGTCGCCGTCGTCCTGCCGGGTAGCAGCGATGTAGAAGTCGTAGCAGTTCTCCTGGATCTTTTTGTTGCCCCTGAACTTCATGGCCTCGCGCGGGTGCTGGTTGAGGTGCCCGCTGATCCCGTAGATATCGTTGAAGCCCCACTCGATCTCCTTGCGTAAGGGGACCAAGTGTTCCTGTATGGCGCGGTACAGCGGTGCGACGTCGAATTTCGGGTTCTTGAGGAAGTTCAGCAACAGCTCCAGGTTGCAGTTGCCCGCACCGCGGCCGATGCCGTTGATGGTGGCATCCAGGAGGTTCACCCCGTCAATAATGGCCTGCTGGGTATTGGAGAAGGCGAGTTGCTGGTTGTTGTGGCCATGGAAGCCGAGCTCTTTGTTGGGGGCGTGCTTCTTGTACAGCTCGAGGTAGGCAGTAACCTGTTCGGAATAGAAGGCGCCGTAGCTGTCCACCAGGTACAGGTAGTCGCATTCCTCGGACTCGTTCACCTGGCCCAGGGCTTCGACCAGCTCGGTTTCGATGGCGGCCGACGAGGCCATGATGTTGACGGTGGTGAGATAGCCTTGGTCCTTGGAGCGCTTGACCAGGTCGAGCCCCTTGTCGATGTCCGGCACGTAGCAAGCGGTGCGGATCATGTCCACCGGACTGTGGTCGGCGTGGGGCAGGCCGGCGATGTCTACGCGACCGACATCGAACATCACCGCGACCTTGGGCGGGCTCTCACACTCGTGGGAGCCCACGATACGCTTGACCACGTCCTCGTCGCAGAAGTTGCAGGGGCCGAATTTGTCCCTGGGGTAGACGTCGCTCTCCACCAGGCGCTTGCCGAGCTCCACGAAGTCGACGCCCGCCTCGCATGTGGCCTTGTAGACCGCGCACACGAATTCCTCGGTGAATTGGTAGTTGTTGATCAGCCCACCGTCTCGGATGGTGCAGTCGAGCACCTTGATCTCTTTGCGATACATCGAAGAACCCCGGGGTTGAACGGGCCGCCAACGACTTCTGCTCTGGAAAGGCCCGAAGTACGGGAATGATAGCATCCGGGCGGCTCCTGCCGGTGAGCACCTGACAGGTCCCATGCTCGCACGAGCACTTGGTACGCGTCTGCCGGGCCGTTCCGGCGGACCGGTGACGGGCCGACGCATACAGCCATGAGGTGACAGGCGCGGACACGGCCCGGGCGCGCTACCCAACGCAACAGCTCCGGACAGGTTCCGACGACCTGTTGCGGCCGCTCGGCCTCATGGCGATGGCCTTCCTCTGGTGGATCGGGATCAATCTGCTGGGGCTGCCCGAAGGGGCGATGCTGGTCCTGCTGGTGGCGGTGAAGTTCCTCGCCGGTGTCTCCATGGTCTGGGCGGCGTACCGGCTGGTGGATCTCGCCTCCATCCATCTTCTGGAGAGGGCCAGACGCAGCAAGAACAAGCTGGACGACGCCCTGGTCCCGCTGATTCCCAAGACCTTCAAGATCTTCGTCACCGTGGTCGGCGTCATCTTTGTCGCCGACAACCGCAATATCGACATCTCCAGCCTGCTGGCCGGCCTCGGCCTGGGCGGATTAGCCTTCGCCCTGGCCGCGAAAGACATGGTCCAGAACCTGTTCGGCTCCATCACCGTGCTCATGGACCAGACCTTTCTGGTGGGCGACTGGGTGGTGATCGGCGATGTCGAGGGGACCGTCGAGCGCATCGGCTTCCGCAGCACCCGCATCCGCACCTTCTACAACTCGGTGGTGGGCGTGCCCAATTCGCAGTTGATCACCGCCAGCGTGGACAACATGGGCCGGCGTCGCTATCGGCGCATGTCCACCAAGCTGGGTCTGACCTACGACACCCCGCCCGAGCGCATCGAGGCCTTCTGCGAGGGGGTGCGGGAGCTGGTACTGCGCCACCCCTACATGCGCAAGGACTACGTCCACATCGACTTAACGTGTATTGGCCAGGGGGGAATGCTTGATTGCAAGACCTGACCGCGACTTTCCGATTTTCCATGGGAGCTCGTCCTTCAATGCCGCGCCTCAGATCGAGACGAACTGCCTGTCCTTGAGGGAAGCGGCGAACCCTTCGGCCACTTCGTGCACCTTGGCCCAGTGCGTCAGGGCCTTCATGTGGCTGATCCAGCGCCGCACGTTGGGGTAGTCCTGAAACGTGCAGTGCACCACCTCGCCGAGCGTCACCATCTCAATGCCGACGTAATCGGCGAGGGTGACGCTGTCCCCGCAGAGGAACTTGCGGCTGGGCCCGATGATGTCCCGGTCGAGGATGCCGAGCCAGTTCTGGGCCGCCTTCTTACCCCAGGCAACGGTGACGGCCTGGGCGTCCTCGGTCGGTCGCTTGTGGTGCGGAAACACCTGGGGGTAGACCAAGCCGTAGCCGAAGTCCTTGTAGTAGTTGCTGTAGAACCATTCCATCGCCTCGTCGACGCGGGCCCGTGCCTTCAGGTCCTTGGGGTAAGCGTCGGAGCCGGATTTGCCCGCAAGATAGCGGATGATCGCCCCGCTCTCCGTGAGCCGAAATCCGTCGTCGTCGAGCACCGGGACCAGGCAGTTGGGGTTGATCGCCTTGTACTCGGGCGTGAAATGCTCGCCCTTCATGAGGTCGACGAACTGGTAGTCGAGAGCGATCCCCTCCTCTGCAGCGAACATCATGATCATGCGGCAGGTGGTCGAGGCTGGGTGAGAATAGAGCTTCATGGCGGATGCTCCGGTGGCGGACGCGGTTGAGGGGAGAAACCGACCGATTCTAAGAGTTGGCGCGTGTAGCCGGCAACGGGGATCGCCGCGGCGCCGTTTGGAATCGAGGGCTCAGCCATGTCGACAGATCGCAATGCCTCCTGGCCTATAGGTCGTCGGATCTCAATTCTTCCTAATATTAGCGAAAGCTGTGACGAAGCCCCTGTCGACGGCAGCACCTCGACCGCAGTCCCGGCCGCAGTCCCGGCCGCCGCCACGGGCGAACGCTCTATCAGCTGGTCAGTTGCCTTCTCCATTCCGGATATGCGGGTGCACCGAGGACCCCATTGGGCATCGCCGCACTCGACCCGGTCCCGCAGGGTACTCTGGAAAGCTGTGAGAGCGTTCCCCCTAAGTTATACTCCGCCAGTCACGGCTCGCGCTGCATTGACAGCCATATTGGAGCCGGGCACCTGGGCACGGGGACTCGAGGATGACATCTGCTTTTCGCTGGTGGGCAACGTTGGCGTGGCTGTGCGTACTTGGCCTCTCCGGTGTGGCGGTCGCTGATGCGGGTAACAACGCCGGTTTCTTCATCGGACTCTGGCAGGGGATCGATACGGAAGACGGCTCCCGGTTGTTGCTGTCCGTCGATGATATCGATCGCGATGGAACGCTGACAGTCCGCCTCAGTGACACATTTTTCTCTGGCTGCGTCGCGGCGGGTTATAGCGGCTCACCCGGTCTGGCGGACGGCCCGGCGACCGCGCAACGCACAACGCTGTCCTGGAAGTTTTCGTTGAAGTGTTACGACCCTGGCTTTAACGGTCTTGTCGAAATCCGGACGGGCGATTTCGCCTTTGAAGCCCATCGAAATAACCGGACATTGGTGGCCCAGGATGGCGTCGTATTCCATCCGATTGGGCGCCCCTGAGGGCTATGGCTCCGTAGGGTGCGGTGATGAAGGAACCGCACCGCTTGGCGTCGAAGCGCTTCGCGCCCCACGGCTTCCCCTTGGCTTACCGCGCCGTTGCGCTATCTGTTGCAATGCAATAGGCTCAAGGGGTCAGGGTCGTTGACGCATCGGGGGGTGTTGAAAAATAAGTCTGTCACTTTTCGGGCAATAAATTGTGGTCTGTCACCGATTATCGCGATGGGGTAATACCCGGTCACCTGAGCCTCCGCGTCCAACACCGGCATCTGAAGCGACAGCGTCGCCCAGCCGTGCTCGGGCAGCCGTTCGTGCAGGGGGTGGATGACATTCGGCCAGTCCGGATGCACGCCGATTCCATGCACCAGGATCACCGCGCCCCGCCGGTCCGCGCCTTCGGCTTCGGTATAAATGGACAGAAACCGGAGGTTTTCCGCCTCCAGCCAAACGGGCCCGCCGACTACGACGGCGTCGACGATCTCGTCGGCCCATCATTCCTCTCGTGCCAAGTCAGCCGCCAGTACCGGAAATGCCCCCAACAACAACAGCGATTCCATACGTTTCATGGCGTCCCCTCCGCCCTGATCAATTGGGAGGAATCATACGAGAAGCTAGAAAGATTGCGCGGCTACCGCAAACAAGCCAACCGGTGAAAAAAAACCTTTGATGACTGCCCGGTTCTCTGTCGGCGGCGTGCACTGCCTCGAAATGAAGATCGGAAAGAGGCCGACCTTCAATTGAGTCCCCGGCGACTCAGAACAAGATCGCGAGGCCCGACAGGTGCGGAAACATAGGGGGGTCTCGCATTGTTGCATCTGGGGCGTTTGGTTTATTTAGCCGAGGACAGAGTCACTTCCGACCTTGCAGCATGCTACGAAGCGAGAACTGA
>CAVQCX010000032.1:0-44627 GCA_963711095.1 uncultured Gammaproteobacteria bacterium | reverse complement strand
GTTGGTCGGGGCGACAGGACTCGAACCTGCGGTCTCCTGCTCCCAAAGCAGGCGCGCTAGCCACTACGCTACGCCCCGTGCGACCGGCTCCGAAGTGCTCCGGGACCGGTCAGCGAGCGGACGACGGGAATCGAACCCGCGTCATCAGTTTGGAAGACTGAGGCTCTACCATTGAGCTACGTCCGCGCGCGTCGTACGCGCCCCGACTCCTCGGCCCGGGCCGCGCTCAACGCGTGGTCATGGTGCCACATCCCGGTGCCGGCTCCCCAACCGGTGAGGGCCTCGGGCACGACCTAGTCGCGCCACACCAGTAACAGCGCGCGGTCGTCCCCGCGGCTGCCGGTGGAGTCGACGAGGGTGGCCGCGCCACCGGCGAAGGTGCCGCGCAGACGGCGGTCGGCCTGGCCGATCAGGCGGTCGATCCCGATGCCGATGTCGGCCCGGCGGGTCTCCACCATGCCGTCGGTGTACAGCATCAGGGCGTCACCGGGACGCAGGGTCCCGGCGGCCTGATCGAAGAGGGCGCCGGGGATGAGCCCGAGCATGGGCCCCTCGGACTCCAGCGGCGCCCACCGGCCGGCGCCGGCCCGCCAGTGGAGCGCCGGCGGGTGGCCCGCCGTCCAGACGCGGAAGGCCCCGGTCGGTGAGGTCGAGACTGAGGTGGACGGCGGTCGCGAAGCCGTCCTGCCAGGGGTGGTTGATGAGGTAGGCGTTGGCGGCGGGCAGGAACTCGGCCGGCTCCACCGCGGTGACCAGTCCGCTCATGGCCCCGGCCAGGAGCAGCGCCCGGGCGCCCGCCCGGTCGCCCTTGCCGGAGCACGTCGACGACCGACACGTCGAGGCGGCCGGACGCGGTGTCACCGACCACGAAGAAGTCGCCCGAGAACCGGCGTGCCGCCGGCCGACCGGATCACCGACTCGGCGTGCCACGGGCGCGGGAGGGCGGGCAGCACGCCCTGGCCCTGGATGCGGTCGCTCAGCTCCGCCAGCATCGACTCCCCCAGGCTGCCCGCGATGCCCAGGCGGGACCGGCGGAACGACGTCAGCATGATGATGAACGCGACAGTACCCCGATCCGGGCGAAATGCGTACGCCCCAGAAGCTGGCACCTTCGGCAGCGCGATCACCCATGCACTTCACCGCCTTCCATCCGGACTGGAAGATGATGGACTGCCCCGCGACCCCGCCGGCAACTCTCTCCCGGGCGCGCGAGATCGCGGTCAAGAACGGCGTGCGCTATGCCTACGTGGGCAATGTCCACGACCCGGAGGGGGACAGCACCTACTGCCACCACTGCGGGACGCGTCTGATCGGGCGGGACTGGTACCGCCTGACCGAGTGGAGCCTCACCGCCGATGGGCGCTGCAGCCGCTGCGGAACCGCTTGCGCCGGCGTTTTCGAGGCCCGTCCCGGCGCCTGGGGACCGCGCTACCAGCGCGTGCCCATGCGCGATTTCGCCGCGCAGGCCGGAGTATGAACATCCCGGGCTGGGAGCATTTCTACCATCAGGCCGACATCGGCGTGCGGGGAGTCGCCCGGACCCGCCGCGGCGCCTTCGAGCAGGCGGCGCTGGCCATGACCGCTGTCATCTGTGATCCCGGGCTGATTGACGCCTCCGAGGCCGTGGAGCTGACGGCGTCCGCCCCCGACGACGACATGCTGCTGGTGGCCTGGCTCAACGAGATCGTCTCCGAGATGTCCGCCCGAGGCATGTTGTTCGGGCGCTTCGAGGTCAGCCTGGAGGATCACCAGCTGCACGGCCGGGCCTGGGGCGAGGCGGTCGATGTGGCGCGCCATCAGCCGGCGGTGGAGGTCAAGGGGGCCACCCTGACCGGGGTTGCCGTCGAGTGCAGCGCCGCCGGCGTCTGGCGGGCCGAGTGTGTGGTGGACGTGTGAGCCGACGCTGAAGGCCGGGAGGTACACATGCAGGACTACCGGATCGAGCGCGAGAACGCATACTGCTGGCGCATCGCGCCGGTGGACGGTATGCGGGTGCCGGTAATGATCTACGCGGACAAGTCGTTGATCGACGCCATGGATGCCAAGGTATTCGAGCAGGCGGCCAACGTCGCCCGGCTGCCCGGCATCGTCAAGGCCGCCTACGCCATGCCCGACGCGCACTGGGGCTATGGCTTCCCGATCGGCGGGGTGGCCGCCTTCGACCCGGACGAGGGCGGCGTGATCTCGGCCGGCGGCGTTGGCTTCGATATCTCCTGCGGGGTGCGCACCCTGCACACCGGGCTGCGGGCGAGCGACATCCGCCCCGTCCAGGAGAAGCTCGCGCATCAGCTTGCGCGCAGCATCCCGGCGGGGGTGGGCAGCACCGGGTCCATCCGGCTCAGCCGTGCGGAGATGGATCGCATGCTGGCCGGAGGCGCCCGCTGGGCGGTGGGGCAGGGCTACGGGCGGGCCGAGGATCTGGCGCGCATCGAGGAGAACGGCTGCATGGCCGGGGCCGAGCCGAGCGAGGTCTCGGAGCGGGCCAAGCAGCGCCAGCAGCGCGAGATGGGGACCCTGGGCTCCGGCAACCATTATCTGGAGGTCCAGCAGGTCGCCGAGGTCTACGACGCCGAGGCGGCGCGGGCCTTTGGGCTCGCCGAAGGCGATGTGGTGGTCAGTATCCACTGCGGCTCGCGCGGGCTCGGCCACCAGATCGGCACCGAGTACCTGCAGTCGATGGCGGTGGCCGCCGAGCGCTACGGTATCCACCTGCCCGACCGGGAGCTCGCCTGCGCTCCCCTGGATTCGGACCTCGGACAGGCCTACCTCGGGGCGATGCGCGCCGGCATCAACTGCGCGCTGGCTAACCGCCAGATCCTCACGCACCTGGCGCGCCGGGCCTTCCACGACTGCCTCTCCGGCGTGGATCTGACCCTGCTCTATGACGTGTCCCACAACACCTGCAAGCTTGAGACCCACGAGGTGGACGGGCGCAAGCGCCGGCTGTTCGTACACCGCAAGGGCGCGACCCGGGCCTTCGGCCCCGGCCACGCGGCGCTGCCCGAGTCGCTGCGCAGCGTCGGCCAGCCGGTGCTGATCGGCGGCTCCATGGGCACCTCCTCCTATGTGCTCACGGGCACCGCCGAGAGCGAGCGCCGGGCCTTCAGCTCCTCCTGCCACGGGGCCGGTCGGGCCATGAGCCGTCACCAGGCCACCCGGCGCTGGCGCGGCAGCGAGCTGGTCAAGGAGCTGGAGACCCGCGGCATCCTCATCCGCAGCCCCTCCATGCGCGGTGTGGCCGAAGAGGCCCCCGGCGCCTACAAGGACGTCTCCGAGGTGGTAGAGGCCGCCCACCAGGCCGGTCTGTCCAAGAAGGTCGCTCGCCTGGAGCCAATGATCTGCGTGAAGGGGTGAGCCGCGACCGAAAGTCCGGTGGACTTTCGCAGCGCGGCGAACGACCCGCCATGGATGGCGGGGCTGGGGTTTATCGAAGCCCCGGCGTTGCGCCAGGGATGGCAGGTACCAGGTATTGCTATGTCGGGTGGACCAAATTTCGGGGCGAACGCCCGGCCAGGACGGCCGGGCTGGGGTTTATCGAAGCCTCGGGATTGCGCCAAGGATGGCATCCATCAGGTATCGCTATGTCCAGTGGACCAAATTTCGGGGCGAACGCCCGGCCAGGACGGCCGGGCTGGGGTTTATCGAAGCCTCGGGATTGCGCCAAGGATGGCATCCATCAGGTATCGCTATGTCCAGTGGACCAAATTTCGGGGCGAACGCCCGGCCATAACGGCGGGGCTGGGGTTTATCGAAGCCTCGCCCATCTACGTCTGCACGCCCCGGACCTGGCCTACACTGGGAGCTATGACACGCAAGCGCTGCGGGACTGGGCCGCCGAGATCGGTCGCTGGCGGGCGGCGGACAGGGACGTGTACTGTTTCGTCGACAACGACGAGCAGGCCTATCAGGTGCGCAACGCCCTCGCCCTGGCCGAGCTGCGCGAGGACTGAGCGGCGATGAACGCCGACCCCTTCGAGATCGAGATTGCCCGCCAGATCTGGGACAGTCGCTACCGTTACCGCTCCGACGGGGTGGTGAGGGACCGCACCGTCGACGATACCTGGCGGCGGGTCGCCGGCGCGCTGGCCGAAGTGGAGAGCCGGGATCAGCTCGCCTGGGAGGAGCGCTTCTACCAGCTGCTGCGCGATTTCCACTTCCTGCCGGGCGGGCGCATCCTCGCCGGGGCCGGCACCGGCTACGAGGTGACTCTGTTCAACTGCTTCGTGATGGGGCGTATCGGCGACTCTATGGAGGCCATCTTCGAAGGCCTCAAGGAAGGCGCACTTACCATGCAGCAGGGTGGCGGCGTGGGTTACGACTTCTCTGGCCTGAGGCCGGAGGGCTCGGTGGCTTGGCGGGTCGGGGGCGTGGCCTCGGGGCCGGTGTCGTTTATGCGCATATGGGACAGCATGTGCGCGACCCTGCTCTCCACAGCGGCCCGCCGCGGCGCCATGATGGCGACCTTGCGCTGCGACCATCCGGACATCGAGGCGTTCGTCGACGCCAAGCGCGACCCCCGGGAGCTGCGCAACTTCAACCTGTCGGTGCTGGTCACCGACGCCTTCATCGAGGCGGTGCAGGCGGACCGCCCCTGGCTCCTGGTGTTTCCGGCCGAAGGCCTGGGTGGGATCGGGCACCGCGCGGGGCGCGAGCTGGTGCGCCGATCCTGGCCGGGCAGCGCCGGCGAGCTGCCCTGCCTGGTGCTGAAGGAGGTGCCCGCGCGGGCCCTGTGGGACCGTATCATGCGCGCCAACTACGAGACGGCGGAGCCCGGGGTGCTGTTCATCGACCGCATCAACCGGGAGAACAATCTCTACTACCGTGAGGACATCAGCTCGACCAACCCCTGCGGCGAGATCCCGCTGCCGCCCTACGGCGCCTGCAACCTGGGCTCGCTCAACCTGGTGAGGTTCGTGCACCGCCCCTTCACCCCGCAGGCGACCCTGGACATGGAGGCGCTGGCGAGCGCCGCGGCCGTCGCGGTGCGCATGCTCGACGACGTGGTGCAGATCTCGCGCTTCCCGCTGGAGCGGCAGGCCGAGCAGGCCCAGGGCACTCGGCGCATCGGGCTCGGCGTCACCGGGCTTGCCGACTCCCTGATCATGCTGGGTCAGCACTACGGCAGCGAGGCGGCCCGTGCGACCGCCGCCCAGGTCATGGAAGTGGTCTGTCACGCGGCCTATCGCGCCTCGGTGGCCCTGGCCGCGGAGCGCGGTCCCTTTCCCTTCTTCGACGCCGAGCCCTATCTCGATGCCCCCTTCGTGCGCCGCCTGCCCGAGGCAATCCGCGACGGTGTTCGCGCCCGTGGCATCCGCAACAGCCACCTCACCGCTGTCGCCCCCACCGGCACCATCAGCCTGTACGCCAACAACGTCTCCAGCGGGGTGGAGCCGGTGTTCGACTTCGAGTACCGGCGCCGGGTGCGGGGGCGGCCGGCGACTATGCCTGGCACGAGCTCAGCGACTATGCGCTGCGCCACTGGCGCGCGCTGCGGGGCGACGCCGCCCCGGCGGCCTGTTTCGTGGACGCTCACGACCTGTCGCCGGAGGATCACCTGGCCATGCAGGCGGCGGTCCAGCCGTTCGTGGACAACGCCATCTCCAAGACCATCAACGTGCCTGAGGGCTTCTCATTCGATGCGTTCAAGTCGTTGTATGAGGAGGCCTATCGCCTGGGGCTCAAGGGCTGCACCACCTTCCGGCCCAACCCGGTCACCGGCGCAGTCCTGGCCGAGGGCCGCGCCGCGGCGGGCCTGGAAGCGGCGGAACCTGGAGCCCACTGCTGCAGTCTGGATCGGGAGAATGACTGAGCGCGCAGCCGAGACCAGCACCCAGCAGCGCCGCGAGGTGGTCACCGCCTTCCTGCGTCGCGGCGGGCGCATATTGATCGTCAGGCGCAGCGGCCGGGTGGGCAGCTACCGCGGGCGCTGGTCGGCAATCAGCGGCTACCTGGAAGATCCCAGCGCCCTCGCCCAGGCCCTGCGGGAGATCCGCGAGGAGACCGGCGTAGGCGAGTCCGATGTCCGGCTGGTTTGCGCCGGCGAGGCCCTGGAGGTGCAAGCCCCGGACCTGGGCGTGCTCTGGGTCGTGCACCCCTTGCTGTTCGAGCTCGCCGAGAGTGCCGAGATCCGCCTGGACTGGGAGAACACCGAGCTGGCCTGGGTCGAGCCCGGGCGACTCGCCGACTTTGAGACCGTGCCCCGCCTCCCCGAGGCACTGCGGGCCTGCGTGGGAGAGACCGATGGATGACGCCGCATTCGAACAGGCGCTCGCGCGCATCCGCGACGACCGGGTGCACGGGGCAGGGGAGATCGCTCGGGAGTGTCTGCGCCTGATGGCGGAGAGCTCTCGGGGAATCGACGTCGACTCCGCCGGTGCGCTTCGGACCCTGCTGCGGGCTCGCGCGGAGCGCCTCGCCGCCTGCCGCCCCAGCATGGCCCCGGTGCACAATCTGATGGAGCGCTGGTGCGAGCAGGCCGATGCCATCGGCGAGGTCCCCCTGGCCGACGCCCGGACAACCGCGGCCAAGGCCGCCCGCGCCCTGATCGAGCAATCGGCGCGGGCGGCCGAGCAGGCAGCGGACCACCTCGCCCGGCACCTCGGCCCCGGCAAGACCGTTCTGACTCACAGTCTGCAGCTCCACGGTGATCGCCCTATTCCAGCAGCTCGCGCCCCTCGGCGTCGCGGCCATCGTCACCGAGTCCCGGCCGCTCAACGAGGGCTATCTGCTCGCCGGCCGGCTCGGCGCCATGGGTGTGCCGACCACCCTGATCACCGACGCCCAGATGGGGCTCTTCGTCGAGCGCGCCGATGTAGTGGTGGCGGGGGCCGACAGCGTCTCGGCCGACGGCAGCCTGGTGAACAAGGCCGGGACCTATCCGCTCGCCCTGGCGGCCCGGGAGCGGGGCCTGCCCTTCTACGTCTGCTGCGAGAGCTTCAAGCGCCGGCCGCCCGGTATGGTGGAGCCGGCCCTGGAGGAGATGAATGGGGGCGAGCTCGGCGCTCCCAAGATGGTCGGCGTGACCGCGAAAAACATCTATTTCGACGTCACCCCCGCCGCGCTGATCTCCGCCTGGTTCGATGAGAACGGCATGACCCCGGGCCGGTCTGCCTGAGCGGCGATGGCGGCCGTCCGGCGCTTCTCCCAGGTCATAGGCATAGACGACGCACCCTTCCACGCGGCCCACCGCGGCGACGTGCCGGTGGTCGGGGCCGTGTTCTCCCAGCTGCGCCTGGAGGGCGTGCTCAGCTGTCGGGTCCGCCGCGACGGCGCCAACGCCACCGAGCGCCTGCTTCGCATGATCCAGGGCTCGCGCTTTGCGCCCCAGCTGCAGGCGGTGCTGCTGCAGGGCATAGCCCTGGCGGGCTTCAACGTGGTGGACTTGCAGCGGCTGCACGCGGCGCTCGGGATCCCCGTGATGGTCGTCGCGCGCAAGGCCCCGGACCTGCCCGCCATGCGCGCCGCTCTTTGGGATTGCGTGCCCGGCGGTCGGCGCAAATGGCGCCTGATCGAGCGTGCTGGTCCCATGCAGCCCATCGAAGGCGTGTACGCGCAGACCTTGGGCCTTGTGCTCGAAGAGGCGCAGGCGCTGATAAAGCGCTTCGCCGTGCACAGCTTGATCCCGGAGCCGCTGCGCACCGCTCACCTGATCGCCGGGGCGGTGGGGCAGGGTGGGAGTCGGCATCGCGTGTGAGCCTTGTGTGTGATCGATCTGACATTTCGTAGTGTAAGCGGTCTCCGTTCTTGGTAAATTGTCTTGGTCAGCGCCTACAATTGTACCGAAAATGGTAGGCCGCTTCTTCATTTGGGGGCATTTTTTCCAAGAGAACGCTGGAAAATGTTCGTCGTAGGACTTCACCAGCGGTGATCTCTGGAGATAACCTGGAAAATCGAAAAGGTCTAGGCGTTTCCCGCGCGAAAAGCGCCATCCAGCAAGAATTTCTGCAACTGGCAGGTTTACTCTGAGCCCAGATCGGATTCGACCACCTCTTGGGGGTCGTTTCTCCAACTAGCAACTAGTAGAGCCAGGAGAAAGCTTGTGAAAGATATAGTCTGGAGCCACATACTCAGTGTTGAGGTCGATGAGATAGATGAAGATCACCGTAAACTGGTGAATATATTTAATATTCTCAATCATTCTGTCATCGAAGGGCAATCTCGAGACTATCTGGCGGCGGTATTGGAAGAGCTAATCAATTGTACAGTCTGGCATTTCAGTCATGAGGAGCGGCTGATGCTGAAGTATGGTTATGAGGACATGGCAGAGCACAAGGCGGATCACCAGGAATTAATTAAAAGTGCCAAGGAACTGCAGGACGAGATCCTTCAGGCGGACGAGCCTGTGGCGGAAGAGCATATCGCGTTTCTGGAGCGTTGGTTAACTGAGCATATCTTGACTGCCGATATGCGATTGGGCTCTTACCTTTCTAAAGTGATGTAGGGGTCGCGTAGCGGTGCGCGACCTGACCGTCCCTCGCTTGGCTGACCCGGTAACCGGCATGAGCCAGCGCGTGGCGTAAGCGCTCGGCCTCGACGCCTGAAGGCTCGACAATCAGGATTTCCGGCGGCGTGCCGGGCCGTTGATGTTGCTCCGTCATGTGGATCTGTTCTCCGTGCTCAAGACGTGATCCCTGCCGTCATAGATAGCGTTTAGGGCGGGGATCACGCATGCCCCTGTGGTGCGAAGGTATGTCCGGCGGACATTCCTCTCGCCGAACGGACTTACCAAGGACGGCACACCCCGGACTGGAAAGCCGGCGGGATCGCTAGGCGCCGGCAAGCGGCCGCCGGGCCTCGACGAGTGGGCCGGGCAGACAGCGCTCAGAGGGGCTTTTCCGCCCGAGCGTGGATCAAGGGCTCCAACCGCTTTCCGATGTGAGCTTAAGCAACGCCATGCGGGCTGGGTCGTGCTCTGTTACGGGCCGTCCGTCACCGGCCCGAGTTGCGGCTGGGGCCATGGCCTTGGTGTAATCCCCGCGACCCCCTGCAAACGGATCTGCCATGGCCAATGATCGCTTCGACCTGCTCCCCGCTGACTTCCCGGCCGCCTGGGCCCGGGAATGGGGCGAGGACGGGGCCGGTCTGTGGATGACCATGGCCTACAAGGGGGTGCCCTACAGCTTCCGGTGGATGACCCCTGGGCGCTTCCTGATGGGCTCGCCCAAGGACGAGCCTGAAAGATCGAGAGATGAGACCCAGCACGAGGTGATCCTCACCGGGGCTTCTGGCTGGGCGAGACGCCGGTGACCCAGGCCCTGTGGGAGGCGGCCATGGGTGGAGAATCCCAGCCGCTTTCAAGGGACCGGACCGGCCCGTGGAGCAGGTGAGCTGGGACGATGCCCAGGGCTTCATCGCCCGGCTCAACGGCGAGCGGCGAGGATCTGCTGCTGCGCCTGCCGAGCGAAGCGGAGTGGGAGTATGCCTGTCGGGCGGGCACGACCACGCCCTTCTTCTTCGGAGACAAGATCACCACGGATCAAGCCAATTATGACGGCAACTATCCTTACTCAGGTGGCCCCAAGGGCGAGTATCGTGCGCAAACGGTCGACGTGCGGGCACTGCCGGCGAACGCCTGGGGCCTGCACCAGATGCACGGCAATGTCAGGGAATGGTGCCAGGATTGGTTCGAGGACTATCCTCCGGGGCCGGTAACAGACCCGAGCGGGCCGGCTACGGGCTCCGGGCGCGTCCTGCGTGGCGGCAGCTGGTGCGTACTTCGCCAGGGGGCTGCGCTCCGCGTACCGCGCCACTGGGGGCCGGGCTACCGCTTCAACTTCACCGGCTTTCGCCTGGCCCGAGGTCGAACAGGCCCCGGAGGGGCGAGCCGGTGAGCAGAAGCCGGCCGGCGCCGACCCGGACAGAGGCCAAGCGGAGCGGCCTCGGTCAGGGGCGGGGCAGGACGGCGGGGGATGGGCTCAGTTTCAGGAAACAATTCAGCCTGCGTCAAAGGAGAAAGCATGTCGACACAACTGATCGAATTGTCGGATGGCCTATTGGTCGAGGTCCAGGCCGATCCCCAAGAAGAGCCCAAGCAGATCGTCGCCGGTGCCGCGGAACGGGTGGAGGGGGCGATGGACAAGGCTCGGGAGCTACTGCTCAAGGCCGTGCAACCGGTGGCCTCCGTCTGGAAGGAGTTGAACCGGGATCTGAGCATAGAGCAGGTGGAGATCGAGCTCAGTCTGGGCTTTGAGGCAACCGGAAAATTGTTTATCGCCCAGGGGACAGGCAGCGCCAATCTGAAGATCACGGCGACCGTCAAGCCGACGCGCGTCGGCTGATCTGCTGAAGTGGTGCGCTCATGGACTGGCCTCGATTCGTATTTCGAATCGTCCATAAAGATGGACATGGACAAAGGGCAGGGGACGGGTTTTGCCTGCGGTCACTTGAATCGTGATGCGTTGATCGTTACTTGTTGGCACGTTGTCGAAAAGATAAAGCGCGGAAAATCTACGTATCAATAACCTGGCATGTACGGTGGTTTCCTCTCAAGGTGATGATGCGGCTCGATATTGCATTGCTCCGCGTCTCCGGGCCTGTCATGCGATGAACTTGCGCCTTGGTCGGCGAGGCGCGGAGGGCATGGAATTCTCAACTTACGGATACGGACCTGAAGGACGGCCTTTAAAGGGTCCTTGGGATGTGAGACCAGTCGTCCGCATGGCACTAGCGATGATGTGCCTGCTTGGGATTATTATCTCGAAGAACCGCCGAGAATTTGAGAAGGTAAAGGATGGATACAGCGGGGCCCCGGTCTACGATCAGCGCTCCGGGCTCGTGGTCGCTTTGATCACCCATCGACAAGGCGCTGACAAGGGCTTTGCCGTCGATATTTCCAATCTAGCCAGAGTCTATCCCGGCGCAAGAGAAGCGGGGCTTCTCGAGCAGTCTGTCCGGTTGACGATTCGCGTCGGCCGCAACAGGTAATCTGGGGAACGCGAATTCCCAAAACGTCATTTGACGATACCCTCGGCAATCGTATAGAGGGCATTCTCGAGGCCGACGGGTTGAAGATCTTCTCTTCCGAGGCTCGAAAAGGCGATCGCTGACAAGACCGACAGGCATGATGCCGATGGCGTGGCGCGAGCCTTGATCGCACCCGATCTTTGTCTGGAAGACGGGATCGCCTGTCTCGCGATCGCCTACAAGGCGTGCGAAAAGCAGTTCAAACGAAATGACAAGGATCTTCTTGCAGAGGTGAAGTCTGCGGCGAAAGAGGTACTCGGATGGATAGTGTTGAGGTCCGTAAAAAGTGATTGGCTCGAAAGACAGTGGGATCTGCTGACGCGGAAGGAAGGTGTCGAGCTTACCCTGGCGCTGGAAAAGGATTCGGCTGTTGAGATAGTGCTTGCGCGCTCAGAAAAGCGAGCGGCATTATTGGAGGTGCACAGAGCGAGCAAAAAGATCATGGGCCCGAGGAATATCTGTTTCGAAACGGAAGGAGGGATTCTCGGCAGCAACCTAGATGATCTTATCAAAGATCTTTGGAGAATCGCCAAGATGGACTATATGCCGCAGTCAATCGGCGAAAAGGAGAAGCATGAGCTTAGGCAAAAGCTGATTGCCCGGGCGCGGCAGAACGATTTTCATTATCTCACCGTGAGAACGGGCGATCCGAAAATGCCATTGCAGAAATCGGACTGGCTGGAGCTGCAAAGGCAATTCCCGGAGCTGAAGCTGATCTTTCTACAGGTGGGCCAATCACAAGAGGCATTGTTCTTGACCGACTCTGCCCTTTCAGCGCAAGTCGAGGCGTTTTTCGAAGCACTAGGCGAGAGATAAGCCATGAGTAAGATCCACTTCCCGCTCGCTGACGCCATAGACCTGCCTCCGTGCGGCTCCTGGCCGAAGACCCGTCACCGCTTCGACAAGACCAGCGCCGATGCCGTCAACGCCGCCCTGGCGGCGCAGCGGCCGCTGCTGGTGCGGGGCGAGCCGGGCACCGGCAAGAGCCAGCTGGCCCGGGCCGCGGCGGTACACTTGGAGCGGGTGCTGGTCCCGGAGGTGGTCCATGCCCGTAGCGAGAGCCAGGACCTGCAATGGCACTTCGATGCGGTGGGCCGTCTCGGCGAGGCCCAGGCGTTGGGGGTGACGGCCGGTGGTCGCAAAGCCGCCCAGGGAAGGCGGGAAGCGGAGCGCAAGCTGGATCCGCTTCGCTATCTCGCCCCTGGGGCCCTGTGGTGGGCCTTCGACTGGGACTCGGCCGAGCGGCAATACGCCTTCAGCCGCTTCAAGCACCGCCGTCCCGAGCCCCGACCGGATTGGACGCCGGCGAAGGGCAGCGTGGTGCTGATCGACGAGATCGACAAGGCCGATGCGGACCTTCCCAACGGCCTGTTGGAGACCCTGGGCAACGGCGGGTTCTCCGTGCCCTACAGGAATCAGCCGGTGACCCTGCCACAGGGCGCGCAGGCGCCCCTGGTGATCATCACCACCAACGAGGAGCGGGAGCTGCCCGCTGCCTTTGTGCGCCGCTGCTTCGTGCTGCATCTGTGGCTGCCGGACGATGACCCGAGAGACCCCGAAAAGGACGAGAAGCAGCGCCGGGTGAAGCTGGAGCAATGGCTGGTGGCAAGGGGTGGGGATCATTTCGGGACGCGCATCGAGAAGGCGGTCCGCCAGCAGGCGGCAGCGCAGCTCGCCGAGGATCGGCTGCGCGCCCGCGCCCAGGGGGTGAGTCCGCCCGGCCAGGCGGAATATCTGGACCTGCTGCGTGCCCTGGACGACCTGGCTCCCGAGGATCGCGATTCGCAGGAAGAAATGCTGAAAGACATCCAGGACTTCGCCTTCAAGAAATATCAGGGCATGTTCTGAGACGATGACCGATCCGGGTCATTTCGACGGGCCTTCCAGCTACCGCCGCCCGGCGAGGGGCCGCGCCGATCTGCTGTATTTCCGTGAGCGCTATGGGCAGGGGGCGCTGATCCGGGCCGCCGCTCTGTTCGGCTACCAGTCGCCCGAGACCGCATCCGCCCCTGAGCCGGAGCAGGAAACCGGGGCGGGACAGATAAGCTCAGCGAGCCGAGATGCATCCGCTGCAATCCGGCGCCAAGCCGGCCACCGGCAGGCGCTTCATCCGCTTGCGCCGGCGGGACCCGATCCCGGCGGACAGGCGCCCCACCGAGCCCCCCGCCCGGTTGCGCCTCGCCCGGGCCTTCAGCGCGCCGGACCATCCGGACCCGAGCTACCGAGCCCCGTCATTGCCGCCCCTGACCCTTTGGTGTCGGCTCTGGCCTTTTCTGCGCGCGGCCCTCGGCACCCAGACGTTCAGTCATCGGCTGGATGTGCCCCGGCTGGTGGACGGCCTGGCCCGGGGCCGCAGCTTTCGCCACCTGCCGCGGTTGCCGCGGCCCGGCTGGAGCGTGCAGGCCCAGCTGATCCTGGACATGGACCTGCGGCTCTATCCCTTCTGGGCCGACTTCTTTCGGCTGGTGGAGCAGCTGCACGACCTGCGCGGGCGCGCCGGTCTGGAGGTGGTCTGCTTCGAGGAGGGACCTGACCGGCCCTGTCGCCTCTGGCGGGATAATCCTGCAACCCCGGAGCGGGCCTATCGCCTGCCGGAGGCCGGTACGCCGGTGCTGGTGCTGAGCGATCTCGGCCTGCTCGATGGCCGGTCCCGACCCTGGATGGCCTTCGGGCGCCGGCTCAAGGAGGCGGGGCTGCGTCCCTTGGCGCTGATGCCCTGTCCCGAGCGCTACTGGCGGGAGCCCTTGGGGGACTATTTCCATCCCCTGGTCTGGGATCGCTCCAGCCGCCTGCCGCGTCGCCTGGAAGGTCCGCGGGTGAGGGGGGAGCTGGGGCTGGGGCCGGTCCCCGAGCCTACGGCTTCCCCCGGTGTGGAGCGACTGCTCGGACTGCTGTCCGCCGCGGTGCGGGTGGAGCCGCCCCTGCTGCGGGCGGTCCGCTACCTGTTGCCCGCCGGGGAGGCCGACGTGGGCAGCGAGGCCGCCGTCTGGCGTCACCCGGACGTGCGGGATCAGGGGACCACCCTCGCCCTGCACCCGGAGCGTCAGGAGGCCTACCGAGCCGCCCTGGCCCGGGAAGACGTCCCCCTGCGGGACCAGGCCTTGGCCCTGATGCGGGCATACCATGGGGGACTGTCCCCGGCCATCGCCCATGAAGAGGAGCTGATCCGCGCCCAGGCCTTGGATGATCGGCCTGCCGCCGATACCCTCGACTTCTTCTGGAGCGCCGCCAAGACGCTGTTCGACAGTCCTCCCGACTACCCCTACCAGAGGTATCTCCAGGCCTGGGTGTTGCGACTGGCCGACCGGCAAAGCCAGGGGCTCTGGAGCTGGGATCGCCGCCGAGCCGGTGGCCGCCGCCCTGGCGCGGGTGCTAGTAGAGTGCTACGACGACCTGCCCGACATCCCTTTTCCACCAGGCTTCGACGCCAACCGCGTGCAATGGGCGCTTCCCCGAGAGGACGAGCCCAAGCAATATCGGCTGCTGCAGCGGGGGCGCTCCCTCTACATCGAGCCGCCGGGGGACGGCTCAGGGGCCGAAGACCATTTCGGCGTCAATCCCCAGGGAGGAGGTGCCCTGGTCGCCAGGCTCGAGATGATCACCACGCGCATGCAATGGCAGCAGCAGATCGAGGGCCGGCCGCAGGGCCCGCCCCAGCTGATCGACATCCGCCACCAGCGACAGCTCCCGGTCCCGGAGCAGGGACGCCTGCTGGTCCAGGGCAACTTCGAGGATCTGCAGATCGACGGCCTGGCGAAGCCCGATTGGGCCGATCTCCGACAGTCTCGGGATCGCTTTCACCTGGACGTGCCGGGCCCGCCCGAGCGCCGCCTCTGCTGGCTCGCGCCGGACAGCTACCCCCTGCTCGACCGCTCCGGCAGAGAGATCGGTCGTCATGAGCTGCGGGAAGGCCGTTTCATGGACGACGAGGAGGCGCGGGAGATCTCCGAGGGCGGCATTCGGCACCCCGATTGGGCCGACGCCTTCGGCGCCGACGACTATGGCATCTGGGCCGAATTCGAGCACCGGGGTGTCCGCCAGCGTATGCGCTGGATCTGGCCCGGGGAGTTTTTGATGGGCTCTCCGCCCCAAGAGTTGGACCGAGGTGACGACGAGGTCCAGCACCAGGTGCTGCTCCCCCGCGGCTACTGGCTGGCGGACACCGCCTGCACCCAGGCCTTGTGGGAGGCGGTCATGGACAAAAATCCGAGCTCGTTCCCGGGTGCCGAGCGACCGGTCGAAACCGTCAGCTGGGAGGATGCACAGGCATTCTGCGAGCGATTGAATCGGGCGCAGCCGGACCTGGGGCTGCGTCTGCCCAGCGAGGCGGAGTGGGAGTATGCCTGCCGGGCCGGGACCACCACGGCCTTCTGGTTTGGCGACCAGATCAGCACGGATCAGGCCAACTACGATGGCACCCGTCCCTATGGGGATGGCCCCAAGGGTGAGTTTCGGCAGAGACCGTCGATGTCCGGGCCCTGCCGCCCAATGCCTGGGGCCTGTACCAGATGCACGGCAACGTCTGGGAGTGGTGTCAGGACTGGTACGGGGCAGTACCCAGCGGGGCCGGCCATCGATCCCTTCGGGTTCGGCGGCGGGCACCAGGCGCGTCCTGCGTGGCGGCAGCTGGGTCGACGACGCCGGGGGCTGCGCTCCGCGTTCCGCGTCCGCGGGGGGCCGGGCGTCCGCGGCGGCATCACCGGCTTTCGCCTGGCCCGAGGTCGAACAGGCCCCGGAGGGGAGAGCCGGTAAGGAGGAGCCGGCCGGCGCCGACCCGGACAGAGGCCAAGCGGAGCGGCCTCGGTCAGGGGCGGGGCAGGGCGGCGGGGTGGCGACGTGCCATTCGGGTCAGAGCAAGAATTCGACCGGTCAAAGCGCAGAAGCAGGCGGCCGCGGACGCGGCGAAGGATGTGTATCCGGACAACCCCGCGGGCCCCAATGTAGGAGGCCAGCCCTCTGGCCGATCGGACGCGGGTGCGCCGCCTGATCTGTCCGGGGTGGCGCAGGGGCAAGGGGCTAGTGGCTAGACGCTAGAGCCTACAAGCGATGAGCGAGCGGCTGGCTGATTGGATCCCCGCCCGCCGACGAAGCCCCCCGACCGCAGTGCAATCGCCAGGCCGAGGTCCGCAACGCCGCAGGCCGGACCGCGCTCGGCTGGATTGGCTGCAACTGGGAAGGCGGTGTCTGGGCCGTGCCGCAGGGATTCGGCGAGGTGCTGGTGTGGCGGGAAATGGGGGTCCGTCCAGAACGGCTGAGAATGCCCTGCTGATGTCCGGCCTCGGACCATATTGCGCTCGAAGCGCTCAAGCCAGCCTTTTTGAAGCTCACGGGCCGCATTCCCGACGGATCATGACCCGAGATGGCGCTTCAGCCATGCGACGACGTCGAGCGCCAGGCGCAGATCCGCGCCGGCCTGGCGATCGGCAAGGACACCTATGCCGAGATTGACCGCAATTGGGGTCGATGCGTCCGGGCAAGGTCGCATATTCCTGCGGGTTGAAGCCCGCCCCGGCAAGCCAGGCCAGCCACCGGGAAGCGAGCCCTGGGCCGGCGGAAATGATGCCAAAGGTTGAGGCACAGGGGGATCAACCAGCAGGCCGTAAGCGACAGCTGAAGTGATTGAGCCTCGAAAGTTTCCAATGCGAGGGACGCCGCCGTTGACCCGGCGGAAGTCACTATGAGCAAGCGCGAGATGCCCGGTGCTTGTTTGCCTCGCCGGGGTCTCAGAGCATGGCATGCTGGACATGGCGATTGTGCGGCAACTCGGGAGACCCTTCCGCGCCCTGCGCAAGCTGGGCGTCCCCGTACCGATGACACCAATATTCTCAATCCAGCCCGAACAGGCGGCGATAGAACTTGAATCGACCTTCCTGTTTGCCCATGAGCAGCGTCTCCAGCTCGCCATGGTCGAAAAACAGGCCTTCACATACCGTGCAGCGGTCGACTTCGATGCCCTCGAGCTGCTCCTCCTGCATGTCGCTGCCGCACTTGGGGCATTTCATCCAGTGCGCCAGGCGCCGTTTCTCGCGTTCTGCCTGTTCGAGCTCATGTTGATACGATTCGAGCCGGTGCGCGTGTTCCAGGCGCGCCTTGTCCAGCAAGAGGCGTTCATTTTCCAGAAACCACTGGTTTTCCTGGTTGTCACCCTGTTTCGATGCCATACGACCTCCGTTAGTACAAACGGGGCGGAAAGAATGCCGTCTCCTTTGCCCCTCTCTGAATAGTCTGCAAGGCGGAGGATACCACGAACATCCCGCGGCCCCTATTGTCATGCAACTCACTAATACACGGAAGCGGATTCGGTTCCCGGTTCGGGCTCCAAGCCGAATCATCCAGCCTGTTCGTCATGTGCGGCCGCTTCGCGTCCTGAATCACCAGGAGCCAACGGCCGGACACCGTTTCCATAAAAATTGTATCCGGCCCCATTTGTCTTGAGCAGTCCACGCTTTGGGGGCAGGTAGACGCGGCGCTCGGCAGCCGGGCCACGCCCGGAAAGCCCGGGCGGCCAACGAAGCGCTCGGGCTCCGAGACCATGAACCTGCCCTGCCGGAAGTGACTGACCGATTGACCGAAAACCGTGGGCTGTCCCTCATTACCCTTAGAAACCGTGGTCTGACCCCTACAAATACTTACCCGATTCGGCGCTCTTTGTTGAATCAAGGTACAGCGTATCAGGACAGATATCCTGGTGATGAGGCCACACCACGGTTCCATCCAATGTGCTCGCTTGTTGAAAGTACCTCTGATCTCTCAGCTCTCTGAAGACCCCAAAATCCAGAAGGTGATTGCAGTTGTACACACCTTCTTCTCCGTTTGTAAATTCAAGGCGAAGCTTATAGCCAGGAAGGGCGACCACCCTCTTGACCCTCGGATTCATGATCATCACCTCAGCGGATCAATCTTGTACGGCTGTTCACCCGACACCGCCAAGTCCCAATCTGCCATCAGTTCCTCCTTGTGGAGCTCAATCCACGCCTGAAGCAGCTTCATCTTTGAGCTTGGTATGCCTCCGTCTAGAATATTACCCTCAGGAATAGACACAATTACCTCTTCATCCTGGTACTTGACGTGGATGTGAGGCAGCTTGTGCTGTCTGTTGTCCAAGAAGTACATATACACGATCAACCCGTAGAACATCGATATTGACGGCATAGGCTCCCCCTGCCACGATTCCTGCCGAACGTTTGAATTCACCGGCCTGAGGCGGCTTCATGCGCAAGGTCCGGTGGAATGATGGGTTGGGCCTCGCTCGATGAGCAACATTTCGTTACCGCCCCGCTGAAATTCATAAGACACGCGTTTGCGTGTGATGCTGAAACCATGACCAGCTAAATGCTCAGTGACGGAATCAAAATGTGGCGAAGGTTTGCCGTCGAGAGTGAGCAAGGGGAATATCCGAACCTCGCTAGCTACGCGCAGCATTTCCTGGACAGCGCGGAGGTGAAATTCTGCCGATAAATGAGTGCTGTACAAGAACAGGAAATGAGACGACAAAGCGATATCGAATTCATCGCTATCGAAGGGAAGCAACGGGAGCTCCCCGGAGACATATCTTCCCTCACGCTTTCCCGCCTCGAAATCCGACAGAAAAGCATTCATCGCAGACATGCGAATACGGCCGAGTTCTTCAACGGACGAGATGGAAGTCCAAACGTAGTCGGATTGGTTCTTGCGCAGCTGACCAATCACGGTTTCGTAGGTTTCGGAGATGCGATGCCGAATCTGCAAGTCGTCGAGCTCATAGATCGGATCGATAGAGACGACACTGCCGCCTCGCTGAGACAGCTTTGCATTGAATTCAGCAGGGCCGTCGCCACAGCCAAGGATGCGCACTCGGAGATCGGCTTGCGAAAGATCGAACATGCCGACATACTCCTCATAGGAGCGTCCCCAAGGTACGACGTTATCGAGCGTGAATCCCATGGTGCCTATTTATTGCGCTATCGGGGTCATGCGTTATCGGGGTCAGATCTTGCAATCAAGCATTTAATGCACAAAATCTCGGCGTGCTCGAGGCTCGGAGTCCGCCTCCATCCACCGAACCGCTCGACTGACCGTCGAATAGTGCACTCCGAAATGCTCCGCGATCTCCTGCATGCTGTAAACGCCCGCCGCGAAAGCGTGCGCCATCGCTTCACGACGCTCCGAATAATGCCTCGCAAACCAGTCCAGTGGCTTCGCCAGTGGACGGCGCTGCGCCCGAGGGACCTCTCGCAATACCTCCGGGGGCTTGCAACGATCTGCGTGACGCTCCGCGAAACCCTCACGCCCGAGGAACACCTGGTGGCGCAGTCCTCCCCATATGCTTGGCTCGCCGACTCCCCCCGCAACGTAAGCCGCATAGCCCGCCTCGGCCCGGGTCCGTGAGTGGCCGAACTGACCCAGTGTCCAATCGGTAACGAGCCAGCTCGGGGACCGCTCCAAGCCCACCATGGCTCGGTAACTGCTCCAGGCCCACGCCGATGCGTCCGCAACCATCCCCGCCCGGACCGGATTCAATACGACATACCGCGAAAGCTCGAGTAGGTAGGCATCTCTGTCCACAAGAATCGCTTTGAACCGCCCTTGAAACAGGTGCCCGACCAGCCCATGGCGCCGATTCACGTGCTGGGTGTACACCCCGTTGAGCTGACGCATCCCTTTAGACAGGTTCCCGTCCGCAGTCTCTACCACGAAATGGTAGTGGTTGGTCATTTGACAATAGGCGTGACAGCGCCAATTGAACCGTTCGCAGACATTTCCCAGGACATCAAGCCAGTCCCCCCGGTCTTCGTCGTCGCGGTAGATAGCCCCGCGACGATCCCCGCGAGAGGTCACATGGTAGAGCCCCCCAGGGAAGCTCGATGCGCAATGGTCTGGCCATGCTTGGAGGATAGACCAGAAATGCTGGATTGCAAGACCTGACCCCGGTGTCCCGTGATCCTTATTCGTTAGATGACTTCAAGCTCTTTGAGTGTCTTTCCTCTGGCGTCCTTCCAAGCGGTAAGCCCATTGGCGTGTCCACCGTGGACGACAGCAGCGGCGGCGCTAGGGCTAGAAAACTCCACATCTCTGGTAAAAATGAGGCGATCACCTTGCTCAGCGAGCTGCTTCTCGTCTCTCAGCTTTTGTCGCAGGTTACGAGTCCAGGGCCACTTCTCTGAAGAAGGGCGTTCGACAGAAACCGCCTCAGAGTCCCTTAGGACAAGGAATCCACTCGGAGTGCGGTACCCCTTGGCCTTAACGCCTTTTATTTCGCAGTAGAGGAAAGCCTGCTTCGCTTTCTCCGTCGTTCCGCCTGACGCCGGCACTAGGAGATCAATGCCAAGTACAGGAAGAAGTTGATTAACTCTTTCAAAGAAGACTTCCATGTCTGCGCGGTCAGACTCTGGGAGCTTTGCTCCGCTGCTTTGGCTGTTGGTGACAATAGCGCGGCCGGCCGCTTTGGCTAGCTCCAAGAGTTGTCCTTCCAAATATTTGATATGGGCCTTCGTCAGGCTGTCATCAGTGCTGATGAAGTAGGTAACCTGATTCCAGAAATCTTTGTCGATATGGGTTTTGATGCGTTCCCTTATGCACTCCGCCTCCCCAATGTAGATTGCGGGGCGACCTGACTCGGGATCAATTCCGGTTAGAAAGTAGACGCCGGATTTATCTGCTTCCTCGCGCTTCAGGGCTTCATCAAACTCGGTTCGTGGTCCCGCGATCGCGCGGCCAGTCCAATTCGACTGAGACGCAAAGCGAAGGCGCTTTGGATCACCGTGAAGTAGGTGGAGGTGGAGGGTTGCCGTTGGCATGAAGAGGTACCTTGCCAGAAGTCATCTAACGCTGAACTCAGCGGGCAATTGTAGCGTAGCGTAAACTGATCCGCTGCAGTTGCTGGTTAGAAAGCGGCAGCAAGCAACTCTACACTGTTCTTTGCCCGATCACTTAACCCTGCTTCTTCAATTAGGCTCTGCGCCTTCGCTCGAAGCCTCCCATCACCGGATATGAGAAACGCTCGTTTGAGATAATCAAGCGCCAGTATGGGATTGCGATCCAATTGATCTGCAACTATTTCATAGTGATCTGCTTGTTCTGAGAGTGATGTTAGAAATGCCTGAAAATTGGAGTTAAAGTCTCCATTGAATTCTACGTATTCAGTACGAATAAAATCGCTTGGAATCTTTGCTTCGGGGGACTTAATTAATAGGGTTTCCTTACCGAGAGCTTGGGCGACACCAATCTCATAGTAGATATTGGCTTGCGTAGATTGAGGAAGCTCCTCATGACAAATTCCTATAGATAACGGCGCTGAGGCAATCAGTTTCCATATTTTAAGCAAAATATCTCTGCCGGTAATCTTCGAACCAGCGTCGATAACCTGGTAGCCGTGTTGGCTACAAATTGCTGTAACAGCGACACGGATATCTTCTACTGCCTCGGGAACTGGATGCCCGAGCCTCGTCATCAAAAAACAATGTCGAGGGTTGCAAGGGATCAGACTTGTGAAGGCATCACCGTCCAGTGGGCTGTAGATAATCATTTTCGCTTCCTTGCAACTGGCACATCCTTATAAGGCCCTTCAGACTTCTTGTGGGAGATAATTTGTCCCGCTGCACGATCAATCTTTACGTAGTGTCCAGTTTTGGGGTTTTTCACCTGCACCACATCTCTCTTACCGCTAGTAATTGATTTATTCGTTGCCATAATTGCACCGTAATGGTTCTTTTGCGTTCTAACAGCTAAGTATTTATCCGTCGTGCGCAGTTCAGCATGACGGATAGTCGGGTAAGGGGTGGATCTTGCGACCCACCCCTTCCCTCGGAACCGTGCTTGCAAGTTTCCCCGCACACGGCTCATGCCTCAGAAACGCACGTCGAAGCACCCGGCCGCCCATCGGCGACCTTCACGATACGGGCATGTACTGGGCTGACGCAATGCGTCCTCCGGGCCTTCAATGAGACCTTGCGGCCATCATCGTCTAAAGAAACCCGAAGGTTTAGCTATTCCAGACCCTTTTCGTGAACCGAGACCTGTCGGAAGTCAGCACCCTTTCGGGCCAGGGCAAAGCGCGCACTCCTATCCGATCCATTACAGATCGGCCTTGGCTTCCTCCGAGATCCCTTACCCACTCGCTCACCGGTGCGCCCTCGCGGACGACTTTCCAGCTCCCTGTGGGAGCGATTGGGCTTACCACGTTCCGCACCTGTACCATTCCCGGAGGGGTTAGGCTCCGTCTTTCCGCCGGTGGCGCCACGTCTGCGAGGGGTGAAACATTGACACCCCTTCCTGACCACGGACCTTTTGGTTCAAGCCTGGCAGCCTCTTTGGCTTGTTTCCAATGACGACGGCTCAACAGCGGTTCAACTGGGTTAGCCATACCCTCCAACCCTAGCTCCCGACCACCGGGAGGCTGGTAGTCGCAGCTCCTGCTCACGGATCGGCTGGCGTCCCGCAACGGACCGAGGCTTCATTGTCCCGAGAGCTTCGCACGCTAGAGTTACCGCCAACGCACGTCCCGGTAGGGTACCGGTGGCAGAACACCGAATCATCCTTGATAAATACACGTCCGTCTTCGTGTCGCACAATGTATGTTGCACTAAGCCGCGGAGCCCACCGGCCCCAACCTTTTATAGAGGGGATTGTATTGATCGGCCGGGGCGCTGTGCGGTGGGGGCCCGAGGCCTGAGATGGCTTTGAGCGGCCCGATGGCTGCGTTTTCCACCATGATCCTTGGCTCCTTGCAGGGGTTCTTGGTCCTTTTTAGCCGATTTTCGCCTCGTTTGCACGCTGACGGGCGCACGCAAGCCCAGGCCCCTGGGGGTCTGTGGGAAACGCCACGCGTTGCCGGGAGGGATCGGCTCAGCGTGGGGGCGGTCGCCCTCCTCGGCAGCGCATCGGCGCGCGCTCGCCCGTTACTCGCATCTGCCCGCCTTGCCAGGCCGGGCACGCATAGCTGAGCGGGATTGGCTGCGCCGCCGCGCCATCGCCCTGGGGCTCGGGCGGCTCGCTGTGCAGGCTCTGGCGGATCCGCTTCAGGCACCCGGCTCGACAACGATTGGCGAGAAAGCCGTAGTGGCGGATGCGCATGAGCCCCTGGGGCAGCACGTGCCGCAGGAAGCGCCGGATAAACTCGTCGGCGGACAGTGTGAGCACCCGGTGGACGCTGGCGCCCGGACCCCAGCGCCCGGGACGCGATGAGAACCGACCGGTGACCTTCGTTGATTCCAGCGTCTGGATCGACTACTTCAACGGCCGCCGGACCCCGCAAACGGAGAAGCTGGACTAGATCCTCGGATCATCCCCGGTCTGCATCGGTGACATCGTCCTCACCGAGGTGTTGCAGGGTTTCCGGAGCGACGAGGACTTCGACACAGCCAAAGATCTGCTGACCTCCTTGCCGGTCCTTAACGTGCTGGATACCGCCATGGCGCTCAAGAGCGCGGAGAATTTCCGCGCCTTGCGCAAGCTGGGCGTCACCGTGCGCAAGACCATCGACGTGATCATCGCCAGCTATTGCGTGGAGCACGACCTTCCGCTCCTGCACGCGGACAAGGACTTCGTGCCCTTCCATCAGCACCTCGGACTGCGAGACGCCCTCAGGGCTTGAACGCTTCCATCGGGTAGAGGGTCCAGCCTTTGCCGTCAGGCGTGGGGGCATGCCAGCCCAGCCAGCGCCAGGCGTCGCGGCTGTGGTGCAGCCAACGGCGGTCGGGGCCCAGGGGGTTACGCCAGCTTACCCAGCTGCCCTCCGGCAAGTTCTCGAAGGCGAGGGGCGCGACGGGGTGGGCGTGGCTCGGGGTCTCGGTCTCGGTCTCGATGGTGTTGCCGCTCCCGCGGGAGCGGCTTCCCGCCACAATCTCGCCCGCCGACCGCGGTAGGCCCGCCAGGTCCCAGAGCATAATCCGCGGCCCTGCCGCGGCGAAGAGCCATCGCCCCTGGGGATCGACGGCCAGGGCCCACACCCGATCCCGAATGGCCCTCCAGGGTGCGCAGGCAGGCCCCGGAGTCGGGGTCCCAGAGGCGCAGGGTGCCATCGTCGGAGCCCGAGCAGAGCCATCGCCCCTGGGGATCGACGGCCAGGGCCCACACCGATCCGGAATGGCCCTCCAGGGTGCGCAGGCACGCCCCGGAGTCGGGGTCCCAGAGGCGCAGGGTGCGATCGGCGGAGCCCGAGCAGAGCCATCGCCCCTGGGGATCGACGGCCAGGGCCCCACCCGGTCCCGAATGGCCCTCCAGGGTGCGCAGGCAGGCCCCGGAGTCGGGGTCCCAGAGGCGCAGGGTGCGATCGGCGGAGCCCGAGCAGAGCCATCGCCCCTGGGGATCGACGGCCAGGGCCGACACCGGTCCCGAATGGCCCTCCAGGGTGCGCAGGCAGGCCCCGGAGTCGGGGTCCCAGAGGCGCAGGGTGCGATCGTCGGAGCCCGAGCAGAGCCATCGCCCCTGGGGATCGACGGCCAGGGCCGTCACCCGGTCCCGAATGGCCCTCCAGGGTGCGCAGGCAGGCCCCGGAGTCGGGGTCCCAGAGGCGCAGGGTGCGATCGGCGGAGCCCGAGCAGAGCCATCGCCCCTGGGGATCGACGGCCAGGGCCCACACCGATCCCGGAATGGCCCTCCAGGGTGCGCAGGCAGGCCCCGGAGTCGGGGTCCCAGAGGCGCAGGGTGCGATCGGCGGAGCCCGAGCAGAGCCATCGCCCCTGGGGATCGACGGCCAGGGCCCACACCGGTCCCGAATGGCCCTCCAGGGTGCGCAGGCAGGCCCCGGAGTCGGGGTCCCAGAGGCGCAGGGTGCGATCGGCGGAGCCCGAGCAGAGCCATCGCCCCTGGGGATCGACGGCCAGGGCCGTCACCGGTCCCGAATGGCCCTCCAGGGTGCGCAGGCAGGCCCCGGAGTCGGGGTCCCAGAGGCGCAGGGTGCGATCGTCGGAGCCCGAGCAGAGCCATCGCCCCTGGGGATCGACGGCCAGGGCCGTCACCGGTCCCGAATGGCCCTCCAGGGTGCGCAGGCAGGCCCCGGAGTCGGGGTCCCAGAGGCGCAGGGTGCGATCGTCGGAGCCCGAGCAGAGCCATCGCCCCTGGGGATCGACGGCCAGGGCCGTCACCGGTCCCGAATGGCCCTCCAGGGTGCGCAGGCAGGCCCCGGAGTCGGGGTCCCAGAGGCGCAGGGTGCGATCGTCGGAGCCCGAGCAGAGCCATCGCCCCTGGGGATCGACGGCCAGGGCCGACACCGGTCCCGAATGGCCCTCCAGGGTGCGCAGGCAGGCCCCGGAGTCGGGGTCCCAGAGGCGCAGGGTGCGATCGTCGGAGCCCGAGCAGAGCCATCGCCCCTGGGGATCGACGGCCAGGGCCCTCACCGGTCCCGAATGGCCCTCCAGGGTGCGCAGGCAGGCCCCGGAGTCGGGGTCCCAGAGGCGCAGGGTGCGATCGTCGGAGCCCGAGCAGAGCCATCGCCCCTGGGGATCGACGGCCAGGGCCGTCACCGATCCCGAATGGCCCTCCAGGGTGCGCAGGCACGCCCCGGAGTCGGGGTCCCAGAGGCGCAGGGTGCGATCGTCGGAGCCCGAGCAGAGCCATCGCCCCTGGGGATCGACGGCCAGGGCCGTCACCGCGTCCCAATGGCCAGTGGTGCTGACGGGCAGCGCGCTGGCGGGGAGCGGGGCGTTTCCGGCCCGGAACAGGGCCGGCGGCGGGGCGCTCAGCCCCGCCGGGGGTGGGGGGGTGGGGTCGCCCAGCCATTGGGTGCGGTAGAGGCGGGCCTTCGTGAAGTCGGCTGCGGGTGCCGGGCACTGGTGGAACCGGGTCCCGGTGAGGTCGGTCGCCTGGCCCGAGACACCCGTCAGGTCGCAGCCGTCGAACAGGCAGCGGGCCAGGTCCGCCCGATCCAGGCGGGCGCCGGTGAGGTCGATCCGAGCGAAGCGGCTGCCGTCGAGCCGCGCCCCGCTCAGGTCCGCGCCGCGCCAGCTCTGGGTCTCGCCTTCCCGCGCCTCGAAGCGCTGCTCGCGCAGCCGGGCACCCTGGAGCTGGAAGCCGTCGAAGCGGGCGCCGGGGTAATGCCGCTCATGGGCGCGCAGGGCATAGGCCAGGGCCAGCTCGCTGGCGTCCTCGTGGTACCGGGCGCGCAGGCGGGCGAGGCCCCCCAGGCACTTGTCTGTGTCGCGCCCGGCGATCAGGCCGCCGAGGAAGTCCAGGGTCTCGGGGCTGGGGCGGGGCAGGACCCAGTGCTCGGGCCGGTCCTCCACCAGGGCCCGATGCAGGGCGCGGGCCAGGAAGAATTCCATGATCGATGTATGTGCGAAGCGGAACCGGTCGTCGCCTTCGCGCACGATGAAGCTGGCGTTGCGCAGGTCCTCCTGGAGTATGTCTATGCCCTGCTCCCGCTCCAGGTAGGCCTGGTAATTGAGCCGCCAGCGGGGGTCGGCTGCCAGCTCGTCGAGCAGCCAGTTCTCCAGGTCGGTGTACGCAAGGCTCCTGTCCCCGAGCTTCCAGAGACGCAGGGCGAGGCGCTCCATCAGCAGCAGCTTGTGCTCGCGCTTGAGCCGGTGCTTGGGATCGTCTCGCCGGGTCCACTGGCCCACCATGCCTTCGTAGAGGTCGGCGATGCCGATCGGCTTGCCCTGGCGCTGGATGGCCTCCAGGTGCTCCACCTGATCCTGGATCAGGCGCAGGTTGTAGGGGCGGCTGGAGAGCTCGCGGAGATCATGCACATCGTCCAGCATGGCGATGACTCGCCGGGCCTGCTCCGGGTCCGCGGCAAATACCTGGCGGAAGTAGGTCTCCACCTGCTCCGCCTTGAACGGCAGCAGGGTCACCCAGAGGTAGTCCTTGTCGGTGACGGCCTCGCGCTGGCGGCCGGACAGGGCACTGAGCTGGTCCTGCAGGGTCTGGAAGAAGTGGCTGCGGCAGGTCATGAGCAGGCGCCCGCAGCCTTTGGGGCGCTGCCCCGCTTCGTTCGGCCGCTTCCAGACGGCCGGCGGCAGGATGCCCCAGAGGCGCTGGATGAAGGCCTGCCACTGGTCCGGGGTGAGGCGGTTCATCACCTCGTCCAGCCCGTCGAAGATCACCAGGCCCCCCTGCTTCTGGGCCAGGCGCTTGACGTCGTCCACGGTGGGCCGGGGGCTGTCCAGGTCCAGATTGAAGGCGCTCTGGAGGATGTGCTCCAGGATCAGATCCAGGCCCGGGGCGCCCCGGCTCCAGTCCCAGTCCATGGCGTTGACGTGACGAAGATCCAGATAGACCGGGAATGGGTAGCCGGAGCCGGGGGTGCAGAGCGTCATCAGCTCTTGAGTGAGACGCTGGGCGAGGGTGGTCTTGCCCATGCCCAGCTCGCCGAACAGAGCGCAGAGCACCCGTCCCTCGGGGTCCCTGAGCCACTCGAGCAGGAAGGGCAGGGCCTTCTGGCCTTCCTGCTGGGTCTGGCCGGTCAGGTAGGAATCGACGAAGTGCTCCGGCTCGCAGTCTTCCGCCCTGCGCCCCCCCGCCTTGAGGCCGGCGAAGATGCCGGCGTTGCGCGACAGATCCCGCTGCAGGGTCTCGGGGATGGCGCGGGCCACCTGGTCCACCCAGGCGTCCTTGCCCTGTCCGCTGCGCTGGTCCCAGGCCTTGCTCTGCGTGTCGGCGGCAGGTGTCTTGCCGGCCAAAACGGTTCCAGCGAGGTCTTCGTCCCGGAAATCCTTCAGCTTTAGGGGGATCAGGGGGCGGTCGGGTCGGAGGTCCCGGTTGTCCTTCAGGTCCGCGATCAGGGCCTTGCTCACGAGAAAAAGGATAAAGCCGGCTTGACGCAGATAGTCCCGCCGGGTCTGTTCCCGATCCTCTCCGGGCAGGATGTGGTGATAGTCCAGCGGGCTCCACTTGCAGCCCAGGGTCTTGAAGTTGACCGCAAGCTCATCGTGCAGCTGGTGGGCCTTGTCCCTTTCGGATTCCGCGTAGACCAGCAGATAGCTGAGCTGGGTGTCGCGGACGGTCAGCGCCTGCTCCTGGGGGTGATCCACCTCGTTCAGGGTCTGAATGGCGCCCCGGTTGTAGCCGGCGAGGCGATCCGCTACGTCGTCCGCCACGGCGAACCAGAAATGGCGTTGGGTGGGGTCGGCACTACGGTTCTGGTCGACCCTCAGCGCCAGGATCAGGCCGTGCTCTTCCGCGATGGTCTCGACGGTATCGCGGAATTTCTTGAAGGCCTTGTCCGCCTTGGTCTTCTCGGTCCGACTCTGGCCGGAGCGGGGGAACAGGGCTTTGTAGGCCTCGGCGTAATTGATGCGGTCCGACCCGTCCATCAGCTCGATGAGGCGGCCCAGGCGTTCTCGGCTGAGCGGGGCCAGCTTGTCCCTGAGCTTCGAGGCCAGGGTCCGGACAGCGGCCTGGGGGGCGGGCTCCAGGTGCTCGGTCATGGCCGTCTCCCTCTCAGCTTGGCGAGCAGTGCGGCGGCGAGCTGGTCGGCGAAGGCCTCGCGCACATGGCCGCGCGTCTGGGAAAACCAGCGACCCTGGTCGTCCCGGAAGATCTGGGTGTGCTGTACGCCCTTGAGGTCGGCACTGCCGTCCAGCGGGACAGGCTTGAGGCCGACGGGGACTATGGGCTTGTGGATGACCGCCGAATTGCCGCCCCGGGGCTCAATGAAGTGGGGTAGCTCGTGGTGGCCGATGAAGTCGCTGGCGAAGAATTCCGGCGACAGGAGCAACAGACCGAAATCGGCTGCCCGGAGCGCGGTGGCGATCTCCTCGCGCCACAGATCGCCCAGGGGGATCATGCGGTCGTTCCACTGGCGGAGGCGAATACCGGCGGCGATCTTGAGCCTGGGGCGCAGCAGGTCCAGCAGCTGATCCGCTTGGGTGCGGTCTTTTCGCGCGTAGCTGACGAAATAGGTCAGGGTCTCGTCCACGGCTCGGGGCCTCGGCTCGGGTTGATATTGTCGTATTGTAGCCCGGGCTCGGTTGGCGTCAAGTAGACTGAGTAGATTATAAGTAGATGGATGGCCGTGAGCGATCTGCTGGATATTTCTTCCAAATGGTCGGAAGGATCAGCCCCCACTCCAGCGGGGCCGGATCGGTCTGGCGGGTCTGTTGGGGGGGGAAGCCGGGAATCGCGCCGGCGGGGCTTTGTCGGTTGGAAGGGCTTGTTCTGACCTAGAACAGGCGCAGGTCGGCGGTCTGGATCGTGCCCGGGGGTATGGATGAGCTCCTATGGCTCGATGGGGGCGACGGGAGCAGGGGGTGGCCGCGGAGCTGCAGTGACCTGTCGGCGACTGGCGACCGGGGCTTCTGAGGGGTCATCGTTGTCCCGCTAGCAAGGCGAAATGAATCGCCAAGGTATCGACGATGCGTTGCTCGGCGTCTGCGAATGCGGACAGGGCTTGAAGGGGGCTGAAGTCTTCCGGGATCTCGCCCAGCCTCAGGGCGGCGCGGGACGGGTTGAACCGCCTGCGCCGCCGTCCCTGGTGCTCGCTCGCGGTGACCAGCAGCCCGTAGAGGATCTCCTTGGGATCGGGGAGACTCTCCAGCTGCGTCAAACGCGGCAGGGCCAAGGCGGTCTTGCCACCGGGATTGCCCGCTGCCCGTCGGATCGCCTGCTCATCGAACAGGAGCCAGGCCTCCTGCATCCGTACCGGAACGATGGGAACCGTCACGGTCTCGATCCCGCTCGCTGCGCGACGGATCTCATCCACCCGTCGCTGGTGTGGCTCGCGCTCTGCATCGCGATGGATGAACAGGATGTCGCAAGGGTAGAGGTCCAGCGCCCGCTCTATTCGCGTGGGCAGATCGGTCGGCGGCGAGGGCAGTAAGCGCAGCTCGGCCCAGGTCCCGTCGACGGGAATCCGCAGGTGTTGCTCCGGCAGCCACTTGATGGGATTGAGCAGGATGGCATCGGAGCTGCCGTCGGTCAGCAGCGTAAAATCGAGTCTCTCCATGGGATCCAGCTCAGATCGGAAGGTCGAACTGCAAGTCCTCGCGGTCGATGACACGGCGTTCTTCGGGTGTCTGCGGTGCGCTCTCCATGCGGGTGATTGGGTTCAGGAACGCGAGCGCCTTACCCTTGGCGATGGGCTGCATACCGGCGCTGTCGGATCGCCAGGTTTCTGACAGGCAACGAAATCCAACTGCCTTCTCTCCATGCGCAAATATCCCGGGCTCTTTCCAATTCCGAGTGGGCGGATTGCCGGCTTGCATTGTTTACCGGGTATTCGCAAGCGTAACCCTTTGATTTAGCGCGTCAAGGGTGCGCTACGGTGGGCTGTTCCCGCCCTTGATCCGCCCCCGGCGCAGCAACGGGGAGAACGAGCCAAGCTCAGAGGCCCTGGTTCGCCCGACCCACTCGCATCTCAAGCCTGACCGCAAGCCTAAACGTGTTGAAAGGGCCAGGACCGAGTATCGCGCGTCAGGAGTCCTGGGTAGGCCTTAGACGCGCCAATAGCCGGTCCAGGGCATCGGCGAAGCGCTTGCGATCCGTCTGAGTGAGCGCGGGCGGTCCCCCGGTGACGACGCCGGAGCCACGCAGGGTGTCCAGGAAGTCGCGGATGTTCAGTCGCTCGCGGATGTTGTCCTTGGTGTAGCGCTCGCCGCGCGGGTCGAGGACCTCGCCGCCGCGCTCGATGACCTGGGCGGCCAGCGGTATGTCCGCGGTGATCACCAGGTCTCCTGGCGCGAGGGCCTGGACGATATGGTCGTCGGCCTTGTCGAAGCCCGAGGCGACCCGGATGGAGCGGATGTGGGCGGAGGGTGGGGTGCGCAGGGGCTGGTTGGCGATCAGGGTGAGGGAGATGCCGAGGCGCTGGGCGGCGCGGAACAGGATCTCCTTGACCGGGTTGGGGCAGGCGTCGGCGTCGACCCAGATGTGCATGATCGTTCCAGTGTGATTGGCAGCGAGGGTTGGTATGTTACCGGAAGGCGCCCATGCCCGGACTCGGCGGGCTACCGACGAAAGTCGGGCAGCCATAAGCCGCCGACCCGACCTACGGGGCGCCCCGACACCATTGTCGGCCTGGGGATCAGGCTGCTCTGGTCCGTGGAGGCCACCGCGGGACTCGTGCCCGCGCAGGCGGGCGCCCTGATCACCGCGGCGGTGCTGCTCTACTTCTTCGTGTTGCTCGCTATTGCCCTGGTGACGGGGCTGTTCGGGCACGGCTTCTTTTCCTGAAAGGATCAGAAAACCGCAAAGGCGCAAAGGACGCAAAGGGAATTGTTGTTTCAATCCCTTGTGCGTGGGTGCGAACGGCAGCCTGCCCACGGACCCACGCGCCAAGCTTACGCGGTTCTTAGAATGCCATTATCCCCTTCGTGCCTCTGCGCCTTCGCGGTTCTCATCTGTTTCAAGCCTGCGCCACCGCCTGGCCACTCAGCATGCGCTCGATGCCGCGGGCGGCGTGGTGGCCGTCCTCTATCGCGCTGATGGCGTCGGCGGTCCAGTTGGCGATTTTCCCTGAAAGGATCAGAAAACCGCAAAGGCGCAAAGGACGCAAAGGGAATTGTTGTTTCAATCCCTTGTGCGTGGGTGCGAACGGCAGCCTGCCCACGGACCCACGCGCCAAGCTTACGCGGTTCTTAGAATGCCATTATCCCCTTCGTGCCTCTGCGCCTTCGCGGTTCTCATCTGTTTCAAGCCTGCGCCACCGCCTGGCCACTCAGCATGCGCTCGATGCCGCGGGCGGCGTGGTGGCCGTCCTCTATCGCGCTGATGGCGTCGGCGGTCCAGTTGGCGATTTTCCCTGAAAGGATCAGAAAACCGCAAAGGCGCAAAGGACGCAAAGGGAATTGTTGTTTCAATCCCTTGTGCGTGGGTGCGAACGGCAGCCTGCCCACGGACCCACGCGCCAAGCTTACGCGGTTCTTAGAATGCCATTATCCCCTTCGTGCCTCTGCGCCTTCGCGGTTCTCATCTGTTTCAAGCCTGCGCCACCGCCTGGCCACTCAGCATGCGCTCGATGCCGCGGGCGGCGTGGTGGCCGTCCTCTATCGCGCTGATGGCGTCGGCGGTCCAGTTGGCGATTTTCCCTGAAAGGATCAGAAAACCGCAAAGGCGCAAAGGACGCAAAGTTGACTTGGTCTGTAAATCATCCGTTCGTTGCCACAACTAGCGCGCAGCCTAGCCGGAGCGCAGGGGCTGGCAGAACAAGTCTTTGACAAGGCCTTCCTTGGCGTCCTTTGCGCCTTCGCGGTTCATCTGTTTCGAGCCTGCGCCACCGCCTGGCCACTCAGCATCCGGATGCGCTCCTCCCGGAGCACCGTGAGATCCTGTCGCTCGCGGAAACCCGAGGCCAGGTTATAGAACATGACCGCGATCAGGCGAGCACGACGAAAACGATCAGGCGTTTGACCATGGGGGCGCCGAAAGTGGGAGTCAGGCGGAAGTCGAGGCAGGCTGCGTGCCGGCCCGGCGACCGGCGGTGCGGCCGGCGGACCCCGCTGCCGGGCGCGCCCGCCGACGCGAGCGGCTGGCTCGGATGGATACAACCGGCATGGTCTGGCCTTTCAGGGCTGCGCGGCGTGTCGGTGGCGGTCTCGCCGGGCGGCTGCCCGGGGTGCACTTGCTCGTCGAGGCGGTCGAGCAGGGTCTGGGGGCCAGCGGGATGCCGCGGCGGTGCGCCGCCCCGAAGGTCCGCTCGCGCTCAGCCCGGGAACGGCAGATGCAGGCCGGCCGATGCCCCGGTGGCGAGGGGTCCGTCCCAGGCCCCGATGCCGCCGCGCAGCGCCTTGGCGCGCAGGCCCTGGGTGCTGAGCAGGAAGGCCGCCGTGGTGCCCCGGGAATCATTGGTGCAGTAGGTCACATAGTCCTGCTCGGGATCGAGGGCAGCGTATTCGCGCCTGAGGATCTCCAGGGGGATGTTGATCGCCCCTTCGATGTGCTCGTCCTCGTACTCGGGCGGGATGCGCGCATCGATGAAGACATAGCGGCTGGGCCCTTCCGCGAGCAGGTCCTCGCTGTACACGTAGTCGATGAACCGGGCCCCGAGAATCTGCCTGAAATCTGCCTCGCTGAGGGCCAGCACGGTGGTCGGCTCCAGGGCCTGCACCGTGGCGCCGCGCTTTCGCTCGCGCAGGATCGCCTCTTCGCCGAACCCCTGGCCCGCGCCGAGCTCCGCTACCTGCCGGGGCTCGCCACCCGGGTGCGTTTTTAGCACCGCAGCGCGACCGCTCTTGATCACATAAAAGAAATCGCGCTGGTCACCCTCGTGGACGATCGCCTCGCCCGCGGCGAATTGCTTCTCAACCAGCCGCTCGCTGAGCGCCAGGATCTGCTCGGGCTCGAGCAAGGCGAATGGCTGGAGCCCCTGCATGCGGGCAAAGGCCGCGTAGCCGGCCATCTTGTGCTCGAGGCGGTCCCGGAACGCCGCATCCTTGACGAGGATCGCGTCGAAGTCGCGCTTGCCGAGTCGATACAGCAGGCTCGGCGTCTTGGCGGTGACCGAGCTGGTGCGGTGGGAGCAGGTCAGCAGCGCGATCTCGCCGAAGGCCTCGCCGCTGCTCAGCACCGACAGTGGTGCGGTTTGTCCGAATTGGGTGCGCCGGCAGACCTCGACCTCGCCCCGGGCGAGGAAGTAGAAATAATCCGGCGGCGTGCCCTGGCGTATGATCCGGCTGCCGGCCTCCACCTCTACCGCCTCGAGGCCGGCGCGCAGCGCCTCGATCGCCTCGGCGGACAGGTCGGAAAAGTACTTGTAACGTTTGAGCTGATCGCTGGACAGCACGGCTTCGCCCCTTGGATTTCCGGTCATTGGGAGCACACGGCACCACGGGTGCCGCACAACCATCACAAAGCGCTGCCCTCGGCGAGCGCGACGGGCTCGGCTCCGCATGCATTAGCGCCATCCTGGGCTTCTGGGGACGGCGACCGCGGGGCCGAATCTGTTGGCCGCGTGCGGACCGGGGGCGCAAGTAATCTATCCCCTAGCTTCCGGACGGGTCAGGGCGCTTGCGTGGCGCCCAAGGCGGCGAGGCGTCGTCGACCTTCTTCGGAGGCGTCGATGACGCGCATGCCGACCCAGAAAGAGGCTCCCTGGTTGCCGGGCTGGGTCCAAAGCGTCTCGACCCCCAGGCTGAAGGGCTCGAAGCTGTGGGCGGCGGCGGGCTGGATGCGGATCTGGAAGACGGCATCGCTCGGCAGGGTCTGCTCGCTGAGCAGCAGCAGGCCGCCGGGGGAGACATTGCAGAGCTGTCCCAGCAGGTTGTCTTCGATCTCGTCCCAGACAGAGATGCCGGCTTGCACCGGGTTGCGCTCGTGTGCGCGCGCTTTCATGCCTTCTCCTTCTCCCCATGCGCAAGGCGTGTGCGCACATCGCCGGGCCGCCGCCCCAGGGTGCCGCGGATGGCATCCAGCGCCCGCTCCATGAACGGCCTGCCAGGTGGGGAGACCATCCGAGCCTGTCCGTCGACCAGCTCCCGGGCCAGGGCCGCAACGTCTTTCACGGCGGCGGTCAGACCATCCTGGTTGACGAACATGTACCGAGCCGTGGTCGGGTTATACCAGGACAGCCGCAGCCGTTGTACGCGCTCCTCACCGTCGGGCCTGAGCTCGAACAGGGTGCCGAACTCGACGCCGCGCAGGCGTTCTACCATGGACACTTGCTCGGGCGACAACGGGCGCCGCTGTTCGGCGGAAGCCGGCGACTCAGGGGGCGGCGGGGGCGCCGCGAACTGCTCCACGGCGCGCGCGCTGGCGCCGTGCTCTACCTCGGCGAGCCAACCCAGCAGCTCCTCGACCTGGCGGCTGTAATAGGAGCCGAGCAGCCTGGGCTCGGCGCCGATCACCTTCTGCAGTCCAGCCAGCCGGGGGCGGTTGACGCGCCATCTCTCCAGTCCTTCGCGGCAGCATACCCGCACCAGGGTACGGATCAGCTCGATGGTGCGGTTCCAGTCCGGACTCTGCCTGGCGTGGGTGCCGCGCAGCAGCATCAGTGTGAGCTTCTCGGCGATGAATCCGTCCAGGAAATTGATCACCACCTGGGGCAGCTCCTGGCCGTCCATCAGGGTGCGGATCTCGGTGCGCGCCTGGGACTGGGCGAGCTTGAGCTGCTCGCGGCCTTGCTCCGCTTGGCGCGAGCGCTTCTCCAGCGCCTTGGCCCTGTCCCGCTGAGCATCCAGCCGCCCGCGCAGGCTGCCGAGCAGCTCCTCGAATAGTCCGACGTCGTCCTTGAAGTCTGCAAGTATGCGGTTGACCGCGTTTCTCAGGTCCGGATAGAAGCCGCGGCGCAGGTCGGTTTCCACCACCTGGGTCGAGCCCGCCTCGATCATCAGGTCGAGCAGCAGGCGGGCCGGGTGATCGGGGCGGTCGAGGAAGGACTGGTCCGCCATGGCCAGTTTGAGATAGGGGGTGTGCAGGTGGCTGAGCAGCGCTTTGACCGCGTTGGGCAGCTCCTCGGCGCTCAGCATGTATTCGAACAGCATGCCGACCAGGTCGATGGTGTCCGAATCGATGGTGCGCAGCCGCTCCGGGCCGGCCAGCGTGACGATGGTATCGCGCTGGCGAGCGAGCGCCGCGCTGATCTGGGCCATGAGCTCGCTGCTTAGCTGGGGGGCGATCTCCGTACCCTGGCGCAGGGTCTGCGCCGCGCCCGGCAGCTCGACCGCGGCCTGGGGGCCGGAGATCACCTCGGCGAGCTCCTGCAGCGGTATCGGCGGAGCGCCTCCGGGGGTCTGATCGGGGCTCGCGGCGGGCTTGCCGGGGCCCCCTCGCCGGCGTCCCATCAGGTCGAGCAGGTCTTTCAGCACCAGATCGCTGACCCCGACACCGCCTGCCGCGGCCGGCGCCGCCTGAAGCGGGGGCGACGTGCGAGTAGCAGGTGCGACTGCAGGGGCCGGTCCGAAGCGGGGCGACTCCTCCAGGCTCGCCGGGGCGTCCGCGGCTGGGTTTGAGAGCGGCGGCTTGCGCTCGGGCGAGGCCCGCTCCGGGTTTTCCACGACTCGTTTGAGGTACGGCAGCACGCCGGCCTCGATCAGCCGGGTGTTGAGCGCTTCGTAGAGCTCGGGCAGGCTCGCGACCAGGCTCTTGTAGAACAGGGCGTAGAGCAGCAGCTTGATGCGCTTCTCGATGCCCAAGCCCTGCAGGCTCTGGGCGAACGCCCGGGTCAGATGCAGGGGCCCCGCGGGCAGCTCGGCGTCCCTGGTCTTGATGCCGCGGTTGATGACCGCCAGGCGCTGCCGGAGCGCATAGAGCTCGCCGTGGAATTGCTTGGCCGCGCGACCGGCGATGGTCTCGATGGCGAGGCGGTTTTCGAAATCGTCCTTGTCCACCAGCGACAGCTCCGGGGCGGCTGCCGGTCCGGTCCGGTCGGCACTTTGCGCCAGGAAGTCGTTGAAGCCTTGCTTGACCCGCCGCGCGAACGACTGCTCGATGCGTACCCGGTTCCTGCCCATCTCGGCGGTGGCGTCGTAGAACCCCTGGCGTCCGCGAGCGCTTTCGGCGCGGTCCGCGAAGTCCAGCAGCGCGTCCGGCGTGCCATCGAGCATGCGCGCCAGACCGGCGGCGGCCTTGGCCTGGGCCGTCGCGGCGAGCTGCACCAACCAGGGTCTCGAAACTCGGCTTCATGTGGGCGAGGATGCGCCTCGGTGGCCCGCTGCAGGTGCGCAAAAGCGGAATGAAAGTTGTCGTTGCCCCTGAACGACACTGTAGAGCCTGGGCGGCGCATTGACCAGCGGGATGCCCCGGCTGGTGGCGCCGATGTTGAGCGGGTCGCGCAGCAGCGCTGGCCGCTCCTCGTGGGAGCCTCTGCAGTGCTCGAACCTGAAGGTCGGTCGAAGAAATCGGACCACAGCTGGGCCGGCGGGTCAGCGCCGTGCGCCACCGCTAACAGGACCTGGGGCGCAAAGCCGCTCGCGCGAAAGCGCTCGGCCAGCCGGCCCGCCAGGGCGTAGAATTGCTTCCAGCTCAAGTGCTCGCAGTACCGCCCCTTTGAGCCCCGGGCCTCGAGCCATCCAGTGTCGTCGCAGGCCCTGCAATGCGAGCCTGGCGTGCCGGAGCCGAGCATGCCCCGACGGGGATGTTCGGGATCGCTCCGCCCCAGGTACAGGCGGGTCGTTTGTGAGATGGGTCACAACAATGGGCGTCTCCGGCGGGACAATAGTTGGGGGACTTGGGAGCGATCGCCCGATGCGGGGCACTCAGGTGGAAGATCCGGTCGAGCGGCAGCAGCTTTCCGCGGACGGCCCGGGGCCTCCGGTGGAGCGCCGGGGTCGGGCGCCGCTGGTTGTGCGGTTCGATGTGCTTCTGAGACAGCTGATCGTCGTCGAGCAGGACCTCCAGACCGAGCAATTTCCAGGCCTGCGCGTCGTCGGCGCGCGCGAGGTGCTGGACGGGCTGCGCAACATAGCCCGGCAGTTGAAGGCCCAGCCATTCCGGCCCCAGGACAGCGCCGGGGTCCGTGCACCCCAGCTTGGGATGGTGATCACCGGTCGGTTGGGCTGCGCCGGCGAATGCATGCCGGGGGCCGGGCAGGTGCTGCTGCTGGGGCTCAACGATCACCTGTTCTCCCGCTTGGGGGCCGTGGCGGACCTGGACCCGCTCGCCGAGCAGCTGCTCTGGAGCTACCAGCCAGCGCTGGCAGCCTGGTGGCTTGCCGATGGCCGGGCCCTGTTCGCGCCGTCCCATCCGGCGCGCCAGCTGCTGGAGCTGCTGGTCCGGGTGTCACGGGGCCTGGATTCTTATTCGGGTCTGCGCGCCCAGGCGCTCGCCGAGCAGATCCGGGTGCTTGCCCTGGACAGCGTGCAACGGACCCGCCACCCCGAGTCGCTGTCCGGCACGGCGACGCGCGATCTGGTGGAGGTGCTCAATCGCTACTGGCGAGAGATGCGCCCCCAGGAGGAGCGGCTGATGGCCAGGGAGCGAGGCCTTTCGAGCCTGAGCGACGCCCAGCAGCGGGTCGCCGGAACGCTCGCCGACGCCATGGCCGGCCGTGCCCTGCCGAGGGCAGTGGTCGAGTTCCTGCGCGACGTCTGGGCCAAGTACCTGCGTATCACCTACCTGCGCGAGGGCGTCGCCAGCGAAGCCTGGCGCGCTGCGGTGGCGGTCATCGGCGATCTGCTCGACAGCGTCACCAACCGCGACGGGGAGGCGCTCAAGCAGGGCTATCGGGAGCGCATCAATCCCCTGATCGAGCGTCTCCGTCGCGGTGCGGCGAGCGTACACGCCGGACAATCGGTGCCGTTCGCGACCTTTCTTCAGCAGCTCGATGCCGTGCATCTCGCGATCATGGAGGGGGTGGAGCCGGACCCCAGGGAACTGGTCAGTCTGCCGGCCGAGCCCGGCGCCGCCGCAGGCGGACCCCCGGACGCCCAGCAAGCCCAGCAAGCCCCCGGCCTCGAGCGGGTCCATGGCTTGCGTATCGGTGGCTGGTATCGTTGGAGCGACCAGGGCAGGGCGGTGCGCGCCCGGCTGGTGGAGAACAACCGCGACCGTGGCTATCTGCTGCTCGACAACCTCTCCGGCATCAAGGTCGTGCGCCTCGGCTACCTGGATGCCGCTCAGGCGTTGGTCGAGGGGCGCCTGGTGCCGATCGACGCAAGGCCGGTGTTCGACGCGCTGCTGCAACGCTGTCTGGACGACTGGCGCGTCGACCTGGAGCGGCGACGCGGCAACCTGGAGCAGCTGCGCCTGGATCGGACGGCGCGGGAGGCCCAGTCGGCCCGCAGTGCCGAGCAGCGCGACCGCGAGCGTCTCGAGCTGGTCCGGCTGCAGGCTCACGAACGGGCCCGCGAGGCGGCCCAGCGTGAGGCCGAGGAGCGTCGGCAGGCCGAGGCCGCACACCGGGCCGAGGCCGAGCAAGCGCTGCGCCGGCAGGCCATTGCGAGCAAGGTCGAAGAGGTGCAGCGGATGCAGCCGGGTGCCATGCTCGAGCTCATCGATGGGGGCCAGCAGCGCATCGTCTGCGAGCTCGCGCTGGTGCTGCGTAGCTCGCGCAAAATGATCTTCGTGGACCGCTTCGGCAAGCGGGCGGCAGAGCTCGATCCCGGCGATCTCGCCGGTCGGGTGGTGGATGGCAGTGCCCAGATCCTCAGTTTCGGATTAACATTCCACCAGACCCTGGAGCGGGTCATCGACCACGACAATCGTTTGGGCCGCAAGGCCTGACGCCGAGAGGGTCCGGGTGAGCCGACAACCGCAGGATCAGCGGCGCGCCGCCCGGGTGCCTCGCGTCGAGTCTATATCGGTCGAGCTTCGGCCTCGCTACGGCAGCGATCCGCTAGACACCCGCGTGGTTTCGACCCAGACCATCGATCTTTCCGCCGACGGTCTGCGCATCCGGCTGCCGAGCCCCGTGGACCCCGGCTGTCTGCTCGAGCTGTGCGTGGTGCTGCAGGGCTGTCCGCGCCTCTTCCTGCTGACCGGAGAGAGCCGTTGGTGCCGGCCGGTGCGGGACGGCGACGGCTTCGAGGCGGGCTTCCTGATCTACGATGGACAGGGCACCGACTACCCGGACTGGGCCGCGTTGTTCTCAGGAGCGAGTTGAGAAAGGACCTCCCGATCTTTTTGCGACCTGCCTGTGCCGCGGGCGGCCCGCTCAACTGCGCGGCGGCTCGTAACCGGCCAGCTCCAGGTAGCCGCGCCCGAGCAGCTCGCCGGAGGCGGGGTCCAGCACGCGTACCGCGCCTTCCCAATAGCGTACCCCCAGATCCATCAGCTGGTCGTCCAGGGCGGCCTCCACGCGCCAGCGCCGTCCCAGGGGCCGCACCAGCACCGACCAAGCGATCGGGTAGCGGGCCCCGTCGGGGGCGCTCCAGAAGCGGACAGCATCGAGCGCCAGATCGGCGGGGGTGAGCGGGCGCCGGGCGCCGTCGGGGCCAAGCAGCATCCCGGTACTCTCGGGGGCGGTGCTGCCGTCGCTTCGCCGCAGTCGGTAGTACATGAAATCGGTTCCGTCGGCGAGCTGCAGCGCCAGCCAGTCCCAGCCCACCTGGTCCGCCGCCAGGGCGCTGGTCCCCCACTCCCGGTCCAGCCAGGACAGACCGGAGACCGGTCGCTCGGTCCCGTCGATGCGCACGTGGCCCCGGGTGCCGAGCCGGGTGATGGAATAGTAGTAGGAAGCGTTGCCGGGCTGGGCCGACTTGCGGCTCAGCCCGTCCTCGCCCTGGAGCACCGGCGCTCTGAGTGCGCTGAGATCCAGATCCAGGGCGAAGCGGCCCGCATCGGCTTGCAGATGCCAGGGAAAGTCGCTGCCCGATGCCGAGAGGCTCCAATCCTCCAGCCAGACCCGCAAGGGGTCCGCGCGTGCCCCGGCCAGCCCCAGGGCGTCCCGGGCGAAGCGCTCGGCCGCCAGGTGGCGCCCGCCATCCAGGTCGCTCAGGGCGGCGTGGGCCATCCAGACCTGGCGGGTCGCCCAGCGCGAGGCGCGCGGCTTGGCATCGGCCTGCAAGCCGATGCGAAACCAGGTGACCTGGAAGCCGTATTGGTGTCCGGCATCGTCGCTGAGGTTGCCGGTCAGGTACCACCACTCGTTGCGGTAATCCGGATGTGGCCCGTGGTCCGCCGGGAAGACGAAGCGGCGCGGGCCGAGCGCCCGTGCGAAGCCGTCAGCGGGGCCCTCCCCGAGCGCAGCGGCGACCCGAATCCGGGGTGCGGACGGCGGCTCGGGCGTGCAGGCGGCCGCTGTCAGCAGCCCCGCCAGCAACCCGCCCCAGAGCCGCCGCCGCTGCATCGCTATTCCTCCCTGAGTCCCAGGGCGGGCTCGGTTCGGGAGACCCGCCAGGCCGGGTACAGACCGGCCAGCAGGGCGGCTCCGAGCGCCAGGGCCATGGCCTGCCAGAGGGCGTCGGCGGGCAGCCGGCTTGCCATGGACCAGCCGAAGGAGCGGCGGTTGATCACCTGGATAAGGATGTCCGCTAACGCCCAGCCCAGCGGCAGGGCAAGCAGCCCCGCGATGCTCCCGATGACCCCGGTCTGCAGCGCGACCAGCCCGAAGACCTGGCTCCGGGTCGCGCCCATGGCCCGCAGCAGGGCATGCTCGCGGGCGCGCTCCAGCTGCAGCGCCATGAGTGCGCTCAGGATGCCGATGAAGGCCACCCCGACGGCCAGCAGCCGCAGCACCCGGGTGATGGTGAAGGTCCGGTCGAAGATCGCCAGGGATTCGACGCGGATGGCCCGATTGCTGCGGATGCGCAGGCCCTGGTCCAGGCCGGACAGGGCGTTGCGGATGGCGCCGAGCACCGCCCGGGGGTCGGCGCCCGGCTCCAGGAACACCCCGACGGTGGAGATCGCCGAATCGCCCCAGAGCCGGGCGTAGGTCGCGCCGTCCATGACCAGCATCCCGGCGTCGGTGCCGTAGTCGCGGAAGATACCGGCGACGGTGAACGCCTGGGCGCCCCCGGCGGTGAATAGCTCCACCCGGTCGCCGACCCGGATCCCGTGCCGCCAGGCGTAGGGCTCGGAGACCAGCACGCTGTCGCCGGCGGCGAGGCGCTGCCAGACCTGCGATGTCGGCGGCGTGACGAACCGGAAGCCCCGGTGGCTCTCGCGGGCCATACGGATTGCCAGCAGTCGCACCGGCCCCTGGGGCCCGTCGACGCGCAGGCTGCGCCCGAAGCTCAGCTCGCGCACACCCGGGATGCCGGCGAGCCGTGCCGGGACCGAGGGGTCGAGGGTGCCCCCGATCGCGTCGTCTGCCTCGGTCTCGGGGCCCGAGACGTAGATGTCGCTGCGCAGGGTCTGTCCGAGCCAGTCAGCGACCGCAGCGCGAAAGCTGTAAATCATGATCGCCACCCCGAGAGAGGTAGCGACTGCCAGGGTAAGCGCGGCCACGGCGAGTCCGCTGCGGCTGAGTCCGCCCAGCAGCCCCCCGGCGGCGATCCGGCCCAGGCTGCCGGCCAGCCGGGCGAGGACCGGCGCAGCGGCACGGGCAAGGAGCAGCGTGAGGCCGGGCACGGTCAGGCCGAAGCCCAGGATCACCAGGAACAAAGCGGTGAAAGCGAGCACCAGCCCGCGCTCCGGCAGCCCCAGCAGGGCCGCGCCCAGGCCGACGGTCAGCACGCCGGCGGCGCCGAGCCGGGGTGCGGCGCGGTGACTGCGGGCCTCGATGTCGGAGCGGCGCAGCGCCGAGCGCGGCTCGGCTCGGGCGGCCTCCCAGGCGGGGCCCGCGGCGGCGGCCAGGCTGGCCCCGAGCCCCAGAGCCATGCCTTTGGCTAGTACCCAGGGATCGATCAGCACGCGGGTGGCATTGAGTGCGAAGTACAGGTCGTTGATGGTGCGCGCGACCAGCCGCAGCAGCCCCTCGCCCAGGGCGAGGCCCAGCAGCAGGCCGAAGCAGGCCCCGACCAGGCCCAGCGCCAGCGACTCCAGAAGCACCCGGGAGAGCAGCTGGGCACGTCCCACGCCGAGTGTCCTCAGGGTGCCCAGCAGCTCCCGGCGCTGCAGCACCGAGAAGGTCATGGTGTTGTAGATCAGGAAGGCGCCCACCAGCAGGGCGAGCAGGCTCATGGCGGCCAGGTTGAGCTGGAAGGCCGCCGTCATGCCCTGCAGCGCGCGGGTGCGGCTGCGGGCGGGCTCCAGGCGCAGCCCGGGTGGCAGCAGGCGCGCGACGCGGTCGACCTGCTCCGGTCTGAGGATCAGATCGATCCGGTCCAGACGGCCCAGGCGCCCCAGCAGCTCCTGGGCGGTCGCCAGGTCGGCGACCAGCAGTCCGTCCAGCGCCGCCTGCCGGGGACCGCCGATGAGCCCGAGGATCTGCACCCGCCGCGTACGCCCGTCGATGCTCAGGCTCAGCGTATCGCCGGTGGCCAGACCGAGCCGTCGCGCGCTCACCTCGGCCATGAGCACGCCGTCGGGGCGGGTCAGCAGCTGGCCGAGCGCGGCCTGAGGCAGGGTCTGCAGTCCCTCCCTGAAGGGCGCATCGGCGAAGGGGTCGACCCCAAGCAGGCGGAACGGCTCTGCGGCGATCCGCACCCACCCCTCCAGCACCGGTGCCGAGGGTCTGAGCCGCGCGTCGACGCGCAGCCTGGGGTAGATGGCTTCGTCGAAGCCGGTCGGCGGGCCCACCACCCGGTGGGTGGCGCGTCCGGTCAGGGTCTCCATGGACAGAGCGAAGGCCCGGCGCGCGCTCTGGTTTGCGAGATCGACCGCCACCACCACAGCCACCCCGAGGGCGATCCCCAGCACCGCAAGCCAGGTCTGCCAGGGGTGCCGGCGCAGATACCCCAGGCCGGCGCGGGTGAGCCGGGAGCCTACCAAGCGATGCCGTCCGCGACGGGCCGAATGCGGCCTTCGTCCAGGGCCAGGCAGCGGTCGGCGGTGCCTGCCACCGCCAGGCTGTGGGTGACCAGGATCAACGTGCTCCCCTGCTCGCGACTGAGACGCGTCAGCAGCTCCAGCACCCGCGCGCCGGATTCGGCGTCCAGGGTTCCGGTCGGCTCGTCGGCCAGGATCAGGAGCGGGCGATGGATCAGGGCGCGTGCGAGAGCGAGGCGTTGCTGCTCGCCGCCGGAGAGCCGGTCCGGGAAGCTGTCCCGGCGATCGGCGAGACCCACCGTCTCCAAGGACTCGGCGACGCGCCGCCGGATCTCGGGCTCGGTTACGCCGTTGAGCTCCAGCGGCAGACCCAGGTTGTCGCCGGCGCACAGGGTCGGGATCAGGTTGAAGAACTGATACACGAAGCCGATGTGCCGGCGTCGGAACAGGGTGCGCTCGCGCTCGGCGGCCTTGCTGAGCTCCCGACCCCCGATCAGGATGCTGCCGGCATCGGGACGGTCGATCGCCCCGAGCAGATTGAGCAGGGTGGATTTGCCCGATCCGCTGCGCCCCAGCAGGGCAAGGCGTTCGCCGGACGCGATCTGCAAGTCCACACCCCTGAGCACCTCGCGGCGCCGGGGGCCTTCCCGGTAGGTGCGCACCACGCCGGCCAGGCGTACGGTCGCCGGAGCCGGGGAGTCCCAATCGACAGGCAGGCTCATGGGCGACAGTGTACTTCGCTTGCCGGCTGAGCGCCGCTCGCCCGGCGGTGTCGGAGCTATAGTTCAGAGGGGCGCAACGCCCGAATGTTCGACTAAGCGCAGGGGAGGGGCATACATGCCGATCGCACAGCGACTGAAGGCTTTCATCGACCAGCGCGGTATCCGCTACGAGCTGGTGTCCCATGCGGAGACCGCCGACAGCCAGCACTGCGCCCAGGCCGCCCGGGTTCCGGGGCATCAGCTGGCCAAGGCGGTGTTGCTGGAGGACGAGCAGGGCTACGTGGTGGCGGTAGCGCCGGCTTGTCGACATATCCATCTCGGCCGCCTGCACCGGCTGCTCGGTCGTCTGATCGGCTTGGCCACCGAGCCGGAGCTGGTGGAGCTGTTCCCCGATTGCGAGCCGGGCGCCGTGCCGCCGCTGGGCACGGTGTATGGGCTTCCCACAGTGGTCGATGAGCAACTGCTCCGGCTACCCGAGGTCTGGTTCGAGGCGGGCGACCGTTGCAGCTTGGTCCGTGTCTCGGGCGAGGGGTTCAAGTCGTTGCTCTCAGAGGCCACGAGCGCGGGGATCACCGAAGCCCCCTGAACGTCCCGGGACCTGCAACCTGCAATCTGCAGCGCCGACCTGGCGGCGAATAGACAAGCGGAATCCAATCCGCGGGGCTGGGGGGAGTCGGCATGAAATTCGTTCACGTCGTGTTTCAATGCCCTGGAAGACGTTCGCCAGGCCCTGTGGGACCGGATTTGCGCGCAACAGCAAGAATGCCTTCAACTTAGAAGCGGCAGTTGAACGGCCGCCAGGGTGCGTGCCCTGGCGGCCGTAGCGGCCATCACCCAATGGGTGAT
>CAVQCX010000031.1:0-76222 GCA_963711095.1 uncultured Gammaproteobacteria bacterium | reverse complement strand
GCTCGACCAACTCTTCGTATTGCTCCTCCATCTACCCCTCCGAGCCTCAATGAGGCAGTGCGACTGCTCGGCAAGCTCGGCGGCCACCTGGGCCGCGCGCACGATGGCGAGCCAGGCACCGAGGTCCTCTGGCGCGGCATGGCGCGCTTGGCCGACATCGAAATGGCCTACGACCTCTACTACTGAGCAACAATCCTAATCCTCTCCATGATTCCTCTCGAATCTCCCGCCGTGCCCTTGTGCTCGGCAAACTTGTGGGTAAAGACCAGCCCGGGGGGCGAGGGAATGGCTTCGGCGGGGGGTCGGGATGGCGCAGGAGCTGGTGGTGTCGTTGTCCTGCCTGCCGGCCCCCCTAGAGCCCTTCCCCCTCCGGGGGAGGGGTTGGGGTGAGGGGACCAGAACGGGCGCCCGGCATTTTGCTCGTTCTGGATTTTTTTGCAGGGGAGGCTCTCAGGTGGAAGGGGATTTTCGATCCCCTCACCCTGACCCTCTCCCGGGGGAACGGAGAGATGGGCTCCGGGGGAGAATCAATCTGTGCATTGTTGAGCCAGCGCCATTCGGCACCAGGCTCCGCGGCGGAAGCCCGGCGGGCGCGATTGCGCGGGTCACAGTGGCCGGATGGGCCTCAGGCGACGGCGCCGGACCTTGCCATCAGGCCCGCCGCTGCTTCGGCAATCCTATCCGCCTGGGGCGTGAACGCCATCTCCAGCGGATAGCTGGAGGGAGCTGGGACGTCCGGGCTGGTGACGCGCACCACCGGGGCGCGCAGCGCGCCGAAGGCATGCTCGGCGACGATCGCCGCCACCTCGGCGCCGACCCCGCACATGCGGTTGGCCTCATGCACGGCGACGACACGTCCGGTCTTGCGGACCGAGGCCAGGATGGCCTGCTCGTCCAGGGGCTTGAGCGAGCGCAGGTCCAGCACCTCGGCGCTGATGCCCTTCTCGGCCAACATGACGGCCGCCGCCTCGCAGGCGCGCACGGTCTTGCCATAGGAGATCAAGCTCAGGTCGTTGCCTTCCCGGCGCACACAGGCCTTGCCCAGGGGCACCAGGTGCTCGCCTTCCGGGATCTCCCCTGGCTCATAGATGAGCGACATCTCGACGAAGAACAGCACGGGGTTGTCGTCGCGGATCGCCGACTTCAGCAGGCCCTTGAAATCGGCCGCGGTCGAAGGCATGACCACCTTGAGGCCGGGGCTGTGCACGAACCAGGCCTCCAGATTGTGGTTGTGCTGGGCACCGACGGTCCAGCCGGTGCCGGTCATGGCGATGGCCACCAATGGAAAGGAGAACTGCCCGCCGGACATGTAGCGCAGCTTGCCGGCGCTGTTGACCAACTCGTCCATGGCGAGCGTCATGAACGGCGCAAACAGCAGGTCGATCACCGGGCGCATGCCCATGGCGGCGGCGCCGACTGCCGCACCGGCAATGATGGCCTCGGCGAGCGGCGTGTTGCGCACGCGCCTGGGGCCAAACTCGTCCAGCAGGTCGGAGCGCTTGGTGGCCACCCCTTCACCGAACATCATCACGCTGGGGTCCCGGCGCATCTCCTCGGCCACGGCCTGGCCGATGGCCTCGCTGATGGTCATGGTCTGCATTTTCTGGTGCTCCTCAGGCGTAGACGTCAGTGGTCAGCTCGGAGAACGGCGGATAGGGCGCCGCCGCGGCCTGGGTCCAGGCCTCCTCGATGCGCGCGGCCGCCCGCTCGCGCAGGGCGTCCCGTTCCTCGCGGGACAGGCCCAGCTTGTCACACAACAGGACTATGGGGTCCCGGGCACGCCAGGCGGCGAGCTCGGACTGGTCCACGTAGGCCTGATCGTCCGGCTCGTAGTGCCCGCGCAACCGGTAGGTGTAGGTTTCCAGGAAGTACGGCTGGCCGGTGGCCTTGATGTGGGCAATGCCGGCTTTGGCCGCGAGGTGGACGGCCTCCAGGTCATTGCCGTCGACAGTCGCCGTGTCCAGCCCATGGCAGGCCGCCCAGGTGCTGATATGGTCTACGGGCATGGTCTCGCGACGGCGCACAAAGGCCTGCCACTGGTTGTTCTCGCAGACGTAGAGAATCGGCAGCTCCCACATCACCGCCAGGTTCAGCGATTCGTGGAAGGAGCCTTCGCAGGCCGCCCCATCGCCAAAGAAGCAGGCAACGACGTTCTCGCGCTCCTGCATGGATGAGGCCAGGCCGACGCCGGCCGCGAGCGAGGCTCTGCGCCGACGATCGTGGAGGTGAGCACTACCCCCAGGTCCTTCACCGAGACGTGCAGGGAGCCGCTGCGGCCCTTGCAGTAGCCCGTGGCCTTGCCGAGCACTTCCGCATAGATGCGTGCCGGATCGGCGCCGCGAGCCAGCAGGTGGCCTGCACTGCGGTGGTTGGTGAGGATCAGGTCGTCCCCGCCCAGGGCGCTGACCACCCCGACGGCGGAGGCCTCCTGGCCCACCGAGGTACAGGTGCCGGCGGCCTGTCCCTTGGCCTGCATGGCAACGGCATGCTCTTCGTAGGTGCGGATCAGCTGCATGGTCTCCAGCATCGAGAGCAAGGCGCTGCGGTCGATCGTGGTGCCCTTCACGGCGGTCTCCTTCTGTTGTCAGGTCATCGGTCACGGCATGCCGGGCAAAGACTCGGGGCAGGCCCGGCATCGCACCTCCACCGATCCTGCAGACCCGAGACTCAGGCCCAGGTTCCGCCCGTTGTCGGAGCGCGGGGCCGGGCGTGGGCCCCGCTCCCGGATCAACGGCGGTGGGGACCATAGGCGGGTGGCTGCCCCGGGTGCGCCGGCCGAGGGAGCAATGATAGGCAGGGGACGGACGGGCATTTGCGAGATGATGCTTACACCTAAAAACCGCAGTTGGAACCGCCAAGGCGCAAAGGACACAAAGGCAGCTACGCACTGCAAGTGAAAGAACCTGCTTCACCCAAAGGGTGACGCCCGTTTCCAGGAAATTGCTTTGAAAACCTTGGCGATCTTGGCGCCTTGGCGGTTCAAATGCTCTTTCTAGGTTAAAGCGGCGATGTGCTCCCCGGCGGGACGGTGTAGGCACCCTCCAGCGCCGGCCTACCGAGCACGTTGGGCTCGCCGGTGCGGCGAGCGATGATCACCGCCCCGCAGGAATCGCTGAACACGTTGACTGCGGTCCGGCACATGTCGAGGATGCGATCCACCGCGAGGATCAGGCCGATCGCCTCCACCGGCAGGCCGATGGCACCGAGAATGATGGCGATGGCGACCAGGCTGGCCGAGGGAATGGCGGCCACCCCGATGGAGGTGACCAGCGCCATCAGCACGATGGTGAACTGCTGGACGAAGCCGAGATGGATGCCATAGGCCTGGGCCAGAAACATCGCCGCCACGCATTCGTACAGCGCCGTGCCATCCATGTTCACGGTGGCGCCCAGGGGCAGCACGAAGCTGGCGGTGCGGGTGGATACGCCGGCGTTGTTCTCCACGCAGTCCATGGTGAGCGGCAGGGTGGCGGCCGAGGAGCTGGTCGAGAACGCGGTGAGCAGCGCCGGGGCCATGGCGCGATAGTGCGCCAACGGACTGACCCGCCCGACCAGCAGCAGCAACAGCGGCAGCACCAGGAAAAAGTGTGTCGCCAGACCCAGCAGCACGCAGACGAAGAACCAGGCCAGCGGCACGAACGCGGAATAGCCGGTCTCGGCCACTACCTTGGCCACCAGGGCGAACACCCCGATCGGCGCGAACGTCATCACCCAGTTGGTGATCTTCATCATCACCTGCAGCGTGCCCTGCCAGAAATTGTACTGGCTCTCGGCATAGGGCTCCTCGATCTTGGTGATGAAGAACCCGAACAGCAGACTGAAGAAAATCAGCCCCAGCATCTGGCCCTGCGCCGCCGCCGCGACCACGTTGGGCGGCACCATGCGCAGGAACAGCCCGACCAGATCGGCACTGCTCCGGCCTTCGACCTGTGCGGCGATATCGGCGGGATTGCCGGCCATGCCGAGCAGGTGTCTCGCCGGGTGGCCGTCTACCATCCCCGGCGCCAGCAGATCGACCATGGTTAGACCCACCAGGACCGCAAACAGGGTGGTGGTCAGATAGTACAGCAGCGTCTTCAGGCCCAGCCTGCCGAAGGCGCCGCCCGAGCCGATGCCGGCCACGCCGACGATGATAGACGACACCACCAGCGGCACGATCAGCATCTTCAGCGCATTGAGGAACAGCGCACCGACGAAACCGAACACGGCCTGGAAGCTCACCCCGAAGAGGCCCCCCTCGGTGCCCGCCAGTGAGCCCGCGAGGACCGCCAGCCCCAGCGCGATGAGGATCTGCCAGTGCAGTTTCAGCTTGAGCACAGCCACGGGCACAGTCACTCCGGGTCAGGGATTTTGGGTGGCGATGGCACCTGCCGTCGCCTGCGGCCCGGTCATGATAGTCGAGCCAAGCATGGAAACCACCCAGGGTTACAATGGGGCCATGGACGAAGACATCTCCGCCCGGGAGCGCAGCCGGCTCGGCCAATGGATGATCGTCGCCATGTGGATCGGTGTGCTGCTCGTGCTCACCATGGGCTTTGGCAACTGGCTGGAGCGAGAGCGCAATCCCAACCGGCAGCTCAGCTCCCGCACCTCCGGCGGGGTCCGTGAGGTCGCACTGCGACGCAACCGGGAAGGCCACTACGTGGCGAGCGGCACGATCAACGGCCACCCGGTGGTCTTTCTGCTCGACACCGGCGCCAGCGACGTGTCCGTCGCGCAGGATCTCGCCCGCCAGCTCGGTCTACGCCGCGGCGCCCCGCTGACCATGCAGACCGCCGGGGGCCTGGTCACCGGCTATGCCACCCGGCTCGACAGCGTGCGCCTCGGTGATATCGAGCAGCGCGGCGTGCGCGCCTCCATCAACCCTCAGGCCGTGGATGACCAGGTGCTGCTCGGGATGAGCTTCCTGCGCCACCTGGAGATGATCCAGCAGGGCGACACCCTGACTCTGCGTCAATATGCCGGCGTGCGGTGACTAAAGGTCAAGGTGACTGCCGAAGGTAAAGCGGCAGAAGGAATCGTTGGGCTTTCGGACGAAGGTCAGTCTGGCGGCTGAATCGCCCCGGTTATCCCGGAGAGCGTTTCGTTTGAGTCAGGCCACGATAGCCGACTCCTGCTGTTGCCGATAATCCGCCGCTTCCAACTCCGCCGGCGGCACGTTGCCGATCGACTCCAGCAGCCGGCGGTGGTTGAGCCAGTCGACCCATTCCAGGGTGGCATATTCGAAGGCGTCGACATTGCGCGCACCAAGGGTGCGCGACACCGCCGTCTTGGATGGTCCTTGACCCGCCTTGCGGGCAGGCCGGGTCCTGCCCCCGACAAAAATGAGTGCGCCCCACGCGGGAGGGTGCAACCCTAGCTATTCCGAAACTGTGGTCGGATCGACGCGGAGGCCGGAGTGTGCTGACGTCCAATCAATTTGAAGTCAATGGGGCATGGGTAGTCGTCAAGGCCAACCATGCCCCCCTGTTTGTGAAAGACGACCCCTATGACGTGTATGTCATGATGGACGCGGCAAGCACCTTTGTGCTCGGCCATGCCTTGTCGAAGGCGCCCGACGGGGCCCCAGAGGCGGAAGAGGTCCGGGCCTTTTTTCGAACGGGGTGGGCGACCAGGCGACAATGGCCTCACCGGGTGATCCTTTCCGGCAAGTCTCCCGCTGAAGATGTTTTCAGGCAGGTTGCCGAGCAGCACGGCATAGCCATCGAATACGTCCCACCTTCTGAGCTGGTGCTGTTGGTCAAGGTGGTAAGGGATTCTTTCTCCTCGGCTTTTCGCTGAAGCCCGGGGCGCGCCGGGGTGGATGGGGTGAGCAAAGCGAGCCGCTCGGGGCCCGACTGCTCAGCCGACCCCACGACACCCAGGATGCGGGCGACGGGCATCCACGTCCGGGGCAAAAGAATCGACCAGGGGCTGCGCCCCTGGACCCCGTTAGCGGTAAAGCCGTAAAGATCCAAAGGACTAAAAGGTCCTGGCTGGCCGGAAACCGGCGTCGTCGCTCCGGCCGCCGCTGCCGACCCTGCTGCGGTCGGCCGAGCGCACGACGTCTGGTTCGTCGTCCCAGGAGCCGCCGCGCACCACGCGCCGCCCGCAGTCGCCACCGGTCCAGGCGCTGCCGTCGCTCGGCGCACCCCGGTAGGCGTCGTTCCAGCAGTCCTGCGTCCACTCCCACACATTGCCCAGCATGTCCTCCAGGCCGAAGGCGTTGGCCTTGAAGGAGCCCACAGGGGCGGTGTAGACGAACTTGTCGTCGCACTGGTGAATTTTGGGTGAATGTGCATTCAGAGCCCTGTCGGCGACGTTCGCAAAGTCGCAAGCCCCATCCGGCCCCTCCCCCCAGTACCGCGCCGTCGTGCTCCCCGCCCGCGCCGCGTACTCCCATTCCGCCTCGCTCGGCAACCGGTAGGTCCGCTTCGCCTCCTGGCTCAGCCATTGGAGGTAGGCCCGCGCATCGTTCCAGCTCACGCACACCACCGGATGATCCTCCCCTTGCACAAAGCCCGGTGCGCGCCAGCTGCGCTTGGCATCATATGCCCACTTGGCGCCGTCCCAGGTTGCACAGCCTTTCCCCTTCTCCGCCTCCGTGCGGTAGCCCGTCGCCTCGACGAAGGCCCGAAACTCACCCACCGTCACCTCCCGCGCAGCCAACGCGAAGGGCTCGGCAATTCGTACTGAATGCACCGGCCCCTCGTCGCTGTCTCGTCCTTTCTCGTCGTCGGGAGAGCCCATCCGGAACGTCCCCGCCGGAATCACCACCATCTCCGGGCAGGCCGGACAGTCGCGGAAGGGCTCCCCGGCCTTGGGCACAGCCGCTTCCGCAGGCGGCGCGGTCGCAGTCTCGGGCGGGACGGCCTCCGCCACCACCCCGTGGCCCTCCAAGTAGGTGCGGATGTTGGCGACCAGCTTGACGATAGCGATGCCGGCCAGCTCCTCAACCACGATGCCGACCACTTGACCGCCTTGAAGAACAGGGCCGCCGCTGCTGCCTTCGTTCACGGAGGCTTGGACCTTCAGCATCTCTCCCTCGCGCGCAGCCACCCACCCGATCAGGGAGGACCAGTCCCCTGCCGTACGGGGGTGTCCGATCAATCGAAGCTCGGTTTCCTTGGGCGGCGGTGGCTCGGTGCTCAGGAGTAGCGGTCGCGCGCCGGCGGCCCGGGCCGCCGATGCCGGTACGATGACCAGCGCCAGGCCGCGCCGGTCCCAGTACTCGAGCCCAAGCACTGACGCGGCTACGGGCGGATCCAACTGGCGCGTGTTGAAGACCACGCCCGTTTCCTGGGCGCCCTCGACCACGTGGGCCGCGGTCAGGATGTAGGCGTGATCGGCGCCCAGCCGCACGAGAAAGCCGCTGCCCACCCGACCAATCCCGCCGCGTGTGGTAACCACGAGCTTGACCACACCATTGTCCAAGTCCTGGGTTTCCGCCGCCGCAGCCGCCCGAACGGCGCCCAGCAGCGGGAGCAGCACCACCACCGCAACCAGGTTCCTGAAAAGACTGTTCCGTATCGTGGCGAGCATTGCCCAAGCATACCCTTTCAATATGCGGGCAGTCATCACTCCAGGCCACCCACCACCCTGAGGCCACCCGTTGACCTGCGGCCATTCGTCATGCGGCGGCACGCTCAGACAAATACGCTGTCGCGGAGCTGATTCACCGCCGCAAGCACCTCGTCCACGCGGCCTTTCTGTATCAACTCCGCGGACACTTGGTCGTCCAATATCCGTTGGCGAGCGAAGATCCACAGCCTTGCTTCGCGCGGTTCATAGAAGTCCGATAGTTTATCGACGACAAACTCTAGCTCTAAGAGCAGCTTCTCCGTTTCGAGCCGCGGAAATGCTTTTCCCTGGCTCCATCGCGAAACGGTTTCTGGACGGACATTTAGCACATTCGCAACATCGGAGGACCGCATTGCTCCCTTTTCCCGAATTACGTTTAGCAATCGTGCAATAGCATTGTTTTTCATCGTCAGCCTCTCCGGAAAATGGGGACACGGAAAATGGGGACAGATTTATTTTCCACGCGGTCTCTCTTGAGGCAGAGTATTCGTCCGACCTTCACGGCCTGCGCCCCCACAACGCCAGCCCATCCCGGCAACCGAGAACGACCCCTGTCTATCCCGCCAACGGCGCCTCATACCCCCACTCGATCCACTTCCTAAGCAGCGGAAAATACAGCCCGAGCCGGATGCGCCGCTCGCCCAGCAGGACGAGTCCGAACTTCACATAGTTTGGAACTTCACTTAGACGCTAATACCGGACACTGGGCGTGGGTCAGGTCAGAGGTCGCTTACGAGCCACGGCGGTCTCTTGCCAGAGCCGGATACGTGTCTCGGGGCAACACGTGCTGTAGACATCCCCCCGCTGCCTCCCGACCTAATCACGCGGCGGATACTGCGCCAACGCCACCGTGACTGGCAATCGCAGCCCTTCTCCGTAGTACATCGCCTTGTATTTCGGCATTTGCTTGATGCGGTCGGTGTATAGACCGACCTTGTCGGATACGGCGAAGCCCTTCGCCATGAGCTTCGCGTCGGTCTCGTTCAAGCGCAGGGCCAGGTAGTTGGCCACCGCAGTGAACAAAGATGGATCGAAGTCCTTGGCCTCCTGGGATGCGACGACGAAGGCAATGCCGTACTTGCGACACTCCTTGACCATGGTCGGGAGCAGCTTCAGGCGAGCCGCCTTATGGGCCTCGTCGAAGATCACTGCGTGGGTGATGCGATCCTGGGGTCCGCGTCGGAACATGCTCTGGTACAGGTTGTAGAGCACGAAGGTGGCGAAGGCCCGCTGGAGGTACTCGTTTTGGGTGCCGTGGATCTCGATCAGAGCGAGGCGACCCTGGTCCAATAGGGAGGGCGCCCCGCTCCCAGCGCCGAATAGCCCATAGTCGTCCAGCTCGTTCAATCGGGTGAGCAGCCCCTTGTCCGGTTTCTCCTCGGCGCGCAGATCGCTCCAGGAAGGTTCGGAAGGCTGGGACCTCGTCGGTCTGCACCCGTGGACCAACCCAGGTCCACATAGCTTCTGTTTCAGCGCCTCGCGCAGGCGCCCAAGCTGTACATCGCCTAAGTCCGGGAAGATCGCCGCGAAGATATCTCGCAGCATCCCTACGTTGTCCAGATAGGCGAGCGGGTTGTCCCCCACCACTTCCATCGGGTTGAACCCCAAGCCCTCGTAACGGACGCTCAGCGGCGGCTCGGGTAGCTCTGTCCCGAGTTTCTCGTCGATGTCCTGGTGATAGGAGAAGACGATGGGCGTCACCCCCTGGGCCCGGAGCTGCAGGCAGATGTTGATCAGGCTCGTGGTCTTGCCCATGCCCGGCAGCCCCAGGATCATCAGGTGCGGATTCCCGTGGATGCCGGCGCGCCAGGAAACGGGGTCGTCCCCCGGGTCCCGATGGCCGAGCAGCACGGTCGCCTCGGTGGTGGCTGCTGGCACTGGTCCGCGCTCGGCGGCGCTGGGAGCGCCGACATCCTGTCGGCCAGCCGCCGATAGGCGGCTTGCGGCGCTGCGGGCAACAGGCGGGATCGGGCTTGAAACGCCGTCCCGCGCGTTCGAGGGCTCGCACAAAACGCCACCATTAGGGCTACCCGGAGAACCCAAGACATTCCGCACGGGGCGAATGCCCCGTTCGGCCTGATCGGCGGTCGCTTCCGCACCCTGGCCGGGCTTCTCGGTCGGGGCGGCCGACGCGCCAGTCACCGATGAATCGCCCTGACCCGATTGAGTCGGCACATCCTCTGCTGCCGGTGTCCCACCGCCAAGAGCCTCGGGACCTGCTTCGTCGTCCCGCGACAACGTGCTCGGCTCGGGCAGGATGTCTGGACCAAACAGCCACAAGTCTGCCTCGCCGCCGTGCACGATCCAGGCCGGCTCGTGCGCTGCGTACTCGGGACAGAAGACGTACCCCAGCCGCTTGATGTCCAACTGACCGGGCAGATCCGTCTCTTTACGGACCACCCGGTCGATCTCCCTCATGGCGGTGTTGAAGGCTGCATCGGACAGCCCGTGGCGACGGCCCTTGCGGGCGTAAAAGCGCAGGATGCGCGCCAGCCAGGCGCGATTGACGGTCTGCTCCAGGGCCGAGGTCCGGGTGCCGAAGAGCTGGGCCCAACGCTGACAGGACGCCTCGATCTGGCGCCCCATCCCCTCGGCGAGATCAGGCGAGCGGGCGGTCTTGAGGTAACGGCGGAACTTCACCTCCACGAAGGCCAGTTGCAACCCACCCCTTCTGGCTGTGCTCACATAGAGGAGATCCGCGCGTTGCTCGCCCCCCTCGGCCACCTTGTCCGGCTCCCGAAACAACTCGGGAACGTCGTCGAGCGGGATCAAAAAGCCGTCAGTTAGCGACAGCCAAGCCGGGTCATCGCCGCTCGCGTGCGCGCAGTGCCGTTGCGCCAGCGCAACCGCGATCATCTCCTGGGCGGCGCTGCCGGTCCCAGCCAGGCGCAGTGCCAGCCGACCGCTGACGGCCTTGAGGGCCTCCAACAGGTGGGTGCAGTTCCGGGGGCTGGCGGACAGGCCCATCTCGCCGAGCGCGCCATCCAAAAGGTTAACGACTTCGTCAAAGCTGCTGGTGGAAGTGATCAACTGCATGAAGCCCAGATCGTCCCGCTCTGGCACGCAGTCGATGATGTAGTTCTCGTAGACCCGCGGCAGCTCCCGGGGGGAGTCGAAGTACTCGATCCCGGCATTGCGGTCGGCCGTGACCACCCAATCGCACAGGCCGTGCAGGTCTTGCAGCAGATCCGCCTGCGCAAGGCTGACCTCGGTCACCAGCACCGGCCAGTCATCCGCGCTGCTGCCCAGGTGGCGGACCACGGCCCTCAGGATGTGGGCGTGCAGTCCCACCTGTCGCTTGGTCAAGATGCTGGTGACGGGGTGCTTCTCGCCGTCTGGGTTGGGGCGGGATATAGCTCACCCAATGTGGCGTGGGATCGGCGCGGAACTCCCGGTTCGGCATCAGCATGAGCCCATGAGCCTCCGCCCCATCGGCCGGTCGGTCTGCCTGCGACACTCCACCCGCGATGCAAAGACATCGAAGGCGATGGCGACATGGGCCGGGCTAGTCCTAAAATAAGCGAGATTTAGTTTCGCTGGCCCACTCTGGAGCTTTAGTTTCTATACACACCAAATTTGCTCAAAATTTTTCATTTTTCTGAGTCTCCGCGGTGAAAATTATACGTAAAATAGAGAACACTACTGTATACATATACAGCTTCCCTGCAAATTCAAACAAAATATGCAAATCTGGACGCACCTGTCCTGTGGCTCTCTCTATTCGACCAACTAATTGATTGTTTTTCCTTTCAGGCTATTCAAACTGGAGCCTTCTGATCCTTTCAAACGTATCGAAGAAGTCCTTCAACCCCTCGTTGTAGCCCAATATTCGATAGACGATCCTCCTTCCGGTCAGCACAATCTGGCAGGGTATCAAGATGAACATCTGCAGAAAACGACGAAACTCCATCTTCAGTACCTGAGCACGCCGGATTGTGTTCGGCATCAACATTCCATACCACGCCTTCAGATTCCAGGCCAGGGCGGCCAATATCATGTACGCCCAGTTGCTGTTCAGGTCCATTACCGGCATCCGCATGGCATTCACACCATTCTTCAGCTGCGCAATCACGTTCTCCTGATTGCAGCGCTTATTCGCGTGTCCTACAACCTGGGCGGCTGTCAGGTCGCGGCGGGTGGTGATATAAAAGAAATAGCGGATGTCATCAAAGAGTGCCGTCTCGCCTTTCTCAATGGTCAGATTCTTGCGAACGACTACCATTCGGTAGGTTTGTGTACATTTTCCGGGCCGGTACTCGAACTCGGCTACTTCTTCACTATTCAGACGGATGTTCGTAAAATTGCGCTCAATTACGATCTGCTCTTTAACATTCTCGGGCTTCTCACGCTCCTCGGTGCGGACTTCATACTTCGCGGGGCGCTGCAGGAGCGCCCAGCAGGCTTCTTGCAGTGCTTCTGCCCTTGCTACCAAGCCTTTAGATGCATCCATCCCGAACACAAAATCCACTCGCTCAGACCAACGGTCAAAGTGCTTCGTCAGAGAAAAATCCGTATCGCCGCGTAGCAATATCCTCTCGGAATGCGGTGTCACCAAGTCAATGGCCTTGTCTATCCACTCGGCAGCGCCTTCGTGGCTCGGCACATTTCCGGACCGATTCACCAGGTACAGGACTTCATTGGTGTTGGCGAGGGCAATGATCAATGGGTGGTAACCCCAAATTCCCTTGTACGAGATATCCATGCCCTGCTTGCATTCCCCCAAGGTGCCCGCCAGCGTCCCGTCAGTATCGATGATGGCTTCTTTCAGCAGCTCGCGCGGCGCTTTCGACCAAACTCTTACCCGTGCGGCGTTGATGCCGTCCATCAGCAACACAATATCCTTCCTCTCGAAACGTCGCGTAAAATCTCCCGCCGTTGTGGGATCGGGGATTCTCTGTGCACCGATGGCATCCATAAAAACTTCGTCATTACGACGCAGCTCAATGTCTTCTAAGCGCATTCCGCCCACGAGTGCGATATAGGCCAAATTGAGAACATGGTCGGACTCGTGATAGGGCATGTGGACTTTCAAAAGCTCAAGCCGGTTGTCGATCTCCTGATCCAATCCAATCTGCTTGACCATCTTATGAATGGCGCCAATGCCCCCATAGCTCATCGCCCGTGTCTTGTCGCCCATTTCATAATGAATATTCTGTCCTGTCATTATCGGTCTTGGTTGGTCCTTATATTGCTTTTTTCCCAGCCGACGCTTAATGCTAACTTTGTATTTCTCGAAAACTTCAGTGCGCTTTTCTTCGGTACCCGTGTTCACTTGAAATACACCTCATTGCTGTGACCACATTGAATGATGGGCGTATTTTATCAAGTTTTTTCAAAAGGTTGTATCGTATCTTCTCAATAACATAAAAAATCACGCTTGTTCTAGGGCTAGTGGGCCGCGAATCGCCCCGCCGGGCCCAACGCAGGCGCGGCAGGGTCAGGCCCCCGGGGCGGGTTACGCTCTCCAGCACCCAGCGATCCGCCTCCGGCGCCGCCGCTACGCCGCCACTCGGCGGTGGCGGATAGGAAGCGCCCGGTCTAGGCATTCGCCTGGTCCGCGCCCGGGAACAGGTCCAGTTCGTAGCACAGGTGATTGTCCCCGTCTTCCGGGACATCCTCGCGCTGCATTCGAGACATGGCGTAGCGAGTTGGATTTGGGCACGTGCAATCTGCATCGTGTCGTGGGCGCGCAGGGGAGCCGATTTTGGCTACGTCCAGCCCAATGCGCACACTCTTGCCGCAAACCAGCGCTTTTCCCTCGGTGCTGCATCGACGGCGGCCGCCGCTCAGACGTCAAACCCCAAGCATCCTCGCTCGGTCACGCGGCGCCCCGGCGGCCAACCACTCCAGCGGTTGCTCGGCCTTCTTGGTGGGATTGACCCAGACTACGTCGCGCAGCACGATCACCGCCGAGGCGCAAGCACGAAACTGGACGCGAGCTTTCTCATCGTGCGCGGCAACCGGCGCCTTGTCCGCAGCGATGGACGCCTCGATCAGATGACAGTCCTTGAGCATCGCAGCACTCCACGCGTTAGCGTCCGTCTCGGTATTGGCTCGTTGCTCAGCGCAAGCCTCCAAGCCCTCTCGAAGCGGCTCGTTGGAAATCCCTGGGAGCCGCTTAACTCGTTTACGTGCATACATCGTCACCAACCAACTCCTGGCGAACAGGGATCGGTGCCGCCCCCACTCGGCCGACAACTCGTCGCCCATCACGAGGCGCAGTGGTCCGTCGCGTAAGGCTTCAAGGAATTCACGGCACGCGCGGGAAGTGGGGTGCTCCGTCTCTCCTGCCGCTCGCGCGATGGACGCGTCCACGACAATCGCGTCGGATTTTACCGTCATCTTGCAATCCGCGCCTCAACGGCATCGAGATACGCCCCTTCGACTCCCAACGCGACATCGTCGAAGTCCTCCGGCCAGTCGCCGAAGGCCCCATTTTCGTCGAGTATCGCCCGGCTCACCGAAGTCGCTCCGGTGTCAACATCACGCGCGAACCAATTGAGGCTGACGTCTTCCTCGTTGATCTCGCCGAGCGCGATCGCCGTTTGAATGCCGCGCAGCAGAATCGCGCTGTGCGTCTCAACGACAAGCCGCGCTCCGCGTTTGGCCGCCGCAACCAGCGTGGATGCCATTGCCAATTGCGCGCGCGGATGAAGATGTAACTCGGGCTGCTCGATGTAGACTAGACGGCCGGCGTCGGCCGCACGCAGCGCCACTAGAACAGGCAGGATCTGAGATACGCCGAAACCGACATCCGCAATGTTCACGAGATCCCGGTTGGTGAAGCGGCGGCCCGCCGGCAGGCGTCCGACGCGGATTTGGACTTGGGTGTCGTTAACGGGCTCAGCGCTGACGTAAGGAGTTAAGCCCAGCATTCGTAAATCTTGCACCAGAGCAGAGAAACGAGGTTTCTCCGAGCGTTGCCAATGCTGGATGAGGCTGGCTACATAGGGCTCGAATGTGCCGGGAAAATGGCGTGCGACCTCAGTCGTCTGATAAGCGCGCTCTGGGTTGCCGCGCAGACCTGGGACGTGGATGATATCCTGAAGGTTCGGAATTAGGGGGGCGGCCGGTTCGAGGACCCTGCGGTCACCGGCCCGTATTAGGGCGAGATAAGTCAGCGTCGGATTATCCGAAGACAGTTCAAGAAACGCAAAGCTGCGTCGGGTGGTGATCTCAGGAATGGGTGCATCGTTGTCGTCAGCCAGGTACTCGCGCACGACACTGCGCAAGGCGCTCCACAGCTCCGCATGATCGCTCGACGGCGTGATGGTCACCATCGGGTCACCGGGCGAGCGCCGAAATGACATGGCCTGGATGTCGAGCTTTCGGTCGTCTCGGCGTCCGTAGGTCATCCGGATCGTCGCCCCTTGGAAGCTATCCACCTCGATCTCAAAACGATCCTGGTCGCCGGAGAGGAACTGCTCTCCCGACGTGAAGCGAACGCAGGGGCCATTTAAGAGCAATGCTCCAGGATCGAACGGCGCTTCCAGCGTCTGCTTCCACAAAAGCAACGGCTGCATAATGCTAGACTTACCCGAACTGTTGGCACCAGCCAATACGGTCAGCGGCGCGACTTCAATCTGCTGCTCGGTAGCGATGGATTTGAAACCTGCGACGGCGATGCGCATGATACCCGACTGGGGCGAGGGCACTCGAAGAGGGCGACTAGGCATGAACGTCTACCAAGAATTCGAAGGGGTTTAGAGGCCAGGATCGAGCGTTGGTCGATCCTCGGCGCAGCGACTCCACCATCCATTGCCGCGGTAGAGCAATACGCAATCGAGCGCCGATTCTACGCATGAAGCTCATCCGAACCGGTTCCCACAAGATATCAACCATCTTCGTCGTCTATTCCGATATCGGCCTGGACTCCCCATTGCTCGACATACTCCTGCATGACGTCTTTGAGACTTCGCTTGGATTTCAAGTCCACGAGCCAAAAGGACCAACCGTTGACTTGTGTCTTCGTCAAGACGCGGGCAGCCCCGGACGGTGTAGCGCGCCGCACATCGTTCACGTCAAGAGCACCGTCAGATAGCACGGTGGCCGTTCGGCCGCCAAACTTCCCCGGGGGCGCATGCAGCGTAGCACCTTCGTCGATCATGCCGGCACCGATGAGGTCCGCGATCTCGATTTTGTGTGCTGGACGACGGGCGACCCGTGTTATCGCTACTCGATGGCCTACAGGAACTTTCCAGATGTCGATCACCGTGTCAATCAGCCGCTCGCCTCGCGCGCGGATGTGCTCGTCGTCCCAGCCGTCAATAGCGTGCTTTAGTAACCGCCGATTGAGCATCAGAACGTCGTGCTTCTCCAGCGCGCTGCGCTTTCCGTCAGGTCCGCGCCAAGGCCCGTTCGAGACTCAAGTGTTCAACCTCCCAGTGAGCAGTGTGAGGTTCCCCAAGGTATCGACGAGTGCGTCACGGTCCATCGCCGTGGTGCCAGCTGGAAGCGCCCAGTGCGCCTGCCAACGCTGCGGCAGAATGTGCTCAATCGTGTGACTCCCCCGAGGCACGCGCTCACCGGCGAAGCCAGGCGCCGCGCCGTTCCATCCGCGCTCGAAGTCCTCAATCGCCTCTAGCACCATGCGAGCGCGCGCTCGGGACAATCGTCGATAGGCGGCGAGAGAGCGTAACTCAACTCGCAACTGGTCGTTGTCCGGCCAGTACCAGTTAATGCCGGACTGTCGACGCAGATAGTTCTCGATGACGTCACCGGCAGCGTCCCGACCCGTCTTGCGCACATGCGCAATCAGCTCGGCAATGACTTGGCTGTACGACTTTGACGTCGATCGCACGAGCATTCTGCGAACCAGCCAGCTCTCGATGACATCAAGGGCCTTCGTGAGCTGCTGATCAGGTATAGCCGTATCGTCCGGATCGTACAGGAAAAGCACCAGAGGCTTGATCACCTCGCTCTCCATTACTCCAGTGCGATAGGCAAACAATCCGCGACGGCTAATGGGTCCGATCAGTTGGCTGGCGGAGCTGCACGAAGTCTTGATAGACGCGCCCGGCGCGATGGACTTTTTCTAGAAGGTCGACCATATCGACGCCGGACTCGAAGTCGGCGTAGGTCTTGTATCGGTAGAACACCTCCCGCGCGAGAATTTCCTCGCCGGTCTTCGCGATCAACCATTGGTTGAGGAACACCGAGGATCGCGGATGTTTCACACGGCCGGCGCTGATCTCCGCTTCCCAGAAGCCTGTCTCGAAGTCTTTCCAGTGGCGCACGTAGGCGGCTTCAACGTCGGCGCCACTTTCCGTGAGGCGTTGAAAAATGAAGTTCTTGATCAGGTCCGCCGCCGTTAATTGAGCGCCGCGCGCGTTCAGGGTTTCGAAAATTTCCTGGGCGTTCTCGTCCGCCGTTAGGTCGATGACCACCATCTGGATCAGCTCCCGAACCGCGCGCTCAATGGCGCCCGCGCGAGCCTGGAGATCTCCTTCGGCGGACAGCCATTCTCGGGCGTAATGCGCGAAGTATTCGTGGGCTCGAACGAGCCGGCTGGATTTGTGCTCTATCAAGTCGTAGTTCGGCGGCTGCGCAGCGGCCATGACCGCGTGGAAGGCTGCCCGGTCTCTGTTGGTTGGCCACACCTTGAAACGATCTTCTGGCCGTTCCCAGAAGGCTTGATCATTCATGACCAGGGTCTCGATCCGACGTGCGGATTGCTCAGCTCCCGAATAAAAAAGGACGGCACGTAGCGCATCGAGAAGCAGTTGTAACGTCGTTAGTCGCTGCTGCCCATCGATAATGGTGCGCTCCTGCATGGTTCCGACAGGATTCTGGAGTTGCTGGAGCACGACGGCGCCGAGGAAGTGGGGCTGATGCCTGGCCTTTGGATTGTCCAACACTCGCTGGGCCACCCTGGCGACGTCGGACCAAAGTGGTTCCCACTGACTGTCTTCGTTCCAGACGTAAGGACGTTGGAATAGCGGCACCATAAGCCGCTGCGGTTGGTTGAAGACCGATTGTGGTGTACGGATCTGAGTGTCCATTTGCGTGGCCTTCCCGATGGGTGCTGTGCGATGACGAGTGTCGGGCGCAAAACAGCTTGCTTACGAGCGTGGCATGTACGGTGTTTCCCCGCTGGATCCGACCTATGCGCCGGAAGCCGCGGGGATCGCGATGCCGCGTTTACTGACGGACAGAACCTCGATGCCGACGATGTGCCCAGTCCCATCGCAGTCCGCGATAATCCCGGGCTCGATCTCTTTGGTTGTGTCGATCTCCGCCGCCGAGATCTCGAAATAGGCAGCATCCGCCACGGGGTCGAATTCGAGCTTCATAGGTCGGTTACCTCGTCATCGATCGAGTAGTGGATTCAGGATGGTGAGCTTGTCGGCGACGATTTGACCATGTTGCATATCTTCGGAATAGAGCGTGTCACAGCCACCTTCCAAAGCTGCCGCAACGATCAAGCTGTCCCAAAAGCTGAACCGATGGACAGTTCTCAGGCGGCTGGCCGTGCGGTGGCATTCCAGGCCGGTATTGATTACCCGACATCGGCGATAAAGCCCCTCGATGATACCGAGTACGTCGACTTCCGGCATTCCCGCTTTTTTCAACAGGTTCGCCGAGACCTCGGAGACGACTTGAGTGCTGATGGCGTAACGGTTCCTTGCCTCCACCAGGGGCAAAACGCGGGCATGCTTGGATTCCTCCCCGGGCTGCAGGACGAAGGCGTAGAGCCAGAGATTGGAATCCACAAAGACGCTATCGCTCATGGGCTTGGTCTCGCGAGAGCGGGGCAAACCCAGGGATGATCAAGGGGTGACGCGCAAGGCGTGTGATTGCATCTTCCTGCGACGCTGGCTCAGTCGCGTTGCCCGTCTCCTCATACAGCACCACTACCCGCACGGCCTGCCCGGAGGGCAGAGCGGCAGAGCTTGGTAGCGGTATGAACGTGTCTTGCACCACCGCATCGAATTCAATGGCTTGCATCGGCTTGACTCGCAATTATTCGGTTGATGACGCTCGCTAGGCCTGATCTCGAACCAATACCTGCCGCCCGTCACGCGGCAGGACCCGGACTTGAAACACCCGGTCCTCCTCGGTTGGGTGCCATCCGTGCAGGGCGCGGGCGTCCTCGCGGGCCAGGCGCTGGGTGAAGATCTCCAGGTTGGCGAAGGCCCCTTCCTGGGCGACACCGGAGAGTTGCACCCCATCCTTCAGCTCCAACAGCAGGTGGAACAGTTCCAGGCCCAGGGTCAGAACTTCTTCCCCACCGGCGACGTAACGGTAGATCAGGTGCAGGTGTGTGTGCAGGGTCTCCAGCCCATCGGCGGCGGCGGGCAGGGCGGGCCGCAAGTCGAAGCGCTCCCAGGGCTTGACGACCCAGAAGGCGCTATCGGTGGGGGTGCGCGGGGTGATGCGCAGGGGAAGGCCCTGGCTCGACTGGCTGGGGGCGAATGCCAAAGCGGGCAGGTCTTCCAGGCGGGCGATGCCAAGACAAAGGTCGTGCAGGAGCGCGTCGGCCTCCTGGGACGACGTCAGGGGCAAACCCCGGAACCGGGCCAGGTGGCGCCCGTTGGCAAGCGCAATGTCGCCGCCCCCAGCCCCGCGGGGCCGGGTGAGCCAGGCACGGCGGCGGGCCTGGGCCAGGTGGTCGTCGCCGCCGTCCGCTAGGGGCTCGCGCAGGAGGCGGCGATCCAGGATGGGGTCCGCCTCCAGGGCCGGGTCGAAGCGGGTCATCTCGGCGAGGAGCTTGAGCTCGCCCTGGCGGCGATCCGAGCGAGCGTCGAAGACGCGCCGCCAGTAACGCGGCGGGCGCAGGTCGGGGTCGGCATGCAGCTCTGCGCAGTCGTGGACACCGAACAGGCAGTAAGACAGCGCCGCACGCAACTCGCGGGCGGTGATGTGGATCTCGCCGCGTTGGTGGCAGGCTTGCAGCAGGTCGGTCAGGCGCTCCCGCAGCCGCGGGCCCTGGTCGGGGTCGCGCAGGGCCTGGACCGAGTGCCAGGCGGTGCAACGGCCTTGGGCGGTGCAGGTGGCACAGGGCGCCCAGGGGTCCGTGCCTCCACCGAGCAGCCGCTCGATCAGGATCTCCAGAAAGTCCGCGGTCAGACGGCCCTGGGCCGGGTCGATGCCACCGACCAGGGAGCGGCGGTTGAGGTCGATGAGGCGAAAGCGGGGGTCCATGGTCACGGCCTCGCCCAGCAGAACCCGGCGTAGGGGCCCGGTCAGCCAGGTGTCCTCGGGCTGGCACTCGATCCACTCCAGGAGCTTGCCGTTGTTGACGGCGACGATATGGATGCGGTCGTGGGGAAAGCGCTGGTCGTGGAAGGGGGCGAACAGCTCATCCAGCAGGGTGTTGGCGCCTTTGCCCTCCCAGGCGGCGGCGCCGTCCCGGTTCACCTTGAGCTGTTGCCCGTTGGGCAGCCGCAGCTCCCAGACGCGCCGGGCGGAGTGGATGTCCTTGAGCCCCAGGTGTTGGGCCAGGTGTTGCAGGAAGGCGGTCTTGCCGTCCCCGGCGTTGCCGAACAGGATGACGAGGTTTATCTCGCCGGCTTCGATCTCGGCAAGTAGGGTCTCGTCGAGGCGGGTCTCGACGTAGGTGGCCTCGGCGAACGGGGAGTCCAGCCCTCGCGTCTCGCGGTTCCCGTGGCGAGAGCCGGGGTAGGACGAGAGCAGATTGCGCAGCCAGGGTACTTCGTTCGGGGTGAGGGTCGGTGGACTGGCGAGGACCGGCGGACCCTGGTCCGTATGGGCTTGCCCCTGTGCCGACGTCGACTCCGCGAGAAACCGGCGTGCAGCCAGCGCGTCTGGGAAGCGTTGCTCTGGATCGGGGTGGGTAGCACGGTCGAAGAAATGCCGCAGGGCGTCGAAGCCCTCGATGCCATCCCAGTTGAGGCCCAGATCCTTGCGCAGTTCGGTCCCGTAGCTGAAAGGGTCCCGGTCCGTCAGGCAGTGAAACAGGCTGGCGGCGAGGGAGTAGATGTCGTCTCGGGGCAGAATGCCGGAACGGGCCTGTGCTTCCGGGCTCGCATAGGGGAGGGTCCCACCGCGAGCGGCCTCGCCCGCCTGTATGACGGTGTCGTAGTCGGTGAGGACCACGTTGCCACCTTGGACGATCAGGTTCTTCGGGCTGACATCGCCATGGACCAGGCCCACTCGGTGCAGCTCGCCTAAGGCGCCGCACAGATCCAGGAGCCAGCGTTGGGCCAGGGCCACGACCGAGGGCTCGCCCAGGTCATCGGCATAGAGGGACAAGACCCCGGTGAGGTCCTGCATGGGCTGGCCCTCCACCCATTTCATCAGGGCGACGAAGCGGTCCGCTTCCCAGCCCGGGGCGATCTCGTGGATAGTCGAGAGGTTCGGATGGGTGGTGTAGGCACGGACGCGCTTGTAGGCTCGGATGGCGGCCTCGCCATCCTCGGAGTCACGCACCAGCTTGGCGACGTAGGTCCCGAACTTCTCGTCGGAGTGGGCATCGAGCTCCACCACTTTGAAGGTCTGCCCGATGCCCCCGCGCCCCAGCCGACTAACGATCTTGTAGCGGGACTGCTGAAACTCCACCACGGTGTCCTCGTCCCAGTACTCGGCGGGCGGAAGCTTGGGGGTGACTGGCGCTGTGGCCGGGGCGACTGCGGTCAGCCCGGCGAGCGCCTGGGATAGGTCATCCAGGCTGGGGCGATCAGCGGGATTGATTGCGCGGCCAGGTTCCAGGATGGCGCGGACCTGATCGGCAAGGGGGGCACCTGGCTCGAACAGCGTAAGCAGCGAGGCGCAGAGGGCGGCGATGTCGGAACGGGCGTCGGCGGCGGCCAGCCCGCCCTGGCGGACCTCTTCGGCGACGAAGGGCAGGAGATCTCCGAAGTCGACCTGAGCCGGGGAGATCGTCTCGGCGTCCTGGAGCCGCGTGAGGTTGAAGTCGGTGAACAGGGGCTGGTTGTTATGCCGGACCCTCAGACTGGCCGGCGAGAGGCGGCGGTGGACGATGGGCGTCAGGTTCGAGTCCTGCGGCGGCTGATGAAATTGCTGCAGGGCATCGATAGCGGCCTGCGCATAGGCAATCCGCGCAGGTAGGTCCCAGCCCGCGTCGTTTCGCCGCTCCGACAGGGTTGGTGCGGCCGGGTCCAGCAGGGAGTAGAAGACCAGCTCTCCAGGGTAACCCTCGGCCTCTTGGAACGAGTCGAGCAGGCTGGGGACGAAGGGGCTCTTCTGCCAGAGCTGGATTGTGTCGAACTCGCGCCGCGCCAAGTCCAGCGCTTGCTTCTCCTGAGTGGCGGAGAGGTCGTAGAGGTGCAGGATGACCCGATCACGGCGGGTTGGGTGCTGGCCGCGGTACATGCGATGGAAGGCGTCGGCCTTGCTGGAGATACGTTCCAGGTTCACGAGTCCGGCGAAGGTACGCAGCTCGCCGCTAAGAGCCACCCTGACATCGGGCTCCAGCAGCCGGGCGGCCAGTTCGATCTGGTCGGGGCTGAGTTGCTCCCGGCCGCCCACCGCCAGCAGCCCCAACCACTCCGGCAAGCCGTAGATACTTACCCCCCGGGGGGTTGGCCGCTTCGCAGCGTCAAATCGGACCTCGCCGCGGGTCAGCAGGAGCCGCGCCTCGACGAAGCCGGGGTCGAGACGCTGGCGCAGCTTCCCGGCGACGCGCTTGGCTTTGGCGTCGATGCGGTCCGCCTCACGCTCCGCGATCTGTGGGTTTTTGCGGAGGTATTCTGCGTCCCAGTGCTTTACCTCCAAGACGAATACACCGGGACCCCCAATCGCGACGATATCGATCTCGTCCGAGTGGGCGTTGGGATGGCGGGCGTGATTCAGGTTGGATAAGAGAATCCAGCGCCCGTCAGAATCTCTGAGCTTCGTCGTTAGCCGCGCGACGGCAAGGCGTTCGCTTTCATTGACGAAGGTCCCGCAGGGGATATGACGAACCATCGCAGCGCCTCCCTATGCGCCGGCTACTTTGGTCTGACGGGCCCTAGCAGTGTAACGGCTATCAGGCAAGGGAGGGCCCGGCAAGGTAATCGTGGGCCGTTCGTGTATGGAGAGCGACACGACCAAGGAGCCGGGTGATGGTCCATAATCATCCGCCCTTAGTGAGTTGATGATGGTCTCGGCATCATCGGGTCTGACACCAAGCCCGCCCAGGATAGACCTGCCGAAGCTCAACGTGCCTTGGGGCGTGCGGGCGACTACCTGGGGGGTGCCGGGTCGGGGGGTGCCGGGTCGGGTCTTGCGTCTTGCCCGCGCGGAGGTGCAGGAAGTAACTGCCGGGGAGGGTACCAGTGGGACACCCATCGTATGGAGGCTCCCATCTCTATTCTTGGCTAGCCGGCGTTTGGAGTACATTCCGCTCGTCACCGTGATTCAAACCGCCCTTTCCGCACGCCGACCCGACTCGTTCCCGTTTACCTTCTCTCGCCAGTTTCTTGTTCCAGAAACCCCTCACGGGTCGCCCACTCAACCCAATCGACAGATTCGCTGGAGAGCAATTCAAGAGACGCTGTATGCCCCATGCTTTCCGGAAACAGCATCAAATTGTCACAAGCCCAACGCGCGGAAGCTGCGACCAAGCCATCGCATCCGAGAAACTCCACCGCGGCACCTATCTCTTGAGTGCGCTTCAAATTCACGGTTGCAAACGAGGCGTCCGACACGCCTAGCTCCCTCAAATCTGCCCTTAGCAGTCTCAGGGTCCGGTGCGCGACGACTGCAAGGGTATGCACTATGACAGGCTTTGTTGGGAGCGGGCTCAACTGCGCCCAATGAAACGAAACCTCAGCCAAGGCTCCTTCTCGCTCTAAACAAGTATAGAGTATACCCGCGCCTCCACGCGGCATCCAGCGACCGCCACTTGTTGAGCTCGCGAGCGGATCAAGATTCTGCCGGGTCGCGCGGTACACGCGGCCGTCGAAAGCCTCCGTCGGTGCCCCGGCTATGCGATCAAGTAATTCTCGGTCATAGATCATGCAGCGGCACGATCAGACAAATACGCTGTCGCGGAGCTGATTCACCGCCGCAAGCACCTCATCCACGCGGCCTTTCTGTATCAACTCCGCGGGCACTTGGTCGTCCAATATCCGTTGGCGAGCGAAGATCCACAGCCTTGCTTCTCGCGGTTCATAGAAGTCCGATAGTTTATCGACGACAAACTCTAGCTCTAAGAGCAGCTTCTCCGTTTCGGGCCGCGGAAATGCTTTTCCCTGGTTCCATCGCGAAACAGTTTCTGGACGGACATTCAGCACATTCGCAACATCGGAGGACCGCATTGCTCCCTTTTCCTGAATTACGTTTAGCAATCGTGCAATAGCATTGTTGTTCATCGTCAGCCTCTCGATATCAAAAACAATGCTCGCATCACCCACGACCTTCTCTAGCTACGCGCGTCAAAGGGTGCCGGGCAAACGATCCATTACGCCGCACTTGCGCATAAGGCCCGAGCACAATACGCAGATCGTTCAAGCGCTTGCTTTGCTTCACCATTTTCGCAGAAAGGGTTTCTGGCAATTTGAGGTTTATAGCCAATCGCCCAGCGTCGCTCGCCGGTCGAAGGTGTTCTTCAAGGAATTGCGATGGGCGCAGTGATTCAGGAATCTGCCCAAGCCCCGCTATCTCGCGGGTTCTTTGGTAGAGAAAATGGCGAGCGGGCGTCTGCAGCATGTCCACAATACCGCTTCTGCAACATAGCGTATCTCGACAACCGAAATGGGTACGGGCCCGACCACCACCCATTTCAAAGAATTTCTCCGCTTCATCCCTAGGCAATAACATATCAATCTGGGGAATGTACACTCGCACCCTTGGTGCAAAGGCTTTTCCCCTTAGCGGCCGGTGCCACGCGGCGGCATGAAAACGCTCAGCGAGTGTTACTCCGTGCGCAAGGCCGCCCACGGCACCAAAAGCTAGCAGTGACAACCCAACTAGCCCACCCACATGATCTGCTATGACCGGTATTCGCAATGCGTGGAAATCTGTAGCTGCATCACCGTACCGCGTAACCGCTGTCGGCGAACTGTCAGACCCACATCCATCGATCTTCAGCCATAAGCCATCGGCATTGACCTGTTGTAGCTGCGCGACAATGCTGTTTCGCTTGGCGGGAGCTCGGAACGCCTCGTATGTAATAGCCATGGAATAGTTCAGCTGCACGTGCCCTGCCCCATGCTGATCTAGCGCCGAGCGCAATGCGTTTGCGCTGGCGATATCAATCCCCAGCCACGGATCATCCGGCCCGACGATCCAATGGGTCGGCGTCAACACCTGCGTGAAGCCGTGGCGCACGACGAACTGCGCGAGCCCTTCTGCTAACCGCCGGCGCGCAAAGGGAGAAGCTAAGTCCTCCCGCGTATGCGGACGCTTCTCGGACCACGGCAACACGTCCATGCCTTTGGTATACCCCCCGACGGTCGCCATAGCCTGCGTTTGCGGGTCCAATACGGCATCTAGGCGACGCTCGAGAACGAGTGACAAAAGCTCCTTTTGCTGTCCTACGCGCTTGGCCTCAAAAACGACGCCAGTCAGGCCCGATGCTCCGGACACTATGAAATTTTGCAGCTCCTTCTGGTCAACGCGGCCGGCCCGCACGTATAAACCGAGCGGATCTGGCGCAGGGCGCAAGAGGCGGATAGGCGGCAGTGGCACGATCATACCCTCTCTGTATAGGATTGACGCAAACATAGCGATAACGATAGCGTTTTGTCAAGTCGTTTTTATTGACATTATTGTAGGCATCTTGGCAAGACGCAAGGCGTGGACCACCCATTGACTGCTCCCCGGGGGATCTGCGACCAGTGCCACGAGGTGCGGGCTCAGGGCGCGGGGTCGCGAGGAAGGACACAGGCCCGTCGGGGTCGGACCACGCTAACCGCCTGATTTCGGACAGAATCAGCTCCAGAAATACTTGTCACTTGCGCTTAGGTCGCCCTTTTTGCCACCAGAATTGGCTTTCTGAGCGGCCTCCCACTCCCGAAGAAGTGGCGGGGCAAGTACGAGGCGCCTACGGACTACGGGGACACCCATCGTAGGCGGGCCGTGGCGATCTTCGCGCCGCCGCCTGCCGGTATGGGCCCACCGTATTTCTCCTGGGTTCCAGTCCGGTCACCGGCGATAGCCTGCGGAGCCGTCTGCAGTTCCAACCGGCCCGCGTGTCAAACAATAAGGTATCCCGCTAGCCTGTCGCCCCGGTCACCCCCGCGTATAGCGGTGCTTCACTCCCACCGGGAAATACTCCGAGTCCCCGCACGGCCGCAGGACCACCCGCGGAGGCCGGTACTCCGGCGGCACGTAGTGAGCGTACTCGCTGTTGAGCCGGGCCAGGTGGCGCTCGATCGATTCGGCTATCGCCCCGCACCGTTGCTCGCCTCCCTGCTCCCCCGGCGCCAGCTCCGCGGTCACCTGCAGGTGGCGGTTGCGGTCCGCGTCATCGACCACCTCCAGCACGAACTTGCCCGTGACCCAGTCGCGCACTGCCGGCTGCTCCAGCCCCACGCTCAGGTTCTCCGGATAGACATTGGCACCGAAAAACGAGATCGCGAAGTGCGAGCGGCCGAACACCCACGCGAACGGCAGCGGGTGGACATCTCCCGACCTGGCCAACGCCGCCTCCCGGTCAAATCCCTGGCCGGCCGCGAAAACGAATCAGCGGCTTTGGGCCAGGTAATACCGAAGGTTGCAGAGTCGCCCGAAAAGCGCTTCGCGATAGTCCGTGTCGGATCGGTCGACGCCCGCGTATTGTTCGTACCCGGGATATTCGTCGTAACGCCAGTAGTACAGGTCTGGAAGGTAAAAGTGTTTGACCCAGCCAAGCAGATCGTCCATAAGCTTTTCCCACGCGTACCGCAGGTGAATCTGCGGAACGGTGATGACAGGCTTGCTCTGCTCAAAGATCCTGTTCGCCTCATCGCGCTCCTCGTCGGTCGTGACCCAGATGCGTGTCAGATTGGAGCCGGCGGAGGCAAAGTTCAGGGGCACCGCGAGGCTTGGCGCGGCGGGCTCGTCGAAGCGAACGAGCAACCCATTGAGCGCAGGGTCCTCGTCGACGATGAAAACGAAGCTTACCCAATTGTTGCTGAGATACAGAGTAGGTAGGCTGAACGCGACCCCGAAGACCTGGAGATCGCGGATGGCACCATAGCCCGGAGTCGCGGGGGTGAGCCGCGAAGATGAAAGCCCCGCAGGGAGCATCGACGCGTCGACCAGCACCTCGGGGAGGACGCAATCGTAGGTCTTGATCTCGTGAGGCTCCCAGTGCCGTTCCTTGAAGAACTCGTCATGGCCTTGGGCAAGCGCGACGATCCGTTCCGTGAGGCTCCGTCGCGTTGCCTCATCCTGCGCCCGTCCTGTCCAGGTTACGACCACCGACCCCATAGCTCGTTTTCCCACCTCGGGTTGCAGCGGCACACCTGGTGGCATCCACCGCAGAAGCCGGCCACTGCGCGCCAGTCGTCTGCCGCTGACGATAACGGAAGACCTGCTGGTCGTAAAGCGGCGGAGGTCGCTCCGGCACACCCGAGTCCAATTCCTGGTCATCACCCCTGTGCGCAACTACATCGTCTCCAATGCCAAGATAGAGTCCGCCGGCTTCCGCCCCAATAGTGCACGCAGACGGTCACATCGGACTTCCTCTTTACGACACCGTCGAGCCGCGCGGCGCGAATCAGCCAGTCATAATCGCTGCGATATTCGTAAAGGGGATCCATTCCGCCTATCCGATCGTAGATCCAGCGCCTGGCGAGCACGGCCTGAATATTCACTGGCATTTCGAGCATAAGCTGGCCCCTGCTCGGCCTGCCGCCGTTCAGCCGCTTCCAGCCGGTACGCTCTTCCCGGCGCAGGCACTTGCCATAGACGAGGTCGGCCCCTCTGTCCCTCGCGAACCGCCCTTGCGACCACATCGCTGGCATAGAGCTCGTCACCGGTCATTAGCCAGAGCACATAGTCATCCGGTCGCTCCACCAAGGCGAATGCCTTGTCCAGTGCCTCGTTGGGCCCGGAGTCCGGCTCGGAGATGTTCAGACGCTATTGGGAAAGCGGGCATTTGCTGCATGCCGATGACCGCTTCCCGGCCAAGAGCGGACGAATGGAATCCCTTAGGTCCATCTGCTATAGGCGTCGCGCGCGGACTTGGCGGCTAAGCAAATTCCTATCCCTCGCAGTGGCGCGCCCTGTACCAGGATCTGCTCGCTCGCGGACCCCACACGGTCGAGGCCCTGTGCATCCTGGCTCGCCGCCCGCTCAAAATCACCCTTGCAGTTTCCTTTGCAATCTATCGATACGGTGGGGTCTACGACCCTCCATTGCTCGCTAAGAGCACTGGACAGGCAACACCAGGATTTCCTACGATGCCTGCGAACCGGTCGCGGCGTTACACTGGCGCCATGATGTTTCGGGCCACCCGCCCGCAATGCCGCGCGACCCGAGAACGGACAAGCGGCCATGAAAACGATCAATCTCACCCTCTGCCTGCTGACCGCGCTGATCGGCGCCTTCCACGCCGCCGCGTTCGCCCAGGACCCCGACTTGAGGCACGGCTGGGTCATCGGGCGCAGCGAGGAGCCGGACGGAGGGCGCACGGCGCGGATACTTCACACCCGCAACGGCGGCCTTACCTGGCGGGAACAGGGCGACAGCAGCCGGTGGACCGGCCGCAACGGCAACGACATCAGCGCGCTGGACCGGCACACGGCCTGGGCCGCCCTGGGCTCGGATGCCTCCGGCGAGGGCATGATCCTGCACACCCGAGACGGCGGCGCGACCTGGCAGGCCCAGGCGCTGCCCCCGGGCGTCGACGACATCAAGGGCATCAAAGGCCTGACCCGCCGCGAGGCCTGGGCCGTCAGCCTCGCCGGCATCGTGCTGCACACCACCGACGCGGGCGAAACCTGGAGCACCGTCGAACATCCGTCGGCGCCGGTCACCCAAGCCAACCGCATAGACGCCATCGGCTACCAGGCCCTGCGCACGCCAAGCGGAGGCCACTGGGGCCGGCGCCCCGTCAACGCGAATATCTGGATCGTGGACCATAAGGGCGGAAACCTGGGTATGGTCCACTCCGCTTTCAACGGCGAATCCTGGCGCCGGGAGCAGGTGCCCTACACCTCCTCCAGCAGCGGAATGCACATGGTCAGCGCCTACTCGCCGCGGGTGGTCTGGTCGGCCGCCTGGGGCGACGGCACCCTGTTCCGCACCGTCGACGGCGGCGACAACTGGGAGGACGTGGCCATGGTGGGCGGCTCGGACGACATCGACGACATGTGCGCCCCCACCGCAGACAGCGTCTGGTTGGTGCTGAACCTGAGCGGCGGCAGCGGTGGCAACATCCTCCGCGTCCGGCTGAACGACCCCGACCCGGCCGAGGTTCTGCCCTTCAATCCCGCCCCCGGCTACCTGTACGAAGGCATGACCTGCCTGGACGACCAGAAGGCGCTGGTGGTCGGCTTAAAAGGCGTGACCCTGGACCCGTCGCTGCCCGAGGGGGTCATCGTCTCGACGACCGACGGAGGCCAGACCTGGAAGACCCATCGCATCCCGGTCGACGACGTGGCGTTCTGGAAGACCTCGTTCGTGGGAGCCCGGCGGTAGAAAGGATCCTAGGGTGCGGTGAGATTGCGAACCGCATCGATCGCGGCCGATGCGGTTCATGCTTCACCGCATCCTACGCCGGCCCTTTTGCCGCGGCCCTGTGCAGGAGCGCCCGCCGAGCGCGATCGTATCGCGGCTGGCCGTCGCTCCCAAGAGAACCCCTCAGGCTCGGCCGACCTTCATCGAAGGGATGCCCGAGAAGGTCGACCCCGAGCTGTCTCGGGTAGCCCGGGATGCTTGGGCGAGGCTGATCAAGACTGCTTAGCTGCTTAGATCTGCTTAGAAGGACAGCCACCGTACGTGCGTCCACCGTGCAGGCGCCCACCGCGGGGGTGAGAGAAATACGGCGCTGCAGCGCTCGTACGATGGGCGTCCTGGGAGCTCGGTAGGTTCGTAGACACCAGCATCCGGGCTTATGAATTCTTCATCTGACCCCAATCGATCTAATATCATGGACGCCCAAGCTCGGACGTCCGGAATCGCCGATGGCCAGCCCTTACCCGGTCGATATCGACAACATTAGCGGGCTGCGCCGCATTCGCCTCTCGGGGCGTGTCGACTCGCTCTCCGCCAGCGCGGTGCAGGGTGCCCTGATGGCCCTGGTGGACGAGGGTGAGCGCCGTATGCTGGTCGATCTCTCGGCGGTCGATTTCCTCAGCAGCGCCGGTATGCGCGTCCTGATCATCGTACAGAAGCAGCTCCACGGGTCGAGCGGCGAACTGATCCTGTTCGGCGCCCAGGCGCCGGTGCGCGATGTCCTGGAAACCGTGGGGCTGACGCGTATCTTCACCCTGGTCGACGATGCGAGCGGGCTGGCGGCTGTGGCATCGGGCCGGGGCGACGCCGAGGAAGGGACGGCCATCCGGAGCAACGGGATCGCGCTGCGGCTGCTGACCCGCGAGGGCGAGTGCGGACAACTACGCATCATCGGCGACCACCGCCCCCTGGCACGGGCCGCCTACCGCGAAGAGCATCTTGTCAGCGAGCCGACGCAGGCCGGTCTCTATGCGGTCGGCCTGGGTGCGGCAGGCGGTCGCTTCGCGGACTATGCGCAGTTCTTCGGCGAGTCCCTGGTGATGGACGGCAACTTCTTCGTCCAGCCGGCGGTGCCCAATCCGCGGGTCGACTATGTCCTGCGCGAATGGTCGGGCAGCATGGGCGAGCTGCACTTCCTGCACGCCTTCGCCTTCTCCGGTCCGTTCCGCCACCTCGTCCAATTCGAGGGCCGGGAGCGCCCCATCGATCTCGAACGGCTGCGGAGCAGCCTGTTCGAGATCAGCGAGGCGGACCTGCTGGGGGTGGTCCTGCTGGCGGAGAGCCGCGGTCACTGGGGCATGGCGCTGCGTCGCAGTCCGCTGGCGGGGACGCTGGGCGAGGCTGAGGCGAGCATCTTCGATGCCGGGCGTTTCGCCGACTGGCTGGATTTCCCGGTGGAGCCGGGCGAGCCCGGCCTGCTCCTCGCAGTCACCGGCCTGGTGGCACGCGAGCGCGGGCGCCTGCCGCCCGCCGTCGCCGAGCTCTTCCCGGAGCACGGCAATCTGCACCTCCACGCCCTGGTGCTGCAGCGCGGCCACCTCAGCCGCCGGGCGGCGGACTTCGAGCGGGAGCTGCAGCGGGTGTTGGCCAACCAGCTCCCGCAACAGGTCTGCCATCTGCTGCCCGCCACCACCCTGCGCGCCGGGCTGCTCGGCCTGATCGAGCTGGAGGTCTGAGCCATGGCGCTCTGGATCGGCGCGGTCAACCTGGGTCTGCTCTATGCCTTCATGGCGATGGGCGTCTACATCAGCTTCCGCATCTACGACTTCCCCGACATCACCGTGGATGGCAGCCTCACCACCGGCGCCGCGGTGGGGGCGGTGCTGCTGGTGGCGGGCTGGCATCCCCTGGCGGTGTTGCCGCTGGCCCTGGCGGCCGGCGCCCTGGCGGGGCTGGCCACCGCGCTCATCCACACCAAGCTCAAGGTCAACGGCCTGCTCGCCGGCATCCTGGTGATGACCGGGCTCTACTCGGTCAACCTGCACATCATGGGCCGCGCCAACATCCCGCTGCTCAGGCAGGAGACCCTGTTCTCCTGGCTGGCGCGGCTCAACCCGGGCCTCCCCGGCGAGCTCTGGGTGCTGCTGGCGCTGCTCGCCGTGATGCTCCTGTTCTGGCGTCTGGCCACCTGGTTTCTGCGCACCGACCTGGGCGTGACCATGCGCGCCAGCGGCGACAACCCGGCTATGGTCTCCGCCTCCGGGGTGAGCGTGGACCTGATGAAGCTTCTCGGCATCGCCCTGTCCAACGGCCTGGTCGCCCTCTCCGGGGCACTGGTGGCCCAGTACCAGGGCTTCGTCGACATCGGCATGGGCATAGGCGTGATTGTGTTCGGCCTGGCCTCGGTGATCATCGGCGAGTCGCTGCTGCGCGGCCGTGCCCTATGGCTGGTGGTGCTCGGGGTGATCGTCGGCTCGGTGGTGTTCCGCCTGATGGTCGCCCTGGCCCTGTCGGTGGGCCTGGATCCGACCGACCTAAAGCTGATCACCGCACTGTTCGTGCTGACGACCCTGATCGTCTCCCATCGCCTCGGCGCCGGGTTGCCACTGCGCTCACTGCTGCGCCCCGGTGGCCGCCGGCGGTTGGCGGGCGCCGCCCTGATCGCCGGCGCGGCGTTGCTGCTGTTCGGCCTGCACGGCTTAGACCGCGGCAGCAGGGAGCCGGCCTCGGACACTGCCCAGGCGAAGAACGACGGGCCGCTGCAGCCGGGACACTACCGCATCGGCATCGTGCAGATCGTCGACCACCAGGTGCTCGACGACACCCGCGACGCGTTCATCGAAGAGATGGGCACGCTGGGTTACCTGGAGGGCAAGAACACCCACTTCGAGCTCGCCAACGCCGAGGGCGACATCGCCACGCTGCCGACGATCCTCGACAACTTCGTCCAGGACAAGGTCGACCTGGTGCTCACCATCTCGACCCCGGCGACCCAGGCAGCCATCAACCGCATCCACGACCGGCCGGTGGTCTTCGCCACCGTGTCCAACCCTTTCGTCATCGATGCCGGCACCGACGATGCCCACCACCTGGCCAACGTCACCGGGGTCTATGGCAGCGTGCCCATGGACCAGTTCATGGAGATGGCGACGGCGATCCGCCCCGGCATGAAGCGCATCGGGGTGATCTGGAACGAGGCCCAGGCTAACGCCGTCTACAGCGTCGGCAAGCTGCGGCAGGTGCTGGCCGACAAGTATCCGCAGATCGAGATGGAGGGCGGCACCGTCTCCAGCTCCGCCGAGATCTACAACCAAGCCCTGGCCCTGGCCGGCAAGGGGATCGACGCCTTCGTGCTGCCCCCGGACAACACCGTCTTCTCGGCCCTGGAGGCGGTGGAGAAGGCGGCCGACCAGTTGCACATCCCGATCTTCCTGTCGGACATTACCCGCCTCAAGGGCGGCATCGTCGGCGCCGTCGGCTACGACTACCACGCCAGCGGCATCCAGGCCGCCCACATCGCCCAGCGCATCCTGGGCAAGGGCGAAAATCCCAAGGACATCCCGTTTCAGCGTTACACCGGCCTGCACTGGGGGGTGAATCTGGACAATGCGGCGCAGCTCGGGCTGAAGATCCCCGCCGCGGTGATGGAGCGCGCCGAGCTCGTGGTGCGCGGCGGTAAGCTGGAGAGCCACATCCGTCCGACCACCATAGGGATAGTGCAATTCGCCAGCGAGCCCAACGTGGAGCAGGCCAAGCAGGGCATTGTCGACGCGCTCGGCGACAACGGTTTCTTCCCCGGCACGAACGTCGAGCTGCTCTACCGCAACGCCAACGCCGACTTCCCCACCATCACGGGCATCATGCAGCAGCTCTCCGCCCGCGGTACCGACGTTATCGTGCCGCTCTCCACGCCGGTGGTGCAGGCGGCGCTGCAGCAGGCGAAAAAGGACCCCAAGCAGCGGGTGGTGTTCACCTACATCTACGACCCCTACCGTATCGGTGCCGCCAGGAGCCCGACTCAGCATCCGCCCAACATCACCGGGGTGGCCTGTTTCCCGCCCATCGAAAAGATGCTCGACCTGATCCACGAAATGGTGCCGGGGCGGCGTCAGGTGGGCGTGGTATGGAACAGCTCCGAGGCCAACTCCGAATCGGTGCTGGACAAGGCGCGGCCCTACGCGAAGCAACTGGGCCTGACCCTGATCGAGGCCACGGTGAGCAGCTCCGCCGAGGTGCTGGAGGCCTCCCGCTCCCTGGTGCAGCGCGGCGCCGAGGTGTTCCTCAATCCGGGCGACAACACCCTCAACGTGAGCTACGACAGCTTCGCCCAGGTGGCGGCCGACAACCGCATCCCGGTCTTCTCCATCGACCCGGATTTCATCGAGCGCAACACCCTGGCCGCGCTCGGCCCGAGCTACTACCGCACCGGCTATGAAGGGGGCGAGGTGCTCGCCGAGGTGCTCAAGGGCAAGTCCACCGCCGACATCCCCATCGGCCAGACCCAGGCGACCGAGCTCCTGCTCAACCGCGAGGTGGCGCAGCGGCTCGGCATCGAGCTGTCGCCGGCGCTGCTCCGGCGCGCCAACCGTGTCGTCCCCGAGGAGGCACGCAAATGAGCCATGCGATCCACACCGACAGGGGCCCGGCAACCGACATGATCCGGGTCGAGGGGGTCCACAAGACCTTCAACCCTGGCACCGTCAACGCCGTCTACGCCCTGCGGGGCCTGGATCTCAGCCTTGCCCCAGGCGACTTCATCACCGTCATCGGCACCAACGGCTCTGGCAAGTCGAGCCTGCTCAACGCGGTGGCCGGCAGCTTCCTGCCCGATGAGGGGAGCATCCGCATCGCTGGCGAGGAGCTCACCCGCAAGCCCGACTTCCGCCGCGCCCATCTCATCGCGCGGGTATTCCAGAGCCCCTTCATGGGCACCGCCCCGCACATGAGCATCGCCGAGAACCTGCTGCTCGCCCACCTGCGCGGCCGGCCGCGCCGCCCCCGCGTCGGCCTGAATGCCCAACTGCACGAACATCTCGCCGAGCGGGTACGCAGCCTGGAGATGGGCCTGGAGAGACGCCTGGACAACCTCATCGGCAGTCTCTCCGGCGGCCAGCGCCAGGCCCTGACCCTGCTGATGGCGGTACTGAGGGAGCCGAAGGTGCTGCTGCTGGACGAGCACACCGCGGCCCTCGACCCGAAGTCGGCGGCCCAGGTAATTCGCCTGACCAAGACCTTTGTCGAGGCTGCGGGCCTGACCACCCTGATGGTCACCCACAGCATGCAGCAGGCGCTGAGCCTGGGTAACCGGACGATCATGATGCACCAGGGCCGCATCGTGGAGAGCCTGGACGCGAAGGACAAGGAGCGGATGGGGGTCGACGACCTGCTGCAGCGCTTCACCGAGCTGCGCAAGCGCGAGCAGTTGACCGAGGAGCTGTGCCGGGAGTTGGTGGGAGCCTATCGCTGACGCGACGAATTGCAGCCCCAGGCAAGCGTGTACGGCGCATGCATCGGGCCGGTCGGGGTCGGACCACGCTAACCGCCTGATTTCGGACAGAATCAGGTCCAGAAATACTTGTCACTTGCGCTTACGTCGCCCTTTTTGCCACCAGAATTGGCTTTCTGAGCGGCCTCCCACTCCCGAAGAAGTGGCGGGGCAAGTACGAGGCGCCTACGGACTACGGGGACACCCATCGTAGGCGGGCCGTGGCGATCTTCGCGCCGCCGCCCGCCGGCACGGGCCCACCGTATTTCTCCCAGGTTCCAGTCCGGTCACCGGCGATAGCTTGCGGAGCCGTCTGCAGTTCCAACCGGCCCGAGTGTCAAACAAAAGGTATCCCGCTAGCCTGTCGCCCCGCTCACCCCCGCGTATAGCGGTGCTTCACTCCCACCGGGAAATACTCCGGGTCCCCGCACGGCCGCAGGACCACCCGCGGTGGCCTATACTCCGGCGGCACGTAGTGAGCGTACTCGCTGTTGAGCCGGGCCAGGTGGCGCTCGATCGATTCGGCAATCGCCCCGCACCGTTGCTCGTCCCCCTGCTCCCCCGGCGCCAGCTCCACGGTCACCTGCAGGTGGCGGTTGCGGTCCGCGTCATCGACTACCTCCAGCACGAACTTGCCGGTGACCCAGTCGCGCACGGCCGGCTGCTCCAGCCCGACGCTCAGGTTCTCCGGATAGACATTGGCACCGAAGTACGAGACCGCGAAGTGCGAGCGGCCGAAGACCCACAGGAACGGCAGCGGGCGGACCTCTCCCGCCCGGGCCAGCGCCGCCTCCCGGTCAAATCCCTGGTCGGCGAGGAAGGCCAGCATCTCCTCGAAGCCCATCACCCCGCCCTGGTCGGCGATGTGATAGCGGATCAGCGGCACCCCGCTGTCGCCGGAAAACAGCAGCGTGCCGTCGTGGACCTCGAAGTAGCGCGAGAGCGGGTCGTACTGCACCAGGGTCGGCAGCCGCGACTCGCCGAACAGGCGCGCGCCAGCTCGGGCCGCTGCGCCAGGAAGCGGCGGATGGCGATGGACAGTGGCGTCTCGTTACCCAGCACCCCGGCATCGGCGGTTCCGTACAGAGACGCCGAGTCGTGGCAAGGATCGGAGCCGCCCATGCGCTCGCCCACCAGGTCGCGCCACTCCTCGCTGAACACCTCGCCTGCCATCGCCAGCCTGATGTGCAGCCCACCCCAGTCGACGCCCTGGGCAGGCCCGGCGTCGATCACGTCCTTGAGAAACGGCGGATAGCCGAGCAGCACCACCTGCTCGAAGGCCGGACCCAGCCCCAGCACCACCCGGAAGATCTCCTCCCGGTTGTTCCCGGGGGTCACCAAAGTGATGGGGTAACCCTTGGCCGAGAGGTAACGGCAGCACTGGGCGGTGAACATCCCGCCCACCCAGGTGCCGAGGGCAAAGCAGACCACCGCCAGGGTGGTGCGACGCTCGGCCGCGAAGCTGTCACGAAACACCTGCTCGAAGCGGGCGGCGATCTCCAACTCGTCGGTCAGGGAGCGCAGCCATACGGTCGGTCCACCGGTGGAGCCGGAGGAGAAGGCGACCATATCGCAGCTGTCGACCCGGCCGTGGCGGCAGCGCTCAGCCAAAGGGTAGCGGCGGACGTAGTTGTCCTTGGTGGCCAGGGGCAGGCGGCGGAAGTCGTCGATGGTGCGGATCGCGGCCGGATCCACGCCCTGGTCGGCGAGGAATGCCCGGTAGGCGGGGACATCCGCCAGCGTGCGCCAGAACAGCTCGAGCACCGCCCGCTCCGGTGGGGTGGTGAGGTGGCGGCAGAGGCGCTCGGCCAGAGGGGTGGTGAAGAAGGCAGAGAGAGACCGGGAGACCTGTTCGGGGCGTTCCGACCACATGGGCGAGGGACTCGATGACGGGGACCCCCGAAACTATCGCACGGGAAAGAGGGGGTATTGAGGAGAATAGCAGGCTCTATTGGACGAGATCGAGCGGAAAATCCGGCCGATATCCGCTTTTCCGCAGTGGGACAGCCAAAGTCCGACAGGCTCCTAGGCTCATAGGTCCTGCATCAGCAACCGCTTTGCGTAGTCCAGGCCGGGCTCGCTGGCTGGTGTGATGCGTCTCGTCCCAGGCCGGGGCACGGACACGACCGCACGCCCTGACCAGTGATGCTGACCCACCTCGCCCTGCTGCGGACCAAGCCCGGCCTCGGCCAAAATCCGCGCGGCCAGGTGGTCGGCCTCCTGCTCCTTTGCGGGGTCCATACCCTGGCGAAGAGAGCCGATCCCGAATGATGGCCCCCCATGGCTGCTCCGGTCTCCCTGGCCGGAAGCCCCCGGGCAGAAGTGTCCCGCGACCTCGTGACCCATCTCGTGGGCAATCAGGCCTGCAAGGTCGGCCTCGTCTTTGGCCGCCAGGATGGCCCCTTCTGTGATGAAGATCACCCCATCGCCGATCGAGAAACCGTTGGCAGACCGGTCGCGAACCACCAGAAATCGCCAATGGGCATCCCGGGCTATACCCGCGCGCCGCGCCAACGAGCGCCCGAGGCTGCGAACATAATCGACGACATAGTCGGTCGGGCGCAGCGGCCACTCTGCGATGATGCGATGCTTGACCGCTTCGGCACGCGCCGCCTCTTCCGGGCAACTGCCCGCTTGAGCACCGGTCTCTGAAATTCCTGCGAGCGCCAGGAGGGCACCCGCGATCAACGGCCGCATTTTCAACACTGTCGCGGATCGCCGGTGCCCCATCGCCCGCTATTGCACGACAAACGAGGAGATTCTAGTGTCGTACTGGTCGGCGACCGCCACCTTGTGCTCGACGATGTAGGTGCCAGAGCCGGCTTCTTTCGGGATCTCGAAGCTCCCGTCCGACGTCCACCCGCCTTGGGTGCGCTGCTCGGACGCCGGTGGCGTGGAAAACAGCAGCTGCCCGTCCTTTTTGACCGCGATCGTTTCGGTGACGTCAACCCGATCGACTCCGGGCGGCGTAACAACCGAATAATCGGTGCTGACCTTGACCGTGGAGCCTCGGGCCACCATGTCCGGGGCGCTCCTGGCCCCGCGGATCTTCACCGCGCTCGCGCCAACAACCCCTCTGTGACCGTAGAAATCCGGGTCCTGTTTCTTGTACTGGCGCATGTCGGCGTTGCTGGATCGAGTCTGGTTGGCCTGGTACTGGGCGATCCTCACCGTGCCCCAGCCTACAGCGGCCCCAGCGACGCAGCCGGCAACAGCACCCCGTCTGTTGCCGATCGCCGCTCCGAGCAGACCTCCGGCAACGCACCCCAGCGCCGCCCCGCCCATCTGCTGCTGCTCTTCCGGCGTCGTGGCACAACCTGACACCAGAAATACGCCGACGAAGATGGATATTCCGAACGCTCTTGATTGCATCGACATGATCGCTCTCCTAAGCTCGTCTCAATCACTGCGCCGGAGCGGCATCAGCATGACTGAAATTGGGATTGTGATCCGGCAGCTCCGGTAATGCCTTGGCCAAGCGGCCGAGCAGCGGCTTGAGCTCGTCCAGCGGAGGCGGCTCCAACGCCTCGAAATGGCCGTCGTCATAGACGTACTTTCCGCTGCGGGACGGATAGTCGATGCCGACCTTGAAGGCATGCTCTTCGCCATCCACCGGCACGTAGGAGCGGAAAGTCACAACGTAGTCGTTCTTGAGAATGTATTGGATCTCCTCGACCACCCGCGTCATCTTGTCGTACGCCACCCCGATCGGATAGTACTTGCCGAAGGAGTTCTTGGAGATGGCTTCGAGGTTCTTGAAGTACTCGGTGTTGACCTTCGAATAGGCGAGGGAATAGACGGGGATCGGAATGCGCAGATTGCTGATCCGTCCGTTGAGCTCCTCCCTGGACAAGGCGCTGCCATCGTCCTCGCCATCGGAGAACACCACAACCGAGCAGGAAACGATGTAATTGCTGGCCGAGGGCGCGCTCGATCCTTGCGAGCTCATGCCGCAAAGCTGCATGGCCGCTCCGATGGTGTCGTAGAGTCTGGTTTTGTTGCCATCGGCGCGAACGTCGGCGAGACGCCGTCCGAGGGCTCCCGGATCACGCTCAAACGGTGAAACCAGCTCGTAGCCCTCCTTGGTATCCCGGATCGCGAGAATGGCGATCTCGTCCTGCGGACGTTTGTTGTCGATGTATCGCGCAACTGCCCGCAGCGCATTCTCGAACGGTGCGCCAGCCATGGACTTGCTGGCATCGAGCACCAGCACCGAGCGTATCGCTTCGTCCCGGTTCTGAATGGATTGGACGAAATATTGCCGCTTGGCCGGATCATAGGAGCGTCCCTTGACCATGAGGCCGAGATTCATCTCGTTCAGGTTGACAAGCGGCGCCTGGCTTTGATCGAAAGTCCGGAAATAGACCTGCACGAACGGATACAGCCCAGATTCCACGCGGTAGATCTTTACCGAATAGCCGCCGCCGGCTGCGGCAAAACCGCCGCCGGACATATCGGCGAAAGTCATCGATGTGAAGCACATCAACAAGGCGATGACTATGGAGCGCGCGCCTGTATGGCGGCTGAAACGATTGCTCAGATGGATCTTCATCATGCTCTCCCTCATTGGAGTGGGTCTTCAATGTCCCCGGCACTCGATGCCGGTTCTGCTAGCTCCGTGGCAGCGCGATGCCGGTATGGGGGTGCCGATTCCGGCACCGCGGCAAGCCTCGCCCCATACGCCCCTATGCCAGAAGGCGGGTGATACCGTTGCCCTACCAGGCTGCGCTTCCCCGCTCTCTTTGTGCTCCCGGCGGCCCTTGGGAGCCTGGTCATCTCCAGCCGCCCGGTTGCCTGGGCTTCCTCCGCCTGAGCCCAACGCCCGGCGCTGACGCAAGTCTAGTCCGTTTGGTGGCTTCCCCCCTTCTTCCAGCCCCAGGACGTTGCACTGGTGCCGCCTGTTGGTTTGGTCGGGGCCGGCGGGGATCGCCGCGGTGGCGGTCGGGGTGGCGGTCGGGGTGGTAGTCGCGGTGGTGCTCGCACGGCCACCGTCGCCTCGACCCGCACAGGGGGCTCCGCGGCGGGCGTCTTGGTGGCGGGCTGTCCAGCTGGCGCTCTGGTGGCTGCCTGCTCGCTGCGGAAGCGCTCCAACATATCGGTTGCCGACGGACCGGATGGCGGTCGCTCGGCTTGCTGTTCCTGGAGTGGGCCCGGCGTCGGCGTGGCGTTGGCCAGATTCGGCTGGGCTCGCGCTCCGCCCACGAGTGGACCAGCAGGTCTGGTCCCGGGGACCTGCGCTCGGGGCGTCGAATTCGCGCCCGGGCTTGCACCAGTGGACAGTGCCTGCCCGGGGCCGTGAGGCTGCACGGGGGCTATTGCGCTGGGACTCACCGCAGGTGCCGGCGCCGGTCCGGCCGGCTGCCTGAGGAAAAACCATGCCCCGCCGGCGCTCAGGGTCAGCAGAATCAGCGCCCCGGCCACCCAGCTGCCGATCCGATGACCCCTGCTGACGACGGGCGCCGAGGGGGCCACGGTAACGCGCTCTGAGCGGATGCGCACACTGGTGGCCTGAGCGGCCGCAGCAAGTGTGGCGGCGTCACCCACCATGACGGTGCGCGTGGTCGCCGCGAAATCCCCCGCGGGCACCACGGCCAGTCCCAGCGCGTGCATGAATTGCTCCACGCTTGCCGGGCGCTGGTTGACGTTCAGGGTCAGCGCCTGCAGCAGGGCCGCGGCGATACGCGGCGGCAGCTCCGGAACAAGCTCCAGGGGGTCGACCAACGCCTTCCCGGCGATGCGCTCGTGCGCCGGTGTAGGAATGGTCCCCGTGATCAACGCATAGGCAGTCGCGGCCAGGGCATAGACATCCGAGCGCGGATCGGTGCCGGTTCCCATGGCCTGCTCGGGAGGACTGAAGCCATGTGTAGCGGCCCGCGCAATGACCCGGGTCTGACCACCGTCGGCCGCCCGCTTGGCGATCCCGAAGTCGATCAGCATGATTCGGCCCTGATCGTCGAGCAGGATGTTGTCGGGCTTGAGGTCGCGATGGATGATCGGCGGGTGCTGGGCGTGCAGGTAGCTGATGGCCGGACCCAGCTGCATCAGCCAGCCCAATACTCGCGGATACGGCAGCTTGCCGCCGGCGAGCTTGCGCTCGGCCTCCAGCGTGCGCCCGCCGCCGAGCTCCAGCACCAGATATACCATTCCGCCTTCCCGGCTCTGATCGGTGATGTCGGGAATGGCCGGGTGGCTCAGGTGGCTGAGGCAGCTCGGTCTCGGTAGCGTCATAAAGCGACTCCGGAATCTCTTTGAGGGCCCGTCTCTTGCCGTTGACGCGCCGGTCCTGAACCAGGTAGGTCGCCGCAAATCCCCCTTTGCCCAGTACCTTCTCGATGCAGTAGCGATCCAACACGAGGTCGCCGGGATTGAGCAGCCAGCGAAACAACCCGCCGGGCGCTCCCAGCGCCGTGGTCTGCAGATGCGCCACCTCCAGCCCGCATCCGCTGCAGCGGTAATCTGCCGCGGCGAGTGTCTCCTCAACCAACGGGAGCCCGCAGGCCGGACAGACATGGATGGAGCCCTGGGGCGCGCTGACGGTCTCAGGACCGGGCGGGGCTGCCATGGCTCACCTCGTTGGTCGGCAGGAGGACTTTTGACAAGGATGGGGGGCTCATACGCGCCGGTCCTTGAGCTTCAGTCCGATCGCCGCGGCCACCAGGAAAGCGGCGGCTAAGGCACCCATCGCCGCCACCGCCTCAGGAAAATCGGCAGTCAAGGGGATCAGCTTACTGCCCGAGCCGTCCGCGAGGCTCAGCATCTCGTCCCCGAGCGTGGCCTTCATCGCATCGAATCCCCAGAATGAGATCATGGACAGCTTGGCCACGACCTGCGTGGAGCTGCTGAGCTTGACCACCGCACCGGAGAGGATCACCTGGGGAATCAGCAGGATGGGAACGATCGCCACCGCTTTGTCGTTGCTGTTGACGAAGGTGCTGATGGTGAGCCCCATGAGGGTTGCGCCGAGCGCCGCCACGAGCAGAGTGGCGAACCGCTCGACCGAGCTGCCTGGCAGGTCGACCAGCCACTGCACCACGCCGAGAATCAGCAGACACTGCACGATCGCCAACACCGCGAGGGGCAGGATCTTGCTGAACAGATAGGCGCCGATGCCGAGATTGATGGAGCGCTCCCGCAGATAGATGGGTAGCTCCTTCACCACCTCGCGGGCTGCATTCAGGCAACCGAACCAGATCGCCGACAGCACCAATATGAACGAGATCTGGGTGTAATTGGCAACCTTGTCGACCGGCCCACCGGAATCCGGGTGGAACACCAGCCCGATGATCAGCCCAATCAGCGGCGCCTGGGCGAACAGGATCAAGAGATTGCGCGTGTCCGACCACATCAGGTCGACATTGCGCCAGAGGAGGGTCATCGCCTGGCGCGGATCGAAGAACTTGCTCTTGCCGCGGACCGAGAGGTCCGCGACGGTCGTTACCGCCGTGGTGGCCGGCTGAAGCCTCGCCGCGACCCATCGCGCGTGCACCTGAGAGACCGCGTACTGGGCGGCCCATTGGTCGGCGGACCTGCTCTCCAGCAGTTCGTATACATCGGAAAGCCGGCTGATCCCGAAGAATCCGCAGGCCTCTCCGGGCGAGCCGAAATACACCAGCCGCCCTCGGTGGAGCAGTACGATCAGGTCGCAGGTATCGATGTTCTCCAGTGTATGGGTCACGCAGACCACGGTCTTGTGATAGTTGTGCGCCAGCTCCGCGAACAGCTGCATCATGCGCTTGTCAGTGCCGGCATCCAGCCCGCTGGTCACCTCGTCCAGAAAGAGAATGTTAGGGTTGGCGACCAGCTCCACGGCCAGATTCACCCGTTTGAGCTGACCTCCGCTGAGGGGCTCCGGGGTGTCCACCGCGAGCCCCGCCTTCTCACTCAACGCCACCTGATCAAGCACCCGCTGCACGTGCCGGAAAATCTCTTCGCCGCTCGTATCCGGCGGCAGTCTAAGCCGTGCCGTATACCCCAGGGCGCGAGAGACGGTGATCTTGCGATGGACGATATCCTGCTGCGGAACATAGCCAATGTTAGAGCGGAACCGGTCGAAGGCGCCGTAGAGCTCGGATCCGTTGTAGCGTACCTGGCCCGAGCTGGCGGCGCGGCGCCCGCTCAGGGCATCCAGGAGCGTGGATTTCCCAGAGCCGCTGGTGCCGAAGATGGCGACAAATTCTCCAGGCTCGATGACGAAATCTAGGTCCTCCAGCAGGAAGCGTGGCTTGCCTGTCGCACGATCCTGGACTTTCTTCGCGAGGCCCTCGACCTCGACCCTGATGCGGCCTTGCGCGGCCGTATCGATGGCCTGGACGCCCTCGCCGGTGAAAACGAAGCCGAAAGTCGCGATATCGATCCGATCACCGCGCTTCAGGCTGCAGGGCTTGCCGATCCGTTTCCCGTTGACGAACGTCCCATTGGTGCTGCCGAGGTCGGTCAGGACCCAAGCCCCCGCTGCCGGCTCCAGCACGGCATGCTCGCGCGAGACCAGCGGAGAATCGATCTGGACGGTGGAGTCTCCCAACCGGCCGAAGGTGACTGTGCCGAGGCTGGGCGGCCCCGACGCGACCGAGGGAGCGTCCAGGCCGGAAAACCGAATCTGGTAGGAGGAATGGCCGATCACCAGCCAATCCCCGTCCTGGAGCGCCGTCCGCTTGTTGATCAGGACACCGCTGATCGCGACCGCGGCGTTAGCGATGGGCTCGATAAAGATCCCGCTCGAGGTCGGGACCAGACGCGCATGTAAAGGCAGAAGCGAGGGATCCTCGATGACCAGGTCCGCTTTGGCGGCGCGCCCGATCACATACTCCTTCTCCAGCGTCAGGCTGCGCGAGAGCCCTTGCCCACCCCTGGACGTCCGGAGCTCAAGCTGAGGGGCAGCCCCCAGCGAATTCGGCGAACCGGGCGAAGCCATGTTTTGGTATCCCTCCGGGTCCCTGATACTGCCCCAGCCAAGGGGCCAAGGTACCGCTAACCGTAGATCCGTCCGCGGGCTCCATCGCTGGAGCCTCTGCCCGGGGCAGGGCCTGTCTGCAACGATGAGCCACCATGCCGCCTTTGCATCCCATCGACCGCCCGAAACAGGCCCCAGCGCCGCTTCCGACGAGCCACGGGCCCTCTCCCCTCCCTATCAAAAGCCAGCCCGCAGTTCCGAGGGCTTCCGCCCGAGCCCCGCCGAGAACAACCACACTCGGTGCTGGAGATGCAGGGCTGCGATCCAAGTGTGATACGGGCCCCAAATTTACTCTCGCTGGCTGTCGGATGGAAGGGTCTGGAAGACAAACCGGCAGGCGACTCCGGTCCCCCTCGCAGTGGCTTTAAACGACATCATGAAGCGCCTCGCTCCGGGCCCGCGCCAACCGGTTATTGCCGCTCGGGGGACGGATGGGCCCCGCCCCTCGCCCTGCTGGCTGGTCGTTGGTCCGGTTATCACCTATGTTATGTTCCGCCCGTTAGATCGAGGAACGGGCCTTGTACACGCTCAAAGTCCGCAAGCCGGGCAACAGCCTCGGGGTGATCCTCCCCAAAGAGCGTCAGCATCGGCTCGCCGTGCAGGCGGGCGATGAGCTGTTCGCGCTGGACGCGCCCGACGGCGTCACCCTCACGCCCTACGATCCCGAGCTTCGAGCAAGGCTTAGACGCCTTCGAAGAGCCCTGCCGGGCGTACCGGGAAAGCTTCCACCAGCTGGCCAAATGATGCCCGCGTGGCTGTCGGCCAAGCTGGCTCAGGCGATGCACGCCGGGCTGCTACTGCGCGATGGCGGCGCCCGGGGCCCCGTCAGCGCCGATTGCCTCGACTCCACCCTGGCAAGCACCCGGCGGCGCTTGGCCTGCGGGTCCGCGCCTGACCTGCTCGACCTGGCGGCAAGCTACGGATACGGCCTCGCCCGGAACAACTGCTTCAGCGACGGTAACAAGCGCATCGCCCTTGCCTGCATCGGGGTCTTCATGCGCATCAACGGGCTGCGGTTGACCGCCAGCCCGCACGAGACCTGCGTGATGAGCCGGGATCTCGCAACCGGCGCGATCGGGGAGGCGCAGCTGGCGGCCTGTCTGCGGGGCCATGCCAAGGCATTGCAGACCGCCGTGCCCGCCTCAGGCGCGCGTCCTGATTGCGGCTGTACCCCTTTGAGACCCCCGCTATGAAGGCCAGCCAGCAGGTCCTCACCAACCAGCGCTTGCGCAAGGAGTCCGCCTGGACGCTGCTCGCCCTGGACAACGCCCCGGTGGTGCTCGGCCTGCTGCAGGTGCACCTGCTGGAGAAGGAGCGACGTCTGCCCCAGTCGATCCTGCTGGAGCGCCTGCGCCAGGACCTGGAGCAGCTGCGCACCCAGGGCCTGGACCTGCCCCAGACCGCCGAGCTCTACCTGGCGGGCTGGCTGCGGGCGGGCTATCTGATCCGATCCTTCCAGGCGGGCGCTATCGAGGAGGAGTACGAGCTGCAGCGCCGCCGCGGTGCGCGCGATCCAGTTCATTCAGGGACTGACCGAGCGGCGCGCCTTCGCCACCGAGAGCCGCCTGTCCCTGGTCATCGACCAGCTGCAGCGTCTCGCCGAGCTGACCGAGACCGATCCCGAGACCCGCGTCCAGGCCCTGCTGCAGGAGCGAGAGCGCCTGGACGCCGAGATCGAGGCCGTGCGCGGGGGCCGGCTCCAGGCCCTGCCCGAGGAGCGGGCCATGGAGCGGGCCCGCGAGATCATCGGCCTGGCCCAGGAGCTGGCCAACGACTTTCGGCGAGTGCGCGACGAATTCCAGGTGATCAACCGTGACCTGCGCGAGCAGATCGTGGAGAACGACGCCAGCCGCGGCGAGGTGCTGGCCAAGGTCTTCTCCGGGGTCGACCTGGTGGCCGAGAGCGACGCGGGCAAGACCTTCCGGGCCTTCTGGCGCCTGCTCACCGATCCGGAGCAGACCCTGGCCTTCGAGTCCGCCCTGGATCAGGTGCTGGCCCGGGACTTCGCCCAGCAGCTGGAGCGACGCGAGCGCCGCTTCCTGATCCAGCTCACCCGGCTGCTGCTGGAGAGCGGCGGCGAGGTGCACGAGGTCTTCCAGCAGTTCGCCCGGGGGCTCAAACAGTTCGTGCAGAGCCGCGCCTATCAGGAACAGCGGCGTCTCAGCAAGCTGCTGCGCCTGGCCCAGCGCCGCGCCCTGGCCGCCAAGGAGCGTTTTCGTCCCACCGACGACCTGGGCCGGGATCTCTATCTCACCAGCGCCGCCCTGCGCTCGGTCTCCCAGTGGCAGCTGCACGACCCCAGCAGCGAGCGCCTGGCCGGGGGCATAGCGACTGCGGATCAGGCCGAGATCTCGCTGGAGAGCGTGGGCGAGCTGCTGGCCCACTCCGAGATCGACTTCCGGCGGCTGCGCGAGCAGGTCTCGGCGCTGCTGACTCACCAGCCCCAGGTGTCCGTGGCCCAGGTGCTGGAGGCCTTCCCGGCCGAGCAGGGGCTGGGCTCGGTGGTCGGCCTGCTCGCCCTGGGGGTGCGCGAGGGCATACAGTCGGGGCATCATGACCGGGTGTGCTGGACCGGGCTGGACGGCGCCCACCGCTGCGCCCGCATCCCGCGCATCTACTTCGTCAGAGAGGCCAGGATTGGAACCGCTGGATAATTCTCATCTGCCGACCGAAGTCGATCTGCCCGAGACCGGCGCCCAGGCCCTCTACCCGGGAGACTGCGGCGAGCTGCCCCTGGAGGCCCGTCGCGTCCTGGTGCAACTGCTGAGCGGCCCGTCGCTGGACGGGCGGCGCCACGGCCGGCTCTGGCCGGCGCTGCTGCGCTACCAGGAGTCCGTGCGCTCGCGCCTGGCGGATCTCTTCCTGGAGCTGGTGCTCGACCCCGACGCCCAGGTGGCCTTCGTGCGCCAGGCCGACACCGGTGAGCTGGAGAGCCCCATACTGCTCAGGCGCACCCGCCTCACCTTCCTGGAATCGGTGCTGCTGCTGTATCTGCGCCAGCTGCTGGCGGATGCCGAGGTGCGCGGCGAGCGCGCGGTGGTCTCCACCGCCGAGATGCGCGAGCAGATGAAGCTCTACGAGCACAGCCTCAACACCGACCGGGCGGGCTTCGACAAGCGCATCGCCGCAGCCATCGAGAAGGTGAAGAAGAACAGCCTGATCAGCGGCATCCGCGGCAGCGAGGACCGCTTCGAGATCTCCCCGACCCTGAAGCTGTTGTTCAGCGCCGAGCAGATCGTCGAGCTAACCCGCGTCTACGCGGCCGAGCGGCTCCAGCCGGCCGCCGCCGAGGATGAGCAGAACGAGGAGGACGAGGCGTCTTGACCTGGCAGACGGACATGCTGGTGGATGTGGCGGCCCTGCAGCGCGCCCGGCAGTTTCGCATGCGCCGGCTGCAGGTGCTCAACTGGGGCACCTTCTCGGACCTGCACGACATCGCCATCGCCGAGGACGGATTCCTGATCGTCGGGCGCTCCGGCTCGGGCAAATCCACCCTGCTCGATGCCCTGGCGGCGCTGCTGGTGCCACCGCAGTGGCTGGTGTTCAACGCCGCGGCGCGTGAGGGCGAGCGCAGCCGGCGCGACCGCAACCTCGCCTCCTACGTGCGCGGCGCCTGGGGCGACCAGAAGGACATAGAGTCCGGCGAGATCGCCACCCGCTTCCTGCGCAACGGCACCACCTGGTCGGCCCTGGCGCTGACCTTCGCCAACGGCGAGGGCCGCCAGGTGAGCCTGATCCAGCTCTACTGGCTGCGTGGGGTGGCCTCGGCCAACGCCGACGTCAAGCGCCACTTCATGATCACCGAGCGCGCCTTCGACGTGGCCCGGGAGCTCGACGGCTTCGACCTGGACGTGCGCGCCCTCAAGCGTCTCCTGACCGATGCAGACCACTTCGGCGACACCTTCCGTCCCTATGCCGAGCGCTTCCGCCGGCTGCTCGGCATAGACTCCGAGATGGCCCTGAAGCTGCTGCACAAGACCCAGTCGGCCAAGAACCTGGGGGACCTCAACAGCTTCCTGCGCGAGTTCATGCTCGACGAGCCGGAGACCTTCGCCGCCGCCGACCGGCTGGTGGCCGAGTTCGCCGAGCTGGACGCCGCCCACCAGGAGGTGGTCACCGCCCGCCGCCAGGTGGACACCCTCAAGCCCGCCCGGGACGCCTACGCCCGGGTGCAGGAGCTCGACCGCTCGATCAGCGAGCGCGACCAGCTGCTGCTCGCCATCGACGGCTGGTGCGACGAGACCCGCATCGGCCTGCTGGAGGGGCGCATGGAGCGGCTGCGCACCCGCGACCTGGGCCTGGAGGCCGAGGAGCGCCAGCGCCAGGACGGCCTCGACCGCCTGGAAGAGGCCCTGGCGACCCTGGAGGCCGAGCACCGCCAGTGCGGCGGCGACCGCATCGAGTATCTGCAGCGCCAGTACCAGGAGGTGGAGAAGCAGCGCGACGAGCGCATGAAGCGGCGCGGCCAGGCCGAGGCCGCCTGCGCCACCCTGGGCTGGCGGCTGCCCGACAACCCCCAGGCCTACGCCGAGCACATCGGCGAGGCCCGCAGCATCGCCGAGTCCTGGCAACAGGCCGAGGAGCAGACCGAGGCCAACCGCGACCACCTGCGCGACGAGCGGATCAGCCTGGAGACCGAGTTCGTGGCGGTGCGCCGGGAGGTGGAGGCCATGCAGCGCCAGCCCTCCAACATCGACGCCAGGATGCTGGACCTGCGCCGCGCCCTGGCCGAGGCCCTGGGGCTGGCCGAGTCCGAGCTGCCGTTCGTCGGCGAGCTGATCCAGGTGCGCGAGGAGGCCAGCGACTGGCGCGGGGCCATCGAGCGGGTGCTGCACGGCTTCGCCCTGTCCCTGCTGGTGGAGGAGCGCCGCTATGCCGCCGTCTCCCAGTACGTCAACGACACCCACCTCGGCCAGCGGCTGGTCTACTACCGGGTGGCCGACGCCCGCCCGGCGGACCTGCAGCCCCCGGGCCCCCAGTCCCTGGTGCGCAAGCTGGAGCTGCGCGAGACCAGCTACCGCCCCTGGCTGGAGGCGGAGCTGGCGCGCCGCTTCGACTATGCGTGCGTGGACAACCTGCGCGACTTCCGACGCGCCGAGCGCGCCCTGACCCGCGAGGGCCAGGTGCGCCACGGCCTCACCCGCCACGAGAAGGACGACCGCACCCGCGTGGATGACCGCCGCCGCTGGGTGCTGGGCTTCGACAACCGCGAGAAGCTCGCCCTCTACACCCGCCGGGCCCAGGAGCTGGCCGAGGCCATCGTGGCCTTGGAGCGCAGGCTCGCCGAGCTGCAGCAGCAACGCATCGCCCAGCAGGGCCGGGTCCAGGCCTGCGTCGCCCTGGTCCAGCTCGACTGGCAGGACATCGACATCGCCGCGGCTCTGGATCACCTCCAGGCCCTCGAGCGCCAGCTCCAGGAGCTGCGCCAGGGCAACGTCGCCCTGCAGCGCCTGGGCGAGCGCATCGAGCAACAGCGCGCGGAGATCCGCTCGGCCCGGGACGCCCTGGTCCAAGTGCGCGCCGACCGCCAGCAGCTCGCCGCCGAGCTCGAGCGGCTCGCCCGGGAGCGTGAGACGCTTGAGCAGCGCCTGGCCTCCGCCCTGCGCCCCAGCCCGCAGCAGCGCCCGCTGCTGGAAGCGCGTTTCGCCGCCGGTGGGGCGCTCAGCCTGGAGAACCTCGACGAGCGCCGCCGCCGCACCGAGCGCGCCATCCAAGATGAGCTCAAGGGCCTGCGCGAGGAGCGTGCCCAGGGCGTGCGCGCCATCGAGCGCGCCTTCGCCGAGCTCAAGCGCGAGTGGCCCCAGGAGGGCGCGGACTTCGACGCGACTCTGGAGGCCGCGCCGGACTTCCTCGCCCTGCTGCAGCGCCTGGAGCGCGACGGCCTGCCCGGCCACGAGCAGCGCTTCTTCGACATGCTCAAGGAGCAGAGCACCGAGAACCTGGCCGCCCTCAACGCCCACCTCTCCCAGGCTCGCAAGGACATCTACGCGCGCATGGAGTCGGTGAACGAGGGCCTGGCCGATGCCGAGTTCAATCCCGGCACCCACCTGCAGATCGCCATCGCCGACCGCCACCTGGAAGACGTCCGGGCCTTCCGCCAGGAGGTCCAGCAGGTGCTCGGCCACGCCTGGCAGCTGGACCGGGCAACCGCCGAGGAGCGGTTCCTGGTGCTGCGCCGCCTGGTGCAGCGCCTCGGCGGCCAGGACCCGGACCAGCGGCGCTGGCGCGAGCAGGTGCTCGACGTGCGCCTGCACGTGGAGTTCATCGGCCGCGAGCTGGACGCCCAGGGCACGGAGGTGGAGCTCTACCGCTCGGGGGCCGGCAAGTCCGGCGGCCAGCGCGAGAAGCTCGCCACCACCTGCCTGGCGGCCGCCCTGCGCTACCAGCTCGGCGGCGCCGAGGGCGGCTTCCCGATCTACGCCCCGGTGGTGCTGGACGAGGCCTTCGGCAAGGCGGACAACGAGTTCACGGAGCTTGCCATGCGGATCTTCGAGCGCTTCGGCTTCCAGATGATCGTCGCCACCCCGCTCAAATCGGTCATGACCCTGGAGCCGTTCATCGGCGGAGCCTGCTTCGTGGACATCGCCGATCGCAAACGCTCCGCCACCCTGCCCATCGAGTACGACACCGAGCAGCAGCGACTGCGCCTACCCGCCCAGGCCCGTGCGTAGCCCGCATTTCTCACCGCGGTTCGTAGCGAGGGCGTCGAGGCGCCGCTGTGGCGGGGCGCACGGAGCGGAAGACGGCGCCGGCGTAGCCGACACTACGTCAAACCGGCTGAAGCGAGTACGCCCCGCCACGGCGAGCGGATCGGCAGCCGCAGTGGAACAGTGGTGAGAAATGGGGGCTAGAGCCTTCCTGCTTGATCCGGCGGCGCTGCGCGAGCGCCTCGCCACCCGCTACCGCAACCAATGCCGCGACTGGCTGGCCGGCGGCGGCGACTGGCCGCTCAGCCTGCCCCTGGGTGTGCCCAGCGAGCGCCAGGCCCGGGAGCACCTGGCGTCCGTGCGCGCCTGGCAGGCGAGCTGGGCCCACTGGACTGGCCCCGGAGAGGTGCGCTGGACCGACCGGCGCTGGCCGCTGCTGGGGACCCAGCGTCTTCCCGAAACTCTGACGCTGGACGAGCCCGGGGCGGTGGCGGCGTTCATTGGCCAGGCGGAGCAATGGCAACGAGCCCGGCAGCGCTACCTCGGCATTCTGGAAATCTGGCCGGCCCTCGCGGCCGTCCTGCCCCGCCATCTCGAGGTCCTCACCGCCTGGTCCGACCGCGAGCTCGACCAGCTCACGGAGCTGCTGCGCTGGCTCATCGACCACCCGCGCTCCGGCCTGTACATCCGCCAGCTGCCGGTCGCCGGCATCGACAGCAAGTGGCTGGAGGGACGCCAGAAGGTCGTCAAGGACTGGCTGGGCGCCATCCTGGGTGAGACCTCGAGCGACGACCTCTACGCCCTGACCGGCCTCAAGCGCCTGCCGGTGCCGCTGCGCATGCGGGTGCTGGACCCTGGGTTGCGGCAGAGGCTCGGCGGCCTGAGCGACATCCAGGCACCGGTTGCCGCGCTGGCCGCCCTGGAGCTGCCCGTCGAGCGCGTGCTGATTGTGGAGAACCTGCAGACCGGTCTGGCCCTGGAAGACGTCCCGGGCACGGTGGCGTTCATGGGCCAGGGCTATGCGGTGGAGCCCTTCGGCGAGATCCCCTGGCTGCGCGCCCTACCCTGCCACTACTGGGGCGACCTGGATACCCACGGCCTGGCCATACTGGACGGACTGCGCCAGTACCTGCCGCGGGCGTGCAGCCTGCTGATGGACGAGGCGACTCTGATGGCCCACCGGAAGCTATGGTCCCACGAGATGAGACCTGCCTACGGGCGGGAGCTGCCGAGATTGGACGCGGCGGAGTCGGCGCTGTACCAGGCCCTGTGCGATGGCCGTTGGGGCCCCGGGGTGCGGCTGGAGCAGGAGCGCATTCCCTGGGGGTATGTGATGAAAAGAATCGAACAGCTGCGGGAGCCAGAGCGCTCCGAGTAAGGAACCGCTGGGGTCATAGGGACCGCCAGGTAACCCGGGTCTTGGAACCAAGTGAGCTCAGAATCACTCGCTCCATGCGCCGGTATTTCACCTATACTTCGTCCGGATCTGTCTGTACGGGGCTTTGGGTTCTTCCGGAACGCCGGTGAATCACAAGGTAAGCGGCTCACTCGCCGCTCCTGTCGATGGGGATAATGGATCATGAAGAAAAACGCCAAGTTATTGACGAATCTCCTGCTACCTCTTTCAATCGTGCTGCTGACGACGGCATTATCCGGCTGCAACCGTGTCAGATCGCCCGGGGAGCTGCTGTTCATCTCCGACGGCAGCACGCTGAAAACTGCCAGGGTGTCTTCCATCGGGGCGAGGGAGCTGGGCAGCGCCACCATCCCGGGGATACCGGGTAGCTACACGAGGAGCGGCAACACGGTAACCGTGACGATCCCCGGCCATGATATCCACGATGGCTGGTGGGTCGACCTCGAATTCTCCGCCGGCACGGGCGGCACGGCCACCAGCGGGCTGTACCAGGCGACTTACGTGGACAATGACACGTTTACCGTCCAGGACACGGCCTCCGGCACCATTACCAATGGCACGTTGTACCGTAACCCCGTGACCACGCTGGCCGGCACATACGCCCAGTCCGGTACCACCATCACGATTACCGTGCCCAATCACAACCTACCGAACCATTCCACGGTGGAGCTCGGGTTCACCAGCGGTAGCGCCGTCGATCAGACGGCCAAGATCACCATGGTCGGTGCCGATACCTTCACGGTCACATCCGCCAATTCCGCCACCACCAGCGGCAACGTGAACTTGATGATCGGCACCAATTACACGATCTTCGGCATCGCCATGCACCCCAGCGGGAAATGGGTCTATGTCACCTCAACCTACGAGTGCTGGCAGGGCGTTCCGTATTGCTGGGACGCGGGCCTCATTTCTCGATTTGCCGTCAACTGGATTACGGGTCGGCTGACCTTCGAGAAAGCGACACGGGCCATGGACGCGTCGGGCACCAACACCCCGGTCGACCTGAATTTTTCAGCGGATGGCAACTACCTGTATAACCAGGACGATGATCTGGACGGCGTGGATATGTGGGGCGTGGACAGTACCACGGGCGACCTGAGCCTGCTCGCATCCAGCGCCACAGACATGACGTTCATGCATGGCGTAGGTGTGTCGGCAGACAACGCGCATGTGTACAACGGCGACAGTGTCTTTACGGTTGATACGACGGCACCGTCCATCACGATGACATCGACCAATGTCGGGGGTGGCGATACCAATGTCATCGTCGGATCCGATATGTACGTTGCCGACTATCACGGCGGCTGGTATATCCGGGTGTATGACCTGACCAACCCCGATGCGCCGGCGCAGATCGACGCCATCTCAACCAACGCCGACCAGCAGGCCAGAGAAGTTGCGGTGGCAGACAACGGGTCGCGCGTCGTGAGCTCCGGCTGGTGCGGACTGAAGTCCTTCGACTTCGACGGTGCTTCGCTGTCGCCGGCGAGCTCGGCCGGCAGTAACGAGTACGTCGGTTGCGGTGGTACGTGGCTGACGGACAGCAGCGCCATCCGCGAGATGTACCGCACGGTGAGCATCAACCACGCCGGTAACATGATTGCCACGGCGTATTTCACCAATGATCCCGATGTAACTGGCGGCAGTCCCCCTTCCGGTTACAAGCTGATCAGCCTTTCCAGCGACGGCTCGCTGAGCCTGGCGCGCGACTACGCCAACGGCTATTACACGCGTGTCGCAAAATTCTTCCAGAGGCCCTGATCTGGGGTCTTTACGGCGGGATGCCTCTGCGTGAAAACCGTATAGCGCGCCGTTTTTCGGGAAGGAAACCCTGCCCTCACCCCGTAGCGGGGTGAGGGCTTCATTGGCCGTGATCGAGCAGAAAAGGTGACAGATTTATTTTCTCCAGATGTTACAAGATGAGACCCGATCCCGTGACTCGCGAAATTGGGGTCAGTTCTCGCATGATAGCATGCTATCATGCGAGAACTGACCCCGCCCGTTTCACAGCAGGGCCGGGCCCAGGCCTGCATCGCCCTGATCCAGCTCGACTGGCAGGACATCGACATCGCCGCGGCGCTGGATCACCTCCAGGCCCTCGAGCGCCAGCTCCAGGAGCTGCGCCAGGGCAACGTCGCCCTGCAGCGCCTGGGCGAGCGCATCGAGCAACAGCGCGCGGAGATCCGCTCGGCCCGGGACGCCCTGGTCCAAGTGCGCGCCGACCGCCAGCAGCTCGCCGCCGAGCTCGAGCGGCTCGCCCGGGAGCGTGAGACGCTTGAGCAGCGCCTGGCCTCCGCCGTGCGCCCCAGCCCGCAGCAGCGCCCGCTGCTGGAAGCGCGTTTCGCCGCCGCTGGGGCGCTCAGCCTGGAGAACCTCGACGAGCGCCGCCGCCGCACCGAGCGCGCCATCCAAGATGAGCTCAAGGGCCGGCGCGAGGAGCGTGCCCAGGGCGTGCGCGCCATCGAGCGCGCCTTCGCCGAGCTCAAGCGCGAGTGGCCCCAGGAGGGCGCAGACTTCGACGCGACTCTGGAGGCCGCGCCGGACTTCCTCGCCCTGCTGCAGCGCCTGGAGCGCGACGGCCTGCCCGGCCATGAGCAGCGCTTCTTCGACATGCTCAAGGAGCAGAGCACCGAGAACCTGGCCGCCCTCAACGCCCATCTGTCCCAGGCCCGCAAGGACATCTACGCGCGCATGGAATCGGTGAACGAGGGCCTGGCCGACGCCGAGTTCAATCCCGGCACCCACCTGCAGATCGCCATCGCCGACCGCCACCTGGAAGACGTGCGGGCCTTCCGCCAGGAGGTCCAGCAGGTGCTCGGCCACGCCTGGCAGCTGGACCGGGCAACCGCCGAGGAGCGCTTCCTGGTGCTGCGCCGCCTGGTGCAGCGCCTCGGCGGCCAGGACCCGGACCAGCGGCGCTGGCGCGAGTAGGTGCTGACGTGCGCCTGCACGTGGAGTTCATCGGCCGGGAGCTGGACGCCCAGGGCACCGAGGTGGAGCTCTACCGCTCGGGGGCCGGCAAGTCCGGCGGCCAGCGCGAGAAGCTCGCCACCACCTGCCTGGCGGCCGCCCTGCGCTACCAGCTCGGCGGCTAGAGCCTTCCTGCTTGATCCGGCGGCGCTGCGCGAGCGCCTCGCCACCCGCTACCGCAACCAGTGCCGCGACTGGCTGGCCCGCGGCGGCGACTGGCCGCTCAGCCTGCCCCTGGGTGTGCCCAGCGAGCGCCAGGCCCGGGAGCACCTGGCCTCGGTCCGCGCCTGGCAGGCGAGCTGAGCCCACTGGCCGGGCCCCGGCGAGGTGCGCTGGACCGATCGGCGCTGGCCGCTGCTCGGCACCCAGCGACTGCCCGAGGCCCTGACCCTGCCCGACCCCGAGGCGGTGGCGGCGCTGATCGGCCAGGCGGAGCAATGGCAACGAGCCCGGCGGCGCTACCTCGGCATTCTGGAAATCTGGCCGGCCCTCGCGGCCGTCCTGCCCCGCCATCTCGAGGTCCTCACCGGCTGGCCGGACCAGGAGCTCGAGCAGCTCACCGAGCTGCTGCGCTGGCTCCTCGACCACCCCCGCTCTGATCTTTACATCCGCCAGCTGCCGGTCGCCGGCATGGACAGCAAGTGGCTGGAAGGGCGCCAGAAGGTGGTCAAGGACTGGCTGGGCGCCATCGCTGGAGAGGGCTCGACCGACGATCTCTACGCCCTCACCGGCCTGCGGCGCCTGCCGGTGATGCTGCGCATGCGGGTACTGGACCCCGGCCTGCGCCAGCGGATCGGCGGCCTGGGGGACATCCAGGCCCCGGTGGCCGAGCTTGCGGCCCTCGAACTACCGGTGGAGCAGGTGCTGATTGTCGAGAACCTGCAGACCGGTCTGGCCCTGGAGGACTTGCCGGGCACGGTGGCCTTCATGGGCCAAGGGTACGCCGTGGAGCCCTTCGGAGAGATCCCCTGGCTGGGGTCCCTGCCCTGTTACGACTGGGGCGACCTGGATACGCACGGTGTGGCGATACTGGACCGGCTGCGGCAATACCTGCCCCAGGCCAGGAGCCTGCTGATGGACGAGGAGACGCTGCTCGCTCACCGGGAGCTGTGGTCACACGAATTGAGTCCTGCCTACGGGCGGGAGCTGCCGAAATTGGATGCAGCGGAGTCGGCGCTATATCAGACCCTGTGCACCGGTCGCTGGGGCCCTGGTGTCCGCCTGGAGCAAGAGCGCATACCTTGGGGGTATGTGATGGACCGTCTATCGGAGCTGCCGCGCAGCGGGCATTGGGGAGCGTAGCTCGCGCACGCGATCCTTGAGCCTGAACCTCCCTTGACGCGAAGAGCAGCAGGCCTAGAATGCCGGAAACGGCTGGTAGACACAGGCGGATAGACTCAAGGCGGAGACCCTCGACCGTGCAGGGACGTCAATCGAACAATCCCAAGCGCCGCATTGCAGAGCCAGACTCTTTCACGAAAGAGCAGCAAGATCGGTTGCTTGGCGCAGCGAGCTATACCGGTAGCGCCATCCACAAACGCCGGCCAGCCGATTACGGTTTTCACCCCCCGAGCAATCCCCGGCCACACAAGTCGTTATGTGATGATCTGCGTCCTCTGCCCAAGCAAGAAGCGACCAGACTGTTCATCACCGGTGTACGCAAAGGCATGGTCAGCACCTACCTGGCCGATGGCTTGCCGAAATACGTGTGGGCCGTGGACAACGAAGGTGAGGCGTATGAAGCGAAGCGGGACCGGGACGGCTACCATGGCTACAGGCTCGACCAAGGGACGGAGCGACACCAGCGCGAATGTGTAATGAAGGCCTGGAGAGCGCGATGAGCTCCGACCTGACGATCGACTTCGAATGGGAGCGCCTCGGCGAGGGACCTCCGCAGGAGCGCTCCTGCTTCGGTATGCTCCAGATCGCGCTTGGCGATATCCAGCTCGCCGAGGGTCAGGACGGATTCGTCGAGCGTCTGCGACGCGGCCCGCTGGTATCCGGCTACCACTTCGCGGAATGGTTGGCCTGGAACTGGTGGCGCCTCACCCGCGAGTCGCGAGCGGACAACCCCCCTCAGGATTGGTATTTCGCCCACTGCCTCGGCACAGTGGGCTCCGGTTACCTGTGGCCGAACATCACCATCTATACAGACCGGGAGCGGACCCTTCTGGTCGCCAAGCCCACACATCCCCAGGGCTTCAGCGCATTCCGCTTCACGGCCGATTGGACGGCGGCGGTCCCCAGAGCGACCTTCGAGTCGGCCCTTGATTCCCTGATGGCACAGATTCAAGGCAAGCTGCGGGCAGATGGCATTGCTCAGACCAACTTCGACCGGATCTGGGATGAGGTAGTGGCCGAGCGCACCGACCCCGAAGCGGCTGCGTATCGGGAGCTGGAGGCTACACTCGGCTACGACCCGGGAGAAGGCGACCCGGCCGAGGTTCGGAGCCGACTCGACGACGCCACCCGACTTGGTCGCGACGCCATTATCGAGCTGTCCGCCGCCCACCGCCCCGGACTGCCGCCTGCAACGACTGCCCAGATCATTGCCTGGGCGCATGAGCTGGGAAGCGAGGTGCGACCCCAAGATGCGGCCGGCGTCGCCGGGCTCGACCTAGGTCCGCGGGGAAACACGCCGCCTTGGCTCCAGGGTTACAAAGCAGCCCGGGCATTGCGACAACAGCACAACCTCGCGGCCGAGCCTCTGGCAGACGACCTTCTCGCCGAGCTTTGCGGCACCTCCCCGAAATTGCTGCAACCAAGCCAGTCTGCCCCCCTGACCTTTGGTCTCGACGCAAGCCTTGAGTCCGGGCGCATCGTGCTCAGGTCCAACTTCAAGACCGGCAGACGATTCGACCTCGCCCGCATTCTCGGTGACAGAATCGCCAGCGGACTCGCGGAGCCCATGATTCCCGTGACTGGCTCGCATACCTATCGGCAACAGCTCCAACGCGCCTTTGCCGCCGAGCTGCTGTGCCCCTATGACGCTCTCGAAGCATTTCTGGCGGGCGACTATTCCGAGCCGGCCCGCGACGACGCCGCCCAATATTTCAAAGTCTCCGAGCGCACCGTCACCACCCTGTTGGTCAACCACAAACAGCTTTATCGCGGCGTGCTCGATGAAAGCGGTGACATTGCCGAGCAGGCGGCGTGAGTCCATCTACGCAAGCGTTTACCGCGGGCACGGAACAAGACCCTTGCGCCCCGCGATGCGTGATTGCAAGACTTGACCCCGCGGCTCCGCAAGGCAACGCTACCTCGGCATTCTGGATGACTGGCCGGCCCTAGCTGGCGTGCTGCCCCGCCATCTCGAGGTCCTCACCGCCTGGTCCGACCGCGAGCTCGACCAGCTCACGGACCTGCTGCGCTGGCTCGTCGACCACCCGCGCTCCGACCTGTACATCCGCCAGCTGCCGGTCGCCGGCATCGACAGCAAGTGGCTGGAGGGACGCCAGAAGGTGGTCAAGGACTGGCTGGGCGCCATCCTGGGCGAGACCGCGAGCGACGACCTCTACGCCCTGACCGGTCTGCGGCGCCTGCCGGTGCAGCTGCGCATGCGGGTGCTGGACCCCGGGCTGCGCCAGCGGCTCGGCGGCCTGGGCGACATCCAGGCGCCGGTCACCGAGCTGGCCACCCTGAAGCTGCCCTCTGAGCGCGTGCTGATTGTGGAGAACCTGCAGACCGGTCTGGCCCTGGAAGACGTCCCGGGCACGGTGGCGTTCATGGGCCAGGGCTATGCGGTGGAGCCCTTCGGGGAGATTCCCTGGCTGGGCGCCCTGCCCTGTCACTACTGGGGTGACCTGGATACCCACGGGCTGGCGATACTGGACCGACTGCGCCAGTATTTGCCGCAGGCCAGGAGCCTGCTGATGGACGAGCCGACGCTGCTGGGGCACCGGGAGCTATGGTCCCACGAGGTGAGACCTGCCTACGGTCGGGAGCTGCCGAGATTGGACGCGGCGGAATCGGCGCTGTACCAAGCGCTCTGCGACGGGCGCTGGGGCCCCGGGGTGCGTTTGGAGCAGGAGCGAATTCCCTGGGGGAATGTGATGAGCCGCCTCTCGGAGCTGCAGCGCGGTGCGCACTGCTCAGCGTAGCTCCCGGCCGAAGCCCGCCCTGAACTGCCGGATTTCGGCAAGAAATGGGCATTCCAACCCATAGTCGCCCCTAGCTTTGCGGCTTTTTTGCCCGTTAGATCACTGCAGATACCATGGTCTTACCGGGCTTCGCTACCCCGTCGCCCTGATCCGCGATACCGCCGCGCCGCTCAAGCCTGGCGGTACGCTGATCCTCTCGCCAAACCCTATTCACCGGGATGACAGCAACCGCCCTGCCGTCTAAGATGACCACATCCATGGTCAGGAAACGTCCAAGAATGTCTGAGACTTCGATAGCCGACGCTAAGGCTCACCTGACACGGCTGATCCACCGGGCCGAGAGCGGCGAGGCCGTTCACATTACCCGACGAGGGAAACCCGTCGCAGTGCTTGTGTCGGAGGACGAATACGCTCGCCTTCGCCAGGGAAAAGAGAGGCCCGACTTCTGGCAGTTGGTGGCAAAAATGCGCTCCGATCCCGAGTTCGAGCCCATCGATTGGGCTTCTGAGGAGGTCGACTCCTGGCGTGACCGAAGACCAGTGAAGGACGCGGGATGGCCGGAGTAAGGTTTCTGCTCGACACCAATATCGTCTCCGAGCCCCTCGTCGCCCAGCCGCAAGCAACTGTGCTGGAGAGGATAAGAGAGCACAGCGAGTTACTCGCCATCTCTGTCGTCACCTGGCAAGAGCTTCTCTACGGGATGCTTCTTCTACCTGTGGGCAAGCGCAGAGACCGGATCGAGGACTATCTCTTTTGCCGGGTTCGGCCTTCCATCCCATTGATCGATATCGATGAGCGAGCTGCTCAATGGCAGGCCGAAGAGCGCGCCCGCTTGCGTCAAGCGGGCAGCCCGCCGTCTTATCCGGATTCCCAGATTGCAGCGACTGCCGCAGTAAACAATCTGGTGCTGGTCACACGTAATACGGAGGATTTCATGCAGTTCCAAGGACTGAGAATCGAAAACTGGTTCGATGGGTCGGGGGCTGATAGGGCACCCACGTGATAGAAGCACTAGCGCCTGACCGCTGCGAAGCCTTCACATGGAGTGCGGTCCGACTAGCATCGGGCAAAATTCCACGACATAGAGTGAACGACGGGGCGAGTTCTCCCATCGCAGCATGCTACAAAATCGGACCCCGGCCTCGCGACCCCGCCCTCGCGTGGGGACTAACCCCGCCCTCGCGCGCCCGAAGAAGGTAAGGAAGTAATGGCCGACGAAGTGAAGGATTGGACACAAACCTCAATCTACGATCGGCTGGAAACCGGCGAGCATGATCAGCTACCAGGATTCGCCGAGGCCAAGCACCTACTCAAGTCCTGTATGGAACGGATTCAGGCCGTGCTCCAGCAAGGGGGCACCGCCGCAACCGATTTTACCTTGCACGACGCCCAGCACGGCTTCCGGGTCGCCGAGCGTATGGTCGAGATCATTCCCGAAGACGTGTTTCTCAGCAGTACGCGGGTACGGGGTCAGGCCTTGTGTTTTGCCCCCTCCTGGCGTAGCCTTCCGCCATGGCTCGGCCACTGCGCATCGAATTCCCCGGCGCCGTCTATCACGTCACCTCCCGTGGTGATCGGCGCGAAGACATCTTTGTCGATGACGAGGACAAGGCAGGGTCTGTTGGCGGTCGTCGCGCAGGCACTCTCTTGTTTCGATGCCGAGGCCCTGGCCTACTGCCTGATTGGCAACCACTACCACCTCGTGCTGCACACCCGGCAGGCGAATCTGTCGTTGTTGGAATACGATCGGGGTCGGGTCTTGTCTTTTGCCTCGTGGTGCTATGAGGGAGCAGCTAACACGGAAATGTCAATGGGGTCTCTCTTCTTGGCACAGGAAACGCAGGAACCGGGGTCAGGTCTCGCCTAATAGCATCCCATGTTTGGCCTAACACAGCCCACCATCGGAATTCCGCTCATAGCTCGAATCCGACCCGCGACCCGAGTATCGTCCGGCCTTGACGCTATGCAGCCACCTCAACGTATTTCACACAACTGCTCGGCTGAGGAATAGGCACCCCATCTTGCCGCATACCTTCGATATGGAGCTCGATCGCTTCCCGGATCTCCTTCTCAACTTCTTCGATCCTAGAGCCCGTAGCGACACATCCGGTAAGATCAGGCACGTATGCAGAATAGTTCGATTGCGCCTTCTCGATAACAACGGCATATCTCATTGCTCACTTACCTCCAACCCGCCTGCTTGTATATGCTGTTTAGGAGTCAAGCAGAAATCACGTGTACGTTTTAGGCTGGATTGGTCGGCGGGCGCGGGTTGATCTTATAGTTCCACTCACCGTGGAAATTGTCTTGCTCGATCGCGAGGCCAGCAAGTTCCTCATCCGAGACCTTGATTCCAGCCTCGTAGGTGTTCTCGTCCAATTCAGCGTGAATCTCTAATCCCGAAGCTATGGTGGTGTTGCTGATGAGATTCACCACCACTTCGCGGCTGAGCAAGGGGCGACCGCGCCTCCGCGGGGCGAAGTTCTTGAATATCCTGCTACAAGTGGTACATTGACAAGCAGCCGGTCATCGGCTCACCAGGAGGCGAATATGCGTGCACTTACTCTAGCAGCGGCTCTTCTCATCACGGCGATCGTGCCTGTGACGTCGTTCGCCGGGTCCGATATTCCGGACTTGAAGGGCGAGTGGGTGATGAAGACTGATGCAGTGCTCCATAGTAACAAAGCCGAGCTGCCCCCAGAGAGACACGTCGATGCACGAGAAGGCTACGTCAGCGTCGACTTTGTCGTAACTATTGATGAGCAAGAAGGATTCAGGTTTTCCGGTATTAAGTCCTCGAAGAAAAGGAAAGAAACCGTATCGGGCGTCATAGGATTTGACAACGAGTCGGTGTACATGGTGGACGACGATGGGATTATGCTCTGTCGGATCGTCGCACCAGACAAAATGGAGCAGATCTACCTCCACGTTACTGAGCACAGATCCGTAGCGGGGCGAGGGATCATGACGCGGAAGCGCCGACCATAGTGAAACTGCCGGCGAAATGGGGACAGATGTATTTTCACAGAAGAAAACTCTGTCCCGTTTTCCTGAGCTCCGTAGTGGCTCGAACACCGTCAAACGATGGCCATTAGGAACAATGCTACAATAAGAAAGCCGCCCCCCGCAACGTCGTATTTCAGCTCAGCTCGGCTCCGCCTGTGCATCGAAAAAAGACACACAATGCTTAATTGCAAGACCCGAATCGGATATTACCTGCAGAACGGAGGAAAGAGCTTATGACCGTTGTCGATGCACCTTTGTACCCTCGTGATTTTCTTGGCTATGGGGGCAATCCACCTGACGCGAGATGGCCTGGGAATGCTCGAGTCGCTGTGTCACTCGTGGTGAACGTGGAGGCCGGATCGGAATTGTCGTTAGCCGACGGGGACGAGCGGAACGAGGCGATTTACGAGATCGTAGAGCCGGTCGATGGAGTCCCTAACTATTGCTTGGCGTCACACTTCGAATACGGGCCGCGGGTCGGATACTGGCGGATAATGCGTACTTTGGAGCGCTACCAGGCGCCCTGTACTGTGAGTGCTGCCGGCCGGGCGGTAGAGCGAACGCCATGGTTGGCGAAGGATGTTGTAACACGCGGCCACGAGATCTCTTGTCATAGTTATCGGTGGGAACGCCACGCCGAAATGAGCGAAGCTCACGAGAGAGAGATAATCGCACGAACCGTCGAGTGCATTCAGAATGCGGCGGGAGTCCGTCCGGTCGGCTGGCATACCAAGGGCGCCCCGTCCCCTAACACGAGGCGACTGCTCGTCGAGGAAGGTGGGTTCCTTTACGACTCAGACGCCTATAATGATGACCTGCCCCACGTGGTCGAGGTTGTGGGCCGCCGCCATGTAGTTGTGCCTTACGCCTTCGATACAAATGATATGCGCTATATGGCTGGTGGTAATTTCGTGCACGCGGAAGATTTTGGACAGTATTGCATCGACGCCTTCGACACTCTCTGGCGAGAGGGCGAACGCAAGCCTGCCATGATGTCTGTCGGCCTTCATCCTCGTCTGATAGGTCGACCTGGCCGTATCGCCGGGCTTGAAAGGTTCCTCGAACACGCCCGTGCGACAGATCATGTCTGGCTAGCGCGCCGGATGGACATCGCACATCACTGGCGAGCCTTGATGGGGCTCCCGGCCTGGACGGACAAGGGGGAGAAGGGAAATGAGGAAGGTTCGAGGACGGAAAGAGCAAACACACCCTGACAGAATCCTACGAGGACGGGGTCAGATCTTGCAATCAAGCATTTCAGCGAAGAACGCTGCTACAGCTTGTCGGCGGGATCTCGCTTCCTAGCATTCAGCGGCTTCGCTTGTGGGAGACCCGTACCGCGGGTCCTACGAGCCCTATGCGGTCAATCGCCTACCCAGTTTTCGAGCCTCAGTCCCGGCACGCGCTGGAGCTCGCGAACATTGTTGGACACCAGCACCAGGCCACGGGAACGGGCATGGCCGGCGATCATGAGATCATAGGGGCCGATGGGGCGTCCGGATCGCGCCAACTCTGCGCGAATCTGGCCGAAATGGATCGCTGCATCCGAGTCGAATGCCAACACCTGCAGGCGGGCAACCAAACTTTCCACCTCGGCCAGGTTGCGCTCCGGCTGTTGGGACTTCTCGGCACCATAGACCAGCTCACCCAGGGTCACCGTGGAGACGCAGAGCTGATCCGCGTGGCGATTGAATGCCTCGCGGACCTTCTCCGGTCGATTCTTGAGGGTGTAGATGACGATGTTGGTATCGAGCAGGTACTTGAGCACTAGAGGCCCTCTCTCGGCTGATCCTCTGGCTGCTCTCTCTCGGCCATAAAGTCGTCGCTGACCCCGGGCCCGTCGAACCAGTCATCCCAGCGGTGCCCACTGGGGGTGATGATGCGAATATCTCCCAGCGCAATCACATCCACTTCACGGACGTTATCCGGCAAGGCCACCGCTTTGGGCAGGCGCACGGCCTGGCTGCGGTTGCTGACGAAGACCTTGGTATGCTCTGTAGCCATCGATATCTCCTCTCGGCTCTCCGCTTACAGGATGGGGCGGCAATAGGGATATGTCAATGGGATATACGTCGCCGCCAAGCGTATCGGTTCCGGGTCGTAGACAGGGGCGAGGCGGACATCGGCGGGGCCGCCGTGGAAATGGCGGTTCTGTATCGGCCGCTCGTGACCACTTGCTATAGTCATGACTGCCCTTTACACTGATGACCAGTCAGCATGACCATACGCTGTAGGTGCCGAGTATGCATTCCGAGCAGGTGTCCAAATCGCAGTTCAAGGCGAAGGCGCTGGAATATCTGCGCCAGGTTGAGGCCACCGGGGAACCGGTGGTGATCACCGACAACGGCCGCCCGACGGTGGAGGTCCGTCGGTTCCGTTCGGATCGGCGTTCCCCGCTTGAGCGGCTGAACGGCACCGTGGTGGAGTATGAGGCGCCCACCGAACCGGTAGGCGCGGACGAGTGGGAGGCTTCGGCTTGATCGTCCTCGATACCCATGCGTTGGTGTGGTGGGTCAACGGCGGCTCGAACCTGTCGAAAGCCGCGGAGGCGGCCATCGACAGGGAGCAACGGGACGAGAACGGCATCATCCTGGTTTCATCCATATCGGCCTGGGAGATCGCGCTGCTGGCTCAGAAAGGGCGCCTGACCCTGACAAGCAACGTCGACGACTGGCTGGCCACGATCAGGGAGATCGAAGGTGTGCGGTTCGTGCCTGTCGATAATGCCATCGCTGTCCAGTCGACACGCCTGCCGGGAGAGTTTCATCCTGATCCGGCTGACCGGATGATCGTGGCGCTGGCGCGGCACGTCGCTGCGCCACTGGTCACGGCCGACGCCAGGATCATCGCCTACAGACACGTCCGTACAACTTGGTAGCTACTATCCTTTGCGGCTCGTAGTATGTGTATGCGTGCCTGGATCGACGTGTCATCGGACGTTTCCCAGGTCTCGGCGAGGCAGGCCCCGACGGGGTTGGGATCGAAATAAGAGCTGCCTTTAAAGGTACCGCTCTTCCTCCCTGTAATAGTCCTCGAACCCGAGGATCTCTCTCAGCTCGGAAAAGGCCACGAGCCGCTCGTTTGGGTGGTGACCGGAGCGCATGTCGGCGAGTGCGCCGCGCATCGCCTTCACCGCCGAGGAAAGCAGGGTGAGCGGGTACGCGGCGATGCGATAGCCAATCGCCTGCAGGTCCTTGGGGGCGAGGAAGGGCGTCGCGCCGCCCTCCAACATATTGGCCATCTGGATGCCGCCCACCTCCGCACAGATGCGGCGCATCTCCTGCTCGCTCGTCGGCGCCTCCACGAACAGGATGTCGGCGCCGGCCTCTCGGAAGGCCTCTGCTCGGCGCAGGGCCTCGTCCAGCCCGTGGATGGCGCGCGCATCGGTGCGGGCCAGGATCAGGATGTCCGCTCCTTCGTCTCGGGCGTCGACGGCGGCGCGGATGCGGGCGAGTGCCTCACGGGTATCCACTACCTGCTTGCCCCGGGTATGGCCGCAACGCTTGGGCCAGACCTGGTCCTCGATCATCACCGCGGCACACCCGGCCTGGGCATAGCCGCATACGGTGCGCTTGACGTTCACGGCGTTGCCATAGCCGGTATCGCCGTCGGCCATCACCGGGATGCGCACGGCCCCGCAGATGGTGCGGGCCTGATCGACCATCTCGCCGTAGGAGATCAGACCGGTGTCCGGCAGACCGAGCCGGGCCGCCGAGGTAGCGAAGCCGCTCATGAACGTCAGCGCGAAGCCCGCCTGCTCGACCAGCCGAGCCGACAGGGCGTCGAAGCAGCAGGGCATCACCTTTATGGCGTCGTCTGCAAGGAGGGTGCGCAGGGATTCGGTGGCGGAATGCATGGGGGATCTCACGCGTGCTGGTCTTGCGTTTTGCCTGGGGGCCCGCCGACTATCGGCGACTATCGGGACACCCACCCTTTTAGCCTCCCCACCGTATGAGCCCCGTGGCACGCCGCGCGTACGGTGGGTATCCTGACAGCGGGCCGAGGTGGACCGGGATTCCTTTGGGAACGGGCTCGCGCTCGTTGCGGACGAAAGGCAGCAGATCCGCGGTTGGCAGCTAACGGGACACCCAGCGTATGAGCGTTGTGGCACCCCGTGCGCAGCGTACGGTTGGTGTCCCGGCAAGGCACCAGCGCTTACCAACTCAATTCCGGCAGCAAAATGCGCGTCGTAAGGCCTCAAACCCTGCTTTTGTGCAGCGATTTCGAAGGAAAATCAGTCGGTTGGCATGGTCCGACCCCGATCGGGGCCTGATCGGGGCGGCTTGCCGGTCACAGTATAACGGCCGTCACAAGGTCGGTCGGAATCCGGCTCATTCCCTCGGCGTCTGCCGCTGCATGTGGTCCAGGTATTCGTCCATCTCGTCGTAGCTGGCGAATATGTGGATGTCCGGCAGGGCGTTGATGATGTCGAACACCTTGCGGATGGACGGTTGCAGTTTAGCCATCGCTGCGACGCCACCCTTGCCGCGCACCGTTTTTACTACCCGAAACACCTCTCGGATGCCGGCGCTGCTGATGTAGCCGAGATCCTGCATGTCCAGCACTAGAAACTCGGGCGGGCGCTTGAGCACCTCGTCCATGGTGGTCTTGAACTGGGGCGCTGTATTGGTATCGAGACTGCCGCCCAACATGACCCGAATCTTACCGTCCGGATCCTGTTCTACCCGTGTCGTCAATGTCGACATGCTGCTTGCTCCCCTATTTCAGGATCTTGTAAACGCGCGTCACGTTCCATTCCCCCTCACGCCGGTATTCCTGCCGATCGCTCATGTGCCGCACCAGGTGCACACCGAGCCCCCCGATGGGCGCGTCGTCGACCGTCCGGCTGAGATCCGGCCGCGCGGTGCCGAAGGGATCGTACGCGGCAGCCTTGTCCCGCAGCTCCACAACCACTACATCCCCGTCGCAGCCCAGTGCCACGCGGATGCAGCCCACCTCATCCGTCAAATTGCCGTAGCTGATAATGTTCACCAGCAGCTCCTCGACCACCAGCATCAGCGCCTGTCCCACGTCAGGCGGTAGCCCATGGCTCGTCTGGAAACGCTCGATGAGGTCTTTGACCCGCTCCAGCTCCCCAAGGTCCGGCGCCAAGTCCAGCACGATCATCGATTCGCTGCCGCCGGGCTCAGAATCACGCGCATCGGATTTCATCGCCGCCTCTTATTGCAGCGCCAACACGGCGATGTCCTCGGAGTGCTCATGGCCGGACATGAGCTCCAGCACCGCGTCGACGACCTCCCACCCTACATCCTCGGGTACATTGCTGGCGGCAGCGACCGTGGCCAGCAACCGCGCCTGACCAGAACGCTGACCGTCACCGTCTCTGGCTTCGGTCACCCCATCTGTGTAGCCCAGCATGCCGGCCCCGGGAGCCAGTCGAAGCTCGGTCTCGGGGAACTGCGCCCCTGGCAGCAGACCCAGCGCCGGCCCACCCTGCACCACCAGTGGCGCAGTGGCGCCGCCCGGCTCGCGCACAATCGGGGCGTCATGACCACCGCAGGCGAGCACTCCACGTGTGCGCTCCCGGTCCATGTAGCCTACGGTAAGGGTAACAAACATGTAGGACTCATAGCTCTCACACAGCCCGTCATTGAGCGGGGCCAGGAGACGCCCCAGGGGGCCGCACCACTGGAGGGCAGCGACGCCTGGAGCGTGGCGGTGCGAAACACAAACAAGCCTGTCCCCCTCCCTTTCAAAAATCACTGCAAGAAATGGGCGTCATGGTCTCGTCGATGGCGTATCTATTGGTTTCGCCCAGTTGGCCAGATTCAACAGGAGTAAAAGTCTTGTATCCCGTATCGTGCCCCGTCAAATCAAGCAGATTCAGCGTTATCGCCTGGCTGCTGATCCAGATGCCGGTGGCGCCGCCGACGGCCTCGACACCAAGGTCGGAACCGCTCAAGCTGATCTGGAGCTCGTCGTCGCCCGACAATAGACTGGCAATAGTCGCGGAACCGGTCAACGGCGTAACGTAGGTATTCGGAGGATACGTTGCCTGTATACCATGCTCCACGGCATCCACATGAGCAATGTTGGACGGCGCCGCATCCCGGAAATGACCAATACCATGCCTTCGGACCCGACTAACAACCATTTTGAGCGTTGTCGTCCATCCGCCAGGAATGGAGCCACCAATGCGAAAGCAGTACTCTCCGCCATTCATGAATTGTGTGGCGTTACTCGCATTCGTGACCGACGGCAAAAACGCCATCGTCATGCCCGTGGTAACAATGCTGACCATGGCAACAATGGATCGTAAAGTAGTGTTCATGGGAAACTCCCTTATCGAAAAATGTGATTGACGGTTAAGGGGTCAGATCCATTTTCCCGCTTCGGCGCTCTTCCAACAGCCCCTGGACCCGCTCCAGATTCCCTCCCGTGCCCGAGATATAGTAGCTCACTCCCGCGGCTTCGAATGTACTGAGCGCCGTGCTGCACGCCGTCACCGCCTCTTCCAGCCGCTCGCTGCCGCGCCCGGGCTCCCCGAGCACCTGGGGCGTTGCCCAGATCGTTTTGGGTCCCCGCCCACTCCCGCAGGCCGGTACTCCGGCGGCACGTAGTGGGCGTACTCGCCGTTGAGCCGGGCCAGGTGGCGCTCGATCGATTCGGCAATCGCCCCGCCCCGTTGGTCGCCCCACTCGTTCCCCGGCGCCAGCTCCACGGCCACCTGCAAGCGGCGGTTGCCGTCTCCGTCATCGACCACCGCCAGCACAAACTTGCCGGTGACCCAGTCGCGCACTGCCGACTGCTCCAGCCCCACTACCACGTTCTCCGGGTAGACGTTGGAGCCCCACCCGGACAACCCACCGTATGGTGTACCCACGAAACACGGCATACCGCCGCCAAATCCGCCAGGCTTGCCCGCGTCGCTTCGCAGCGTCTCATGCGCTTCTATGACGCGCACCGGCCCCGTTGAAAGCCCAACTCAATGTGAATCGCCCCCTTGAGGAGCTGTAAAACGGCAGGTGTCCTGTTGTTTGTCGTCCTGGTTGACCCCCGTATCATGTGCTCCTAGAATATCTGTACGTTTTTCTGTACCATAATGCTCCGCGAGGTTGCTATGGATGCCATCAGCTATACCGTCGCCCGCGCCAACCTGGCCAAAACTATGGAGAGAGTTTGCAATGATCATGATCCGGTGATCATTACCCGGAAAAGAGAGTCTCCTGTGGTCCTGATCTCACTCGAAGACTATCAAGCGTTAGAAGAAACGGCATACGTGCTCCGGTCACCAGCCAACGCTCGGCGCTTGCTCGAATCCACTGCCGAGCTTGAAGCAGGAAAAGGAGCTGAGCGAGACCTGGTGGAATGAAGTTGACGTTTTCAAGTACTGCTTGGGACGAGTACCTGTACTGGCGGCAGACAGACAAAGCGATGCTCAAGAGAATCAATCTCTTGATCAAAGAGATCCAGCGGACTCCTCATGAAGGCATTGGCAAGCCTGAACCGCTGAAGCATGCCTTGTCGGGATATTGGTCCCGGCGAATTAACGATGAGCACCGCATCGTGTATAAAGTAGTGAATGACCATATCTTCATCGCTCAGCTCCGGTACCACTATACCTACTGAAGCCAAAACGGCCTTGCCAGAACGCCCACCGTACGGGCCCTGCCGATGGGGGTGTCCTGCTAGCCCGCCGCCCTGCTCTCCCGGCGCCAGCTCCACGGTCACCTGCAGGTGGCGGTTGCGGTCCGCGTCATCGACCACCTCCAGCACGAACTTGCCCATGACCCAGTCGCGCACTGCCGGCTGCTCCAGCCCCACGCTCAGGTTCTCCGGGTAGACATCGGCACCGAAAAACGAGACCGCGAAGTGCGAGCGGCCGAACACCCACAGGAACGGCAGCGGGTGGACCTCTCCCGACCTGGCCAGCGCCGCCTCCCGGTCGAAGCCCTGGCCGGCGAGGAAGTCCAGCATCTCCTCGAAGCCCATCACCCCGCCCTGGTCGGCGATGTGATAGCGGATCAGCGGCACCCCGCTGTCGCCGGAAAACAGCTGTGCAGCCCGCCCCAGTCGATGCCCTGGGCAGGCCCGGCGTCGACCACGTCGTTAGCACTAAGAGGACACCCGCCGTATGACCCCCCGTATCAGCCCTGTGGCAGCTCACGCGTACGGCGGCTGTCCTGGTGGTGCTGACCGCAGCTCGGTGCCATCAAGCTGTCCAAAGGGCTGACTCTCGACCCACCCCATCACCTGCCCGAACGGCAGGTCGGCCAGGACACCGAACAGCTTGTGTCCGGTGAGCTTGGACCGGCTGAGCTTCGGCGAGGTAATGCCGCACAGCAGGCGGGCTATGGCCAAGGGAGTTGCCAAAACCTCCCGGTAGCTGGCCAGCAGCGGTGCGAGCTCATCGGCCAGGCCCGCACGAACGGGCCGACCGGTGCGCTCGACCGGAGGACTGATCGCGCCACGACAGGCGCCGCAATGGCCGCAGGGCGCCTCGAGGGTCTCCCCGAAGTGGGCGGCTAGCATGGCGGAGTGACACTGCCTGGATGCGACCAGCCCCTGCACCTGGCGCAGCCGACCCAGCTCGGCCTGCTCGCGCACGACACAACGCTGATAAAGCTCGGCGGCGAGCTGATCGAGGTCATCGGGCAGGCGCAGGCGCCGATAGCGGTGCCGGACACCCGCGGCTTGGACCTCCAGCATGCCCTGCTCGCCGAGCCAGTCGAGTGCGCGTACGATCCGCTCCCGCGGACAGCCCAGTGCGGCGGCCGCGGCCGCCGGGTCGACACTCAGCCAGGTGCGCCCCTTTCTGGCCTGGCCAAGCAGGCCCCGCAGGAAGTCCCGACGCTCCCCTTCGAAGCGTTCGAGGATCTCCTTGGAGCTTCGCAGGGGCTTGAATTTGTAGCCCTCATAAAAGGGCGTTCCCGCCTCCAACAGGCCATCCAGCTCCAGGTAAGTGAGCAGAGTACGCAGCACCAGCGGGCGTATGTCGTGGCGGCTGGACAGCTCGTAGAGCGCGAGGTCGAAGCTCGGCTGCCGCCCAAACAGGTCCCGGACCAGCCCGCCCACAGCCTCTTCCGAGGGCGTATCGCCGTATATGAAGTTCTCCAACACATTGAGATCGTCGGGACAAAACAGCAGTTGACAGACAGACGGCTCGCCATCCCGCCCCGCGCGACCGATCTCCTGGGCGTAGTTCTCCAGGCTCTTCGGCGGGTTGTAGTGGTAGACATAGCGGATGTTCGCCTTGTCTACGCCCATGCCGAAGGCGATGGTGGCCACCACCAGGGCGTGGTCCGAGCCCATGAACCACTCCTGCACCTCGGCGCGCTTCTCGTCCTCGAGCCCGGCGTGATAGGCGCGCGCGGGCCAGCCCGCCTCGGCGAGCCGCCCTGCCAGGGATTCCGCGGTCTTCTGCAGGGTCACGTACACGATGGTGGGCCCGGGCGGGAGGTCTTCGAGGGCCGTACGCAACACGGCGTCCCGATCCTGGGCGGTGACCGGGGTGCTCACCAGGTGCAGATTGGGCCGGTAGAAGCCAGTGCGCACCGCACATTCCGGAGCAATAGCGAAGACCCGGCAAATGTCCTCGAGCACCCGCGGTGTGGCGGTGGCGGTGAGCGCCAGGACGCGCTCGGCCCCAATGACCTTCGCGAAGCTCGCCAGCTTGAGATAATCGGGCCGAAAATTGTGACCCCACTCGGAGATGCAATGGGCCTCGTCGACCGCGAACAGGGAGACATGCACCCGGGCGATCGCCTCCCGGAACCGTTCATTGTTGAACCGCTCGGGGGCGACGTAGAGCAGCCGCAGCTCGCCGTTGCGAAGCTGTGTCATCACCTCGCGATAATTTTGCCCATCCAAGGTGGAGTCCAGCCGCCGGGCCGCGACACCTCGCGCGGTCAGGGCGTCGATCTGGTCCTTCATCAGGGCGATGAGCGGAGAGACGACCAGGGTAACACCGGGCAACAGCAAGGCGGGCAGCTGGTAGCAGATGGATTTGCCGCCCCCGGTCGGGAACACCGCCGCCGCCGAGCGCCCCGCCAGCAGCTGCTCTATGACCGCTTCCTGACCGGGCCGGAATCGATCATGGCCGAAGGTCTCTTTGAGGGTGGACAGAGTCCGTTCACGCATTGCAGGCTCCTATCATTATCTTCCGCTGCGCTCGCCCGCATTGTTCTACGGGAATGACCGCCGTCGGGCCCCTGGGGCATCGGTGCAGAAGGACGGGTAGATCGCGGCCCAAGGGCAGTGCCCGGCGGATTGCCGCGCGACCGGCATAACCCTCCTGGGGGGTAAGTCCCCCGCCCGCCACCGAACACCTTCCTTGGGTCTCCCGCGGCGTCGCCGATAACCAAAAGATCCGCGCCAGCCGCGATAGCCAGATCAAGGAATACCTGGTCGTGAGGATCCCTGTTCTCGTTGGTCGGGGTCGGACCAAGCTAACCGCTTGATTTCCGCCAGCATTAGCCCCAAAAGGGCTTGCTATTTCCCGTCAGATCGCCCGTTTTTCGATCAGAATTGGCGTTTTAAGCAGCCTCCCGGCTACGATGACACCCCCAATATGAGCCCTCCGGCACCTCACTCTTAAGGAGGGTGTCCTGGCTATCGAGTGCTATAAATCGCTCTCACCGGTAAACTTCATCGTGGGTGCCCAAGTCGAGCAACACGATCTCCCGCTCGGCGACCTAGAGCAGCGTCAGGCAATAGCCGTACGAGAGGCCGACGGAGTGGTCAAATTTTAATCCCTCCGTCCCCTTTTATACGACGCGATACGTACGCGCTCACCTGGGTGGCCGATGTCGACGCTGTCGGTGATTGAATGCGCGCCAAGCCCAGTAATGCATCTTTTCTTTCACCCCCATGTCCGACCATTGCTCGAGGATGTACTGTTCGATCTCCGGCGTAAGGTCAGGGTTGAGAAGCCGCCATCGGAATTCCGGGTTACGAAAGTCCAGCAGCAGCACCACTCGCTCGGCGTCTCCAAAATTCCAAGCCTCGTGCTCCAGCGCGTCGCAGAAGATGAGGGTCTTTCCTTCCTCCCACCGGCTCGTTTCATCACCGACCCGCAGTCCACACTTCTCGTTCACGATAAGGCCGAGGTGGCAGCGCAGTACATATCTCGCCCAACCCCCGTAGCCTTGGTGGGGGAGGATGTGCGCGCCCGGTGCCAGGCGCGAGAAGCCTGCCATCACCATGCCCGGGATCTTTTCTACCAGGCGGGTTGTCCGCGGGCACAAGGCGCAGTTTGCCGGGCGTTTGTGTCCGAAGGCGTAGAGGCCGAAGGTGGTCCAATTGCCGTCGTAGTATTGTTTCTCCGGCCAGGCGTGCAGCTGGCGAGCGACCAGCCGATATTCTTCCAGCACGTCTTGCCAGTTGTCCTCCAGCATGCGTGCGAAGGCAAAATCCTCACTACGCCGGAACATAGGCTGTTTCTCCTTCTCTTGACCGATCCAGGTGGCCGCCAAAGCGCTCCACAAAGCGATGGACCAGGGTATCGGAAACGAAGTAGCTCCCACACTGCAGCCTGGCGGCACCGACACCGATGCGAGCCAGCCCGTTGTAATGGCTCTCCAACTCGGACGGATCTGCGAGCCCGAGAGTGGGACCGAATCCAGGACGGGTACCAGTGAGCGCGCTCGACAGCACACACGCGGTAAGCTCGCTGGGGTCGCGCCTCATCTCCTCGCGGAAAGCTGCGACTCCAAACGCCTCCACTTCGGCCTGTCCGCCCTCGGGCAGAACCAGGGTCTCGTGGAAGGCGGAGGGCAGACGTAACATCCCGGCATTGCTGAACAGGATATCGGCGCGTTCCTCGATGCGCCGGATCGCAGCTGCGAGGTCGAACGCCGGAGGGTAGGAATCGTCCACCACCAGTGTCCCTGCCCGCAGCTTGTGCACGTCGAGCACCTCGGGAACGCTGACCGCGGCGAGGATGACGTCGGCGGCGTATACCTCGTCCGGGACGACGCCTGCGGAGGGCGCCACGCGAGCCCGCCCTTTGTATCCGTGCTCGGCCCGAATAGTGCGAGCGAAAGCTTCCAACACGTCCAGCTTGACGAATTGGTCACAAAGGACCAGCTCCGGAGGGTGGGGAAGCACCCGGAGCATGAGTCGCACACACGACTGTCCGATCGAGCCCAGGCCCAGCACAGCCACGCGCTGCTTGCCGAGGTCGCGTCCCGTGACAGCAACCATGTTCTCCAAGGTGCGTATTACCGCCGCCGTCGTCGTCGCGTGTCCAGTGGTGAGCACGGGGCTGCGGTCGCCCTCCAGCGCCGCCGCGATCGCCAGTCCGTGCTCGGTGGCGGACGGGATCAGGCCGGTCAGGGAAACACAGCGCGCGCCGCGCGCTTGAGCGAGCGCCAGCGCGCGCAGGACGAGATCCATGCTGTGGCGGCCCTGGAACAGTCCCTTGCTGCGCACCGGCAAAGTCACCGCCCCAATTCGTCCGAACGGCGTCTCGAAATAATTGCTGACGAAGGGATCGACACCAAACAGACGCTCCAAGGCCTCGTCGCTCAGACCCCCGACAGTGGCCAGCTTGTCAGGAAGGTAGGTCAATGCGGCTGCGTCAAGATGAAGTCTCTCCAACTCCTTGGCCGTTGTCTGCGTAACCACATGGAAGAACGCGTCCGCGTCTTCCGATTCGGTCGACGCAGCCGAAGGAGTCGGGGGTGGAGCCGCCCGACAGGGCTCGCGATGCTGCCACTCGTTGAGCAACGTCTCGGCCAGCTGCGCGACGCCGGCGCCTGCACCGAGTCTGTCCAGGGGGAGATCGACCTTGAGCTCCGCGTCGATCTTGATCTTGAGCTCGAACGCCATCAGCGAATCGAGACCGAGATTGGAAAGCGACGTGTCCCAATCGACCGTGCCTTCGGGCGCGCCGAGGACCGAGGCGACGATCCGGCGCAGGTGCGCTTCCAGGATGCCGCGACGCTCTGACGGTGAGGCCGCGGCCAGGAGCCTCGCCAGCTCTCCGGAGGCGTCGGCCGACTGGGGTCGCGTGATTAACTCGGCGAACCGACTCGACCCGGCCGCGCGCGGATTGGCCTCACCGTATCTCGCCCAGTCGATCTGGGCTACGTAGACAGGGCCGACATCTCTGCGCAGCAGAAACTCGAGCCAGGCGAACACATTGCTGCCGGGCAGACAGCCGAGACCAACCTCCTCAAGATAGTGCGCCAGTGCGGGGCGCTCGGATACGACGCCGAAGTCTGCAATCGGTCCCCACCCAACCGCGAGGGCGGGGAGGCCGCGTGCACGACGCATCGCGGCGAGGGCCTCGAGAAAACGGTTAGCCGCGACATAGCTCGCTTGCCCGGCCGAGCCGATCAAGGTTGCGCACGAGGAGTACAAGACGAAGTGGTCGAGATCGAGCGGCTCGGTCGCACAATGCAGGTTCCAGGCGCCCTGGACCTTGGGAGCCACCACGCGGGCGAACGACTCCCGGGAGACCCTGTCTATCGGCTCGTCCTCCAGCACCATGGCGGAGTGGAAGACACCGCGTATCGGCGGCATCTCCCGGGCCATGTCATCGACGAGCGCGTGCACCGACGCCGCGTCGGCGACGTCGCATCGCGCTATGCGTACCTCTATCCCGCTGGCACGCCAGTCCTCGATCGCTGCCATGACATCTGGCGTCGACGCACCGCTGCGGCTTGCCAGCACCAGAGTCTTCGCGCCTTGACCGACCAGCCAGCGCGCCGTCGCCCATCCGAATCCGGTCAGCCCGCCGATGACCAGATAGGACGCTTGTGACCGGATCGCGCACGCGTCCGCGCTGCGTATGGCGTCGGGCGGCTGATCCTGAGCGAAGGTGATCAGGACCTTTCCGCGATGCCTGCCCTGCGCCATCAGACGGAACGCGTCAGAAACTGCATTTACAGAAAAATCCAGGTGCGGCAAGGGCCGATACGCCCCGGCGTCGAAGCCCTCGAGGAGTCGCGCCAGGCGAGAGCCGATCCAGGCCGGGCGGCTGGCAATGACGCGAGCCAGATCCACGGCGTGGAAGGAGACAGCAGAACGGAAGCTTTCGAGGTCCAGAGATTCGTTGGAGAAGATATCCTTCTTGCCGATCTCGACGAATCGGCCGAGCGGCTTCACCAGCTGCAGACTTCGTACCAGATATTCTCCGGACAGGGAGTTCAGAACGACGTCTACGCCTTCGCCGCCGGTGGCGCGGCGCACACCGTCGACGAAGGAAAGGTTTCGGGAATGGAAGACGTGCTTGACGCCCATCGCGCGGAGGATTTCTTGTTTGTCCGGACTGGCCGTTCCGAGCACGATTGCACCGATCCGCAGGGCAATCTGCACGGCGGCAAGGCCGACGCCACCTGTGGCCGCATGAATGAGCACGGTCTCGCCAGGCTGCAGGCGCGCCACTTCGGTGAGCGCATAATCGGCGGTAAGGAACGCGATGGGGATGGTCGCCGCCTGTTCGAAGCTGAGACCGTCAGGCTTATGACACACCAGGCCCCCGTAAGTACGGGCCAGGTTGCCGAAGCAGCCGGGCGCTACCGCCACCACTTCCTCGCCAATCGAGAGCCCGGTCACGCCGGTTCCAACGCGACTGACGATGCCCGTACACTCGTCGCCGAAGATGCGTTG